>JBBSGU010000043.1:0-22896 GCA_038253755.1 Gemmatimonadales bacterium | reverse complement strand
GTGCCCGCGCTCGATGCAGATCCTTCGCTGGAAAACGTACGCTTCCTTTCTGCGAGCTCCAGGTTCAATGAAGGCAATCGTAACTATGAGACCTTCTCGGTAGCGCTGCATGCCATTCGCTAAGCTGACAGGGAGGGAACGCCGGGTGATTGCGGTTGGCTTGACAATCGTGATCGCCGCGCTGCTCGTCAGATTTGCGATCGTGCCGTTCGTCACGCGGTGGAACGCCCGCGGGGACATGATCGCCTTCAGCGCCGACCGTATCGCGCGAATGCGCGATCTGATCGCGGACGATTCACGGTTGCGTGCCGCACTCGGCTCGTCCGAAAATGCGGGCGGCTCGCGCCGGCTCGTCGCTGGAAGGACGACCGCTCTCGCCGGATCGGCCGTTCAGGCAGCGATACAGTCTGATGCAGACAGAAGCCGGGTAACAATCAATCGCCTCGACCTCGCCGGAACGCCGGACTCGACCGCGGATTCATCGTTGCCATCGATTCCGGTAACGATCTCCGCGGTCGGTGATGTCTATGGCTTGTCCGACTTCCTCTCTGCGCTTCAGTACGGAAGTCCAGTCGTTCGTGTGAAGCAGTTGACGGTCGTCTCCAATTCCTCTTTGCGTGGCGGGTTGCTCCAGATATCCCTGCAACTCAGCGTCCCGGCGGTAGTCGAGTGATGAGAGGCGCTGCGGCGGTTCGGACATCGCTCAACGGGCTGACGATCTCGCTCGTTGTCGTCGGAGTTGTTTTCTGGCTCCAGGAGCCGTCGGTACCGAACGTCGTGATTCCTCCTGCGGCAGCGACGCGCACGACTGTCGCCGAAATACAATCGTCAAGCACTGGGTCGGACGCCGGAGTAATAGTCTCGTCGAACATTTTTTCAGCTACTCGCGCGGCCCCTTCAGTCCGCTATACTCCCCCTGGTGCCGGTGGTGTGTCGGCGGATGTCTCGTCCATGCCGGACGAGGTAGTCGCTATCGCGGCGGCGCCTCCTCGGGTCTTTGGCACGATGACAGGTTCAAACGGAGCGACAGCCTTGATTCAGCCTGATTCCGCCGGGTCCAGCAGCCGGCTTTACCGCGAGGGCGAGCGTGTTGGAGCGTTTCGTATCGAAAAGATTCTCCCGAACTCCGTGATAGTGCGCGGCCCTTCGGGACGGATGGAGTTGAAAGTACAGCAGGGCGAGGAGCGCAAGGAATGAAGCGAGTACTCTTCCTGGTCGCGTCAGCGATGCTGTCGATATCTTCGTCGTCGAGCGCGCAGGTAACAGTCAAGCCACAGGGAACGGCGCTCAACTTCGTTGACGCGCGGTTGGCGGATGTGGTGCGTTCCCTTGCGTTGTCTCTCGGTCTCAACGTCGTGCTCACCGATGTTCCCGACAAGCGCATCACTTTCACGACTGCGACGCCAGTCGAGCGCAGCGCAGTCGGAGAGATTCTCGAGTCGATTCTCGAGAGCAACGGCCTCGTGATGATTCAGAAGGGATCAGTCGCTCAGGTCATGACGCTCGAAAAGGCCCCAGCGCAGGCGCTGCATACTTACGTGATTCCACTCAAGTATGCGTCTGCGGAGGACCTCGCGAACGCACTCGGACGTGTTTACGGCTCGTCCGTAACGTCGGGATCTTCTCTGTCGCTCGACGACAGAAGTCTCTCGCGAAATCTCGACGCGTTCAGGCAGCGCGAAGCGACCGCATTCCAGATGCGCAGAGATACGCCGATTACTCCGCCTGGGGTGTCTACGCCTTCGATTCCGGCGTCAAACGGAGCCGATGCGGTGGCTGGCACAGCAAACAACGGCA
Source organism: Gemmatimonadales bacterium (assembly GCA_038253755.1). GTDB lineage: Bacteria > Gemmatimonadota > Gemmatimonadetes > Gemmatimonadales > Gemmatimonadaceae > UBA4720. The sequence goes on along the minus strand of JBBSGU010000043.1, from coordinate 21,099 downwards.
ACCTCATCGGGCAGACGACGATCGTCGCGAACTCATCGACAAACTCGCTGGTCATTCGTACCGTTCCGCCGAACTATCCGTTGCTTCGTGAAACCGTCGAGGCTCTCGACACCCGGCCTCCGCAAGTTCTCTTCGAAGTGCTTGTCGCCGAAGTAACACTCGGCAAGACTCAGCAGTTCGGGGTTGACTGGTCGGCAGTGAATGGAACGACGACGGCGCAGTTCGGATCGCCGTCGGCTCCTGATTCAGCGAGCTCGATCGATGATTTCGTACTTCGCGTCGTTTCGCTCGATCGCTTCAAGGTGCGCGCAGTGCTTCGCGCGCTGGCGGCAAACTCCAATGTCCGCGTTCTCTCGACTCCGGAAATTCTCGCATCGAATAATCGTGAGGCGCACATACTCGTTGGGAGCAAGGTTCCGTTCGTCGTCTCGACCCGATTGGGCAACGACATCGCAATCGATCGCACGGTTCAGTTCCAGGACGTCGGAACGAACCTTACTATCATTCCGACGATCAACCAGGACGACTACGTCAGCGTGCAGATCCTTCAGGAGGTCAGCACGCTGACTTCGCAGACCATCGCATCGGCTCTCAATGCCCCGGTGATCTCGACACGTGAAGCGTCAACTCGTGCGACGATCAAAAACGGCCAGACGGTCGTGATTGGCGGATTGATCGGAACCACGGAAGAAACCTCCGACACCGGCGTTCCGTTTCTCAAGGATATTCCGATCATCGGCAATCTCTTCAAGCGACAAACCCGATCACGTAATCGCACGGAGCTCGCGATTTTCGTGACGCCTTACATCGTGAGGAATGACGAGACTGCCGACCAGGTGCGCGAGAGGGTGAGAAGCCGGCTAGAGCTACAGTCGCCGGGTATTTTCAAGGATTCGCTTCCGAAGATCATTCCACCCGTGGCCAAGTCGCCGTGAGCACAGGGGCGCGCGACCTTCGCGAGGCAGCGGGCGGAACGCTCGCCTCCCGGCTTTCGCCCCGCTACCTGGAAGAGCACTGTCTCATTCCGCTGGGAATCGCTGAAGACGGAATTCTCGAGGTCGCAGTTGGAACGGGCCTCGATGCAAGTGTCGCCGACGAGCTCTCGCGGCTTTACAAACGAAAGCTGCGTCCCGTGGAGGTGCCGCAGGGAGAAGTTCTCGCCGCGATAATGTCGGCCACAAGAGCCGATTCGGTGAGGCTTGCTTCTGCCCCGAACGGAAATCGCGACGGTGTCGCTCCTCCGCTCGACGACCTCGAGGCGCTCGCGAATGGCGCGCCGGTGATCAAGCTCGTGAATGTTCTGATGCTTGACGCGCTCAGGACGGGAGCAAGCGACATCCACGTTGAGTCCACCGCGACCGGCCTCCGCGTTCGCTATCGCATCGACGGTGTGCTTCAGGAAGTCTCGCGCATTACCGACCAGTACGGCGCCGCTGTTATCAGCCGGATCAAGATCATGTCCGGGCTCGACATAGCGGAGCGGCGGAAGTCGCAGGATGGACGGGCGAGGATGCGACTCGCCGACAGGGATGTCGATCTGCGCGTTTCAACTCTTCCCGCCCTTCATGGCGAGAGCGTCGTCCTGCGAATTCTCGACCATGCAGGGCACGGACGCGACCTGGCAGAGCTCGGGATGCCACGCGACGTGCGGGCGGATTTCGAGCGACTGACGCAACGCACAAGCGGGATGATCTTGGTCACTGGGCCCACGGGCTCTGGAAAGACGACGACGCTCTACGCCGCCCTCACTAAGGTCAACGCACCTGGCGTGAAAATCGTGACGGTGGAAGATCCTGTTGAGTATCAGATTCCCGGAGTCATTCAAATTCCGGTGAATGCAAAGGCCGGCTTTGGATTCGATAGCGCTCTGAGATCGATTCTTCGGCACGACCCGGACGTTATCATGGTCGGCGAGATGCGCGACCGGACAACGGCGGAGCTCGCAGTGCAGGCCGCGCTCACCGGTCACCTTGTCTTCTCGACGCTCCACACGACCGACGCAGCAAGCGCGATAACACGGTTGGTGGACATGGGGATCGAGCCGTATCTCGTCGCAGCGACCGCCCAGGGAATCGTCGCTCAACGACTGGTTCGCCTGCTGTGTGACGACTGCGCTGAGTCGTATGAGCCGGAGCCGGGTGAGCTTCGTTCGAGTGAGGGCGACAACTCCGCAACGTATCGGCGGCCAAAAGGTTGCGACCATTGCGCGCAAACTGGCTATCGCGGGCGCATCGGCATCTACGAATACTTTGGCGTGGATGACGAAGCTCGGGCGATGATCACACGCGGTGCGTCGGCTTCAGAGCTACGGCGTTCCGCGAGTGACCGAGGAATGCGGTCGCTTGGTGACGCCGGATGGGATCTCGTTCGCACTGGTCGCACGTCGATCGCGGAGCTCGGCCGCGTAGTCAGTGAGAACTTCGACGGGTGACAGCGAAATACAGGTATCGAGCGGCTGATGCATTGGGCCGCGTGGTAGAAGGTGACCTGCAGTCGCAATCGCGTAGCGCTGCGATTGAAGACCTTCGTCGTCAGTCACTGTTTCCGGTCGACGTATCCGAGATGGATGCCGCCGCCCCGAGACGAACCACTGAGCGGAGTTCTCTTCCCGACGCGCTCGCGGTCTGGACGCGGACGTTGTCTACTCTCCTCTCGGCCGGACTGCCACTTGAGAAAGCCCTTTCGTTTTCATCCGCCGAAACGTCGAACGCACTTTTGACCGCAGCCGTCACCGAAGTTCGCGATGACATTCGGGCCGGAGTGCCACTGGCGAGTGCGATGAAGAAGCGTCCGAGGGTATTCGGCCCTCTTTACATCGCGATGGTGACTGCCGGCGAAGAATCGGGCGCACTCGACCAGGTGCTTGGACGACTGGCCGACAATCTCGACGAATCTGCGGAACTGCGCGGACGCGTACGGTCTGCGCTGTTGTATCCGGCGCTCATGGCGATCGTTGCAACGATGGGAGTTACCATCATTCTGCTTTTCGTCATTCCGAGATTTGTAGACATGCTCGGCGAAGTTGGCGGTACGCTGCCACTTTCGACTCGTGCGCTAATCGGAATGAGTGCCGTCGTGACTCGCTGGTGGTGGCTCTGGATTCCGTTCGCGCTGCTGATCGTCTTTTCGATTCAACGCTGGTTATCCGATCCCGCCAACCGGTTCAAGTGGCACCGCGCGCGCCTCGGTGTTCCGGTTACCGGAGATCTCGAGAGGAATTATCTCACAGCCCGTTTCTCGCGCACGCTTGGTCTGCTGCAACGCAGCGGAGTTGGGATCGTCGCATCGCTACGGATTGCGCGATCGGCGATGACGAATGATTTCGTGGGCGATCAGATCGGGCGCGCGGCTGATTTGGTGAGTCAGGGCCGCCGACTCGGGGCCGAATTGCAGGGCATTTTGCCTCCGCTCGCGGTGCAGCTGATCTCTGTTGGCGAGGAAAGCGGTAAGCTTGGCGAGCTCTGCCTTCGCGCCGCCGATGCGTACGACCGGGATGTGTCGAGAAGATTGACCGCTCTGGTGAGCCTCCTCGAGCCGGTGTTGATTCTGGTCTTCGGAGCAATGGTCGGCTTCGTCGCCCTGGCGATGCTCCAGGCTATCTACAGCGTCAATGCGCATGTGCTTTGAGGGTGACTCGATGACACTGAATCCATCGTTCCAGGCGCGCCGAGGGTTGACGCTGATAGAGCTCATCGTCGTGCTCATCGTAATCGGCCTGCTCGCTGGTCTCGTTGCACCTCAGATACTTGGTCGAGTGTCTGATGCGAAAATCACGACCGCGAAAACGCAGATAGAGCTGCTTGGAGTCGCGCTGGAGAATTACCGGTTGGACAACGGGGTGTATCCCAGCACTCAGCAGGGTCTGGAAGCACTCAGGACTAAACCGGGGGGTGCTCCCGACGCCAGGAATTGGAGGGGTCCCTATCTCAGGAAAGCGGTGCCAGCCGATCCATGGGGCCGGCCATATCAATACAAGAGCCCCGGAGATAAGGATCGCGCCGGTTTTGACCTGATGACGCTGGGCCGGGACGGTCAGCCGGGCGGGACGGGAGAAGACGCTGATTTAGCGAGTGGGTAATTGCCGTTCCGGTGCTATGTTCCAGAAAGGAAATTAGTGGACGCCCGTAACACTCCGTACTGGCTGTCGTCTAATTCCTGGGTCGATGAGAGTGAGAGGGATTTTCCGTTGAGGTATTTGCGATGAATATGCCTGTCGAAACCGAGCTATCGCCTGACGATTCGCCGGTGGTGAAAGCACAGCCGATCGGACCTCCAACTCGCGTCGGACCTCGATCCAACCGCCGCAACTTTTTCATCGCAGGTGCCGCGGCCGCGGCCGCATCAGCGTCGGCCTTTGCCATCATCACGGACAAGTCGCCTCGAAATCCCGTTGGAGATCCAGGCACGACGGCGCCGTCCTCGATACCCGGGCTCAACGATACGGAAGCATGGGGAAGCTCCGAGCTTCGGCTCGCGCGGCATATCACGAACGGACTTACGCCGGAAGAAGCGTTTCTCGCGCGAACCAAAGGATTCAAGGGATACCTTGAATACCACCTGAATCCCGACGCGATCGATAACGTTTCGGTGGAGGCATTTGTAGCGACTACGTATCCGCAGCTCGCCCTTCAAGGCACAGACCTTTATGCCCTCGACTCCGGGCTGCTTCAACGCCAGCTTCAGGAAGCCACTCTTTTTCGCGCCGCCTTTTCAAAGAGGCAGCTGTACGAGCGAATGGTCGAGTTCTGGAGCGACCATTTCAACATCGCGATAGCCGAGACCGGCTATCTGAAGATGATCGACGATCGCGATGTGATTCGAAAGAATGCGCTGGGAAGTTTTCCGGACATGCTACGGGCGAGCGCACACAGCGCCGCCATGCTTCTCTATCTGAACAACAACACAAGCCGCTACCCGAAGGTAAACGAGAACTACGCGCGGGAGCTCATGGAGCTGCACACGCTTGGCGTAGACGGCGGCTACACGCAGACCGACGTTTCCGAAGTAGCACGCTGCCTGAGCGGCTGGACCATCAAGAACAAGGGCGACTTCAACTTCGACCCCACCGGGCACGACTTCGGTGCAAAGACTTTTCTTGGGAATACCATCCCAGCGGCTCCAGGAACGGGCGCCGCTGCAGTAGGGGAAGGCGACAAGGTACTCAACGTTCTGGCGGCACATCCGAGCACCGCGAAGTTCATCGCAAAGAAGATGATCATGTGGCTGCTTCAATATGATCCGCCTCAGACGCTAATCGATCAGGTGGCGGCGGCTTATCTGAGCACCAGTGGCAACATCCCGGCAATGATCCGGGTGATTCTCACCCCGGCAAACATTGTCGCGGCTCCGTCAAAGCATAAGCGACCGTTCCACTTCGTTGCGTCGGCCCTGCGCGGGCTGAATCCAACAGTGAAGGGAGTTGCAGCCATCGCAGGAACGAGACTGGCCCTTCTTGGCCACCAATCTTTTTTCTGGAAGACTCCTGACGGGTACCCGGACAAAGTTCAGTTCTGGTCGGGACTCGTGATGCAGCGTTGGGGCTTTGGCGATTACCTCGCCTCTCTCTCCACCGGTGACATTGTTGTCGATCCAACGCCTTTCATGACGGTGAATACGTCGGATGGAGTTGCGGCTTCCATCAACGTGGCAATGTTCGGCGGAGAGATGCCCGCTCGAACCAGCGACGCGCTGAAGACCTATCTCGCCGGTGGGACTCTGAACGCCGCCCGCGTTCGGGAAACGCTGGCACTCGCCATCAACTCGAGCACCTTCCAGTGGTACTAGCAAATGCGTAAATGCAACGACGAAGGCTGCACCGAATACAACGAGATGTCGCGCCGCCAGTTCGTTACCTGGTCGGCTGGCGCTGCGTTCCTCGCTACCGTGGTTCCTCCGTGGCTTCCCAAGATCGTCCTCGCGGAATCATTCGTGGCGAATCGCGACGTCATCATTTCGATCTTCATGCGAGGCGGAGCCGACGGACTTTCGTTGTGCGCGCCGTTCTATGACATCGAGTACTACAATGGCCGTCCGACTATCGCGATTCCTCGTCCGGATAGTTCTGCTGCAACGAAGGGTATTGCGCTCGACGACAAGTTCATGTTCCCGCAGCCGATGGCATCGCTCGTCGAGCCGTTTACCGCGAAAGATCTTCTTCTGATTCACGGAACCGGCTCCATCGATACGACTCGCTCGCACTTCGATGCACAGCGGTTCATGGAAGTCGGCAAGCCTCGAGACCCATCGGTGATCACTGGTTGGCTCGGCCGGCATCTCGCGAGCTCCACACCAGTTCGAACGAATGCGCCGCTTCGCGCGCTCGGTATTGCCAACGGGCTCGCGCAAACCCTGGTCGGTGCACCGCAAACGCTCCCGATTCCCAACCCTGCGAGTTTTGCACTTGGCGGAAGTGCAACGACCAGGCAGGCGCGCATGGATTGGCTCGAGTCCGACTATCTGAACACGCCTGATCCGGTGAAGTCGGCGGCGGTGGATGCAGCGGCGACGGTCGATCTGCTCAAGGTGATCAACTTCACGGGCTACGCGCCTGCGAACGGAGCGGTGTATCCCACGACGTCTTTTGGGTCCAGTCTTCGATCCGCGGCGGCGTTGATCAAGGCAGACGTCGGCGTCGAGGCCGTACAGGTCGATATCGGCGGATGGGATACCCACTCTGCGCAGGATCCACTGGCCGGATCGATGGCGACGACGATGTCGCAGTTTTCGACCGCACTGGGTGCTCTATACATGGACCTGGTCGCAGGCGCGCAGACTCAGAACGTGACGGTTGTGGTCGTCTCGGAGTTCGGCCGCAACGTTCGCGAGAACGGCAGCAAGGGAACCGATCACGGACGAGGGAATGTGATGTTCGTAATGGGGAAGAACGTTGCGGGCGGTCGCGTGATGACGCAGAACTTTGCATCACTGGCGCGCGAAAACCTTGAATCCGGCCAGGATCTCAAGGTGACCATCGACCATCGGGACGTGCTCGCGGAAGTGGTGAAGAACCGTTTGAACAACGCTGCTCTGTCGTTCGTGTTTCCGGACTTCGTCCCAACGATCAGAGGAGTAACGAGGTAGGCAGCGCTGCCGTTTGGGTCTTTGAGGACCTGCCTAATTTCGCTGCTTAGTTTATTGCGAGCCTTTTCCCGTTGTTCCTTCTAGCCTTTCCGTTGTTCCTTCTAGCCTGTCCGCTGTTCCATTTTAGCCTGTTCCGTCGTTGCTGAAGGCTCTGTGGTCTCTGTGGTCTCCGTGTCCGATCAAAGAGTAACGGTCACCTGGCCCGACATTCCCGGGTGAACCTTGCAGTCGTAGTCAAATACGCCGACGGTGGTGAATGTCCTGGTCACGACCTTATTCTTCGTAACGGGTATGCTCGCCGGGGCTCCGACTTTCGAAACGAACGTCACGTCGTGTTCGTCGCCCGGAAAATCAAACGCGACGGATCCATTCACCTTCACGATGGTGTTGAACGGGCTGAACGAATTTCCCGGCATCTCCACGACCACCGTACCGGGAGGTATATCCGTTATTCCTCCCGATTCGCTGCCGCTGCACGACATGATTCCGATCGTCAGCAGGGAACTCGAAATCGCGATCGACAACAGACGGGGAACGCTGAACCTGTGGGAATGATTGGCCATGGAATTGAAAGGATTGTCGTGGTTTCGCTAATCTACAGTCGTTAGACGCACAAATTCAGCTTTTGTTGCGTCTAACCGCGAGGTATTGTTTTAACGACGGGGTCCCCACAGCCCATTCCCTCACGAGAATGCTCAAACGCCACATGACGCCTGTTTCATTCCTCCGTGCGATGACCACAGCGGCGCTTCTGTTGCCCGCCGCGTTAGCCGGAGTCAACGCGCAAGCTCCATTCCCGCCTGACTCCGCCATCAAGTCGTTTCTCGACAACCGAGTCTCGACGAAACAGGCAATGGGGATCGTCGTCGCCACTCTCGAGCGCGGCAACTCCCCTCACATCTACACCGCCGGCATTTCGGGAATCTCGGGATTGCCACTCGATGGAAATACGCAGTTCGAGATCGGTTCGATCACGAAAGTCTTTACCAACACCATCCTCGCCGACATGGTGCGAAAGGGTGAGGTGAAACTTGATGATCCTATTGCGAAGTACCTGCCCAAATCAGTCCATGTCCCGCAGCGCGCCGGAAAGCAGATCACCCTTCTCGATCTGGCGACGCAATCGTCGGGACTTCCGCGGCTGCCGGCGAACCTCAAACCGGCTGACGTGGCCAATCCATACGCCGACTACACGGTTAAGCAGCTTTACGATTTTCTGTCGTCGTACTCGCTTACACGCGACATCGGCTCGCAGTATGAATATTCGAATCTGGGAATGGGAATTCTTGGGCATGTCCTCGCGCTGAGAGCGGGAAAAAGCTACGAGGCACTCGTCAAGGAGCGAGTCCTCATCCCGCTTGGAATGCACGACTCGGGCATCACTCTGACTCCGGCGATGAAGTCGCATATCGCGCAGGGGTTCGACGCAAATGGTTCACCGATGCACTTGTGGGATCTCCCGACGCTCGCCGGGGCAGGCGCCCTTCGCTCGACTGCGAACGACATGCTGAAGTTTCTTGCTGCAAATCTCGATTCCGCAAGCGTTCCGCTCGGACCCGCGATGGTAATGGCGCGTGCGCCGAGGATGCCGGTGGGGCCGAATAACATGATCGGCCTGGCGTGGAATACGGTGACACTCACGGGATTGCCGGTCACGTGGCACAACGGCGGAACTGGCGGTTTCAGAACATTCATCGGAATCGATTCACAGCACCATCGAGGCGTAATCGTCCTTTCCAATTCGACGAACTCGCCTGACGACATCGGATTTCACATCCTGCAGCCTCAGGTTCCGCTGTCAGTGCCGGCTGGCGCTGCGAAGGTGCGTACCGAGGTCACGGTCGACGCAGCGAAACTCGACCCGCTCGTCGGTGTCTATGAGCTTGCGCCGGCCTTCCGGCTGACGATCACGACGGAGGGTGGCTCATTGTTCGCCCAAGCCACTGGACAGGGAAAGTTTCCCCTTTTCGCTGAATCCGAGACTGAATTTTTTCTCAAGGTTGTGGATGCGCAGATCACGTTCGTGAAGGATGCAGATGGAAAAGTGAACCAGCTGATTCTCCATCAAGGCGGCGCGAATGTGCCGGGGCGCCGGGTTCAATAGCATGAGTTTTCGCTCGGAGATGGTTCTCGTTGGCCTGCTATTGGCCGTCGCCGCATGCGCGCAAGCAGTTCAGATGGAGACTGTGGCGGTCGTTCCGCAGCCCGAGCGTGTTGCGAGTCGGCCAATCAACCCGGCCGATGACGGCTACAAGCCGGTTACAGATCGGTCCGCAGAGATTCTTCGGTGCGCGACTCTGGCGAACGCAGCCGTTTGCGAGATTGCACTGCCAACCGCTGAAGAAGACTCCGCGTTCAGGGCAGAGGGCACGCGCCTCGTTATACACGCCGATCCTCGCTGTCGGAAACTGGGATCAGCGATCTTCGAGAACGATTCAACTGTCCGCATGTACCAGAAGGCGCTAATCAGATATTCGGGTGGCAGCCGGCTGTACGGTGTTGGACACACGTACGAGATCGATGATGCCTGGTTCGTTCGAGTCGCCCGGCGCCTCGACGATCTCAATGAGCGAACTCTCGAGGACAAGAAACGAACTCTTCGGCACGAGATGTCCCACACCATCGGTGCGACAGAAGAGCGCGGCAACGGCTGGTCGGCAGAGGACTACGCGAAAGCCTGCGCCTGACGGCCTACATCTGTGGGTTTGATAGGGCTGGGTAGATAAAGTCCCGTTTGAAGCGAACAAAAAACCCCGCGACGAAACCGTCGCGGTTTTTTTAGGCAGCTCGACCTTGCACTCGCGGCGAGGGCTCGGCGGCCGCTAGCTAATTGGTCACTGCAACCTGATCTTGAGTCTCTAATTTTTCTTTATGCATGATCGCACTGAACCGCGCGACAAAATTTCTCCTTCAGCTCGGCTTTCTGGCTGTGATCGTCGTCGCGCTGGCATACAAGCCGTTCGAGCTCGATCGCTATTTCATCCCAAAAGAGCTTGCCCTGCACATCGTTGCGCTCTTGTGCGCAGTCGCTCTCTTCTCCCGCCGGCGGCGTATTTCCCTAAGCATTTCTGACGTCGGCCTGATCTCGTTTCTTGTGCTTTCCACCATGTCTGCGCTGTTCGCAACGAACTACTGGTTGGCTCAGCGAGCAGTCGGATTGAGCTTTTCTTCCTCGCTCGTGTTCTGGGCGTCGAGACGAATAGCGCGCGGTGGCGGAGCTCGCGGTCTATTGATCGCCGCCTCGATTGCAACTGTCGCGGCCGCAGCTGGCGCGCTACTCCAGGCCTATGGTGTTGAGACTGAGCTGTTCACGCTTGCTCGTGCACCTGGCGGGACGCTTGGCAATCGCAATTTCATCGCCCACGTCTGCGCGATCGGATTGCCGGCGCTCGTCTGGTGCACCGTTGCCGCGCGCCGTCAGGCCGGTGCGCTCGCTGGTTCGCTTGGAGCCTCGCTCGTCGCCGCGGCACTCTTTCTATCGCGTTCACGTGCTGCGTGGCTGGCGCTTCTGGCGTCTGTGCTCATCATGGCGATCCTGCTCTTGCTGTCGCGGAAATATTGGAATCGGGAGATCGTCGGCGGTCGTTTGGCTCGCTTTGCCCTCGCTGGCGCGATCGGCGCAATTCTCTCCGTTGCATTGCCAAACAGCCTGCATTGGAACAGTGATTCGCCTTATCTCGATTCAGCCAGGGGCGTCGTCGACTATCGGAAGGGAAGTGGCGGCGGAAGAATCGCGCAGTACAGAAACTCGCTGAAGATGGTGGAGGCTCAACCGGTTTTCGGCGTGGGTCCGGGAAACTGGCCGGTGCGTTACGTCCAGTACGCGCCCGGCGGCGACAAGTCTCTCACCGACGATCGGACCACCGCCAATCCATGGCCGAGCAGCGACTGGGTTGCGTTCGTGTCGGAGCGCGGGCTCGTTGCGACGCTCGCGCTGCTCGGCGTATTCGGCGCATTGTTTCTCAGTGCGTTAAGGCGCTGGCGTGACGACCCGGTCGGTGATGCGGTGCTGCTCAAAGTCACGTTAGCATCGACGATTACGGCTGCGATTGTCGTGAGTTCCTTTGACGCCGCGCTGCTGCTTGCCGCTCCTGCGTTTCTTGTCTGGGGCATTCTCGGCGCAGTGAGCGGAGGATCTGGGGGACCGGCGAGAAGAAGAGAGGTCGAGCTCTCCGGCTCAGTCTGGAAGGCGCTTGCTGCTGGTACACTCATCATAGTGTCGGCATCGATCGCGCGCAGTGCGACCGCCACGACGGCCATGACAATCGTTGGCCGCGGCGGCCTGACTGCAAATTGGGTCAGCGGTGCGGCGTGGGATCCGGGCAGCTATCGAATCAATACCAGAGCTGCCGAGCTTCTCGCCAATAAGGGCAAATGCTCCAGGGCGCGTCCGCTCGCTCGCCAGGCGAACAAGCTATTGCCTTCGGCGTATACGCCGAGGCGCATTCTTAGAAGCTGCCGTTAGTAACCTTCAGACGCTGCGGTAAGTCGCCCTTCGTTCGCTGCAACAGGGGACATACCAGCGCGATTGCCCAGATCCACAAAATCCATATGCCGCGCTCGGCCAGAGTGAGGCTGCCGACAGTTTGATAAAGCATTACCGGAAGAGTGAACGGCAGCGACATCCCGTAAGTCCGCGGACGGAGTCGCTTGACGATCGTTACGGCGTTCGTTTGTCGCGCGCGGAATGGTTGTTCTATAACCACAGCGAGCGAGTCTGGCGGGAGAGAGCGCCAGCCCGGAATTGTCATCAGGTTCCAGGCGGCGACGGTCCGTCCCCAGCCATGGTTGTTCGATGACGACACCAGCATGAGATGTCTGTCATTCGCGATGCGTCTGATCTTTTCTTCTTCTCTGTCGAGCTGACCGAGCCCTCGCGGTGCAGCATCGACCAATTCCATTCCGGCGAAATGCGGCAGGCTGTCCAGACTCTCTGCCGTAACGGAGTCGATGTTGCCGTTGGGAATTGCAACTATGGTGACGGGAGTTGTTCCGATCGACGGTGTGCCTTCGTGCAGGTGACCTTTTCCGTCGAGTACAGCGGTATCTGCCTGAACAAGCCGCAGCATCACCGTCGATAAAATTTTGTGGTACCTGCCTTCGACCGCGCTGAGCACTGCCAGACTGTCACCGGCTCTTACCGGGTTCTTCTTCATCACTTCCGCAGCCCCGGCGAACCCCACGTGATCCGAGATGTACGCGACATCGAACCCGCCCGCCTTGTGCCACTCGCGATTGTCGTCGGGAGTGAATCGTTGATTCGCGTCCTTCGAGACATTCGTATGACTGTGAAAGTCGATACGCAGCGTTTCCGGATCCGCCACGCGAAGATTTGCCATTGGGCGCGGAATTAGAATCACCGACGCTTCAAGAATGGCAACGGCAACTATGACGAGTCCGATCCCAACGGCGATTCCTGGCCAAACACGTCGACTGCCGCGATGTCTCTTCCCGATGAGTATGGCGACGACAACGAGTGCGACTCCGACGAACAGCCAGATCGTCTGCGGAATCGAAAGAAGGCTTAGTGCGTCGAGTACTCGCGAAACAGGAGACATCGCGACGTAGGACGTCGGAATATCGAGCCTCGTTCCTTGAGGCGGCCTGTTACCGCGTGAGTCAACTATCGAAGACGTGCGTCCGATCAGAGCAAGCACCACGACGGACAACCCAAGCGGCAAAGTGAATTTTCGCAGACGGTCGTTAACCACGCTTCTCCGTGTTGGTGATTCCGGCGTTATCCCAGGAGCGAACGATAAATGTCGCGGGTCTGCCGCGCGATCAGTGGCCACTCGAGCGATTCAAGCGGCGCGACCGCGCCACGCATCGACAATGATCGATGGAGTGAACGAACGAGAATTTCGGCTGTGAGCTCACCATCGTACGTCATGATCCAGTCACCACCGATCTCCCGCGCCAATTCGGCAAGTGAACCCTGCCCGGGGACTACCACCGGCCTGTCGAATGACAATCCAAGAATCGCGCTTCCTGAGTTCAGGGTTTCGCGGAATGGCAACACGACGAGATCTGATGCTTCGATGTAAAGTTGCAGCTCGTCGGCTGGAACAAACTCGCGAAACACTCTCACCCGCGCGTCGCCTCTGACCAGGTCCTCGAACTCCGCAGTATGGTCGTCAAGCTTCAGCTTTCCAGCGATCAACAGAACCGCGGACGGATCTTCGAGCTTCGAAAATGCCCGAAGAAGTGCGGGCAGATTCTTGTAGGGTCGCACCTGACCGACAAACGACAGCACCTTTGCTCCGGCCGGGATTCCGAGGGCGTCACGCGCTTTGTCGCGGCCGAGATCTCTCGGATAAACTCCGCGGTAGCTTCCATGCCTGCTGACAAACGCCGGCACCGTAGCCAGTGGCGGATGCCGATCCCGAAGGATCTTTGTTCCTGCCTTACTGAGGCTGATGACCGCACTCAGCCGGTCCGCGATCATGGACCAGTATTTCTTCTCCAGGTCCGGATGCTCGCGCTTGTCGTGCGCGCTCACGTTATGGGCCGTCCAGACAACCTTCATTCCTCTTCGCCGAGCCGCTGAGAGGAGCCACAGCATCTGGGCTGATGTCCGTTTCACGAGCGAACGCTTTCCTCCCCGAATCCTGTTGGTCGGCGCCCAGTGAACATGCAGAATGTCCGCGCGGGGCCCGAACAGCAGTCTCTGCACGGAAAACTCCACGACTTCGACTTTCAGATCCCGGAGCGCCGAATAGAGCAGGGCGTTGTATGGGTTTTCCAGCCGGTTGGCGAATGCAGGCCACGCCATGACACGGATTCGCCGGCCGTGATTTCGTGACTCCGACGATTTCGTCATGCTGAAGATTATCCCACCCACGAAACCGGTTCAAACCAATCGGGAAGGCGGGAAGCCGCCGCGCCGCCAAAACACTGAGCCCTGGAGAGTTGCGCTTGAGGTCGTTGTTGACGCAGGATTGTCATGCCGGCCTCTTTTGGAATTCGGAGAACTTGCCTGTGGGAACTCAGATCGTTGGCCGATATGCCGATGAAGCGACCTTGTTCAATCTCCCCGGCCAGCTCGAGGAGGCGCATCAGTGGAAAGATCACCGGCTGCCGGTGTTCGCGTGACGGAGCCAGACAGCCAGGCGGCAAGTCCGCAGGGAGAAATTCCCCAGACAAATATTCCCGAGCCGAAGCTTGTCAGCCTCTATGGCAAGTACATCATCGGTTGGGAGGTTCGCACAACGAATCGCGATGAGATGGACCCGAAGAAGGCGAAGATTCCCGGAGTGTGGAAGAGAGTCTACGATGAAAATCTTATCGATGGTATCCCCGATCAGAAGGAACCCGGCGTCACGCTCGGTGCATATACGCGATATCAAAGCGATGGCAATGGACCGTATTCACTTATCGTCGGCGTTGAGGTTGGCGATGTCGATAACGTTCCGGAAGGCATGGCGGGAATCGTTGTGCTCGCACAGGAGTACCTGATCTTCACGGCAAAAGGCGAAATGCCCGGAGCTGTGGTCGACGGGTGGGGCGCGGTCTGGAAATACTTTGCGGCTGATACGACGCTCGTGCGCGCGTTTACCACCGATTTCGAGCGGTACGACAAGTCGAAGCCTGGCGTCGTGGAGATTCATATAGCCGTCCGTTGAACCCTGGACAGGATCGGAACTGCCATGTAACAACGATCGCACAAATGAAAACGTTGCACAGATTAAAAACGGAAAGAATTAAGGGGAGTTACGGGAGCGATTCGCCTAGACCGCTTCGATCTCCCCGGCAGCTCGCTGGAGAATTTCGACGATCTTCTTAACCTGCTCAGGCGTTCGCGATGTGTTCTTCGCGTAAATCGCCCGCCCGATGTTCTTGAAGCCGCGGTGCACCTCCATCATCGGCTCTCCAAACACGTTCTGCGCGAACTCCGAAATCTTGGCGAAGATGTCGTCCATCAGCGGCTGGTTCTCCGCGAGGTGCGCACGGCCTTCATCGGTGATTTCGTAGACCTTCTTGCCGCTTTCCTCGGGGGTGACCTTGGCGTACCCAAGGTCCTCGAGCATCGTCAGGGTCGGGTAGACTGTGCCCGGGCTGGGCGAGTACATCCCACCGAACTTCTCCTCGATTTCCTTGATGATTTCGTAACCATGCCTCGGCTTCTCAGCGAGGAGGCCAAGGATCACGAACTTGAGGTGTCCCTGGTCGAACATCCTCCCTCCGCCGAACGGCCCGCCCCGCGATCTTCCACGTCCGCCCCAGAACGCCCCCGCGTCGAATCCGAAGTTTTCCGGACGACGCCCAAAGGCGAATCCGAAGCTCTGCCCGCAGTGTGAATCTCTCATTTTCGATCTCTCTTGTGGCGCCGGCGTCGGACCAATTCCGATAGCACTGGCGATATATCTTTAGTTGTAAACGCTATATCTGGTGATATATCGGCGCAAGAGCCAGTTGTGAGTTGGTACCTATGGATTCGTTAGGGCTATTTCTTGCACTGTAAGACATCATTAAAAAGAGATTTTTGGCGCGGATGCTTCCCACCAGCCCGCGCTCCAGCTGCCGGTAGTTTCTAAGGACAGCACTTGGCGCTGCTGGCGACGCCTTTTTGTTGGCGCACAGAGCACCTATGGACGAGACGCAACGATCGCCATTGTCGCTGCACGTTCCGAATCCAAGCCCGGAGCAGTGTGACCGCCTGCGCGCCGCCGTCGAGAAGGCTGCGACGCGGAGCGCGGATGCCATGGTTGCTCTTCGTGAAGCCGTTTGTGCATTCACGAATGAATTGAGGGATGAAGGCACCTCGCCCGAGCACGTGCTCATCGCGCTGAAGGCAGTGATCTACACCCGAAGCTTTCCGACGATCGCGACGCATCCCACGGAGTGGGCAGGCGGATCACGGCTCCAGGAAAAGATCAGCACGTGGTGTATCGAAGAATTTTTCAGGGAAAAAACTGCCTGAATATGTTTACGATGGCCCGGGGTTATCGCACCAGCCCGGCGTACATCGACGGTTAATAACCGAAAGTCATGGCGCTTCTGGCGACGCCTCCTCGAAGCACAGGCGTCACGATGGAAAGGAAAACGAAGGCCGAGTATGACATGTTGCTCGCGCAGCTGTGCGACACACTCACGAGCAGGACTGAAGCCGCGATAGAATCCCGCGTCGAACTTCGCGATGCAGTGTGTCGTTATGTAGATGCGGAGCAGACTCGCGGCACATCACTCCGAACGATCATCGGCAGCGTTAAAGAAATCCTCGCTAGAGCCGAGGAAGGTGCTACTGGAACGACAGCTGAGCTTGCGCAGCAACTGATCGACTGGTGCAGGCATTTCCATGGCAAGCGGGTGGCCTTGGCAGGGGAAGTCAGCTGACAGCGACGCACACCGTCGGGCGAGTGGTTGACAACAGCGGCGGTGAGAGAGCATCAATCGAAGTGCCCAAGGATACTCCGATCAGGTTCGATGCCCTGGACGCGTACTGGCGCGCCGCCAACTATTTGTCAGTCGGACAGATCTATCTCCGCGCGAACCCGCTTCTGCGCGAACCGCTCTCAGTCGAGCACGTAAAGCCGAGGCTGCTTGGCCACTGGGGGACTACGCCCGGGCTGAATTTCATTTACGCGCACATGAATCGGTTGATCGTCGAGCGCGACCTGAACGTGCTCTTCATAACAGGGCCAGGTCACGGTGGTCCCGGCATCGTCGCGAACACGTATCTCGAAGGTACCTACAGCGAAGTGTATCCGGAGATCTCGCGTGACGAAGAGGGTATGGCGCGGCTCTTCACGCAGTTCTCCTATCCAGGCGGAATTCCAAGTCACGTCTCACCGGAGACCCCTGGATCGATTCATGAAGGCGGCGAGCTCGGCTACTCCCTCCTGCATGCATTCGGCGCAGCGTTTGACAATCCTGATCTGCTCGTCTGCTGTGTCGTAGGAGACGGCGAAGCGGAAACGGGCGCGCTCGCAGCGAGCTGGCACTCGACCAAATTCATGAACGCCGCGCGAGATGGCGCCGTCCTGCCCGTTCTTCATCTCAACGGGTACAAGATCGCCGGCCCAACGGTCCTCGCGCGAATTCCGGAATCAGAGCTCACCGACCTGATGCACGGTTACGGCTACGAGCCCCACTACGTATCCGGCGACGATCCCGCAGTGATGCACGAGCTGATGGCGGAGACTCTCGATCGTGTCGCGAATAACATCAAGAGCATTCAGGCAGAAGCGAGATCGAATCCGAAAGCGACCCGTCGGCGCTGGCCGATGATAGTGCTGCGGTCGCCTAAGGGATGGACGGGCCCGCTATCGGTCGATGGAAAACAAACAGAGAATTCGTTCCGCTCGCATCAGGTCCCTCTCTCGGGACTGGCGGAAAATCCAGCGCATCTCGCGCTGCTCGAAGAATGGATGCACAGCTATCGGCCGGAGGAGCTTTTCGACGAAAGCGGCGCATTGATGCCCGAGCTTGCTGCGCTCGCACCACGAGGGAGGCGACGCATGGGATCGAACCCGCATGCGAATGGCGGGCTCCTCCTCGAGGATCTAATCCTTCCCGATTTCCGCGACTACGCCGTCAAGGTCGAAAAGCCTGGCGCCACCGACGGCGAAGCGACGCGAGTGCTCGGGGCAATGCTCCGAGACACGATGAAGCTTAATTCAGGCGCCTCGAATTTCCGCGTGATGGGTCCGGACGAAACGAGCTCCAACCGCCTCGGCGCGCTGTTCGAAGTAACCGGCCGAATGTCGTCCGCGAAGATTCTTCCAACCGACGACCACGTCGCCTACGACGGCCGGGTGATGGAAGTGTTGAGCGAGCATCTTTGCCAGGGATGGCTCGAGGGCTATCTGCTCACGGGACGCCACGGACTGTTCTCTTGCTACGAAGCGTTCATACACATCGTCGATTCGATGTTCAACCAGCATGCAAAGTGGCTGAACACGTGCAGGCACATCGAGTGGCGCGCGCCGATTGCGTCGTTGAATTATCTGCTAACGTCGCATGTGTGGCGACAGGATCACAACGGCAACAGCCATCAGGATCCTGGTTTCCTCGATCACGTCGTCAACAAGAAAGCGGATGTCGTGCGTGTCTATCTGCCGCCCGACACCAACACACTTCTCTCCATCGCCGATCACTGCCTGCGAAGCCGCAACTACGTGAACGTGATCGTCGCTGGAAAGCAGCCGTCTCCGCAGTGGCTCGATATCGACGCCGCAAGCTCTCACTGTAAGGCCGGACTTGGCGTCTGGGAGTGGGCGAGCACGGATGAGGGCGTGGATCCTGACTTTGTAATCGCAAGCTGCGGTGACGTGCCCACCCTCGAAGCGCTCGCCGCGACTTCGATACTCCGCGAGCGGCTGCCCGACCTGCGTGTGCGCTTCGTCAATGTCGTTGATCTCATGACGCTCCAGCCGAAGCGCGAACATCCACATGGTCTGGACGATCCCGAATTCGATGCGGTGTTCACTGTTGACAAGCCGATCGTTTTCGCGTTCCACGGCTATCCGTGGCTCATTCATCGTCTCACCTATCGTCGGACCAACCATGCACATCTTCACGTGCGCGGCTATAAGGAAGAGGGGACTACGACCACTCCGTTCGACATGACTGTAATGAACGAGCTCGACCGTTTTCACCTTGTGCTCGACGTAATTGCGCGGCTCCCTGAAGATACCGCGAATCAGAAGTCCGAGGATCTCGCGAAGTGGTGCCACGCAAAACTCGATGAGCATTATCACTACATCCGCGAACACGGTGACGACATGCCTGACGTTCGCGATTGGCGGTGGCCGGCCTGAAGATCCTCGTTTTCAACGCGGGGTCCAGCAGCTTCAAGGCTTCGCTGTACGATCTTGATCGACCCGCAGAAGACAGCGCGGCACCAGTGGGCCTGCTGTGGGAGGGAAAAGGTGATTCGCCCGATGAGGCGGAGGAACTCGTGTCGGAACTCCGGACCGGCCGATCGAAGCTGATTGCCGGGCCGGAACAAATCGATGTCGTTGGACACCGTGTTGTCTTTGGCGGTCCTTCGTTGTTCGCGACTACCCGGATTGACGACAAGGTTCGCGCGAAACTGACTCAGATGGAAGAGTATGCACCAGCGCACAACGAGGCGGCGCTCACGGCAATCGACGAGGCAATCCGGCTTTTCGGCAAGCGGGTTCCTCAGTTCGCAGTGTTCGACACTGAGTTTCACCAGTCAATGCCGGCTGAAGCGTTCACGTACGCCGGTCCCTACGAATGGATCGAGAAGGACATCAGACGATTCGGTTTTCACGGCCTGAGCCATCGATACGTGTCGCATCGCGCCGCTCGGCTCATGAAAAAACACGACGACTCGCGAATCGTCACATGTCATCTGGGCGGCGGTTGTTCGCTCGCGGCAGTCCACAACGGGCAATCGCTCGATACCACGATGGGTTTCACCCCGCTCGACGGAATTCCGATGGCCCGGAGATCGGGAGCTGTTGATCCGGGAATCCTGCTCCACCTTCTGCGC
Source organism: Gemmatimonadales bacterium (assembly GCA_038253755.1). GTDB lineage: Bacteria > Gemmatimonadota > Gemmatimonadetes > Gemmatimonadales > Gemmatimonadaceae > UBA4720. The sequence continues at coordinate 1,559 of JBBSGU010000043.1, read as the reverse complement.
CACGGCGGACATACGCTGGACTCGCTTGACGCTCTTCTGAACAAGGGGTCCGGCTTGGCTGGCCTGTCTGGGACCAGCGGCGACATGCGCGAAGTTCTCTCGCGGATCGATGCGGGCAATGACCGCGCGAAGTTGGCTCTCGATGTTTTCGTTCACCGCGTCCGGCAAGGAGTCGCGTCGATGACCGCAAGCATGGGCGGCGTCAATGCGCTTGTCTTCACGGGAGGCGTCGGCGAAAACTCACCACGGGTTCGGGAACAGATCTGCGCCGGCCTTCACTTCCTTGGAATCGAATTGGACAAACTGGCGAACGAATCGGTGAACGGAGAGCGTGCGATTTCACCTGATGTTTCCGCCGTGACCGTATTTGTTATCCCTGCGAAAGAAAACTGGATCGTCGCGCAGGAATGTCTGCGCGCGTCGACTTAGCCCGTGCAGGGGTCGGTTCTTCGTCTTTGGAGAGGTTATTTCCGGGGCTGGTATTTGCACAACCCCCAATCCCCTTCCGTCAAGTCCGTGTCCCAAATGCTCTGCCCACGAAACTGCGCTGCCAAAGACGAATGAACCCGAATTCATGAAGGACCATTTTGTGCGTATGGAGGGCATATTTGATTTGTACCCAAAGTCGCCCCTGATCGGAGTACTCGTGAACCGTTTCGCCTTGCCGCGTCTGGCGCTGCTTGTGGTCGCATGCACCCTTTTCGAATCGGGTCAGCTCGCCGCTCAAACAGCACACCAGACTGACTCTCTTCGCAAAGCCGCCAAGCCACTGTTCACGAGCGACGATGCGTTACTCGGCCTCGCGTTCGCGGGGCTTACCGTTGCGATGTTCCCACTCGACAAGTCGGCCGCACGGCGGCTGCGCAGCCCGTCGTCGTCCGAAAACAAATTCATCAACGGAACCACAAAGGGATTTGAAATCATCGCCGATCCCGGATCTATAGTCATCGGATCCGCGATGTACGTCGCAGGACGTCTCACCAATCACAACACGCTCGAAGACATCGGCCTTCACATGACCGAGTCCATTGTGTTCGGCTCGAGCGCGGCGATCGTACTCAAGGGCGCGCTCGGTCGTTCGCGTCCATTCGTCACCAATAGAACTGACCCGAGAGACTTCAAATTCGGCAAAGGCTTTGGCAACGCCGACAGGCAATCATTCCCATCGGGTCACACAACAGCCGCATTTGCCGCCGCCGCATCAGTGACGAGCGAGATGAAGCGCGTATATCCCGGCTCAACCTGGATCGTCGGCCCGGTGATGTACGGCAGTGCAACAATGGTTGGACTCGCGCGCATGTATCACAACAAACACTGGGCAAGTGACGTTGCGCTGGCCGCAGCCATCGGCACGTTCAGCGGTCTCAAGGTCGTCCGCTATTCGCACAACCATCCTGGCAATCCGGTCGATCGGCGATTGTTGAGGGCGATGGTTCAGCCCAACGGAGACGGCGGTCAGCTAGTCGGCGTCTCCATAGACTGGTAGCGCACTTATCGCGCACGGAACAGGAGCGATCTCCACGATCTGTTGAGATTCAGAAGCGGCTTCGACGGGCGTC
>JBBSGU010000042.1:0-23339 GCA_038253755.1 Gemmatimonadales bacterium | reverse complement strand
GTCATCTGCTCTGTAGACGAGACAGTCGTCTTCGATCGTTCCGCGGTCGTTGAGGATCGTCGAATAGTGCGCCTGTCCAACCACCAGCGCGGCGACGTCGTTGGTCGTCACGTAGTTCACGAAATCGACGGCGCCGGACCCCTTCACGATGAACTCACCCATGTGGCTCACGTCGAACAACCCCGCATTCGAGCGCACCGCCTTATGCTCGGCCGTGATTCCAGAAGGGTACTGAACCGGCATGAGATAGCCGGCGAATGGCACGAGCTTGGCGCCGAGCGACGCGTGTAGATCCGTTAGTGGAGTGCGCTTAAGTGTTTCTGGGGACTCGTCTTGCGACATCGGTGGGGCTCCAGCGGTTCGTTGAGGGGAAGTTTCCTCGAACCGTCAATATGGCAGTCCCGGGCCGTCGGTGGGAGTGGCGCGGGGCGAGCACTCAGCCCCGCGAACGTTTCAGTCCGCCCGATCCATGAGCTCACCGCCACCGATCTGCGTCGTCTCGCCGATGTCGGGCTTGGATCCCGTGACCATTCCCTTCAGCACTTCCCACAGAATCACCGGTCTCGGCTTGTCATTCTTCATGTAGACGACTGAATCGGCCTCGACGAAAATCAGCGTTAGCCGAGGATCGTCAGGGCCGCCGTCTTTCGCGCCGCCCTCATCGCCAAACCAAACCTTCCAGTCGGGCTTATAGAGATTGTGAATTCTCTTCCTGTCGCGACTCACGCGAGCGACTCCGCTCAACGATACCCACTCGCGGCTCTTCATATTGTAGTAGGAGCAGTTCACGTGCGGATCAGCGACGAGGTCGTCGAGCTTGTGGGTGTCCGCGTCGGTGACGAACCACACGTCGGCGTCCTTGATCTTTTCCTGCGTGGCCATCGGACGCGAAACGAGGTGGCCATCGTGACGGCGAGTGGTGAACATCGCGGTCTCGATCCCATCTATGAGCCCGTAGAGCTCTTCGATTTTCTTTTGTGAATTTGGCATGCCCTCTGGAAGTGCAGAAGGCATGCCTGAAGTACAGAGGGCCGACTGCTGACCGCCGACTGCCAAACGCGTAACAGCCACCGGCTACTTCAACTGGCTTACCGCTGCTGTGACTTCTTGCACATGGCCCGGGACTTTCACCTTGTGGAAGATTTTCGCAACTCTTCCGTCACGACCGACGATCACTGTCGTGCGCTCCACGCCCCAGTATTTCATGCCGTACATCGACTTCTCTTTCCAGATGTCGTACGCATCGGCAACGATGTGTCCTTCGTCGACCAGCAACAGATAAGGCAGCTCGTACTTTGCCTTGAATTTCTGATGTGACTTGATGCCATCAGGACTAATTCCCATCACCACTGCGTCCATTTCCCCGAACCGGGGAAAAGCGTCGCGAAAATCGCACGCTTCCTGCGTTCAGCCAGAGGTGTTGTCTTTTGGATAGAAGAAGAGAACGACGTTGCTGCCATGCAGCGAGCTGAGCTTCACAGTGCTGCCGTCATCGGCCAGGAGTGAAAAATCCGGCGCGACGTTACCTTCGTTGATCAAAGCGCGACTCCTCCCATCGTGTTGGCCATGATTGCCTTCTGTGCGTGCAGCCGGTTTTCGGCTTCATCCCACACGACGCTCTGGGGGCCGTCGATCACTTCCGCTGCAACTTCCTCTCCGCGATGCGCCGGCAGGCAGTGCAGAAAAATCGCGTCGCTTTTTGCGCGCTTCATCAGCGCGCCATCCACGATGAAACCCTTGAACGCTTTCTCGCGAATTGCCTGCTCGTCTTCCTGACCCATCGAAGCCCATACATCGGTGTTAATGACATCTGCTCCCTCTGCCGCTTCCTTCGGATCGCGAACAACCCGCACATTCGCAACTGATTGCGCGCGCTCCAGAATTTCCGCGTCGGGGTCGTAGCCCTCAGGACACGCAAGCGTCAGATCGAATCCCAGCCGATACGCAGCGTTGATCCACGAGTTCGCCATGTTGTTTCCATCGCCTATCCACGCGACTTTCCTCCCGTCGATTCCGCCAAGGCGGTGGCGGATGGTCAGGACATCGGCGAGAATCTGACAGGGATGAAGCAGGTCAGTGAGCCCGTTGATCACTGGAACTGTCGCGTATTTTGCTAGCTCTTCGACTTCCGCATGCGCGTATGTGCGGATCATGATGCCGTCCACGTAGCGCGAAAGCACTCGCGCCGTGTCCGCGACGGGTTCACCGCGCCCAAGTTGAACATCGCGCGGCGACAGGAACAACGCATGTCCGCCAAGCTGCCACGTTCCAACCTCGAACGACACCCTCGTACGCGTTGACGATTTCATGAAAATCATCGCGAGCGATTTCCCCGCCAGCGGCTTTTCCTTGTACTCACCCCTGCGCATCCGCTCGGCAAGATCGAACAGAGCCAGCAGCTCTTCCTTCGAATAGTCGGGGATCGCAAGAAAGTCGCGGTGCGTCTTAGCGGTCATGATTTCATTGGTCTCGCTAGAGAATGTAGCGTCTCAGGTCTTCGTCTTCGACGATCGTCTTCAGGCGGTCGGTGACCATCGCACGATCGACGATTATCTCGCCTTTCCCAGAATCCGGAAGATCGTACAGGACTTCCTCCAGCAGCGTGGTCATCACGGTATGCAGCCGTCGAGCGCCGATGTTTTCCATCCGGTCATTCACATGCGCTGCGATTCTCGCGATCTCGGCGATTCCGTCTTCGTTGAACGTGAGCTTCGCACCCTCGGCTTCGACGAGCGCAGCGTACTGGCGCGTCAAGGCATTTTCCGGCTCCGTCATGATGCGCACGAAATCGGCTTCAGTCAGCGGCCTGAGCTCCACGCGAATCGGAAAACGTCCCTGAAGCTCTGGAATGAGGTCACTCGGCTTCGAGACATGGAAAGCTCCGGCCGCGACGAACAACACGTGATCGGTTTTTACCATTCCGTACTTGGTTGAGACATTGGACCCTTCAACAATCGGAAGCAGATCACGCTGCACACCTTCGCGTGAAACGTCGGGACCACCGCCCGCCGACCTTTCGCCGGCAATCTTGTCGATCTCATCGAGAAAGATGATACCCATCGTCTCGGTTCTCTCGAGAGCATCTGCCGTGACGTCTTCCTCGTCGATGAGCTTGTCGAGCTCCTGCTCGAGAAGAATCCGCCGAGCCTCGGAGACCTTCACCGTGCGCTTCTTTGTGCGCTTGGGCAGCATGTCCTGAATCATGTCGGAGAAATTCCCCATCCCCTCTGGCGCACCCTGCGGAACCATCATGTCGAACATGACTGGAGCGTTCTGCTCGACTTCGATTTCCAATTCGCGGGATTCGAGCTGCCCGTCTAGCAAAAGCTGTTTCAGCTTGTCACGCGTGCGGCGGTGACGTTCCTGCTCGACGTCCATCTCGGCGGAGACGCTTCCACTCGACGAAACCAGAAAGATCGGAGCGTCGGCCGACCCTGAGTCCGCAGGTGGCGGCGTTTTTTTGTCGGCCGGAACCGGCAGGAGCAAATCGAGAAGCCGCTCGTCAACGCGGTCATGCGCGAGATCCTCCACTTCACTTTCGCGCTCGGTGCGAACCATGTTGATGGCGCTTTCGACCAGATCGCGGACCATGGATTCCACGTCGCGGCCAACGTAGCCAACTTCAGTGAATTTCGACGCTTCGACCTTGATGAACGGAGCGCCGGAAAGCTTCGCGAGCCGACGCGCGATTTCCGTTTTCCCCACACCCGTAGGACCGACGAGGATGATGTTGTTCGGCGAAATCTCCTCGCGAATCGACTCCGGCGCGCGCTGCCTGCGCCAGCGATTTCTGAGTGCGATGGCGACTGATTTTTTTGCGTCGGCCTGTCCAACTATATAACGATCGAGCTCCGCGACGATGTTGCGCGGAGTGAGATCCGCGAGACGCGCGAGAGCGTTCTGTGTTCTTGATGATGTCAAACTGTCGGTTCCAGAACCGTGATGTTCGAGTTGGTATAGATGCAGATGTCAGCGGCGATCGAGAGACCGCGCTGGACTATTTCGCGAGGGGGAAGGTCCGTGTTCGCGACGAGCGCGCGCGCAGCGGCGAGCGCATAGGAGCCACCCGAACCGATAGCGATAATTCCATCGTCAGGCTCGATGATGTCTCCGGTGCCCGAAATAATGAATCCGCGCTCGTTGTCCGTAACTGCAAGCAGTGCCTCCAGCCGGCGCAGCACGCGGTCGCTCCGCCAGTCCTTGGCAAGCTCCACTGCGGCGCGCGACAGGTTTCCGGGATGACGCTCGAGTTTTTCTTCGAATTTTTCGAAGAGCGTGAACGCATCGGCGGCAGCGCCGGCAAATCCGGCCAGCAACTTGCCTCCACGGAGGGTGCGGACCTTCATCGCGTTCGACTTCATGACGGTCTCACCAACGGTGACCTGGCCGTCACCGCCTAGGGCAACTTTTCCGTCACGGCGCACGGCGAGGATTGTGGTCGATCGAACGCGGGGCAGGTGGTAGTTCATGGGTCAAAATTAACAGGGGCAACCCGATGAGGCTGGAGCAGGTCCCGCTGGTGCTTGGAGTACTGATCTGCCTGTTCGCTGCAGGCATTCTTTTCGACGCCGTGAGGCCGGAGGGCGCACGTCCCTTCCGCGAGCGACGGCGGCGTCAGCGGGCCGAGATCAACACGCCAGGGGAATGGCTCGTGGCACTCGGTACGGCGTCCCTGGGTGTCTCGCTCATCGGTGGAGAAGACTGGAAGTGGGCAACAATCGCGGTGATCGCCGGCGTCGTTCTACTGTTGATCGGCGTGGCGATGAACTGGGCATTTCTTCGGGAAATGCTTCTCTTTCGGGGAGCCGCGCGACGGACGGAGGAAATCGATGTTCCGCCAGAAGCGATTAAGCGGGAAGACGCGCCCAAGCTGCGGATTCGCTGACGATCACGCGCTTTGCTGGCCGCCGGATGTCTGGCGCTCCTCAACCGCTGCTGTCAACCGCTCGCGAAAAGAAGCCGACAGCTCGGCCTCGACGCTGTATTTGAGCTTAACGGCCGCGATTTCACAGACGAGCTTGTCGAATTCGGCTTGAGACATTGCTCCACACACGGGTTTTAGCCGGGCGGCAATATCGTGCTGGAGCACGGCCAGAAGGTCCATCTCGTCGGTCAAGGTCGCTCGCCTGTCGTAAGATCGATGACGGCTCCAAGGCCGTTCTGAGAGCAGATACACCCCTTGGCTTCAGATGTTCATACCCCTCCGTACCATTCATACCCTTCGTCACTCCAGTACCCTCCGGTCTGCTTCGGAAGGAACATGATCTTCGTCAGGTATTTCGTGTTCTTGTACCCCAGCTTTATCGGAGAGTAAACGCGGGCCGGTGCTCCGTGGGCCGGCGCCAGCATGCGCCCGTCGAGCCCGTATGCAACTACGGTCTGTGGATGCATCGCGCTTTCAATGTCCCAGCTCTCGTGAAACCCGTCGTCGAACGACAAGAAGTCCACGTAACCGGCGCCCTTCTGAACCCCTGCCATCCGCGCCAGCTCTGACAGCCTGACGCCAGTCCACTGCTCGACGGCTGTCCATCCTTCCACACAATAATGATTCACGCGCTCCGAGATTCTCGGCAATGCCACGAGCTGGGCCAGAGTGAGCTTGAATGGCCTGTCTACCATTCCGCCGATCTCGAGCGTCCATGCTCCTTTTGCGGCCTGATCCCACATCGGGACCGTTTTTGAAATGAAATACATAGGTAACGCCGCTCCGGCGAGACGAGTTCCGGAAATCGTTGCATCCATCGACGTGTGCCGGAACAGCGTCCGCTCGACCTGTTCATTCTTGCGCTCTGCATAGCTGAGCAGCCTGGCGGCGCTTTTCGGTCCACGCGAATCGCAAGCGGCGAGAATGCTCGCTGCAACCGAAGACCCGGTAATGGTCAGGAACTTCCGGCGATCGATCGTCACGCGCTTTTCTCCTTCACCGGTGTTGACTTCACCTCTTTCCTCGTCCTGAATCTATTGGGCAGGAGATGGTACAGCGGACGAGCGTTTCGCGCTTCGGGTGAGTTCTCCTCATTGTATCCGCCGGTTGTCATCGCGCGCATTGAATAGGGATCGACCGCAAACACCATGAATATGTGGACGAGACTGAGGACAACGAGCAGCGTCATTGCGACAAAGTGCCAGTAGCGAGCCCAAACGTATCCGCCCATCAAATCAGTGAGCGGGGCAAACTGCACCGGTTTCCAGATCGCGATTCCACTGACTACCGCGAGCGCACCAAGCCACGGCAGGATGAAATACGTCCCGCGTTGCAGCGCGTTGTGCTTGCCCTGAATTGGATGGTCCTTTCTGACGAACAGATAGAACCGGATCATTTCCCACGCGTTGCGAAAGAATCCGCGCATCGGAACGATGTCACGCCACTCGCCGCGCAGGTACACATAGCCGAGGTAGATGAGGCCGTTTACGACGAGGACCCACATCATTGCGAAGTGCCAATGGCGCGCGCCTCCAAGCCATCCGCCGAACGTGAATTTGGGCGGGATTGGCTTGCCCTCGAACGGATAGCAGCAGAACGTCGATCCGCGACGGGCGAATCGAGGATACGCATTGAATATCCGGAGTCCGCTCCCGACCATGATCGTGAGCGCGATGGCGTTCACCCAGTGGGTAACGCGTACTATCCAGTGATATCTGGGTTTAACCATGAAGCCTCCGGCCGATAACATGAACAAATACGCGGCCGGGCGCGAGACGGATCTCAGGCCCTTGGGTGAGACTTCCGATAGACTTCCTTCAGGCGCTCGACGCTCGTGTGCGTGTAGATCTGCGTCGTCGAAATGGATGCATGGCCGAGCAGCTCCTGCACCGCGCGCAGATCGGCGCCGGCGTCGAGCAAATGCGTCGCAAACGTGTGGCGCAGCGAGTGAGTGGACAGACCAGCATCTTCGTCGATGGCGTCGAGAAACCCGGTCACGGCACTCTGAATCGCCCTTACCGACATTCGTTTTCCCCGATTGCTCAGAAAGAATGCGAGCCGATCGGCCTTTGGAAGCTCATTGCGAATGAGGTCGTCCCGCTTCGATTCGTAATTTCGCAGCGCCAGCTGCGCGTGATCGCCCACCGGGATGATTCGCTCTTTCCTGCCCTTCCCCCTCACCTTCACTTGCTGCGACAGAAGATCGAGATCGCTGCGATTGATTCCGCGTAGCTCTGAAAGGCGCATGCCCGTCGAATAGAAAAGCTCGACGATCGCGTTATTCCTCACGTCAACGAATTTTCCGTCCTGCGCCTTAAGCTCCGCGCTTTGAAACAGGAGGTCGATCTGGGCGCGGTCGAGATAGCCGGGCAGGTACTTCTCGAGCTTGGGGCTGCTTACGCCGCGCGCCGGATTCGCTTCGACGATTTCGTTGCGGTGAAGATAGGAATAGAAGCTTCGGACGGCAGAGAGCGCTCGGGCGATGGTTCGCTTGCTGAGCTTCCGGCGAGTGAGGTGAGCCAGAAATCCGCGAATCGCGAGCCGATCGACTCCCTGCCATGTCCACGCGCCTTCGCCATAGTAACTGGCGAGATATTCCAGCAGCTCATCCAGGTCCCTGCGGTACGCTTCGAGCGTATTGGGTGAGACATCGCGCTCCTTCTCCATGTGGAGAAGAAAGTCTTGGACCTCAGGAGATTGTTGCGGCACCTGGGGTCAGCGAGTGGCGTGCTGCGCTGACAAAGAGTGCTGCTCCATCCATTCAGACATCGACGACAACGCACGCTCGGCGAACATCTCGCGCTTTTTCTTCTTGTCGCGAATCATCTCCGGGAGATCATCGAGCAGGCCGAAGTTGGCGTTCATCGGCTGGAAGTGTTTTGGGTCGGCCTCCCGGAGATATCGATAGAGCGCACCGGTCATCGTCACCGGAGGCGGGAGCTCTGGGTCTGCGCCAGACAAAAGACGCGAGAGGTTGATGCCAGCGAGCAGCCCGGTTGCAGAACTCTCCGTGTACCCCTCGACGCCGGTGATCTGCCCGGCGAACAACAGAGTTGAATCGTCGCGCGCCGAAAGGTGTGGCGACAACGCAGCGGGCGAATTCAGGTACGAATTTCGGTGTATCGATCCGTACCGAAGAAATTCCGCTTCGCCCAGACCCGGAATCATTCGGAGAACCCGCTGCTGCTCGGCAATACGAAGGCGTGTCTGGAACCCGACGACGTTCCACATTCTTCCATGACGGTCTTCGCGGCGAAGCTGGACAACTGCCCAGGGACGCTTGCCAGTTCTCGGATCGGTCAGACCAACCGGCTTCAGTGGTCCAAAGCGGAGAGTATCGGCGCCGCGCTTTGCCGCGACCTCGACCGGCATGCAGCCCTCGAAGTACGGCACTTCGTCGAACTCGTGGCCGTGAAACTGATCGGCAGTAGTCAGCGCTTCGATGAATGCTGAGTACTCGTCACGATTCATCGGACAGTTCAGGTAGGCGCCCTCTTCGCTCGCGCCTTCCATTGTTTCCCGATCGTATCGGGAGGCGGTGAAAGCAATCGACTCGTCGATCGATTCGCGTGAAACGATCGGCGCGATCGCGTCATAGAAGGCAAGTGCACTTACGCCCAGCCGTTCGCGCATTGCGGCGGCGAGTGCGTCGGAGGTGAGCGGACCCGACGCAATTACCGATGGGCCCGTCAATTCCGTCACTTCGCCGCGAACTATCTCGATATTCGGATGCGCTTCAATACGTGCTGTCACCGCTGATGAGAACACTTCACGGTCAACCGCCAGCGCACTGCCCGCGGGCACGCGAGCCTCGTCGGCGCATTCGAGGATCATCGATCCGAGCAGCCGCATCTCGGCCTTCAGCAGACCGTGCGCATTCGTCGTCTCGGTGCTCTTGAAGGTGTTAGAACAAACGAGTTCGGCGAATTTGTCGGTGTGATGCGCGGGTGTTCCGCGTACCGGCCGCATTTCGTGCAGCGCGACTTTGTGTCCGCGCTCTGCGAGCTGCCATGCGGCCTCAGATCCGGCGAGACCGCCGCCAATCACGCGTACAATACGCTCAGTCATGGGGACTGACCGTGCTCACACGGCCACGGTTTCAACGACCGCTTCTACCGGCTGCTCCGCCGGCTCCCATTCATTCGCGCAGCTGATGCATCGGCGATACTCGCCGCGCGTCTTGTTCGACTTCATCTCGGCACCGATATATCCGCATTCGGGACACACCTCAGGAACCGGTTTATCCCAGATGACGAAATCACACGCAGGGTAGTTCGCGCACCCATAAAAAGCCTTGCCGCGTTTCTTCGACCGACGAACTGCGATGTCACCGCCGTCCTTCGGGCATTTCACGCCTGTCGGCATCGATCGTGTTCCACGGCACTTCGGGAATTTACTGCACCCAAGGAACTCGCCGGACCGGCCCTGACGGATCACCATCGGAGATCCGCATTCATGACAGATCTGATCGGTTGGCTGGGCAGCCTTGCGGTCGCCGCGCAGCGGGCGCGTGTACTTGCATTCCTTCGGATGATTTTCGCACGCGATGAACGGGCCGAAGAAACCTCCGCGCGGCACGAGCTTCCCGCCATCGATTGGACAGCGCTCGGTCTCGAGAATCGAAAGGTCGTGGGCTTCTGCGATGAGGCCCTCGATATCCGCTTCCTTCAGCGAGATGGCGAACGGTCCGTAGAAGGCTTTCAGCATATTGCGCCAGTTCACCTCGCCTTCCTCGACTCTGTCGAGATCGCTTTCCATCAGCGACGTGAACTGCACGTTGAATACGTTGGGGAACGATTTTACCATCACTCGCTCGACCTGATCGCCAAGCTCAGTGGGGAAGAACCGGCGTTGCTCGAGCATGGCATAACGTCTATCGACCAGCGTCGATATGATCGACGCGTACGTTGACGGACGCCCTATTCCCAGTCGCTCCAGCTCCTTCACCAGGCTCGCTTCAGAGAAGCGCGGTGGCGGCTCGGTGAAATGCTGCGACGGAGTGACCTTCTTCACAGGAACGCGATCGCCGACGTTCATGCTCGGAAGCGGCTGCTCGTCCTCCAGCGCGCGCCCGTGTCCGTCGCCTTCCTCGCGGCCTTCCTTATAGAGAGCAAGGAAGCCCTGGAACTTCATTACGCTGCCGGTAGAGCGAAACAGGTAGGGCACGGGCGACACTTCGTCTTTCGACAGATCGAAATCAACGGTCGTCGTATCGAAAACAGCCGGCGCCATCTGCGACGCGACGAATCTCTTCCATATGAGCTCGTATAGTCGGAACTGGTCGGGTGTGAGATAACGCTTGATCGCGTCGGGGCGACGTGTTGGATCTGTTGGCCGAATCGCTTCGTGCGCGTCCTGGGCATTCTTTGATTTTCCGTCACCATAGAGTTGAATGGACGAGGAAACGAATTCCTTGCCGAACAACGTCTGCACATAATCGCGCGCCTGGGTTGCACTGATCTCGGACACGCGGGTCGAATCCGTTCGCATGTACGTGATGAGACCGACAGCTCCTTCTTCACCAACTTCGACACCTTCGTAGAGATCCTGCGCAAGACGCATCGTGCGCTTGGATCCGTAGCCGAGTTTCTTTGCGGCTTCCTGCTGGAGTGTACTGGTGGTGAACGGTGCAGACGAGTTTTTTCGGCGCTCGCGTCGTTTTACATCGGTGACTCCGAACGTCTTCATCGCAGCGAGGTTCGACAGAATCGCCTGAGCCGCTTCATCGTTCGGTATCGTCGCCTTCTTCGCGTCGATATGATGCAGCTTCGCGGTGAACTCCTGCCCTTCCTTCTCGAGCAGCGCTTCGACTGTCCAGTACTCGACGGGGTTGAACGCCTTGATCTCGCGCTCGCGTTCGACAAGCAGGCGGAGCGCAACTGTCTGCACCCGTCCTGCTGAGACGCCCTTCTTTACCGTCTTCCAGAGAACCGGGCTGGCCTTGTAACCAACGAGACGATCGAGTACGCGACGCGCCTGCTGCGCGTCAACCTTTCGCTCGTCAATGTTGCCGGCGCGAGCGATTGCGCTTTGAACTGCGTCTTTCGTAATCTCGTGAAAAAGGACGCGCCTGATTGGCGGGCCGTTCTTGCGGCGAACCTGACTCGCAACATGCCAGGCAATCGCCTCGCCCTCTCGGTCAGGATCGGTTGCGAGAAATATCTCACGCGCGTCCTTTGCTGCGTTCTTGAGCTCGGTGACTGTCTTTTCTTTTCCCGGAATCGTGACATACTCGGGCTCGAACCCGTTCTCGATGTCAATACCGATTTTCTTTTCGGGAAGGTCACGCACGTGGCCGATCGTGGCCTTCACGCGATAGCCGCGGCCGAGGTACTTACCGATGGTCTTCGCCTTTGCTGGAGATTCGACGATGACGAGCGAAGTCGTTCCCGGTTCGGGCGGCGGACCTTCGTCTTCCACGACGGCTGATTTTTTTACGCGCGGCTTGGCAGCCTTTTTCGCTGTGGTCTTTGTCGCCGTTTTGGCGGCGGTCTTCTTCCTGGCGGTAGCCATTATCTAGTGGACGGTTTGATTGTCGCCCGCTCCGCCGGTATCCTCGAGACCAGAGCCCTCCAGCATGCCGCGCAGATCTTCGAGCGCAATCCTGCCATCGATCTGCATGAGCGCCCGCTCGATGATGTGCTCGAGCTCGGCCGGGTTGATGGCACCCGACCCGCTGAGGCCAAGAAGGTGCCCCCAGGCTTCGGGGGCAAATCTTCCTCGTTCGTGGGGTCCCATGACCCGGAATGTCATCAGCAAGGGCAAACGGTCATCCATTCGCGTAACCTAGGTCTATACCATAGAAGCGGCAAGCACGGATAAACCCGTCAGAGCGACTGGGCATAGCGCCGTACCTGTTCTATAACTTCTTTCCTGTCAACGACTTCAGTATCGATTGTGAGGTCGGCCTCTTCGTACATCGAGCGCCGGGCCTCGAGTAAAAGCTTCAACTTCGAGAGCGGATCGGCGACTTCGAGGAGAGGGCGCCTGACTCTGGCGGACTTGAGACGGCTCATTGCCGCCTCTGTGCCCACTCTAAGGTATATGATACGTCCAGTCCCCCGCAAAAGTGCCACGGACTCGCGGTTGGTAATCCATCCTCCGCCCGCCGACATCACCGTTCCCTTGCATGCGGAAAGCTCACGACTCAGGGACTGCTCCAGCCCGCGAAAGTAATTCTCGCCCTTTTCCTCGAAGATGGACGGGATCGACGCATGCTCGCGGTGCTCTATTTCCGTATCGAAATCAATGAACGGCCACTGGAGCAGCTTTGCTGCAGCGCGTCCAATGGTTGTCTTGCCCGCACCCGGCAGTCCCACGAGCACGATGTTCAGCCGATCAGGATCCACGACGCTCCGCTATCTGCGCCACGAACCCGTCGAAGTTCCGGCGAAGCTCGGTCAACGAGTCGCCACCGCATTTTTCGATCACTGCCTGGGCGACGACGAACGCGAGCATTGCTTCTGCAATTACCCCCATCGCCGGAACTGCCGTCACATCGCTGCGCTCGGCCACCGCCGATGCAGCTTCGCCAGTCTTCATCTCGATCGTCGCAAGCGGACGCATGAGGGTGCTGATTGGCTTCATTGCAACGCGAACTATCAGCGGTTCTCCGTTGGTGATTCCTCCCTCGAGTCCGCCTGCACGATTGGTGTCCCGCTCTATATTGGCTGACAGCGGCCGATCGGGCGACGAATGGATCTCGTCGTGCACTTCGGATCCACGCCGCCGCGCATTGTCGAATCCGCTTCCTATCTCTACACCTTTGACAGCGTGAATGGACATCATCGCCGCACCGATGCGTCCGTCGAGTTTACGGTCCCACGAAACGTGAGAGCCAAGACCGACCGGCACACCGCGACAGATCACTTCGCAAATTCCGCCGAGCGTGTCGCCTTGCTTCTTCACAGTGTCGATGAGCTCGATCATCCGCGCTTCAGCCTGGGCGTCGAGCGTCCGCAACTGAGATTCATCCGCAACTGCGTTGATGTCGTCGGGCCACTTGACCGGAGGCGCTGCGACAATTCCGCCAAGCTCGGCAACGTGACTGCCGATAGTTATGCCGAGCTCACTCAAAAGCTTTCTACATATTGCGCCGGCCGCTACGCGTGCTGTTGTCTCGCGAGCTGAGGCGCGCTCGAGAATATCGCGGGCATCTTCGCGATCGTACTTGAGCATCCCGGGAAGATCAGCGTGGCCCGGGCGCGGGCGGGTAACAACTCTCTTGCGGGACTCCGCACCTTCTGCGTCCGGCGCGTGATCCATGATCGCCTGCCAGTTTTTCCAGTCGCGATTGCGGACGAGCATTCCGATCGGCGACCCGATAGTCTCTCCTGCCCGAACGCCGGAGAGAAGCTCGACGACATCGTGCTCGATCTGCATGCGACGGCCGCGGCCGTAACCCTGCTGGCGGCGGGCAAGCTGCGCGTCGATGTCTCCGACCAGCAACGGAATGCCGGCAGGAGCACCTTCGAGAATGGAAATGAGCGCAGGACCGTGGGACTCACCCGCGGTTGTGAATCGAAGCATCTCCCTCCAACGCGCGAGCCCGGCGCGAAGCCGGGCTCGGGATGAAACACAAACCGTGAACTTCTGCCCGCGCCGTCATCGGCGCGTGCAGAAGCTACTGGCAGCTTGTCGTAAACGTATCCGGGAGAGTGACTATGACAACCCCTGACTTGGTTGCGCCTACGATTACTATCTGTCCGGTTGACGGTCGAATCGCTGCCTTGATCGGGCCTACAATCGGATCACGAATTGGAACCGACGCGACTCTCTTGTAGCAGTAGCTGTCGTAAATTTCGATCAGCGGTTCCGCCGAGGCTGCAAAAGCGAGGCGACTCGACAGCGGGAAGCTGTTCGGTCCGGTGTTGGCCGGATGGAAATCGAGACCCGAATTACTTGCGGCAGTTGGCAGAATTCCCTGGAGGCGCAGGGCGGGATTCAGCATGTACGTCGAGTCCGCTCTAACGCCCGTGAGGGATCCGTCGAAGTTCATCGCAACTCCGGACACTCTTGCGAACGCATTAGCGACAAAGTCGCTGACGTCCTGGGCACCGGACAGGCCCATGTCATTCGTCGGTATCGAGATGGTTCCCACTTTTCCATTCGGAAGAACGGCAGTAGTGGCAAATCCGCGACTCGCATCGTACGTCATGGCGCGAGTTCCCTGCACCGGGCCACCTTCACCAAATGCAGCGCGGCTGAAGTTTCCTGAATTGCGGACGAACGTCGTATCGCGGAATCCAAGGAGACTGCGTTTTACCACCGTAGACACCTGGGCCGAGTCTGTTCCTGCTCGTGCCCACTGCTTATACGGTACCAGCGTGTTCACATCAGTTCCGTTCGCGTCATACCGCACAATCTCGAGAGTATCCGATCTGTCCTCTTCCTGTCCGACGGCTTGTTCGAAGAAGAAATGGGACTGGTGCGTAATGAGATTTTCCCAGCGCAGCGTGCCGTTGTTGGAAGTGAACGGCGCCGATTGACCAGCCGTCGGCGTCGTGGAATAGGCGACGATCACATCTCCGCAGCCGGATGCCCCGCCGCTGCAGGTCGCCCCAAGGTACTGCGGACGATCGGAGAAATCGTATTTCGTCCGCTGCTGGATAAGCTGCCCAGTATTGGACTTTGTCGTGGTGATGGTATAGGCGATGATATTCGGAAGCGCGTAGCGGAACACCTCTCTTCCTGTGGACCCGGAGTTCAGACTGACGTAGCTGATATCCGTTCCACCCGAGTTGGCAACGAGCAGCGTGTCGCCCATCGTGCCGTTGTGATCACGCGGCCACGGCGTAATGCCCCAGGGACGCGATCCTACGTTGACCGGAGTCTTGAATGAGGAATCGGCGAGATTGAAGACTTCGATCTCGTTTCGATCGATGTTGGTGAGGTAGAGCCGGTCGGTGCGCGGATGATAGAGGGCGTCGGCGATTGTGCCGCCCGTCGGCAGAGCTTTGGTCGAGCCGGCAACCACCGTGACAGTGTCGATTCTGTCAACGGCGCCGCGCTTGGCATAGGCGCGAACGTTATTCGAGTTTCGCGCAAACGCCTGGACGTAGATCGTCGTCGGGAACGTGGAATACGGGAGCTTCACGTTCAGCGTCTTGATCTGTGACGTGATGTTGCCGTTGGATGTCGCGGAATCCTTTACGTCGATAGGACCGCCGACTGAACGGCGGATCTCGTAGCCCAGGGCCGTTATTCCGGTCTGGTCAGTTGCTTCAAGATGAATTGTGTCGTTGACTTCGAACCGTGGAGTGTGCGAGAAACTCACAACGGGCGTTGAGCTGATCGATCCGAGCGTCTGTACGCTGAGAAGAACCGCCGGACCGAGTGTGCGCTGTCCAAGGGAATCGATGACGAAGGGCACCACTGAAAGCTGTCCGACCGTCGCGGAGGCGGGAATCGCCAGAGTGTCCAGCCTGGATGCAGAGTCTGGAAGAGGATTCGGGTAAACCGATGAATCCGCCGCCACGAAGCTGCCCGTCGTCTTGAAGCCAAGCGAACGAATCTTTAGCGCTGACCGGCCGCTCATCGACAGAACTATCGATTTGCCGATGACTGCTACGGTTGCCGTCGCGGGGCTGTTTAGTCTGGCCTCGGCCGGCGCAACATTGCCGACAGTCGTTCGAAGCGTGTCCATCGATGACTTGTTCAGCGCGCCGTCGAGGGCGTAGGAGCTCACCAATACCGGCGTACCCCTTGGAATCGTACGTGACACCGCGATCATGAACGGAATCGTGGCGTCGGTAACCGCGGATGTGAATGTCGTGTCGTAGTTCAGAGACAGACCGCCAGTGACCGTCACCTTGATGGTCTTGATGCCAATGTTGTCCTTAACGTTCACCGAGAAAGCAACGATTGAATCGGGCACAGCACCGGCGGCCGTGATGTGTACAGTTGGCGGAGTGCTGTCGGCGGTGTTTCCGCCGATAACTCCTGATGCGTCGGCGCAGGCCGTGACTATTGCCGCGAAGGCGACAGCCGCGAGTGCTTTGCGACATCCACCGAAGCGATAAAGAATGTCTTTGCTCATTTGATGCCTACTTCCGAAGAGCGGTGGGCGCAGCATTGGCGCGAGCGGTGAGCGTGCGCTCACCTTCGTCGATGATGTGCGGTGTGACGAGGATCAGCAGATCGCGCTTTTCCTCCGACTTTCTGGTGGTGCCAAAGAGCTTGCCAACGATCGGCAGGTCGACGAGCAGCGGAATACCGGACTTGGAGCTCGTCACCTGCGTAACAGTCAGGCCGCCGATCACAGCCGTCTCGCCGTCGCCGACGAGAAGCTGGTTGTCAGCGCGCTGTTTCCCGAAAATGAATCCGACGTCGGACGATGCAAGCTGCGCATCCGAATTCTCGGCGTGCAGCTTGAGCAGGATCTGGCGATTGTTCGTGATATGCGGCGTGACAGTCAGGATGATTCCGACTTCCTTCAGCTGAACTGTTGCGCGCGGTATGTTCGTCGCGCCCGCTCCTGCCTGCTGTTGGGTTCCCACATCGAGAACGCGAATCGGAATCTCCTGACCAACCAGAATCTCCGCCTGGCGATTGTCCAGCGTCACGATGCTCGGCTCAGCCTGGAGGTCGGCGAGTCTGACCTCCTGAAGCGCGTCGAGGAAGCTGGTCAGCTGGAACTTTCCAAGCGCCGCCGAGAATACAAGCTTGAGCGCCGGATTGACGACCCTTGAATTCGCATTCGCGATCGCTGCCAGGGCATTTCCCCCGAGGAGAACGCGGTCTCCCGGGAATGGAGTGCCACCGCCGAACGAATCGGGAACGCCATCTCCGTTGCTGTCGATCGGCTGATTCGTGGACGGATCGATGCGCCGCACGAGGCCGCTGAAAAACTGGTCGTTGCCGGTTCCGAGGTCGTAGGAAAGGCCGAGCTCTTCGATGTCCGTTCGATTGACGAAGATGATCTTCGCCTTGATTGCCACCTGCGGCGTGCGGACGTCGAGATTTTTCACGTATGAGAGCAAGTCAGCCATTCGGCTTGGTGTCTCGGTGATAACGAGCGTGTTGGTAGCTGTGTCCGCAGCCACTCCGCCGCGTGCAATGCAGCTTGTCTGCGCATTCTGCTGCGACTGAGGTACACTCCCGGACGAGCAGTCGCGCGACAGCAAGCTCGTCAGAGTACCAACGAGTGACGCTGCGTGCGCATAGTTCACGGCAACGAGCTGAGTGACCAGCGGCTCGGAAGCCTGCTTCGAAGCGATATTCTTGTAGCTGTCTACTGTAATGATGCCGGAGATCGCGTCTTCGGCAGCCGCAAGTCCCTGACCCTGAAGAATTGCGCGCAGCGCGACATCCCAGGGTTGATTCTTGATCTCTGCTGTAATGCTTCCCGCAACGTCCTTTCCAACGACGATCGTACGTCCGGAGAAAGTCGCGAACGCGGCGATGACATCGCGGATGTCGGCATCCTGGTACGTGACAGTTATGCGCGGCTGATCGGAAGCCATCGTTGCCGGCGACAGATGGAACGAATTCTGAGCGTCCGCCCTGTCGGCGCGAGCCCGATCGGCTGCGTCGGAATGCCGCGTGATGTTTGCGTCCGGCATCACCGGGTTGTACGGGTTGGCAACATCGTCTCTCGGTGCTGACGCGTTGACGTCGGCGGGTTTGCTTGCAACCGCTTTCGTGTCGGCCGGCTTTGCGTAGTCGTTTGCGGGGGTAGTGGGTGCTTTCGCGACTGCCGCCTGCCCTGCCGCATCCGGTGACGAATGCCACGCAACGAATTCTGACGTGCCGCCGGCGACCACAACATGAACCTCGCCGTCCTTCCGGACGAGCTCATAGGGATGAGCTGCATCGAGCTCTATCACCACCCGAACAACGTTCTGCTTGAACATCGCGGCGCGTACGTTCGTCACGCCGCCTCTTGCTACACGATCATATCGCGGCGACAAGCCGAGCGTTGCGCCCTTCAGGTCAACCACTACACGATAGGGAGATTCGAGCGCGAAGTCGTCGACTTCAACTGACGGGTCAACGCCGATAACTATCTCAGCGCGGCCAGCCGCCGAAACTACGCTGACGGCCTTAATGGCCGGAGCGGTCGGGGCTACGTTGGCTGGAGCCGAGCTCTCGATGCGTACACCGGCTGCCTGAAGGGTGCCGGCAACCGGAACAAGCGCGAGAGCGGCCCAAGCCGCCAGAAACTGCCTCATTGCGTCCTCACTTTGGTTGAATCATTCATCGCCACAGATTCCTGGCGGCTGTATCCGAACTCCTCGATGCCGAACACCACGTCCTTCTCGTGGATTGCCGCTACGCGCATCCGGCCGATCTGTTGGCCGACTTTCACGCGATACTGTTCTTTCGTTCCAATGTCGCGAAGCACAGCGACGGAGTTTCTGCCGCTCGCATCGAATGCGATGGCGACGAGCTTCAGGTCTCCGATCAATGGCCGGATCTCTTCCGTATTCATCAGGGACACAAACGGGTCGCGACGACCGGCATCCGGGTAGCTGTAGGTCTCCCGATTGATCAGCACTTCTGAACCGCCGCCGGCGGCGGGAGGTGCGACTGGCGCAGCTGCGTTTGAAACGGGTGCGGCCGGTGCCTTGGTGTCGATCGTATTGGACACGACACGAACGAGGCGTCGCGGGCGGGTCGGCGTCTGAGCGTTCGCCGCAAGTACGATCACCGCTCCGGCAGCTAGCACCGTAGCGCAGCTGATGACGATGCTCTTGTTGAGAGTCACTGACTTTTCTCCTCCGCGCCTGCACTGCCTGAAGACGGCGAATGCGCGATATAGGTCTGGATCTGGAAATCGGTATCGAGTATCGACTCGCCGTCCTTTGGCCGAGCCTTCTTCTTGTCAGCCGGACTTGCTTGCTTCAGGTCGAGCGCGACGGGCGCGACGATCCGGTTGAGCGAGCCGACGTTGGTGAGAAATCCGGCGAGAGCGTTATAGCCGCCCTTTACCGAGACTTTGTATCGGTACGTGTCGAACTGTTCTCCCGTCAAAACCGGCATCGGCTCGACAGAGGCGAGGTCGAGCCCGACTCGGCGCGCAGCAGTCGAGACATTCTCGAGCAGAGCCGGAACTTCGTTCGTGGTCGGTACGAGCTGCTGAAGCACCTTGAGGCTCGCGTCGTACTCCTTTGCCTGAGCGATCAGTTTCGGAATGCTGTTGTTCGCAACATCCGCAGCGGCCTGCTGATTCTTCTTGTCGAGAACAGTGAGGTGCTCTTCGATTGTTGCGAGCTCTTCACGCTTCGGCATGTACAGGAAGTAGGCCCATGCGCCGGCAAGCATGATGGTGATGACCGTGATCGAGATCAGGGTCTGATCGCGCTTGGTGAGATTTGCGCCGATGGCCATGTCAGTGTCCTCCCACGGACATTGCGACCGTGCGAATGATGAACGGCGGCGGCTTCTGCGACTCCGCCTCGAGCTGGAACTCCGTGACTTCCTTGTTCTCGACGAGAACCAGGTCTGATTTCGTAAGCTGGACGTTCTGGATGAACGGCGAGGCTTCGAGGGTTTTCATGAAGAGAGTCAGCGCCTGGATGTCGACGGTGTGTCCGACGATCCGGAACTTCGTGGATCGGGAAGCGATGGCGAGAACCGAATCGGCGTGTGCTTTCTTTTCCTTTGCCGTCGGATCCTTGGCGTCCTTCGCAGCCGCCGCCTTCACTCCAGCCGAGTCAGTAACAACTGAGCTTGGGGGGGCGCTCGTTTGCGTGACTAATGTCAGCCAGGTGTACTGTGGAAGTGCGTTGCTGATCTCTTCGAGCAGATGCGGCCAGAGGTAGCGGCTATCATCGATCGACTTGATGATGGCAACCTGCTGATAGAGAGAGTCGCGCGTGGATTCCGCTTTCGATTTCGCTGCCAGGACGACCTTGTAGCGGGCGGAATCCTCAACAGCCCTGGCTTCGCGCTCGGTGAGCGTGCGTCCGCTGGCCGCCTGCGCCATGAAGAGCAGCGCCACGACTGCGACAACACTCGACACGGTCACGACGGTGCCGATCAGGAATTTGTCCTTGACGCCTGCTGCGGCCCCGGAGAACATTCCGGAGACATTGAATTCGGATCGGCTCTGGGACTTGCCGCCGCTTCCGGGAAGAAGATTGACTTCGATCATATCAGGTATCCGTTAACGGCGTCTAGTGGCGAAGCGCCAGACCGATTGGGAGCATCAGAAGCGGCGCAACTTCATCGGTCGTGAGTGACTCGAGTGCGCCGTCGCGGATGTTGAGACGAGCGAGCGGGTTCGCGTGCTCGACGGGGATTCGCAGACGATTGGCCAGGATGTCGGAGAGGCCAGGCGTGCGGGAGCCGCCGCCGCACAGATAGACAGCACGAAGCGATGCGTTGCTCCTGGAGCTGGTGAGAAACGCCGCTGCACGTTCGACGCCCACCGCGATCTCCTCGACTCTCGTCGTGAGGACTTCATCGAGCTGTGGCGAACGATCGTATCCGCGGATGAGATTTTCCGCGTCGCGAGCGGCGACGCCATGCTGGCGCTGAAGGTCTTCGGTGAAGCGGCGTGTGCCGAGCGGCAGGTCTCTCGTCAGAATCGGCACGCCGTTGTCCATGATGTTGACGTTCGTGACTTCATTGCCGACGTTGACGAGCCCGACGATTCCCTTCATCGCTTCCGGATAGTTCACTTCGAAAGCGTTATGAAGTGCGAAGGCATCGACATCCACGATCGAAGGAGTGACGCCAGCATCGGCGAGGATGCGCATCTTCGCATCGACGAGGTCGCGTTTGGCAGCGACGAGGAGAACGTTCATCTCATCCGACGTCTTTCCGCTGTCGAGGATCTGGAAATCCAGCTCGACAGACTCGACGTCGGGCACATGTTGTTCAGCTTCCCAGCGCATCAGCTCGCGTGCCTGCTTTTCCTTCACTCGCTCGGTCTGAATCTTCTTGATGATGACGTCGCGGCCACCGACAGCTGTGACTATGCGCTTGTTGCCGACTTTGGCGTTGTCGAGCGCGGCGCGAATTGCATCGGACACGATACCAGGGTCCATTACTTCACCCTCGACGATTGCATCTGGCTGAAGCTTCGTGATGACGACTTTCACCAGTTCGGGCGCACCTTTGCCGTGATCGATCACGGCGATCTTGATGAGGCCCGATCCAATGTCGAGACCAACTGTCGTTTTCTTGCGGGTGAAGAATGCCATGAGACCTGAGGGTAGGAGACTTCTATTGGATTGCACGCTAGACACGATTCACAGGGCGGCGAGGTAACAGCGGAAAAGTCACATCGAGTAGAGGGCCGCCCACGCCTGCTCGCTCACACGCCGCACGCGTTCATTGTTTTGCGCGTCGCGTTCGGTTCTTACCAGAACGCCGACTCTCCGGCGGACACGAGCGACGCCGTTTTGCGATGCGATGCTGCCTTCGCCGACAATAAGAAACACCGCGCTGTCGAGCCGCGTGACGTAAACGCTGCTCTCGAATGGCGGGTCGGCCGCAGGTGTTTCCCTGATGACTCCTCCCACTGGCAAAGAGTCACACAGTTCTGCTTTCCAGGACGCGAGTTCATTGAGTGCGGCTCGCTCCGCATAACCGGAAGCTCTCGTCTCGAGGAGCTCAGCTTCGCTTACGTGAGTTTCCTGACTCGTTGCGAACAATGCTCCCGTGACAAGAACTGCGATGACTACAAGCGCCATGAGTGCCACTGCGAGCGCGAAACCCTGACGTTTTCTCATCGTGCGCGGTTTCGTGGAGAGACGGAGACGATGGTTGAATCGCTGAAGGTGCTCTTCGCGTCACCCGCCATTGCAACGCGGCGCGCGGTTTCGCCGCGCAGGACGATGTCGACGCGCGCCAGATCGAGGCCGCTCGATCCCGGCACCAGTTCGGCGCCGGCCGCGTCGAAATAGCGGAAGGAGAGTCCACTCGGCGCTCCGCGCTTTCCGTAAGACCGGTAGGGCCCACTCAACGGCTGGATCGAGGCACAAGAAGGCGGTCCCGAAACATTGCAGCGGCGGTAGCCCAGGTACCACAATCCGTCTGATGATTTGTATATGCTGTAACGGGACCGCCGAATGAATCTCACCGGCGCGCCCTTTCGCGGGGCAGCCGTGGTGCTGCTCGCGAGTGTCAGTTGATAGCCGGTTGCGCCCGCGGCCGCATCGGCGATTGTGGTGAAGCCGGTTGACGCCGCGCATGTCGACGAAAGAGCGCGAGCTGTGAACCCTGAGATGCGTCGCGTTTCCCATTTTGCCGAGTCGATGTTGCCACCTGGAATGGTGTAGATCGAGGCGAGGTCGGTTGTATCGGGCGTCGTCAGCAGTGACGTAAGTGTGTTCCCGTTCGCCAACACTGAAGGTGCGAGGCCGATAGATAGACCCGATGGTGCTGCGCAGGCTATGGAGGTACCGATGCTCGTGTACAATTCGATTGCCGAATCAGACATGAGGGGAACGCCGTAGCTCGCGACGGCAGCTCCTCTGATGTCAGACGTGAGGACGTCGGCCGCATCTCTGAGCTGGGCGCGCACGGCAAGAATCTCGTTCGCGGCCCCGTAGAACCGTTGTTGCCGGACGAGAGTCGTTACGATGGCGCCGGTTACAACGCCCGCAATGGCGATTGATACAAGGAGCTCCGGCAACGAGAACGCGGAACGAAGGTTCAATCGCACGGCGCTGCGGCAAGGAAGCGGTCGGAATGCAGTCCCCTGGAATCGCGTCGCTGCAGGGTCTGATCGAGTGCAACGCGTGACACGTTTGCGTTCGTTGCCCAGCTATTGGTGATTCCCCACGACGACTCTGAACTGGAAGCCGAGGAGCACGGCGATGCGTTGAGTTTTTCTCTGGTTGTCGAGGCTATTTGCGCGGCGCGAGTCCGCTGTCCGCTCGAAACCATCTGACGCACGATGGCCCCGGATGTTGCAGCGAGCCCAAGGGTGCCAACCGCGAACACGAGCATCGCGATCAGTACTTCGATGAGGGTGAGGCCGTTGCGCATGGATGTCATGCGCTGACACTACTGCCTGCATTGCCTGCCGCTGCATCGCCCGAAAGAGCGAAGCATCGAAACCATGCCGGCAGCTAGCAGTTAGCAGTTAGCTGTTAACCGGCATCTCGCTCCTAGTGGTGCCCGCCCTGCCGGTATGTACCCGCCTTCAGTGAAAAAAAGAGGCGCCCTTCTCGAGGGCGCCCTCCTTTCAGCGTGAAAGGTTTCGCGACGGCGTTTTCGCCGCCGCGAAGCTCTCACAGAGACTCCAGCATCAGGTGCAGGTGATCTGACCGCCAGCGGACGACGCGCAGGTCTTGGTGGTCAGGCTGTGACCGGCCGATGCCGACCAGGTCGCCGGAGGTCCTGCAACCGACGTCGCCGTAACCGTCACGTTCTGCGAAGGAAGGAAACCCTGCAGCGACGTTGTCCCGCTCGCTGAACCGCTGAAGTAAGCGCCGGCGCTGTCTGCGGCGAAGCTCTC
>JBBSGU010000041.1:0-23919 GCA_038253755.1 Gemmatimonadales bacterium | reverse complement strand
GTCACTAATCGAACCTTCTGACGATGTTCCCGCGCGCGGACGCACTCTGCTGTCCGCGCGCGTTTTGTGTTCTCTAGAAAAAAGAAAAGGCAAAGAAGATGCAACGCATTGAACGCGATTTCGCGGGCCGGAAGCTCATTATCGAGACCGGCCGCATGGCCAAGCAGGCCGCAGGATCCGCACTGGTACAGTTTGGTGAGACGATGGTGCTCGCCGCCGTCACAGTCAGCGACAAGGAAAGCACGCTCGATTTTTTCCCGCTCCTCGTCGAGTACCGGGACAAGGCGTACGCGGCAGGAAAAATCCCCGGCGGCTTCATCAAGCGCGAAGGACGTCCGCACGATTCCGAAATTCTGAAAGCACGAATCATCGACCGATCGATTCGCCCGCTTTTTCCCGAAGGCTTCAAGAACGAAGTTCAGGTCTTCATCTACGTCATTTCCGCAGATCAGGAAAACGACGCTGACGTCCTCGCGCTTCTCGCGGCGTCGTACGCTCTAAATACGTCGAAAATTCCATTTCTCGGCCCAATCGCCGCCGTTCGCGTCGGACGCGTTCAGGACAACTGGATTCTGAACCCGACGTTCCAGCAGCTTCCTTACAGCGATATGGACATCGTCGTGGCCGGCTCGCAGGACTCGATCATGATGGTTGAAGGTGGCGCCATCGAGATCACCGAAGACGACACACTCGCTGCGCTCAACGTTGCGCAGGGCGGAATCAGAGAGCTCGTCGCGATTCAGGACGAGATGCTCGCCGAGAGCCGCACCGCAAAGATGAACTGGTCGAAGACCGAACCCGATGCAGGACTCGTCGCACGCGTGAAGAAACTTGCCGAAGGCAAAATCACCGAAGCGATCAATCAGCCGGACAAGCACACGCGCATCGAGCAGGTCGAGAAGGTCAAGAAGGAAGTCGCACTGCTTCTCGAATCCGAATTCCCCGAGAACGGCAAGGACATCAAGAATCTCGTCGGCGATGCCGAGTACAATAGCCTTCGCGCACAGGTTCTCGATTCAGGCAAGCGCGTAGACGGTCGCGGCCCCCGTGAAGTTCGCCAGATTACCATCGACACGCCGGTTCTGCCGCGCGCGCATGGCTCTGCTCTCTTCACGCGTGGACAGACGCAGGCGCTCGTCGCCGTGACGCTTGGCACCGCCCAGGACGTTCAGCGTCTCGACTCGATCGACGAAAAGGGCGAGACAACGAAGTCGTTCATGCTTCACTACAACTTCCCGCCGTTCTCCACTGGCGAAGTTCGCCCGATGCGCGGCACCAGCCGCCGCGAGATCGGACACGGCAACCTGGCCGAGCGCGCTCTTCAGAGCGTGCTGCCGCCGTTTGAAGAGTTCCCGTATACGATTCGCATCGTCTCCGACATTCTCGAGTCGAACGGATCGTCGTCGATGGCTTCCGTCTGCGGTGGATCGCTCGCGCTGTTCGATTGCGGCGTTCCAATTCGCGGAGCCGTTGCCGGCGTCGCGATGGGTCTCATCAAGGAAGGTAAGAAGTACGCGATCCTCACCGACATCCTCGGCACCGAAGACCACCTCGGCGACATGGATTTCAAGGTCGCAGGAACCGAGACGGGAATCACGTCCATTCAGATGGACATCAAGATCCAGGGACTCTCGATCGACATCATGAAGGAAGCGCTCGACCAGGCACGTGAAGGTCGTCTGCACATCCTCGGCGAGATGAAGAAGGCGCTTGCTGGTCCAAGAGCCGAGCTGTCGCTCTACGCTCCTCGCATCGTGACGATCAACATCAGTCCCGAGAAGATCGGCGAGCTGATCGGACCGAAGGGCAAGACGATTCGCGGGATCCAGGAAGAGACGGGAGCAGAGCTTACTGTGGACGATTCCGGTCTCGTGACGATCGCGGCGGTCGGCGGCGAAGCGATGGAGCGGGCACGTCAGATGGTTCAGGCGCTCACCGCAGAGCCGGTCATTGGCGAGACGTACGAAGGCACGGTCAAGAGCACGACCGCTTTCGGCGCATTCGTCGAGATCATGCCGGGCACAGAAGGCCTCGTTCACATTTCAGAGCTCAAGCACGGACGCACTGAGAAGACCGAGGACGTGGTCAGCAAGGGCGACCGCGTGAAGGTCAAGCTTCTCGAGCGCGACGAGCGTGGTCGTCTTCGCCTGTCGATGAAGGCACTCGTGCCGAAGCCCGAAAGCGACGGCGTTCCGCCGACGTCAGAGGGTGAGTCGCGCAGCAGCTCAAATGGATCGACTGAGGGCGAGGAAGCGATGGCCGAAGCTGGATCTTCCTCGGAAGACCGTCCGCGACGTCCGCGCAGTCGTCCACCCCGCAGTGGCGGAGGTCGCGGCCGGGAGTGACAGCTACTGCGACGAAGGAAACACCAGCACTTCGCCGCACCGTTCTTCCAAACGGCCTGACCGTACTCTCGGAACACATGCCGGGAGTGCGGTCGGTTGCTTTGGGGGCCTGGGTGCGCGCCGCTTCACTTCAAGAAACGCCGGCGGTGATGGGCGTTTCGCACATGCTCGAGCACATGGTGTTCAAGGGCACGCCAACGCGGTCGGCGAAGGACCTCGCCCTTGCGTTGGAAACGCTCGGTGGGTCGCTCGACGCCTATACGTCTCGCGAGCACACGTCTTACCAGGCAAGGGTGCTCGACGAGCACGTGAGCATCGCCTCGGATGTTCTCGCCGACCTCATCTTCAGGCCGCTGCTCCGAAATACTGATCTGGAGCTTGAACGAAAGGTCGTGCTCGAAGAGATCAACACGGTGGACGATACGCCGGACGACCTCGTTTTCGAGCTGCACGGCGTTCAGCTCTGGGGAGATCATCCGCACGGCTATCCAATTCTCGGTACGCGTGACTCCGTGGGCGCATTGACAACGAACGATCTTCGTGATCTGCATGACAGGGCGTACCACCCCGATAACGTCGTAGTCGCGGCTTCTGGCAATATCGAGCACGATGACCTGGTCCAGCTTCTCGAGGACGGTGGCTGGGCATCCTTCGCTCACAGCGGAGGCACAAGCCTGACGGTTCCTCCTGCGTCGCCATTGCCTCCCTCAACGAAGCACTTCGACCGGGACGGGGCTCAGACCCACATCGTCTTCGGTTCGGCCACAGTGCCTCACAGTGACCCGCGCCGTTATGCGTTGTCGCTGGTCAGCATGCTCCTCGGTGGTGGGATGAGCTCGCGGCTCTTCCAGCGAATTCGGGAAGATCTCGGACTCGCGTATTCGGTCTATACGTTCCAGTCGTTTCACCGTGATTCAGGAAATCACGGTGTTTATGTGGGCACCGCTCCCGAGACCGCGGCGGACGCCACTGAGGCGATTCGGGAAGAGCTTGGCAGGATCGCCAGCGAAGGTCTGCCCGATGATGAGCTGGCCGCTGGAAAAAGCCAGCTAAAGGGTCAGATTACCCTGTCGCTTGAGAGCGTCTCTTCGCGGATGTACAGGGCCGCAGGAGTCGAGCTCTATGATGACGAGTACAGGTCTCTCGATCAGCTGCTGTCGCTGGTGGACGGGATCAGCAGCGAAACTGTGCGGGAAGTCTGTGAAGAGTTCTTCACACCGGAAAAGCAGACGATAGTAAGCCTTGGACCCCGCGCGGCAAACCAGACGCGGCATCATATTACAAATCCCAACTGACAATACGAAATGAAGATCGGCGTTCCGAAAGAAATCAAGACAAATGAGAATCGCATTGCGCTCGTGCCTGCCGGCGCAGAAGCGCTCGTCGGCGCAGGACACAGCGTGCTCGTCCAGCAATCGGCGGGTGAGGGCAGCGGTTTCTCCGATGAGGACTACACGAACGTAGGCGCGACGATCGCACCCGATGCGGCTGCGGTATGGGCGGATTCGGAAATGATCATGAAAGTGAAGGAGCCCATCGCTCCGGAATGGCCGATGATGCGCAAGGGCCAGACGATCTTCACATACTTTCATTTCGCCGCCGACGAAAAGCTCACGAAAGCGCATATCGACAGTGGTGCGGTCTGTGTTGCGTACGAAACCGTCGAGCTGCCGACCCGCGAGCTTCCATTGCTCACGCCGATGTCTGAAGTGGCAGGACGCATGGCGGTGCAGGAAGGCGCCAAGTATCTCGAGAAGCTTTACGGCGGACGCGGTGTTCTGCTCGGCGGCGTTCCCGGCGTTGCTCCGGGAAAAGTCGTCATTCTCGGCGGCGGAGTCGTCGGAATCAATGCCGCCAAGATGGCCGCTGGGCTCGGAGCGAAGGTCACGGTTCTCGACCTTTCGCTCGAGCGTTTGCGCTACCTCTCAGACGTAATGCCGGCAAATGTGACGCTTATCTATTCGAATCGTCACAATATTCTGGAGCAGATCTCCACCGCTGATCTTGTTGTCGGCGCTGTGCTGATTCCCGGTGCTGTTGCTCCACGACTGATTCGCCGAGAGGATTTGAAGACAATGCAGCCGGGCTCCGTCATAGTTGACGTCGCAATCGACCAGGGTGGTTGTGTCGAGACAATTCATGCTACGACCCACGAGAACCCGACTTATGTTGTCGATGGGGTGATTCACTATGGCGTTGCCAACATGCCTGGCGGCGTTTCCCGCACCTCGACGCTCGCACTGACCAACGCGACATTCCCATATGCACTTCGTCTTGCCAACCTCGGTTGGAAGAAGGCTTGCAAGGAAAGCGTACCGCTTCGCAAAGGTCTCAACGTCATCGAAGGGAACGTTGTGTATCCCGCTGTGGCCGAGGCATTCGGCTTGCCACTGAAAGACGTCGATTCTTTCCTGAACTAAGACAGAGACATCATGCGCTGGCCCTTCAAAGCAGGCTCACTATTCCCCGCAAACGCGATCGCAGTCGATCTCGGCACAGCGAACACGCTCATCTATGTGAAGGGCGAGGGGATCGTGCTGAACGAGCCTTCGGTGGTTGCTCTCGATCGCGAGACGAGGAAGATCAAGGGAGTCGGCCTCGAAGCCAAGCGCATGCTGGGTCGCACGCCTGAAAACGTGATTGCTGTCCGTCCGATGAAGGACGGCGTTATCGCGGACTTCGAAGTGACGGAAAAGATGCTCCGCTATTTTCTGGCGCTCATCATCGAGAACCACGTCTTCAAGGTTAAGCCGCGCGTGATCGTGTGTGTTCCTTCGGGAATCACCGAAGTGGAGAAGCGTGCCGTTCGCGATTCTGCTCTCGGAGCCGGAGCAAAGGAAGTGTTCATGGTTGCCGAGCCAATGGCAGCCGCGATTGGGGTCGGGCTTCCGGTCGAGACGCCGACGGGCAACATGGTGATCGACATCGGTGGTGGTACAACCGAGATCGCCGTTATCGCCTTGTCAGGAATCGTCAGCGACACGTCGATTCGAACCGGCGGTGATGAGCTCGACATGGCTATTCTTCAGTCAATGAGAAAGAACTACAATCTCCTAATCGGCGAATCGACAGCCGAGCAGGTGAAGATTCAGATTGGATCTGCCTACCCGATTGGGGAAGAGCGCGAAATGGAAGTGAAGGGACGTGATCTCGTTTCCGGCATTCCGAAGAGTGTTCGCATTCATTCGGCCGAAATCCGCGATGCAGTTCAGGAGCCGATTCAGCAGATTGTCGGTGCAGTGAGACGCGCGCTGGAGATCACGCCTCCAGAGCTTGCGGCGGACATCGTCGAGCGTGGCATCGTGATGACTGGCGGGGGCGCGTTGATTCGTGGTCTCGATGTTCTACTCTCGCAGGAAACAGGATTGCCCATTCACGTTGACGAGGACCCTCTGACCTGCGTGGTTCGCGGAACCGGACGTATCCTCGACGACGAGGAAAAGTACTGGTCCGTTCTGGCCACCTGAGGTACACGCAGTGGCACGGGCCGTACGGAGCAGTAATCGAGCAGACTTGATCATCCTTGGCGCAACGGTGCTTGTTGCACTGACCGCCAGAGGTCTGCCTCAGAACATGCGCGAACCGGTTGCGAGCGTCATGCGCCGGACTTTTCTCGCGCCCCTTGTGATGCTGCAGGAGCGATCGGAGGCAAGCCGCCGCTCGCTGCTGCTCGACAATGAGAGAACGGCGATTCGCGACAGTGTTGCGCTTCGCGCGATGACAGTCACATCACTCGAAAATGAAAACGACCGTCTTCGCCAGCTCATCGGCCTTGGCTCGAGACTGAAGTGGGGATTCGTTCCCGCTGAGGCGATTCATGGACGAGGTGTCCGCGACGTTACGACAATGACGCTCACCGCTGGATCCAATGTAGGAGTCCGCCGGCTGAACCCTGTTGTGTCGCCAGAAGGTGTGGTCGGAATGGTGTCGAACGTCGATCCGACAATGAGCGAAGCGATGATATGGACCCATCCGGATTTCCGCGTCAGCGCGATGTCCGCGGACGGAAGTGCGTTTGGAATCGTCCAGGCGCATGCGGCAAGTGCGACGACTGGTTACTTGATGGAGCTTCGCGGAATTCCATTCCGCAGCCAGCTCAAACCGGGCTCGCTGATTGTGAGCTCCGGACTTGGCGGAGTTTGGCCACGGGGTATTCCTATCGGGACAATTTTGTCAGAGATCAGCACCGCCGAAGGGTGGGCGCGATCCTACCTCCTGCGGCCCGTGGTGTCTCCGGCTGATGTCGGCGCGGTGATGATTCTTCGCAGCGACCGCGCCACCAAACCGTTCGACAATGTCTGGAGCAGCGTTGCTGAAGCGAATGCTGCGGCCGAGAGAATCGTTGTCTCCGGCGACTCTGCGGCCAAGAGTGCGGCGCTCGCGGAAGCTGCGGCGAGACGAGCGGCACTCGATACCATGAGCCGTGACTCGACGGCAGGCGGCCAGGTTCCCGGTGGCCTGCCACCTGAGTTGATGCCAGACACCGTGTCGAGGGCTCCTGCTCCGCGACTGGATTCTGCAGGCGCAGCCGCGGCACGAAGAAGAGCCGCGGCTCGCCGCGACTCGATCAGGCGTGATTCGATTCAGCGGGACACGTCCGGTGTGCTGCGCAGTCCCACGCGAGGAATCTGATGAACCTTGGCAGCATCGCCCGCGCGACCGCGACGTTCCTGATTCTCGTGCTGCTTCATTACACGCTTCGTCCCCTCCTTGGATGGCGCGCGCCGATGGACTTCCTTGTTCTCGCCCTCCTCCTCGCCGCGATTCGCGTGCGACCGGCGGCGGCGGCGATCATCGGATTGATTCTTGGAATCGTTTCAGATTCGCTTACCCCTGAGGCGCTGGGCGCGGGCGCTGTTGCGATGACTGTAGTAGGCTATCTCGCCTCCTGGTTGAAAGCCGTCTTCTTCGCAGACAACCTTGCGCTGAATGCGTTCTTCTTCTTTCTCGGCAAGTGGGTCTTTGACGTGATCTACTTCAGCGTCGAGCAACGGCTCGGAGGAATCGAGCTCATCCAGCAGCTTCTCCTCTGGTCCCCTCTTTCAGCCGCCGCGACTGCGATAGCGGGTATATTGCTACTGTTGATCATGCGACCGTTGCTCGAGCCGTCCAGAGTATGAGTTTCCATCCCAATGACATTGCCAGACGAACCCGCCTGAGCTCGTACGCGCTCGGAGCCGGGTTCGTTCTGCTTTTAAGCGCATTTTTTCGCGCGCAGGTTCTTCAGAATGCTTCGTACGTCAGGCAGTCGCAGGAGAATCGGCTACGCACGATTCCACTGCCGGCACCTCGCGGAATCATCTACGATCGCAAAGGCAACATCATCGCCGAAAACCTCCCGGCGTATGCTGTTTCCCTCACTGCGCCCAGCCTTGATTCGCTCCGCGGCGCCCTGAGGCAGCTTCAGCCGACGCTTCAGCTAACGGATGGCGACATCAACGCTGCTGTGCGCCGATATCGAAGGGCGCCGACTCGACCAACAGTTGTCCTGCCGGATGCGTCGATCGACGTCGTGTCCGTTCTTGAAGAACATCGAATCGACTATCCCCGCCTGATCATTCAGTCGGTTCCAAAGCGGTTCTATCCCGACGGTCCTGTTGTCGCGCCGTTCGTCGGTTACACAGGCGAGGTTACGGAAACCGAGCTCAGCAACCCCGACTACGCCGGCTACAAGCCTGGCCAGATTATCGGAAAGGGTGGACTCGAGAGGCAGTACGAGAGTGTTCTGCGAGGCAGGGAAGGCGAGAAGTTCGACGAAGTCGATGCGCGCGGCCGGCCGGTTCGTGAAGCCGGGTCACGACCGGATGTGAATCCAATCGGAGCGCCTGCACTCAAGACAAACATCGATCTCGATCTCCAGAAGTTCGTGGCTTCCGTGTTTGGCGATTCGCTTCAGGGAGGTGCGATTGCTCTTGACCCGAAGACCGGGGCCGTTCTCGCCTTATACAGTAATCCGAGCTTCGATCCAAACCGGTTCACCGGGGGAATTCCAGCCGGCTACTGGAAGGAGCTCAACACCGATCCGCGCCGGCCGTTGTTCAACAAGGTGATCCAGGGCACCTATCCTCCGGGGTCAACATGGAAGCTCGCAACGTCAGTGATGGGACTGGAGTCAGGCTTGATCGGCATGAACTCGCACATGCCTATCGCCTGCAGCGGCGGTCTTCAGTATGGTCGGAGGTATTTCAAATGCTGGGAAAAGCGCGGCCATGGTAGTGTCGATCTGGCGGGAGCAATCACTCACTCGTGCGACGTCTACTTCTACCAGCTCGGTCTCAAGATCGGACTGTCAAAGCTGGTGGGAGGCGGAATCGACCTGCAGTTTGGCGATCGCTCCGGAATTGACCTGCCCAATGAGTATCGGCCGCGGTTTCCGACGCGCGATGTGCGCGCGTATTACAATCGCAAGTTTGGTGCGAACTGGAGTAACGCCGAAGTGTTGAACCTTGCCATCGGACAGGGCGCCAATTCGCAGACGGTAGTGAACATGGCTCGCTTCTACACAGCGCTTGCAACGGAAGGCACAGCTTCCAATCCAGAGCTCGTTGCCCGCAACCCGACGCAGAAGAAAATCATCACGCTGACGCCAAAGCAGTTCGAGGGTCTGCGACTCGCGATGGCAGGCGTTACGTCGGCTGGCGGTACGGCCGCATCCGCGAACATTGAAGGCCTGGTGATAGCTGGAAAGACGGGCAGCGCGCAGAACTCTGAAAACCCGAACAAGGATCACGCGTGGTTCGTCGGATTTGCTCCGGCGGACAATCCGAAGATTGTAGTTGCAGTGTTTCTGGAGTTTGGAATTCACGGGTATTTTGCGGCGCGTGTCGCGTCGAAAATCATTGGTAGTTATCTGCATGTTGGGAACGTGGTCGCGAACGTCGAGGGTGGCTGATGCGCCGGATCGTCGCTGACTATCCACTCGTCATCACTGCACTGCTCCTGTCGACGTTCGGCGTTGCGATGGTTTACTCGGCCGGCCAGACTGATACGCCGACCGCGGTGGCACATGTTTACCGCTCGCAGCTGCTGTGGCTGATTTTCGGAATCGTTGGAGCTTACGCAATCAGCAGGTCGTCGGTGCGCTTCATCGAATGGGTGACGCTGCCGGCATACATCCTTTCGACGCTGCTGCTGGCCGCGACTCTCGTTGTTGGAAAGGGAGCCGGCACTGCGGCCAGTACAAAGAGCTGGCTTGCGATTGGAAGCGTTCGCATCGGTCAGCCATCAGAGCTGGCGAAGCTGACCGTCGTGCTGATGCTCGCCGTGATTCTCGCAAAGCGAAAGGAGCCACCGAAATCGCTCCTCGATCTCTGGCAGCCGGCGCTGGTGGTGGGAATTCCGTGGCTGATCATCATGCTTCAGCCGGACCTTGGCACCGGCATCGTGTTCATCGGGATCTTCTTCGGAATGCTGTATTGGTCGGGAGTTGCGTGGCCGCTGCTGCTGCTCCTGGCGAGCCCGGTGGTTAGTCTCGTGTTGTCGTTCAGCACGGGAATGTGGGGCGCATGGTTCCTCGTGCTTCTCGCGCTGATTTTATATTACAGGCCGTATCTGATCGAAGGAATTGTTCTGCTGGCGGCAAACATTGCGACCGGCGTAATTGCGCCAATCCTGTGGGAGAAGCTTCAGCCGTATCAGCAGAATCGACTAAAGGTCTTCATCGACCCATCTGCTGACCCGAAAGCATCGGGCTATCATGTAATTCAATCCAAGATCGCCATCGGCTCCGGTGGAATTTTCGGTCAGGGCTTTACACTTGGCACTCAGAAACGGCTCGCGTTTCTTCCCGAGCAGCACACGGATTTCATTTTCGCTGTCGTTGGCGAAGAGATGGGCTTCATCGGTGTGACGGTAGCGTTGACGCTTTTCCTTGTGCTGTTCCTCCGCATCACCCAGATCTCCGGCAGGGCGAACGACTCGTACAGCTCGCTCGTCGCGTTCGGCCTCATGGCGAGCTGGTTCGTTCACGTGCTCGTTAACGTTGGAATGACGCTGAATCTCATGCCGATCACCGGAATTCCTCTGCCGTTCTTCAGTTATGGTGGATCGTTCATGCTCGCAAGCTGGCTTGCGATCGGCGTGCTGATGAGAATTTCGGGAGAGGGAAGAGGCAAGGCGGCGTTCAAGGCTTCGTAGAGGTCGCAGAGAACGAGACCACCGAGGCTGATGGACACAGAGACCACAGAGACCACAGAGGACGAGATTCTGCGGTCTTTTGCTTTGAGAGCTTCTCTCGACCGCAAGTCCTTCCTTTTTTGGGTTTAAGAAACGGAACTTCTATCTGAGCTAAGACGGTTGGTCCCGTCGTTAAACCCCAATTCATCAGCTGGAGTTTGGCGAGGAGCCAGCTAAGCAGGTGACTTGAGCGTCATCCTCTGTGGTCTCTGTGGTCTCTGTGTCAAAGGCTGTTCAAGGGTTGCCACCCGAACTCTCGCCAGTCACATTTCGACGAATGGCTTGGTTCCGGAAAGAGAAAAAGCCCCGCACTCCACGTCGCGAGCGGCTCGAAATTCCAGCGGATGCATGGGAGAAGTGTGAGCAGTGCGGTCACACTGACATTCGCGAGAAATTTATTCGCAATCTCAACGTTTGCCCCAACTGCGAGCACCATCGCCGAATCCGGGCAATCGACTACGTAAATATTCTACTCGACGATGGAACCACCGAAGAGACCGAGACCGAGATCAGGTCAACCGATCCTCTCGGTTTTCCCGAGTATCCCGCGCGACTGACGAAAGCCCTCGCGAAATCGGGCGAAGGGGACGCGATTCTTACGTTCACAGGCCAGCTGCTCGGCCTCCCCGTCTGCCTTGGAGTGATGGATTTCGCGTTCATGGGCGGCTCGATGGGATCGGTAGTCGGCGAAAAGATCGCGCGACTAGGGCAGAAGGCCCTCGAGAGGAAGTTTGCATTCATCCTCGTGTCGTCATCGGGCGGCGCGCGCATGCAGGAAGGTGTTCTCAGCCTGATGCAGATGGCGAAGGCAGCCGCGATTTTGTCGCAGCTGGCGGAGCGTCGCATTCCATACGTTTCGATCCTCACCAACCCAACAACGGGCGGCGTCAGCGCAAGCTATGCGATGCTCGGGGACGCAATCCTTGCGGAGCCGGGCGCAGTCATCGGATTCGCCGGTCCGCGGGTAATCAAGCAAACCATCGGACAGGATCTGCCCGAAGGTTTCCAGACGTCTGAATTTCTCCTCGAGCACGGAATG
The DNA here is from genome assembly GCA_038253755.1 of Gemmatimonadales bacterium. Lineage (GTDB taxonomy): Bacteria > Gemmatimonadota > Gemmatimonadetes > Gemmatimonadales > Gemmatimonadaceae > UBA4720. The sequence goes on along the minus strand of JBBSGU010000041.1, from coordinate 12,360 downwards.
GTCGATCTCGTGGTGCACCGCAGGGATCTGAAGCAGACAGTGGGTCAGCTTCTGCGACACATGAGTGGCAAGCCGGCAGCCACGGGGTGGACCGCGGCCTGACCGCCTATAGAGAAGCTCTCGACGCGCTCTTCGCGCGGACCGGAGCGACCTCGAAGTTCGGGCTCCAGCGCACACTCGATTTTCTTCAGCTGATTGGAAATCCTCACGATCGGCTGAAGACTTTCCACGTTGCTGGAACGAACGGGAAGGGAAGCGTCGTTGCCACGCTGTATGCGCTGCTCAGGTCCAAGGGACTCAGCGTCGGGCGGTACACATCACCGCACCTGATCGACTTTCGAGAGCGCATCGTCGTCGACGACGCGATGATCGATGAACAGTACGTCGTCGATTTTCTCGCCAAATGGTCGCCGCACGCCGAAGCAATGGGTGGGACATTTTTTGAAATAACCACGTCGATGGCGTTCGACTACTTCTGGACATCGGGTGTAGACGTCGCCGTAATTGAAACCGGCCTCGGAGGGCGACTCGACTCGACCAACGTGATCAATCCGATTGCTTCCGGCATCACATCGATATCCATCGACCACACCGAGTTCCTCGGCAGCACGATCGAGTCGATCGCGGTCGAAAAGGCGGGAATCTTCAAGCCCAACACGCCTTCGGTGATTGGACCGATGTCCGCTGAAGCCCGGAACGCCATCTACAAGACTGGTGAAGACGCAGGCGTCGAGCATGTCATCGATGCCACTCGCCTGTATTGCCCGCGAGATGTTCATCTTCGAAAGACCGGTACATGGTTCACGATGCAACACGGCGGCGAGTCAATCCAGATGCGAACATCGCTGATCGGAGCTGCGCAGGCGGACAATGCTGCCGTTGCGCTGGCGATGCTGAATGCCGCACACCCGCCGTGGGCAGTTTCGTTAGAAGATGCGGCGAATGTTCTGCCCGAAGTGCGTCTTCCAGGTCGTTTCCAGATTCTCCGAAACTATGTGCTCGATGTCGCCCACAACCCAGACGGAATGCGGTCCCTCGTTGCGACCATCGAGCAACTTGCGTTACCGCACCCGATCACCGCGGTGCTGGCCGTGCTGTCGGACAAGGACTGGCGCGCAATGATGACAGTTCTGTCAACATGCGTCGACGAGATAGTCCTTGTCGCGCCTCCAACTGCCCCTGCGAACCGAGCGTGGAGCCCCGAAGTTGCGCTGGCGTTTGCAGTCGAACAGCGAATTAACGCGAGGATCGAACGCAACTTCGTCAATGCTGTCACCGCAAAAAAAAGCACGGACGAAACCGTCGTCATCACAGGTTCGTTTCACACCGTTGGCGATGCCCTCGTCGCACTGGGCGAAACAGCCGTATGACCGATGAAAATCCCAAAACCGATGCATGAACTGCTTGCCGCTAAGTCCATGTAGGACGTAGCTTTGAGCAATGGCTCAAGGAGCTTTACCGGGGTTCAGAGACTTCTATCCCGAACAGTTTGCGGAACGCGCATACATCATGAGCGTGTGGCGCCGGGTTCTCCGGCGCTATGCGTTTTCGGAGTATGACGGGCCTCCGCTCGAGCCACTCGACCTTTACAGAAAAAAGAGTGGTGATGAGCTCGTTGGTCAGCTCTACTCATTTTCTGATAAGGGAGCCCGCGAAGTAGCCATGCGTCCGGAGATGACGCCGACGTTTGCGCGAATGGTCGCAGCACGGGCAAACGCGCTCAGGAAGCCGGTGCGGTGGTTCTCGGTTCCGCAACTTTTTAGATACGAACGCCAGCAGAAGGGCCGCCTGCGTGAGCACTTCCAGCTCAACGCCGATATCGTCGGCGAGTCGAACGTGACAGCTGACGCGGAGTTGTTGGCAATCGCACTCGACATCATGCGCGAATTCGGTCTGAGTTCGAACGACGTAAAGGCGCGAGTCTCCGACCGACGTTTGTTGAATGCGTTGATCACGAACGCCGGCGCGCCTGAGGATTCGCTCAGTGGCGTGTACGCCGTGATCGACAAGCGCGGCAGGGAGCCGGCCGAGATTTCGCGCGAAAAGCTAAAGAAAGCCGTCGGATCCGCGAAGATTGCGGATGGAATCGATCAGTTCCTCGCGGTCGGTAATTTCAGCGACCTGTCGGCGCAGTACGGATCTATTCCGGCCATCGCCGAGCATGTCGAGAGGATGAATCAATATCTGGCTTACCTGGAGGCACTGGGAGTTGCGGACTGGGTGCAGCTGGACTTGTCGATTGTTCGCGGGCTCGCCTATTACACGGGCATCGTGTTCGAGCTATTCGACACGGCCGGCGAGTATCGGGCTATCTGTGGAGGCGGTCGCTACGATACACTGCTTCAGACACTGGGCGGCGTGGATCTGCCGGCTCTTGGATTTGGAATGGGCGACGTGGTCGTGGGAGAGCTGTTGCGTGGCCGCGGGATGATTCCGGACACTCCGGCTCGCACAGATTATTGGGTAGCAGGCGAAGACGAGACTCTCACTTCTCAGGTGATGTCGGTCGCAGCCGAATTGCGTAGGCGCGATCGTAGCGTCGAATATTCCCTGAAACCGCAGCAGCTCGGCAGGCAGCTCAAATCGGCGAGCGCCGCCGGTGCAAGTCACGCTGTGCTTCTCAAGCACGACCGTTTTGCAGCAGGCGAAATAACCGTTAAGGATCTCGAGTCTGGCAGCGAGCAATCGGTTCAGCTCACTGAGTTCATCAATTCACTGTAGAAATCGATATGGCTGACGACAAGAAGCTGACCAGACGCGCTGACGATTTCAGTGCGTGGTACAACGAGACTGTTCTTCGTGCTGAGCTCGCAGATTACTCACCAGTGCGCGGATGCATGGTGATCCGTCCGCGAGGGTATGGCATCTGGGAGCGCATGCAGCGTCAGCTCGATACTCAGTTCAAGGAAACGGGTCACGAGAACGCTTACTTTCCATTGCTGATTCCTGAAAGCTTCATGCGCAAGGAAGCCGAGCACGTGGAGGGCTTCGCGCCGGAGACCGCGGTAGTTACCCATGGGGGCGGCAAGAAGCTGGACGAGCCCCTCGTAATCCGGCCAACGTCGGAAACGATCATCTATGCGATGTTCGCGAAGTGGGTGCAGAGCTATCGCGATCTTCCGCTGCTGATCAACCAATGGGCAAACGTCGTCAGATGGGAAATGCGGACGAGGCTGTTCCTGCGGACCCTCGAGTTTCTCTGGCAGGAGGGACACACTGCGCACGCGACCGAAGCCGAGGCCGAGGAAGAGACGCGGAAGATGCTGAACGTGTATCGCGATTTCATGGAAGGCTGGATGGCTATGCCAGTCATTACCGGCATCAAGACGAATTCGGAGAAATTTGCGGGAGCCCTGCGTACGTTCTCGTGCGAAGCGATGATGCAGGACAACAAGGCGCTCCAGGCAGGAACGTCACATAACCTGGGTCAGAACTTCGCCAAGGCATTCGACCTGAAGTTCCAGACCGAAGCTGGCGACGTTGCATTCGCGTGGAATACCAGCTGGGGCGTATCCACCAGAATGATCGGCGGACTCGTAATGACGCACGGTGACGATAACGGACTTCGCATTCCACCGCTACTCGCCCCGATAGAGCTCGTTATCGTCCCCATCTGGAAGACTGACGAAGACAAGGTCCGCGTGATGGAAGCGGCCGCTCAGATTTCAGCGACGCTGTCGAGCTGGGAGCGCCGTAAGACCGGCAAGCTCCGCGTTCACCTCGACAACCGCGAAGGCATCAAACCAGGCGCGAAGTACTACGAGTGGGAGCTTCGCGGCATTCCGTTGAGGCTTGAATTCGGTCCTCGCGATCTCGATGCCAATCAGTGTGTTCTCGTTCGCCGTGACAACCGCGTCAAGCGGACCGTAACGCTCGACTCGATCGGCGAAGATGTTGCCGATCTGTTGAGCATAATTCAAACCGACATGCGCGTCGACGCATTTGAGCGACGCGAAGCCAACAGCGTTCGCGGCAATATTTCGTACGACGACTTCAAGACTTTGATGGAAGGTAAGGGTGGTTTCGTCTACGCCGGCTTCTGCGGCAGCGAGAAATGCGAGCAGGAAATCAAGGACGAGACTAAAGCGACGATTCGCGTTCTGCCTGACGAAGAATTTCGGTCCGCCGAGGCGCCGACGACCTGCCTCAAGTGCGGTGCAAAATCCATAGTCGAAGCTCTCTGGGCGAAGGCATATTGAGCACGTCCGCCGCTGGTACGACCGCGCCGTGACAGCGCGGAAACCCCTGCCCGAGGACGGAACCGGTTTTGCCACTGTCGGCGGCACTCTTTCGTGCGACGGAGTTTCGCTCGACGCGATTGCTAACGCCGTCGGCACGCCCGTCTACGTCTACAGTCTTGCCGACATTCGCAGTCAGTATCGGCGGCTGGATGCAGCGCTCTGTGGCGTTCCACATCGTCTGCACTACAGCGTCAAGGCAAATTCCAATCTAGCAATCCTGAGCGTTCTTCGCGCCCTGGGGTCGGGCGTCGATATCGTTTCCGGTGGCGAGATGTATCGCGCTGAGGCCGCAGGGTTCAAGGGCGCCGAAATCGTGTTCAGCGGTGTGGGGAAAACCGAACGCGAGATGACCGAGGCACTAACGCTCGGTGTCCTGCTCATCAACGTCGAATCAGAGGAAGAGCTGGCTCTTCTGAACGACGTCGCTGGACGACTCGACAAAAAAGCGGCCGTTGCATTGCGCGTAAATCCGGAAGTCATGGTTGACACCCCGCATCCGTACACACGGACCGGCGTAAAGGGCATGAAGTTCGGCATTCCGTTCGACGAGACGCTTCTCGTCGCGAAAAAGGCACTGGCGATGCCGAACATCTCCCTTATTGGACTCGACATGCACGTCGGGTCGCAGATCTCCCAGTTCGAGCCCTATGAAATTGGACTGGGCCGCCTGCTTAAGCTGAGGACCGAGATTGAAGCCGAAGGCGCGCATCTCGAATACCTGGATATCGGCGGTGGTCTTGCCGTCTCATATGACACCGAACATCCGATCAATGTCGACGAGTTTGGTGCGGTGGTGACCCGGATCGTTGCGCCGACAGGTCTCAAGGTAATCGTTGAGCCTGGCCGGTTTCTCGTTGGCAACGCCGGGATCCTGCTCACTCGCGTGTTGTACAGAAAACGAAGTGGTGGCAAGGATTTCATCATCGTCGATGCGGGCATGAACGATCTGATCAGACCCTCGCACTACAACGCGTACCACCGGATCGAGGCTGTCGAGGCGACTGCAAACCGGACCACTGCCGACATTGTGGGTCCCGTCTGCGAGAGCGGCGATTTTCTCGGCTTGCATCGTGACGTTGACGACGTGCAACCGGGCGATCTCGTCGCCGTTCACTCTGCCGGCGCCTATGGGTTCGTGATGTCTTCCAATTACAATTCTCGCCCGCGAGTTGCGGAAGTCATCGTTGACAGCGGACGATTTGGCGTGGTCTCCGAACGGGAAACTTATTCCGACCTCATCCGGAACGAGACGCTTGCTCCTCAATGGAGAACTGACAAATGAGAGTAGGTCTGATGGCAGATACCCACGACCGCGTTCCGGCGATCGCGGAGTTGCTCCAGATGATGCGGGACAAGGGAGTAACGCTCGTGATGCACGCAGGCGATTACTGCTCTCCTTTCTCCCTCGAGCCATTTATTGCATCGGACATGGCACTTCTGGGGATTTTTGGCCGGAATGACGGCGATCAGGAAGGCCTGCGCGCAGTCGCGGCGCGCGGAATGGGAATGGAGCTATACGAATCGCCGCACAGCTTCGACGTTCAAGGCAAGAGAATCCTCATCGTGCACGATCTCGGCGAGGTTAACAAGCGATCGATTGACGCTCACCAGTTCGTCGTGCACGGATTCACCCATGTGCAGGAGACGATCACTCGCGGAGAGACGCTTCTGGTCAATCCTGGCGAGGCCTGCGGGTGGCTCCACGGCAAATGCACCTGCGCGATTCTCGATCTCGAGACGGGAGAAGTGGAAGTCATCAGCTTATGAGCAGCAGGATCCTCATTCTCGATTACGGCTCACAGTTCACGCAGCTTATTGCCAGGCGAGTTCGAGAGGCGAGGGTTTATTCAGAGATTCATCCATCCAGCAGAACGCTCGATTGGATTCGTGACTGGAATCCCACCGGGATAATTCTGAGTGGCGGCCCCAATTCCGTTTACGCGGATGGTGCACCACTCGCCGACAAGGCGCTTCTCGACGTTGCACCGATACTCGGCATTTGCTATGGGATGCAGCTCATCGCATACCTCGAGGGCGCGGAAGTAAAGCGCGCGGGTCGACGCGAATACGGACGAGCAGAAATTGCGGTGACAAAACCTGAAGGATTGTTCTCCGGGTTCAATGAGCAGCCGAGGTTCGCCGCGTGGATGAGTCACGGCGATCACATCGAGTCAACGCCTGCCGGATATGTGGCGACTGCATCGAGCACGGGCAATCCGGTGAGCGCGTTCCGTCATGAGACGAAGCCGATTCACGGCGTTCAGTTTCATCCCGAAGTTGCGCACACAACGCGCGGCAGTGAAGTCATCTCAAATTTTCTTTTCGGTATCTGCAAAGCGGAGCCAAGCTGGACTACTGGCGCCTACATCGAGACAGAGGTGGCCAAGATTGCGCAGACAGTCGGAGACGCGCATGTAGTCTGCGGCCTGTCGGGCGGTGTCGATTCAGCCGTCGCGGCTGCGCTGGTCCATCGGGCGATCGGCGATCAGCTGACGTGCATCTTCGTAGACACTGGCCTGCTCCGGCTCAACGAGCGGGAGCAGGTGGAGCGAACATTCCGGCAGCACATGGGAATCAAGCTCGTCACCATCGATGCGGCGGAGAGATTTCTATCGGCACTCGCCGGCGTCACTGATCCGGAGAAGAAGCGCACCATCATCGGGCACACGTTCATCGATGTGTTCGAGGAGGCCGCGGACGATGCCGGCCGAGATGCGAAGTTCCTGGTGCAGGGAACTCTTTATCCGGACGTAATCGAGTCGTCGTCTCCGTTCGGCGGACCGTCAGTAACGATCAAGACGCATCACAATGTTGGCGGGCTCAAGCCTGACATGCGCTTCAAGCTCATCGAGCCGTTGCGCGAGTTATTCAAGGATGAGGTCCGGAACGTTGGTCGCGAACTTGGGTTGTCAGATGAGATGGTCGGGCGGCATCCATTTCCCGGGCCGGGCCTGGCGATTCGAATTCTCAGTGACGTCACCAAGCCGAAGCTCGATTTGCTTCGCCAGGCCGACTCCATTTACCTCGACGAGATTCGCGAAGCCGGGCTGTACGACACGATCTGGCAGGCTTTCGCGGTTTTGCTGCCGGTGCGAAGCGTCGGCGTGATGGGGGATGAAAGGACTTACGAGAACGTGCTGGGCCTGCGCGCCGTTACATCGACCGATGGAATGACTGCAGACTGGTATCCATTTCCATACGATGTACTCGGCAGGATATCCAACCGGATTATCAATTCCGTTGCTGGGATCAACAGGGTTGTCTACGATGTGTCGTCGAAGCCGCCTTCGACGATCGAGTGGGAGTGAGGCTCGGGGCGTGCAATGGTGTTGCGACCGGGGGATTGAGATGTGTCGCATGCTGGGCTCGTATGGAAGTATTGCCATCTTGAAACTTTTGTCGTCGTCGGCGCTACAGGGATGGCAATACTTCCATAAAAGCCCAGCATGCGACACATCTCAATCCTCGCAGTTGAATAAGCAGCTTATAGCCGACAGGAAACGAAAAAGGCCTCGCATTACGCGGGGCCTTTCAATTGTTCAGGAGAAATCTCAAACGCCTTTCTCTTCGAGCAAAGCCATGAATTGGGAGGGCTCTGTCAACCCGAAGAGCCTCTCTGGCACATCCGGCTCCTTGGAAAACTGCGCGATCTTCCCGAGCACCGGGAGATACTGATTGGATACCTCGAGCGGTGGCGCGACGATCAGGAAGAAGAAATTAACCGGCTTCTCATCGATCGCCTTGAAATCGAGCCCATCACTCTTGCGGCCGAAGGCGACGCGTAACTTGGAAACGACCAGCGACCGGCAGTGTGGAATAGCGATGCCTCGGCCGATTCCCGTCGATCCGAGGTTCTCTCTGCGCTTGAGCATCTTGAAGAGCATGCCTTCGGATTTGTCATCGAGGCCGAGGAGTGCTATCAGCTCCTTTAGAACGTCGTCCTTCGTCGTTCCTTGGAGCTCGAGCTTGATAGCGTCTTCAGAGAAAAACTCGCGCAGTTCCATCAATTGCCTCTTCTTTTCTGGTTCGCCGCTACGACGCGGAGCCAAGCAAGTTAAGGTTTGCGGTATCGAGTGTCAAACCACGATGTTGCAAGCACTTGGAAGCTCCGTTACCATTCGATGATGCCTCGCTTTCCTTTCGCAATCGACTCGGAACTTCCCCTGTACCTGGCCCCGATGGCCGGCGTATCGGAGTCGCCGTTTCGTCGTGTGTGTCGAAAGTTTGGCGCCGACGTTGTTGTCACTGAGTTCCTGTCGGCAGAGGCAATTCGGCGCGAGAACAAGGCGACGCTTGCAAAGTTGAAGTTCGGATCCGATGAGCGGCCGATCGGGGTTCAGATTTTCGGAGCCGATCCCGACGCGATGGGCGATGCGGCGGCTCTCGTTACCGACGTGTTTCAGCCGGAGTTCATTGACATCAACTTCGGTTGCCCGGTGAAGAAAGTCGTCCGCCGGAACGGCGGCTCGGGTTGTCTCAAGGATCTCGACATGGTGCAGACCATCATTCGAGCGGTTGCGGCATCCACTCACCTGCCGGTGACCGTAAAGATCCGGAGTGGCTGGAACGAGGAGATGCGCGATCCGGTAACGATCGGACTTCGCTGCCAGGACGCCGGAGCACGAGCACTTGCGCTACATCCGCGCACGCGAACGCAGATGTACTCGGGCTCAGCAAGATGGGAGGAGATCGCGGCCGTCGCCGACGCTCTCGAGATCCCCGTCATCGGAAACGGCGATATCAAGACAGCCGAGGACGCGGTGCGCCTCCAGCGTGAGACGGGGTGTGCCGCCGTGATGATCGCTCGGGGTGCCTTTGGTCAGCCGTGGATCTTTAACCAGACCAAGGCACTCCTCGCTGGCTTGCAGAAGCCGCAAGCCCCAGGGGTCGAAGAGCGATTCGCGATCGCGATGGATCATGCTCGCATGGTCGAGAGCTACGATGCCGATCTCGCCGGTGCCGCCGTCGAGTTCCGCAAGCACCTCGGCTGGTATGTGAAAGGGTTGCGCGACTCGGGCGAGCTGAGAAAGGAGCTCTATGCGGTCAATCAATTCAGCGAGATCGAAGGCATCTTTGCCGAATACCTCGCTCAGCATGGCCGAGATGTCGCGATGGCGGAGTACGAAGAGGCCACGGCCGCGGCATAGTTCTCCGTCCGCTCGCTCCATTGGAAAATTGCGTTGCCTCTCCGCCCTCGGCGGCTCATGTTGTAGGGCGGACAAGCAGCCCGTTCCGCATATCGACCAATGGTGTTTGTGACATCCCGATTGGAGAGGCAGAGATGGCAGCCGGCCCCGCGTTCGACAGCACCGACGGAAAGATCGATGGGCTGGACGTGGTCGCCGAGCTCCGGGTCGGACGGAGGGCGACGCTCGATCGCCTTGTACCGCTCGTTTACGACGAACTCCATGCGATCGCCCGGCGCCAGCTTGCGCGTCGTGACATCGGCGGTACGCTTTCAACTACGGGGCTCGTTCACGAAGCCTACCTCAAACTCGTGGATCAGTCGCGGGTGGCATGGCGTGACCGGGCTCATTTTTTTGCGCTCGTTGCGGTCGCAATGCGACACGTGCTGGTGGACAGGGCAAAAGCGCGGTGCGCAGACAAGCGGGACGGAGTACTGCGCCGCGTCGCTCTGGACGACGAGCAGATAGCAGCGTCTGACCAACCCGAAGCCATGCTTCAACTGAGTGACGCAATCGAGCGGCTGGCTATCATTGACCCGCGCCTTGCAAGAATTGTGGATTGCCGCTTCTTCGGAGGATTCAGCGAGGAGGAGATCGCCGCAGCCCTCGGAATCACTGTTCGCACCGTTCAGCGCGACTGGGCAAAGGCTCGGATGCTTCTCCGACATGCACTGATCGAGTGACGTCCCCAAAACCCGGCGAGCCGATTGCGTCGCGGCCAAATCTCCCGGAGAACTGGTCAGAGCTCAGCCCGTTGCTGGATCAACTGCTCGATACTCCACCCGCGATGCGGCAGGAGCTTCTGTTTCAGATTTGCGGAGATGACACCGCCCGCTCCGAGACTTTGCTGCGAATGGTGGCCGATTGCGAACGCGATGGACCGTTGCTCGACCGGCCCGCGCTCGATCGCTTTGATCAGTTGGTGGAAGAGCCTGACGTTCCCATGCCAGCGTTGCTGTCGGACCGCTATGAGGTGGGGCCACTGATCGGACGCGGGGGCATGGCGAAAGTATATCTGGCGCGTGACCTGAAGCATTCGCGCGATGTAGCAGTAAAAGTCATTCGCCCGGAGCTGGCACAGTCTCTCGGACGTGAGCTCTTTCTTCGCGAAATCGCAATCGCGGCAAGACTGCGACATCCAAACATCGTTCCCCTGTACGACTCGGGGGATGACAGCGGATTGCTCTATTTCGTCATGCCGCACGAGCTCGGCCAATCGCTGAGAGAGAGACTGCATGAAGGCCCGATCAGCATTAGCGAAGTCGTGCGCGTGCTCAGGGATGTCGCGAGGGCACTTGCGCATGCGCACAAGGAAGGGGTCGTTCATCGAGACATAAAGCCGGACAACGTCATGCTATCCGGTGGCGCAGCCGTCGTCGCCGATTTCGGAATAGCGCTCGCGGTGCGAGCGGCGCAGTCTGGTGATCGCGGCGTGGGAGCGGAGGACGCGCGGGGAACGCCCTCGTACACTGCTCCGGAACAAGCACTTGGCGATCCGGGAACCGATGAGCGAGCTGACATCTATTCGTTCGGTTGCATGGCGTACGAGCTGGTTACCGGCAGGCCTCCTTTCAACGAAGGCTCGACACAGGAACTCCTCGCGGCGCACCGCAACCGTGCACCGACACCAGTACGAGAGCTTCGCGGAAATGTCCCACAGTCGCTCGCATCGCTCATCATGCGGTGCCTGCAGAAGCAGCCGGCCGCACGACCGCAAACCGCGGAAGAGCTCGTGGCGGCACTCGACGAAATTGAAAACGAGGCGCGCAGTCCGCGCTTTACTCATAACGTCTATGCGGCGATTTCCGTCGTGGTGATCGCCATCGGTACACTAGGATATTTCCTGGCTGCAAGGCCAGAGCGCGCCCTTTCGATGGAGGGCCGAGTCGCCGTTGCCGTGCTTCCGCTGCGTCACACCGGCGGTGATTCGACGGAAGGGTCTCTCGCCGAGGGCTTCGCGGATGAGATCGCCAGCGGGTTGGTTAGAGTGCCATGGCTTCGGGTAATGAGCCGCGGAGGCGCCAGCGGGTTTGGGGACCAGCCGTCTTACGATTACAAGCGGATTGGACGCGACCTCGGCGTGAGGTTTCTGCTCACGGGGTCGATGCATGAGGTCAACGGCCGACAAATCGTCACGGTCCAGCTGATAAATGTTGCTGATGGGAGCGAGCGATGGGCGGCGAGCTTCAATCGCCCGTCCAATGAGCTCGAGGCCGAGCGTGATGAGATTGCTCGTTCTGCGGCCGAGTCAATGCGAGCCCTTGCCGGAAAGGAATTCTCATCGTCGCAAGTCCCGCGTACCGCGAGGCGACCGAACCCACAGGCCTACTTCCTTCAAGTGCAGGCGCAACAGTGGCTCGACCGGCGTGGTCAGAGTGTGGGTCTCAGCGCTGATTACTTCAGGCGTGCGATCGCAATCGATCCTCAGTATGCGAAAGCGTATTCGGGGCTTAGTATGGCGCTCTCATTGTATCCCTACTTTCAGAACCGACCCGCTGCCGACGTACGGGACGATGTCATGCGCGCCGCAAGAAACGCAATTCGGCTCGATTCATCACTTTCGCAACCCCACATCGCCCTCGGTCTGGCTTATCAGCATGTATTCCTCTGGGACAGCGCTGGTCGGGAATTCGCGACCGCTGTTCGACTTGACAGCCACGACGTGGAAGCGAGGGTGCAGTACGGTCGTCACCTGCTGTTCCGCGGCCGCACCATTGACGCTCTGCGGCAATTTCAGGCGGCTCGCGAGGATGATCCGGCATCGGCGCTCGTATTAGGATGGGTATCGTACGCGTATTACCTATTGAAACGACTCGACAGTGCCCGGGTCATCAGCGATGAGGCGTTGCGGAGTAATTCACGCAACCTTAGCACCGTAACTCTGGCTGCATGGACGCGTTTTGGCGAAGGCGATCGAGTCCAGGCGCGAAAGT
>JBBSGU010000040.1:0-24502 GCA_038253755.1 Gemmatimonadales bacterium | reverse complement strand
GCAGCACCCAATCGCCATCTCGATTGCCAGCGCTGAGCACGTCGAGTGGACGCCGCCGCACACGCCACACGCTCGGCTCGTAATGAAAATCGCGTCACGCGGATCGCGTCCCACCATGATGACTTCGTATCCGCGGAAAAGAGTCGCCACCGACCGCGCCTCGAGAACCTGTCGCTTCTGAAAGTCGACGACTGAGTGGAAAGCGAGTGCACCGGCGACCCGTGTGACGGGATCGAAGTCCATCGACTTGATGTGACCATTGCGTTTGAGAAGCTCTTCGATCTTCTCCGCCGTGAGCTGTCGCGGCCCCTCGGGCGCGGTAGCTGTGGCGGTTGCGTATGGATCGCGCACGCCTTCGCGCAGAAACGGTCTGCCGGAGGAATCAAACTCTACGGGGAGATTCTTGAAGCACATGATTTGATCCGGGAGTTAAGTGAGCTTGAAGACCGTGGCAGCGCGCCCGAGGTGACCGTCGGCAACGCGAAGGCCGCCCAGCAACGCAGTCAGCGCCTCGTTGATCGTCGTGAGTTTTTCGGGAAGTGGCTGCGTGTGACCAGCAACCGCTTCGAGCCCGTCGGCGATTGATGCAACACTCCTCCGCGCTGAAAGAAGCGCCCAGGCAATCAGGATCAGATAACCGGCGAGAGCGATGACGACGACCGCAACGGTTATGAGCGTGAGAATCAGCAGCATGATTGGTTCCTCATCCGGCCCTCTGCTCGAGAACGTTGGCGACAGTGTCGAGTTTGCCCGCGACGCTGCCGGCGGTGCCGAGAATCTGTCCGGCCACTTCGATGGTCGAGTCAAGCGCGGCAATATGCTGCGTATTCCCCGCTATTCCGGCAGCCGCCTGCAACGCATCTGCCGCGTAGCGCTTAATCGAATGCGCCGCGAGGAATGTCCGATGAAGGAAGTAGACCGACATCGGAACGAAGAACACCAGCGTGATGACGAGGCCCGTCCACCAGATGACGTAGACGGCGCGGGGAAATAATTCTGCGGGGTGCGTCATGTTGCCGCCTGCGCCGAAACCGCAGTGATAACGCCGTCGAGGTTTGTGTCGATCGCACCGAGCCCGTCGCGAATCGCGGTGAGCCCCCCGTTCAGTTTGATCACCTCTGGCGCGAGGCCGCCCGTCTGCACCTCGATCGCTCGCACGCCGAGACGAATCTTCGAAAGGAAGCTGGCCGGGAGTCCGTAACCACTGGTCTTCATACCTCCGATTTTCTCGAGCTCAACGCAGATAAAATGCAGGTAGGCGGCGAGCGCGAGGAACAACGCCGCCGCTGCGACAAGCGAGACCACAGCCAGAAATGTCATCGCGCTCATCGTAGCCATTCCGGCCCGAGGACGCATGCCGGGCACCCGCCACATTCTTCCGCGTGCGCCTTGACACCGGCCGTCGCGTGCACAACACCAACTGCGGAATTGAGGATTTTCCCGGCAACGATATTCGTTTTTTTCAACAGAGAGATGTGAATCGTATTGTTGGCGATGCGCTGTCCGGTGTTCCAGATCGCGGACACCCCGCCCGAGATATCACGCGCGGTGCGCAGAATCAGCGTGAGAAGAATGGCGACAACAACCAGAACGACCACAAACACAGCAAGTGTGATCGCCCAGATCGTCTGAACGGTTTCTGCGGTGACTTCAGACATGCGACGCTCCTCCACTTGCTCCGGCGTGACTCTCCAGCGCCTCGACCAGCTTGGCCCCTTTGGCCTCGATGCTCTGCACCGTTTCGAGTATCTCGCCCGCAACTTCGTTAGTCGTGTTGACGGCCCAGATGGGCATGGTGTTTTTTTGGATACGTTCCGCTGCGGCAAGCGCGCGCCTCGCATGGGCGAGAATGCTTCGGGCCGTAAGCCAAATGGTAATCAGCAGGACTGCGGCGATGACTATCACGAGAGCGGCGACTCCCATCCAGAGCCACCATGCGCGCCAGAGGTCAGCGTCTGCCATCGGTGTCCTCTTTGGCTGAGCTGTCGTCGAGATAGTCACTCCGCGTGCCAGGCCGGTCGGCTCCCCAGAATCGATCTTCTGTGCCTCTTGGACGCCCCGGATGTTTGGAGCCCCAGAATTGCCACTTGCTGTAAAAAAACTCAACAAACTTGAGCGCTGGCGTAGGGGACCCGACGTTTCCCCACCCGGTCGGCACATGCTCGAGCTTGTCCCAGCGAACTTCGCTGTTCGCGTTCCGGCTGGAGAGCCGCCTCGCCCTGCGGACCACGGCACCGACGCCCATGGACATCGTCGTGGAGATGATACCGCCGGGAGGTGCCTTATAGAACGGCGAGAACTTGTCCGGAAATCCAGGCATCGTGCACGCAATGCAAACCCCGCCGGCTTCCATGCAGCCACCCATGTGGTTGATCGCGCCGCGCTTCACGATGTTGCACTGGACGACAGGCCCCCAGCACCCTATTTCCACCAGGCATTCCTTGTCGCCGTAATTCTTCGCGAAGATGCCTTCCTCGTAGTAACCAGCGCGCGTACATCCCCGATGCACGGTTTCGCCAAAAAGCCACGCGGGCCGGCCCAGCTCATCGAACGATGGAAGCGGTCCGAGTCCCTGGAGAAAAAGCAGAATGGCAAATACTGTTTCAGTGAAGTTGTCACCTTGCGGCGCGCAGCCGGGAATGTTGATGACCGGCAGTCCGAACGCGCTGCGATAGTCCTTCCCAAGAAAATCCATGAGGCTCATGGAGCCTGTCGGATTTCCAGCGGCGGATGGAACTCCTCCCCACGTTGCGCACGTGCCGATCGCGATTGTCGCTGCCGCGCCGGGAGCGAGCCGCGAAATCCACGTCGCCGTCGGCACCGGACTTCCTTCCTCGGCGCCGTCGAGGATCTGGCTTCCCATGGCAGAGAAATAACCGCCGGTGCGTGCTGCGATTCGCTCGTCCGCTATCGAGCCCTCAGCGACAATCACGTAAGGGTCTTCGAGCTTTCCTTCCCAGGCGTCCTTAAGTGGCTGAATGAACTCCTCGCCAGCCTCGACCGAGAGCACGGTGTGATGAAGAATCAACTGCGGCATGGTCGGCACCGTGCCAAGGAGAAGTCCCTCGATGCCGGGGTTCGTCGCTCCGGCCACCGAGACTGTGCATCCGTCGCAGCTCATACCGGCAATCCAGAACACGTGAACGGTTTTGAGCGGGCCGAGCGGCAAACGCTCGGGTCGCGGATGCGGCTTCGTGGCAGGAATGGGAGGCTGTCTCGCCTTGATCTTTTCGCGCTCGATTGTTGTAGCCATTTACCGGTTTCGGTTGAAGGCCAAAAACACAATACGTCAGCGAACCGGATTCGGATTGTCCGTGAACCGGCCGCGTTCCACAAACACAACAAGATTGGTGCCGCTCTCGATCTCTTCCTTCTTTTATATACAACGAAAGCCCGTCAACGGCGAGTCATTGTTGCCCATGACTGTTTAGCCAGTGACGGTCTGAGAGACCCCGCGGATCGAAAATGTCACGCAGTCCGTCGCCCAGCAGATTGAAGCCGATCACCGCGAGGCTTATCGCGAGTCCCGGATAGATCATCAGCTGCGGCGCCGACATGATGTACGACCGTCCATCATTCACCATCGTGCCCCATTCCGGCGCAGGAGGCTGGACGCCGATTCCGAGAAATCCAAGGCCGGCAACGGCAAGAATCAGCTCGCCCATTTCGACGGTCGCCAGTATCGCCACCGGTGCGAAGATGTTTGGCAGGATGTGGTAGACCACAATGTGCAGGTCACCTGCGCCGAGACTCTTCGCGGCGGTGACGAAGTCTCGCTGCCGAATGGACAACACCATTCCGCGCACAATGCGGGCATAGCTGGCCCACCACACGATCGTCAGTGCGATGATCACGCTGGTCATGCCGGTACCGAGCATACCCGCGATGGCAATTGCCAGGAGAAGGCTCGGAAAAGCAAGGAGAACGTCCACCACTCGCATTACCCCCTCGTCCAGCAAACCTCCATAGAACCCGGCCAGCGTTCCAACTGATACGCCGATCGACATGATCAAAGCCGTTGCAATCGCGACAGCGCCGAGCGACCAGCGAGCGCCGTAAGCAAGACGGCTCAGCATGTCGCGCCCGAGGTTGTCGGTCCCGAGTGGATGTGCCCTGCTCGGACCTTCGAGACGCCTCACGGCGTCGATGAGATTTGGATCGTGCCCGGTAATCACCGGCGCAATGAACCCGACCAGAACAAACAGGCTCACGAGTACGAGGCCCGCCAAGGCGGTGCGATCTCGCAGCAGCGAGTCAATTCTGCCGAAGCGGCCCATGGCTTCTGGTCGCGGTTTGATTCCGGTCGGTGTCGGCATCAACTCGTCATTGCCGGGCCGCCGGGACCGCTGCTGCTGACTGCTCACGGATTCGTGGATCGAGCCAATGGTGAAAAATGTCAACCGCAAGGTTGATGACTACAAACAGGGTGCCCATCACGACAATGAATCCCTGAATGGTTGGATAGTCACGATCCTGAATGGAGTCGACCACCGTCTTTCCAATACCGGGTCGCGCAAAGATTGTCTCGACAATGAAAGCGCCGCCAAGCAATCGACCCAGTCGTACGCCCGCGAGCGACACAATCGGGTTGACCGCATTTCGAAGTGCGTGCCGCATCAGAACTGATCGTGTGCCAACTCCCTTCGCACGAGCCGTGACAAGGTAGTCTTCCCGCAAGACCTCGAGCATGCCTGCGCGCGTAAGTCGCGTGAGCGCACCGGCCTCACTAAGCGCCAGCGTGAGCGCCGGGAGTACCAGGTAGCGCCAACCATCCGAGCCGGTGGCGGGAAGCACTCCAAGCATGACGGCAAAAAAAAGAATCAGCAGGTAGCCGAGCAGGAATGACGGAACCGAAGTTCCAACGAGTGCGAGGATGCGCGACAGCTGGTCAAACGCCGTATTTCTCCGAACCGCCGCGAGAACGCCAAGTGGCAGCGCGACGATTACTCCCAGAAGAAGCGCAGTCAGTGTGAGCCGCAGCGTATTCGGGAATGCGCCGATAAGGGTCGTGGTGACGGGGAGACCGGTTCTGTAGGAGCGGCCAAGGTCGCCGGTGATAGCCTGCCTTACCCAGCGGACATAACGCACCACCGGCGGCGCATCCAGTCCGAGCTCACCGCGCAGCTGGCGGACCGCCTCGGCACTCGGCGGCTCTCCAGTTTCCCGCTGGAGAATCATCTGAGCTGGATCGCCCGGAGCGAGATTCGCAACGACGAATGCCAGAATCGAAACGCCGATCCATACTGGAACGAGCGAAACGAAGCGCCGAAGCAGGTAAGTGCTTAAGGAAGCTTGAGCCAATTCCCGGTGAGTGGGCGCTGAACGCGTGGGTAAGTCATATCTCAAAGTGCGCGAGTTTGACAGGCATTGCACGGTTGACACTTGCCGGAGTCAGCGCATTCATTCAAGCTGAAGGAACATCGAGGTCAAAATGTGTCTTGCAATTCCCGGTCAGATAGTCGAGCTCCCGCTGGACCAGCCGCATATGGCGATGGTCGAGGTATCAGGCGTTCGGCGAAGGGTGAATATCGATTTGGTACGACAGGATGAAGCAGTCGAGTTGTTGGACTGGGTGCTCATTCACGTCGGCTTCGCAATGAGCAAGATCAGCGCTGAGCACGCCGCGGAACAGGTGCGTCTACTGACGATGCTGGGAGAAGCGGATCAGGCGGTGGATGAGCTGAAGGGGTATCAATTCACCTGAGCTGCAACGTTGTGCGCCTTGACGACCTTGCGATGAACGGCACGGTGAACGCCCTCGCCGTCGCCCGGCCTCATTGGGGCTGCAGGTGCGGACCAACAACATCGTCCCGCCAAATGACGGCGGATTGAGCCTGGGAGAATCTGCGATGACCTCGGCTCCCGGATGAGATTGCGGCACCAGTCCGGCGCAACGCTGATTATCGCTTCATGCCTCGTCATCTCTGCCTGCAGCTCTGCGAAACAGAGGGCGAACGGCGATGGTCGCGACAGTCTTATTGTTGGAGTCGGTGGCGACGAAGCCGGTCTCAAGCTCAATCGCCAGCGAATCGGCCGATATCCGCTCAATGCCGGGATTTGTGAGCCACTGCTGCATCTCGGATCAGACTTCAGCATCCAGCCGTTGTTGGCGACCCGATGGACGTACAAGGGCAACAACACCTACCAATTCGCGCTTCGTTCCGGAATTCAATTCCACGACGGGCGACCGCTGACGGCAGCAGCGGTCAAGTACACTCTCGACCTGCAGGTGAAGGACAAGACGCAATACAGTTTTCTTGGCGATAGCTCCGTAACCGTAATTGATGACAGCACAATCGAGATTCATGCGGCCCGGCCAAACCTGCGATTGCCCGAGCAGATGGTTCACCTGAGCTATGGAATTATCGAAGCGGCTTCCGACGCGACTCACCCGACGTGCACGGGTGCGTTCAAGTTCCGGGAATACGTGCCCTACGACCATCTCTCGGTGGATCGTAACGATTCCTATTGGGGCGACAAGGCAAAACTTTCTCGCATCACCTTTCGCTTCATTCCCGATGACAACGCCCGTGCGTTCGCCCTGAGAGCCGGAAATGTTGACGTGATAGTCGATGTCAATCGAAGCATGGTCACGAGCCTGAAATCAACCCCGGGTATCGAAGTCATAACGGCGCCACCCGGCGCCGTAATCCTGATTCACATTGCCACCAGAGGAAAGGCGCCGAACACGCTGATGTCGGATCCGGTTTTACGACGAGCCGTTGCGCTGTCCATCGATCGAGACGCGCTCGTATCCCATGTAATGGATGGATACGCCACGCGGGTAAACACGGTTAATCCTCCCTCTGTCCTTGGCCCGTTTGCATCACTCGTTCACGGCATCGACTACAATCCGGGCCTGGCAAAGCATCTCCTGGACTCGATCGGATGGAAACAGACTGGCCGTGCTACTCGCCGGCGAAACGGCGCCAGTCTCACCCTGTCAATGATTGTCCAGTCCGGCACGGTTGACCGATCGATCGCGCAGTACGTTCAGGCTCAGGTCGCTGATGTCGGAATCGACTTGCGAGTTGATGAGCTGGACGCCGCTGCATTCAACGGCCGACTGAACAGCGGGCTGTTCGACATGGACATCGAGCTGCCAAATCAGAACGATGCAAACCCGGCGTTCCTTCTTGCTCTTAGATGGTATTCAAAATCGAACGTGCAAAGCACACCGTTCATGATCGCAGGCGAACGGTTCGACTCCCTGGTGGACCGTTCACTCTCGAGCGTAGATCGTCTCGATGCACAGAGGACGGCCGCCGAGGCGATGCATGTGCTCATCGACGAAGAAGCTGCAGCGATTCCGCTGGCCGGAGTTTCGCGCATCTACGCAACGAGCTCTCGAGTCCGCGGGTTCGTTCCGCATCCCTCCCGCCTCAATCAGAGCTGGAGCAGCGTGTGGCTGGCGAAATAGAGAGTTGCGTCTCGGATTCAAGGCTGGCCTAGTGCACTGCCTTGTTCTCCGAGACCAGTGTAACCGCTAACTGCGACCGTCCCGTCGCCCTGAGCAGCGTCGCGTAATCGTTCGCCGTTTCCGCGATGTCGGCATCGCCCGCAGGAAGCGCCTTTCGCCGAATCGCGAGAGCGCGCTGATAAAATGGCTCCGCTTCTGCAAAACGTTTTTCATCGCGAAGGACTCCGGCAAGTCCATTCAGAGTTACGGCAATGCTCGGATGACCGGACGCCAGTTTCGCTTCCTTGATCGCCAGTGCCCGACGAAACAACGGCTCCGCTTCCTTGTATCGGCCGAGTTTCCAGTAAGTCTCGGCGAGATTATTGGAAATGGCAGCAATGTTCGGATGTGATGGGTCATACGTCAGGTTGTAGATCTTCAACGTCCGCTCGTACAGCGGCAACGCTTCATCGAAGCGGCCCTGCGACCAGAGGAGTGCACCAAGATTGTTCGTCACTGTCGCGACATCGGGATGATCCGGTCCAAGCTTTTTCTGTTGAATGTCGAGAGCACGCTGGAGCTGCGCCTCTGCTTCCGGATACCGCTTCTGAGCCCAGTAGACAACTCCGAGGCCGATGAGATGCCGCGCGAGCAACAACTCGTCGGGGTTCTTTCCGTCGATTGCGATCGCGCTCTTGTACAGTGATTCCGCTTCCGCTTTCTGCCCCTGCTGCCATCGCAGGACTGCGAGTCCGGCAAGCTCGCGGGCGACCAACGGATCGTTTGGCTTGGGTGCGCGATTACTAAGAGCAATCGCGCGCGAATAGTGCTGCTCGGAGGGTTTCAGGTCGCCGTGTCGCGCCATTGCGTCGCCAAGTGCTATCTCGGTCGCGGCGACGGAAGAATCCGACGCTGCGGACCGCTCCTTTGCCGTGAGCGCACGCTCGAGCGTCGTGATCGCAGGCGCGTAGAGACCGAGCGCGTAATAGGCGTCGCCAATTGTATTCATCATCCGCCCGAGTAGCTGCGGCTGATGCGCGAGCTCAGCCTGCGACGTGTTTACGCCGCGATCCAGAAGATCCCGCGCCGTAACGCGGCTCCCTGCCGCCTCGCCCGCGTCGGGAATTCGAAAGAGTCCAACGAGAAAATTGCTTACCTGCCTTGTTGCGGCCGCCTCCTGAGCCGCAACTCGCTCGGCTCTGACAGCCCGAATCATTCCGGCGGTTGCGAGAACCGCGCTTACCGCCAGAGCAAGTACCACGAACGTCGCAGCCGCAACGGCAGTTCGATTGCGTCGAATGAATTTCTTCAGTCGATACGGAGTGGTTGGCGGCCTTGCGGTGACCGGCTCGTGATTGAGAAACCGATTGATGTCCGCCGCCAATGCACTCGCAGTCTCGTAGCGGCGCGAGCGATTAGCCTCGAGACTCTTCATGACTATCCAGTCGAGGTCGCCTGACAGATCGCGCTTCAGATGCTCGACAGTAGTGCGTCTCGCATCGGCAACGCCTGCCTGATAGTCGCCGAGGCCGGCAAAGCGGACGCTCGGACGCGGTGTGTCGACATAACCGGAAGCGAGCCGATAGATGAACACCGGCATTCCTTCAGCCGTTGGCTCGTTCGGCACGCTACCGATCAGGAGCTGATAGAGAATCACGCCAAGCGAATAGATGTCGGTGCGTGTATCGACATCTATGCCCGAGGATTCGGCCTGTTCGGGACTCATGTAGGCCGCCGTGCCAATTGGCGTCCCGACCATCGTCACCATCGTGTTATCGCTCAGCTTGAGACCGAGTGCTTTGGCGATCCCGAAGTCGATGATTTTCGGCTGAGGTTTTCCGTCCTGCTCAGTGACGAGAATGTTGGTCGGTTTCAGGTCACGATGGATGACGCCCTTTTGATGCGCGTGCTGTACTGCCTGACACACGGAGATGAATAAGGCGAGGCGATCGTTGGTCGAAAGGCGGCGCGAATCGCAGAAGTCATTGATGGGTGGCCCCTTGACGAGCTCCATCGCGAAGAAGGGATCGCCATTCGCGGTCTCTCCGGCCTGCAGCACCTTCGCAATGCCCGCATGGTCCATCAGCGCCAAAGCCTGGCGTTCGGCTTCGAATCGCGCGCGTACTTCGCGCGACCCGAAACCGGCGCGAACAACTTTTACGGCGACGTTGCGTCGAACGGGTCCAGTTTCAGCCGCTTCGTAGACAGTGCCCATGCCTCCTTCGCCGAGAATTCTGATGACCCGGTAAGGGCCGATCAATTCGGGAAGGTCTGTCGCGCCGTCCGCGGGGCTGGACACTACTCTAGCCTCAGGTGGGAATGATCATGTCCGGATCGATGGTGACGGTCTTCTGGCCGCCGCCGGCGAGCGGGCAGAGCGCTTCGATCGAATACTTGTAAGTATCACCGGGAATGCCGGTTTTCAATGATTTGGATTTGACCGGCTGGTTGGGATACGCTGTAAAAGAAAGGTCTTCAAACGGCCACGGCTTCAGGGGCTTAGGGATTATCTTCGCCTCGATCACGTTGCTGTTGGGCGTGAGTGTCCAGGTAAACTTTTTTGTGCGGTCGGTAATTTCAGCCACTTCGGGATCGATCCTGGGAGAGGGAATCGCGCCGTCAATACAAACGAGTTCCAGGGATACGAAACTCTTATCCTTTTTGGGCAGGAAGCGGAACACAACGAGCGCAATGACGGCAACGCCAACGATAAGAAGACTGAGATTTCTTGCTTGCATCATCTACTCCTGAGAGGGAGGGACAACAACAGTGGGAGTGTCGGCTCTATCGCGCAAGAGTCTCTGGCCCTCAACGTGCTGGTGTTAAGCGGCCTCCCTTCGGTTGCCCTGGCGCCGAACCAAACGAGAACAAACCAATGAATGAGTTACGCGCTGTTTTTCTTCTGGGAACCCTCAAGAAAAAGCAGGTCCTCTCGAACACGCAGACGCTTTGTGAAGTCGTCGCCGAGGTGCTGCAAAAGCAGGAGGGGGTCCGCTCGGAGATCGTTCGTCTGCGCGACTACGACATTCAACCAGGCACCAAAACAGAAATCGACAACGACGACTGGCCAAAAATCGTGAACAAGATGAGACGGGCTGACATCGTTATCTTCGCGACGCCCGTCTGGTGGGGAATTCAATCATCCCTGCTTCAGAGAGCGATCGAACGTCTGGATGAGCTCAATGACAAGCAGCTCGAGACCGGCAAATCAGATTTCGACAACAAGGTCGGTGGCATCGTCATCACGGGTGCGGAGGATGGCGCGGAACACATCATCGGCAACGTTCTGAATTTCATGAGCTGGAACGGATTCTCGATTCCCCCTTCTCCCTCAGTCAGCTTCCTCGGTGACGCATCGGGTAAGACCAAGGAGCAACTCAGGAACAAGTTCAGCCGCGGATCAATAGGTTCGATGGTCAGGACATTCGCACGAAACGAAGCCTTCCTTGCCCGGCTGCTGAGGGACAATCCCTACCCGCAATCAGAAAGCGTGAAGCATAAAGAGGGAGCGATTGGATACCGCGGTTAAGGACTGAAAAAACATGAGAGCGTCGTGGCCGAGAGTGCCAGCTCGGCAGCGATGGCAGCGTGCCGATCCCGCGCGTGCAGACTAGCGCTACCGTATGACGTGCGTGTAACATGGCTAGTCGCCCGAAGCGGAGGCGGCCCCGTCGTTTCCCCTAATTCGCCCCACATCATGCGATATCGTCCAGCCCTCCCTTTCACGTCCCTTCCTCTGATGCTTGCCACAATTCTCGGCGCACAGCAGCCGATGCGTGTGGCTCCAAGCGGACGCGGGACAACTGAAGTCGTTGTCACATTCGTCGACAGCGTTGCGCGCGCAGCAGCGCAGCCGTCGAAGATCAAGATCGACTACGGCCAACCCAATCTGCGTGGACGCACGCTTCTAACCGATAGCCTGGTGCCATACGACAAGGCGTGGCGTACCGGCGCGAACGGCGCGACGATGCTGACAACCGACGTCGATCTCGTCATTGGCGGACAGAATGTTCCAAAAGGAACCTGGGTCCTTCAATCAATGCCGAGTCATACGGGATGGAAACTTCTCATTCAGAAGGACATGGGACAGTCGCCGATGCAGGCCGCGATGACGTACGCTCCTGCCAACGACATCGCTCGCATCGACCTTCAGCAGACTAAAGTGGCGACTCCGCTCGAGACTCTGACGATGTGGCTCGTTCCGTCGCGACAGCCGGGGCCACCGCATGGCGACCTGGTAATCGCCTGGGGAACGGTCAGGCTGGCGACGTCGTGGGCCGTCAAATAGAGACGGCTCAGCTCGCATACCTACAGATCGTTGACGCGGGACGCGCGAGCTTTAACCGGTCAGGGAGTCACCTGGCCGGTTCACTAAATGGATGAAGCACCGCCGCTCGTTTGAACTGCAGATAGTGAAATTGACGAATGTCGCTTTGCTGATTCGCTTCTCCGCCAGGATGCAAATCGTGCGTGGGGAGCGCCTTCTCTCGCGATTGACGTGTTCATGAAAACTTTGTCTCGTTGGCGCCTCGCCGCACGCAATGCATGAGACGATCACGAATCTCGTCGCGACGTACGGGTACGTCTTCCTCTTCCTGTTCGTGGGTCTCGAGAGTCTGGGGATTCCGCTTCCCGGCGAAACCGCGCTTGTCACCGCTGCGGCCTATGCAGGCACTACGGGAAAGCTTTCCATCTACATGGTGATCGCGACTGCAGCCACCGCAGCGATTATCGGCGACAACGGAGGCTACTGGATAGGAAGAAAAGGAGGTCTGGCTTTCGTTCAGCGTTTTGGACGAGTGCTGCATCTGAAAGAATCCCATCTCGAAAAGGCTCGAGCCTTTTTCGAACGGCATGGCCCCAAGACTGTTTTCCTCGGCCGCTTCATTGCCCTTCTCAGGACGTGGGCAGCGATCCTGGCGGGCGCGGGCGGGATGCCCTACGGCGTATTCACGGCCTACAACGCATTTGGTGGACTTGTCTGGTCAGCGCTCTTCGGCACTCTTGGCTACGTGTTCGGAAAAAATCTTCCGACGCTCGAGCATTACATCGGCCAGGCGAGTCTCGCCGCCGTTCTCCTCGTCGCGCTCGTGATTGGGCTTGTGCTGTCAGCCCGGTGGTTTCGCGCTAACGAAACACACGTCGAGGACCTCGCTTCCCGCTCGATGGATCGAATGGCCAACGCTCCGCCAATCGCCGCCTTTCGAAGACAATTTCCGTCCGTTGCGCCGTTTTCTGTGGCACGGCTTCGACCGCGCGAATATCTCGGTCTCCACCTCACGGTCGGGCTGATAGTCAGCATCGCCGGGCTATGGCTTTTCGGCGGCGTAACCGAGGACGTCATTCACGGCGACCCATTGACGAAGTTCGACGAGACCGTGCTCACCCTGATGAGGTCGCACGCGACTCCATTTGGTGATTCCGTGTTTTACGCAATCAGCGCTCTTGGGTCGCCGGTCGTGATGGCCGGGATTGGGCTCGTTGCTGCCGCGTATCTCGCGTTTCGGCGCGAATGGATAAACCTGATCGCGTGGGCTGCTGCGTACGTCGGCGTCGCGCTGCTTTCTGTAATGCTCAAGAATGCGATCCAGCGGCCGAGACCACTCGGGGCATCTCAATTTCTCAATGGGTCCAGTTTTAGTTTTCCCAGCGGACATGTTATGGGCTCGCTCGTTGGCTACGGAATGCTCGGCTATCTACTGATTTTGCGAATTCGGTCGAGGCGCGTTCGTGCGGTCGTTGTCACGGGTGCCGTGATGCTGGTCATCGCCATCGGATTGAGCCGACTGTATCTGGGAGTGCACTATTTCAGCGATGTGGTTGCGGGATATGCCGCCGGCACGCTGTGGTTGTCGGCATGCATATCGGGCGCTGAAATCGCACGACGTCAAAAGCTCACCGTGTGATCACGCGAGGAGGCCGATGGCGCCGGCTCGCGGGATAGAATGGGCGCAGCGTCTACAGACCAAAGCCTTTTTTCGGCGCATCGGCAGCCAAATGCTCAGCAGATATTAAAACGCCGCCGGTAATCCCGGCGGCGTTTTCTTGTTCGTGACGAATCAGTCTTCCCGCCGCAAATGGCCCGGCGTTTTGTGCTTGTCCTCTTCCTCGGTGTCGAACTCATCGTCGAGATCGATCAGGTCGTCGTCGAGGTCGTCATCGAGATCGTCGTCATCATCGTCGTCCTCGTCATCATCGTCGTCCTCGTCATCATCGTCGAGGTCGTCGTCATCGTCTTCGTCGTCGTCGTCGTCGAGATCGAGCTCGTCGAGGTCGTCGTCTTCATCGTCATCGAGATCGTCTTTTATGATCTCGTCTTCCGGATCGTCACTGTCCGTCGGACCAGCCGCTGCGTAACCAACATTTGCCGCGCCCCGCTTCCTCGCGTCGCCCTCGATTGCGAATTCCCCAGCCGGCGACTCGAACGTGTCCAACATACAATCACTTCCTCCGGGTTAGAGAAGCGCCCGCTCGCGCTTTGATTCACGGGACAGCTTCTTTCGATCATTCGCACTCAGAAACCGCTTCCTCAACCGAATGGACTGAGGAGTAATCTCGATCAACTCGTCCTCCTCGATATACTCCAATGCGCTTTCCAGCGTCAACTCCCGCGGAGTCTCAAGCTGAATATTGTCGTCCGTGGACTTGCTGCGCATGTTGGTCAGCTTTTTCTCTTTCGTGGGATTCACCTCCATGTCGCCAGGACGCGAATTCTCACCGACCAGCATCCCCTCATAAACCCTGTCGCCCGGCGCCACAAATAAAGTTGCACGTTCCGACAGATTGGCGAGGGCGAATGCAACAATCACACCCGGCTCCATCGACACCAGCGTCCCACGCATTCTGCCCGCCAATGGCCCCGCCCACCCACCGTAATCGAGGAACCGGTGATGCATGATTCCGGTGCCGCGAGTATCGGTCATGAACTCTGACCTGTATCCGAACAAACCGCGAGCAGGAATTCTGTAAAGAAGACGTACCATTCCCTGCCCGGGATTCTTCATCTCCAGCATTTCGGCGCGGCGCGGTCCAAGCTTTTCGATCACGGCGCCAAGGAACTCTTCGGGAACATCAATCGCCAGCTCTTCGTACGGCTCGAGCCGCTCACCGTCCGAACCCACACGAGTAATGACGCGCGGACGCGAAACCTGAAACTCGAATCCCTCGCGACGCATCGTTTCCATCAGGATCGTAAGGTGGAGCTCGCCTCGACCCTGTACCGTCCACGTGTCCGTGGAATCAGTATCCTCCACTCGGAGCGCGACATTGCGCTCGAGCTCTTTGTAAAGCCGCTCACGAATCTGGCGCGACGTCACGAACTTCCCTTCCTTGCCGGCAAAGGGCGAGTTGTTTACGAGGAAATCGACTGAGATCGTCGGCTCCTCGACCGAGATTCCCTCGAGTCGCTCGGGATTCTCCAGATCCGTTACGGTCAGTCCGATCTCGACGTTGTCGAGACCTGCCAGCGCGACGATTTCTCCGGCGCTCGCGGTTTCGAGCTCGATGCGCTCGAGCCCTTCGTATCCGAATAGTTTGGTGACCTTCGCCTGGTCTACTTTCATCGACGGTTCCAGCGGAAGCAGCGTTACCTGCTGGCCGAGGTTCACGGATCCTCTTTCGATTCTCCCGATTCCCAGTCGTCCCAGGTACGGCGAATAATCGATGGTCGAGATGAGCATCTGGAAGGCGCCCTTAGAATCAGTGGGCGGAGGCGGCACGTGATCCACGATGGCCTGAAACAGCGGCGAGAGATCGACTGGTGTCACTTCCATGTCCATCGTCGCGACACCCTCGCGGGCCGACGCATAAACAACAGCGGCGTCGAGCTGAGCTTCGTCTGCTTCGAGCTCGATGAAGAGATCGAGTACCTCATCATGCACGCGCATCGGGTCTGCGCCCGGGCGGTCGATCTTGTTGATCACGACAATCGGTGTACGTCCGAGCTCGAGTGCTTTTCGAAGCACGAACCGCGTCTGCGGCATCGGGCCGTCGAACGCATCCACGACGAGCAAAACACCATTGACCATTCGGAGAGTCCGCTCGACCTCGCCACCAAAGTCGGAGTGCCCCGGCGTGTCGATAATGTTGATCTTCGTCCCGTGCCAGCGGATGGATGTATTCTTGGCGAGAATGGTGATTCCGCGCTCACGCTCGAGTGGATTCGAGTCCATGACGCGCTCCATCACCACCTGATTTTCGCGAAAAGCTCCGGCTTGCCGGAGCATCTTGTCGACTAGTGTGGTTTTGCCATGATCGACGTGCGCGATGATGGCAATATTCCGGATGTCCTGCTGTTTTTGCATAGCATCTAAAGTTAACCTCCCCCGCTATGCTATTTGCACCCTTGGCCGCTATGGTAGTGGTCAGTTTCAAATCCAAGGAAAAACCATAACCGCTAATTGGGGAGAACGGCGGGGAGCAACAGCGGGAGAATTGCGGGAGAACTACGGACGGCATTCCAGCGATTCCTATGAGTCGTCCCATTCATCCTATCTAAGGTTAAACGACAGCACTGCGGGTTCAGCGGCGGCTGAATGTCGTCGTAAATCAAAAAGAAGAACTTCGCGCGTGGCCGATTGTGTCTCTCGCTTTTCTCGCCGCTTTCTCCCGTAGTTCTCCCCATTTGCGGTTACGGGGTTCCCGGAGTCAACCGGCAAATTGCAGGACCATTGAAGACTCCCGAGTAAGTCCAAGGCGACCCACTACTCCCGCCATAGACGGCACCTCCCGGGATCTTTGAGGAAGCAGGACGTGTCAGTTGCCGATCGTGAGCTCGTGTCCCCGGTTCTTGAGCATCGTCATGAAAGCATTCTTGTCAGTGGATTTCATGTACGCTTCCTGCGGCGCGACCACGCCCTGATCGACGAGATCGATGAGAACGTCTCCGAGCTGAATCATTCCGAGCTTGCGCGAAGTCTGCATCACCGAAGGAATCTGAAAGGCCTTGCCCTCACGAATGAGATTCGAGACGGCTGGAATCGTCAGCAGAATTTCACGAGCAGCCACCCGGCCTCCGCCGATTTTCTTGCAGAGCGTCTGGGAGATGACGCCCTTCAGGGAGTCAGCGAGCATCACGCGAATCTGAGCCTGCCGGTCGGGGGGGAACTGATCGATAATCCGGTCGATCGTCCCCACGGCGGTCGTCGTGTGCAGGGTCCCAAAGACCAGATGGCCGGTCTCCGCCGTTTCAATCGCGATCGCAATCGTTTCCAGATCGCGCAGCTCACCGATGAGAACTACGTCAGGATCTTCACGAAGAGCTGCCCGCAGCGCATGCTTGAATGATCCTGTGTGCAGCCCAACCTGACGCTGAGTGATGACACATTTCTTGTTGACGTGCACGAACTCGATGGGATCCTCGATCGTGATGACGTGATCGTTGCGGGAACGATTCACGAGATCGATCAACCCGCCGAGCGTCGTTGACTTGCCCGAGCCAGTGGGACCGGTGAGCAGGACGAGGCCCTTCGTCAGATAGCAGAGGTTCTGTACTTCCTGTGTTATTCCAAGGTCTTCGACGGTCGCAACCTTCGCCGGAATGACGCGGAAGACTCCGCCGGCACCATGATGGTCGCGAAATGCGTTGGCCCGGTACCGGGCGACGTTCTCGATTTCGTATGCGAAATCGGTGTCATTCGTATCGCGATATTCTATGGCGTTGCGCTCGGGCATTATCGCATTCAACATCGCTTCCACGACCGGGCCGACCATTCGCGGATGACCTTCGAGCCGCTTGAGCTCTCCGTGAAGGCGAAGCATTGGCGGCTCACCCACCCTCAGGTGAAGATCCGAGCCCTCGTCTTGCACGAGCTTTTTCAACAGAGCGTCGATCTCGGCGTGCGCAGCAGGGTCAATGGTCGGCCGACCTGAAGACGACGCGGAAACCGCGGCCGCGTTTGCGAGCGCCTGGTTTTGCGACGGTGGTGGAACGATCGGGGCCGGCGCTGGCGTCAGCTCCTTGTGAGAGCCGTTTCCGCGCGCCGGCTCCGGGCTCACCACTGCCTTGAGTGTTCCGTTTTCACGCATTACCCGCGCAACGAAACGTCCGTCGGTATTGGCGTAGACAAACTCCACCGGATCAACGCCACCGAGGGCCGGCGCGACTTCGGCCGGAGCCATCTCTCGAAGAAGCGTCAGAAGCTGGCCATCTCCCAGCGGCTGTCGCGTGAGCGGGTGCTGAGCGCCGGCTTTTACAAGGTGGGCGATGTCACCCTCGCTGAGTCGTACAGACTCCGCGCGGTTCGAGAGCAATGCTGTGAGGAGCGGGTCGATTCGTGGCATGTGCCCATATGACGACCCAGAAGGGCGGAAATCACGTCTTCAGGGGACGGATTGTGATATTTTTGAGTCGTGACAATCCGGTTGCTGGCCATATTAGCGCTCGTCCTGCTGAACGGTTTCTTCGTTGCGGCCGAGTTCGCGCTTGTGAGGTCGAGACGGACCCGCCTCGAGGCGATGGTCCGGAGCGGCGACCGGCTGTCGCGCATTGCCCTCAGGGCTACGTCGAACATCGCCCGCGTCCTTTCTGCGAGCCAGCTCGGCGTAACTCTCGCCAGCCTCGCCCTCGGCTGGATAGCCGAGAGCACGCTGGCGGAGATCTTTGGGGGGCTGCTCGCTGGACTGCCGTTCGCAATCCAGCTCTCGGTGAGAATCACGGCCGCCAGCATCATCGCCTATACCGTTCTCACGTATCTCCACGTTGTCCTGGGTGAATTGACGCCCAAGGCGGCGGCGCTGAACAATCCGGAGCGCGTTGCGAAATTTCTGGCGCCGCCGCTGCTGCTGTTCGCGTGGGTAATGAGCCCGTTCATCTGGATACTTTATCGATCAGCGAACGCATTGCTCAAACTGTTCGGGCAGCCATCAGCGGGACAGGACGAGAGTGTCCATTCTCCCGAGGAGCTGCGCCTGCTCGTCGAGCAGGCGCAGGAAGGCGGGGCGATTCAATCAAGCGATGCGGATCTGCTCGACGGAGTGTTCGAATTTTCAGAGAAGAGCGCTCGCGAAGTGATGACCCCGCGCACTGAGATCATAGCGTTCGATGTTACGGCTCCGCTCACCGATGTACTTCACATCGTCGAAGATTCCAATTTTTCACGCTACCCCGTTTATGAAGAGTCGATAGACAACATCATCGGACTCGTTCTCACGAAGGATCTGCTCCGGATTCTCATCACGGCGGCGGGCGGCGGATCGCGAATCGACCGGGACGACCACGACATGGGCGATTCATCGTCGCGGTTTTCGCTGCGCGCGCTGATTCGACCCGTCCATGTGATTCCAGGGTCACGCGAAGTGGAGCACGTGCTCGCCGATTTCAAGCGGCTGAAAGAGCACATGGCTGTCGTTCTGGACGAGTACGGCGGGACGGCCGGCATCGTGACGATGGAGGATCTGCTCGAGGAGATCGTTGGTGAAATTCTGGACGAATACGACACGTCTGAGGATGAGGAAGAACCGGTTCAGACCCGGCCGGGTGAGGCGCTCATCTCCGGCGGCACGAACATCGGCGAGCTGAACGACCGCTTCGGCCTGGAGATCCCGGACGAAGACGCGACGACCATTGGTGGATTTGTCTTCGGCGTTCTGGGACGCGTTCCTCAACCCGGCGACAGAGTGATCGCAGGCGGCGCGATCTTTACCGTTCGGTCGATGGAAGGCCGGAAGATCGATACGCTTGCTGTCGATCTCCATTCGGTTGGCGACCGCCGGACGACTGAGCGAGAGCAGCAAAACGCCGGCATAGAAGCAGCGCCTCGATAAAACTCGACGGGTCGGCGATTCCCTGGCCTGCAATGTCGAGAGCGGTGCCGTGATCGGGCGATGTGCGAGGGAACGGAAGACCGAGCGTGACGTTCACCGCTCCGCCAAACGAAGCAACCTTGATCGCTGTCATTCCAACGTCGTGATACGGCGCGATCACTGCGTCGAATGCACCGCGCATTGCTTTGACAAAAACGGTGTCGGCCGGCAGCGGTCCGGCAATTCCGGCTTTTCGGGCGGCAGGGGCAAGGATATCGTCGTCCTCTGTTCCGAATCGCCCGCCATCGCCGCCATGTGGATTGAGCGCACAAAGTGCGATTCGCGGCGCTGAAATTCCAAACCACTTCGTCAGGTATTCGCGCGTAATGTTTGCCGCGCCGACGATCGCTTCTTCTGTCACCGCGTTCGGGACATCGCGAAGCGCGATGTGAGTCGTAGCGAGGACTACGCGCAGCGGATTTGGCGCACCTTCACCGCCCCCCCGAACTGCAGCGAGCATCATCACCACCTTCGAGTGCGTGAGGGCCGCAAGCATCTCAGTGTGACCCGGAAAATCGTATCCGCCGGCGAGCAGCGCTGACTTGTCGATCGGAGCCGTTACGATCCCCGCGACCTCACCGCGCATAGCCATCGTCGCCGCGCGCTCGATCGCGAGCCCGGCCAGGCGGCCCGCGAGTGCGACATCACCTGGCTGCCATTCGCCGATCGCTTCATCGACCTCGACTCCACAACCGGTTGGGCCGACGACCACCAAATCGAAGCGCCCGTCAACCCTTGGGTCGGCGAGCGCCTTGTTGATTATCTCCGGACCGATTCCGCGAGGGTCGCCCGCTGTTACGGCAATGCGCTGGGTCACGCCTACAATCTTAACGCCACATAGGTCTGCTTGCGAAGCTGGTCGAGCAGTGAGCGCGTTGCCTTCTCGGCGACGAGCTGCTCCCTAATTCTTGATTTGACTTCGGCCTCGTCGAATACCCCGGCTTCATTCACGTTCACGAGTTGAAGAACGGCCCACTTCGACACACCGCGTGGATTCGCGAGCTCGAAGGGCCCGACAACTTGCCCTGCCTTCTTGCCTGCCACCACCGACTGATAGGCAGCAGGAAGAGAATCGCGCACGAACGGCTGAAGAATTCCCTTCTCCTCCGCGGGATCGTGATACTTCGCGACGAGCGAGTCGAACGAAACGCCCTTTCGCAGCAGATCAGCAACGGTGTCGGCAACAACTCTTGCACGCGCAACATCAGCCGAGTCAATCGTCGGCGAGATCAGGATGTGACGAGCCTTGACCTCGGCCGCCTGAACGCGGTCAACGCGAATGATGTGGTAACCGAACGGCGTCTCGATCACCGGGCTCACCTGACCCGGCGCAAGAGCGAACATCACTCTGTCGAACTCGGGCACCATCGTTCCTCGACGGTTCCAGCCAAGATCTCCGCCTTGCGGCCTGGAGGCGAGGTCCATCGATTCACGCTTGGCGATCAACTCGAAGTCACCGCCCTTCTTTATCTCGGCGAGAAGCGCGTCAGCCTTCGCCAGCGCGACCTTCTTCGCCGCCGCAGTCGCTTTCGGCGGAACTACGATCTGCCTGAACGTCACGGTCGCGGGAGCGGCCTGAAGCGACGCCTTGTGCTTGTCGAACGCTTCCTGGATCTCCGCGTCGCTGACGTTACGGCCGACGGCAGTCTTTCGAAGCTCCTCAAACGCCCGTTGCTGAAGTGCCCGTCGATAGAACTGCTCGTACAAGGTCCGACGATACTCCTCGGGCGTACCGAATCCTGCGGTCTTAAGCTCGTTCTTGTATTCGTCATCGGTCTGGAACTGACCTCGAACGCGCTTGACCTGATCGTCTACGGTTCTGTTCACCTCTTCCTGAGTCACCTCGATCTTCAAGAGGTGGGCTTTCTGAACGAGGATATCTTCGTCAACGAGCGCGTTCAGCGCGTCCCTGGCAAGAGCTGCCTGCCCTGCCGAATCCTTTGGAAGCTCGAGTCCGCTGGCGCGCTGCTGGTTAATGGAGTTGACGACGTCACTCCACAGGATCACCTGATCGCCGACCACGGCGACCACGCGATCGACGGGAATGGAAGCCGGCAGCGCGGCGGCCGGCCGTGCGGGTGCGGCGACCTGCGCCTGAATTATCGCAGGTAACGCCGCCATGATTGAAACGAGAAACACTTTATGCATTCTTGCTATTACCCCTCAGCCGCGTCCGTGATTCCTACTTCTTCGCTGGATTGTTAGGCAGCGGAACCACCGAGTTGGGTTGCCCCGCCTTGGTGGTGGAATCCGAAGCGAGTCGAACCTTGGCGGCTTCCAGCAGGACTTTGTCGATGTTCTCGGACTTGATTGAATAGTCGTACTTCTTGCGAAGGACGTCCTGCACCGGCTCCGTCACGTCAACGTACTGCGCCTGCTGAGCCAGAAGCTTGTTGATGTAGTCCTCCACACGCTGGGCAGCGAGCTTCGCGCGGTCGCTCTTCGACTTTGCGGCTGCCTCGAGGTTCTTGGGATCGAGGTTGAGCTGCGTCCACGCGTTGATCAGCGATGACCTGAACATTCCCCTTATCTGTGCGAGCTGAGCCGAGTCCGGACCGAGCTTCGCGCTGTCGGCGCTATGCAGGACGAGCTCGTTACGGACGAAGTTCTTGACAAAGATCGGCAGCAGCGAATCAGGAGCAGACTTCACACGCTCCTGGATTCCCGCCTGAGGCGGAAACGTCGACATCCACTTGGCCAGGTTTCCGGCGGTAAATTTGCCGATCGAAGACGTTGCGAGAACCGTGTTGTCGCTCAGGTGAGCCTGAGGAGCTTCGACGACTGCACGGATCGTCGCCGCCTGTCCCGGCTTCACTTCGAGTTTGGCGCCCGATTCCAGACCGGCGAGATACGTGCTCTCGGCCGCCTGCATGCCACCCTGCTGCATTGCGTTGACGAACTCAGTCTTCACTTCGCTGAACAACGGGCGACGAATGATGTGATAGCCGAACGACGTCTGGATGACCGGCGAAATCTCGCCCGGCTTGAGCGCTGCCGCTGCCTGGTCGAACTCCTTGACCATCGCGCCACGCGGGAAAATTCCGAGCGCGCCGCCTTTCACCGCCGACTGCGGATCCTGGCTGTTCTTCTTTGCCATATCGGCGAAGTTTGCGCTGTTCACCTGCGTGCGAATCATGTCGATCTTCTTCTTTACCGCGGCTTTGCCCGCAGGCGTCGTGTCGGGCGTCAGGAGAAGGATGTGGCTCGCGGCGAGCATCTTGTTGCTGTTGTAAGCAGCTTCGGCCGCCGTACTGTCTGGCGCCTTCCAGCTCTTCGAGACCAGGTCGTACCATTTCTTGGCCTTCACGTTGGCGATGACAGCCCACATCGCTTCGTCAATTTTTTTGGGATCGTTGAGGCTGTCGTTGTTGACTGCGGCTTCACCGGCGAGCTGGTAATTCGTCCAGGCGTCGACGACGGCGTTGGCGACATCCTTACGGAGCGGTGCCTTGGAGCTCCCCATCAGCGTCGCTAGACGGCTAATCGTGAGCTCCTGATCCGCTGCCTTCGCAACGGTGTCGACGTGAGCCGACATTGCATCCTTCAACGAGCTGCAGCCAGTGATTACGAGGGCCGCGCCTACGGCGGCAAGAACGAGTTTTTTCATGTTTGTGTGAGTCGGTTTTAGCCGGGGACTTTTCCCTGGCCGCGTAACGTCGCGAGCGCCCGAACCAGACCACCGAGCAGCTCCGCGCCGCCGAGCCTGGTCAATTTGAGCGAAAGCGGATGTGCTCTTCGCACTTCCGCCTGGAACTGTACCTCGTGAAACGCCGCCGAGATCCCCTTCATACGAGGTACGGCATGCTCACGAAAGGTAATACGTGCTTCGTTGCCACGCAGCAGCATCGAGTCGATCTCCGCCGAACCGCCCAGCACGCGCAGCAAGGCGACCGACATGAACGTCTCGGCGGGCGCCGGAAGCGGGCCGAACCGATCCCGGATTTCCTGCTTCAATGACTCGATCTCCGCCGGATCGATCATGTGAGTCAGCCGGCGATAGATATCGAGCTTTGCGTCCTGGCTCGTGACGTAGTCATCCGGTAGATACGACGGCAGATCGACCGTGACGTCGGACGGCGCGACACGCGGTGCCGTGTCGCCGCGCATGACGCGGTTGACGGTCTCGTCGAGCATCCGGAGGTACATGTCGAACCCGACCGCCGTCACGAAACCAGATTGCTCGGGGCCGAGAAGATTCCCTGCACCGCGAAGCTCGAGGTCCTTCAACGCGATTCGATAGCCCGCGCCAAGCTCAGTGTGATGTTCGAGGATTTTCAAACGACGGTTTGCATCCTCATCGATGTCGGTGTCAGGAACAAGCAGATAACAGTTTGCACGACGGTGCGACCGTCCAACTCGACCGCGGAGCTGGTAGAGCTGCGCGAGGCCGAAATGATGTGCGCGATCAACGAACATCGTGTTCGCGTTCGGCACGTCGAGTCCTGACTCGACGATCATGGTGGAGACGAGAACGTCGGTCTCGCCATCGACGAATTTCCTCATCACCTCTTCGAGATCGCGCTCGCGCATCTGTCCGTGACCAACGCCAATTCTCGCACGCGGAGCAATCCTCGCGATGCGCTCGGCGATTGAATCGATCGTCTCCACGCGATTGTGGACGAAGAAAACCTGCCCTCCACGATCGAGCTCGCGGCTGATGCCTTCTTCGATGAGACCTTCGTCCCACGGCTCGACGAAAGTCAGAACCGGCGACCGATCCCGCGGCGGAGTCTGCATCAGCGTCATATCGCGCATTCCTGCGAGGGAGAGATGCAAAGTCCGCGGAATGGGCGTAGCGGTCAGCGTGAGGACATCGGTGTCGAGCTTGAGCTGCTTCAGGCGCTCCTTGTGCTTGACTCCGAACCGGTGCTCTTCATCGACTATGATGAGTCCCAGGTTCCTGAACTTCACGTCCTTGCTGAGCAGCCGGTGCGTGCCGATGACGACGTCGATTTTTCCGTCGGCAAGATCGGCCACTACTTCCAGCTGCTGTTTGGGCGTCGCGAAGCGGCTCATCGTGCGAACGCTGACGGGAAAATCCGCCAGCCGGTCTCCGAATGTTCTCGCATGCTGCTCGGCGAGAATCGTCGTCGGGACGAGCACCGCAACCTGGCGACCGGATTGCACCGCCTTGAATGCTGCGCGAACTGCTATCTCTGTCTTGCCGTATCCGACGTCGCCGACAAGAAGACGGTCCATTGGACGCGACTTCTCCATGTCGCCTTTTACGTCGGATGTCGCGGTGCGCTGATCGGGCGTGTCCTCGAAGAGGAATGATGATTCAAGCTGACGCTGCCATGG
>JBBSGU010000039.1:0-24719 GCA_038253755.1 Gemmatimonadales bacterium | reverse complement strand
GAAGAGCCGCTTGTTCGCGTGAAGTAGCTCACGTAGACGGACACGATCGGCGCGATTGGTCACGTGCTCGCGGTTCCTGAGCAGGAGCCATCGCGCTCCCTTGATGACACGCCGCTGGTTGCGGATTGGGCCCGGCCCCGCAGCTCGTGCTACGAGATTGGCCTCGTCCACTCGCACGCGATCGATCACGTCGCGCCCGTACATCGCCACCACATGGAAGAGGTCGTAGACGACCTTTGCTTGAGGGCAGTGTGCCTCGATCTCCGTTCGGTAGTGCTTCCACATATCAACCGACACTGCCTCGATAAGCGCACACCTCTCCGATCCGAGCGCATTAAAAAATCCCGCGAGCGCGCCTCGATCGCGGCCACGGCAGATCCATAACACCCGCTTTGTCTCCAGATTCACGACCACGGTCGCATACTGATGCCCGCGCTGAATCGCGAACTCATCAATCGCGATCAAGCGAATACCATCGAGACCGTCCTCCATCGGTCCGAGCCTCGTGGCGAGAGCTCGCTGATCTATCTGTTTCACCGTATCCCAGCTCACACCAAACCAGAGAGCCACGTGCTTGATCGGAAGCATCTGGGCAAGCTTCGCAATCTTCTCAGCCAATCGCGTAGTCATGCGCTGATAACGGTCGATCCAGGGAACCGCTTCGACTGTGGGTCCGCAGCGCGGGCATTGTAACCGGGCTCGAGGAAAAACAAGCCAGGTATCCCACTCTCCGATCGGGAGATCGCGCACCCGACGCTCGCTCATGTCGTGAATCTCGATCACGATCTCTCCGCACCGGCTACAGCGTTTCGGATAGTCCGGTAGCGGTCTGAGCTCGAGCACCAGCTGCGGCGCCGGCTGACCCAGCTCATCAGGTTTTAGCTCTTCATCGGACTGAACACCAACGAGCTCAAAACCCTCCAGTTACCCAGCACCTTAACCAGGTCCTCAAGCCCTTTGTCCTTCATAGCACGCCTCCGATTCGGATAGCATGCAGATTCAGCAGCCAGCTGTCACCCCAATTTCCCTAAATTCCCTGAAGAACCCAAAAAAAAAAACAGGAACGTGCGTGGGAGACTTTGTCTTGAAAGGAAAAGACCACAGAGTATGGCTTGCTCGGTGGTCGCTGTGGTCTCTGTGTCCAACAGATTGTTAGCGAATCTCAATGACCCGAGTCGTCGAAGCCGGGGCCTGACTCTTCGGAGTCGCCTCTACTCGCAGCGAATATTTCCCCTTCGGAATGAGACTCAAATCGAGAATCACCGATCGCGTCGTGATGCTCCCGAGCGAGGGGTTCTCTCTCCACGAGATACTCAATGGGTTCGTTTTAGGCGTCACTCCAATCGCTTCGCCGAGACGCTCCAAAGGACCCCGCGCGATTCGGGTGAGCGTCATCGACATCGGCAGGGCACTGTCAGCGCGCGCGAGGCCGTAAACCTCCCAATAAATCCCCAGCTTCGCGCGCGAGGCCACGTTACTGCCGAGCGCCGACGGCAATGCCTCCGAGAGCTCTCTCACCTCGGACGTACCCGGCTCGAAGAGGAGAATGTCCGACAACGCAATTTCTCCGGCCGCTTTGGGGGCGAGCCACACTCCCTGGCGCTTCCAACCTGCGTGACGCGTATCGGGCCTCAGGAGTTCCAGACTCATCATCTGCGGGCGGCCATCAGTGTGAAGCGTCAACGCTCCCCTCGCCCCGGTCGTCGACACAATCGCGGGTTGACTCTTTTCATCTGATGCCAGCACCAGCGACGACGACACGCCCGACGAATCGAGATCCCTGTCGGCCGAGACATCATAGGCAGCCACGACCTGTACGGAATCGCCGCGCCTGAACATCGCGACTTGTGGGTCGAGTTCCTTCAATCGACTTGCGATAAGCGGAGCGTACCGCTCGGCAGATCTATCCTGATCGAGATCGAACGTGATCGACGGCAGGGAATCCACCCGCCACGATGCGGGAACGAAGTGATAGTTCGGTGTCGCCTCGTGTCCGGATACTGCGCCGCTGTATGCGTCTAGCACAGATCCGGGGCCGCGAGTCCAATAGCGCGCCCATCCGTAGCGAACCACCATCTCCCTGAGATCATCAGCCCAGCTGAGGTTGTAGACGAGCTTCGTCGGCTGGAGTATGAGCGCCATCGTGTGACGCGAGTAGTGCTCCGCTTGCCTGTCGTTACCGGGAATCGCGAAGAACGGGTCTGACAGCCACCAGAGCCGCGCGGCGAGCTCCTCCTTTTGGCCGCACCCAACTGCACCGAAACGTTTTCTCTGCGCGGTATTGAGAACGAGAGACATGTCGGTCCATCGGCACCGTTCGTCCTCCGGCATCGTCGCCAGCGCGTGTGCGAAGGCCGAGTCTGCGGCGAGTCCATTCTCGCTCTCGTGAAGCGTCAGCCCGAGCAGAGCCGCGCACCACCATTCGCTTGCGCCGCACGATCTCGCGACGGAGACGGCGGTAGAATCGTCTCCGGACTCGAGTAGATATCGTACGCGCTGGCCGACTATCCATCTGTCATGAGGTGCTCGACGTGCCAGACCATCGAGCGATTTGATCAGCGCCAAGCGGCCTTTCCTTATTCCGCGCGGCTCATCCGGCGGTATAGTGTCGTCAACCGAGTTCCACTGACAGAAGCGTCCGATCCGCGCATCGCAGTTGTGTTGCTCGGCGTCAACGGCTCGAACGGGCAGACTTTGCCGCCGGTAAAGCTCGAAATCGCTTTGCGCACGAACTGCTTTTCGGTGGGCGGCTGCGGAATCGCCGGGTTGCTGAGCAGTCGCAGCGCCGGAACAAATCAGGAATGCGACGCTCAGGCCTGACATGAAACGAACCAATGAAGAGAACGTCATCGGCTCGAAAATCCTGCTACTCTGAGCGGTTCGCTAGTGCGCTTTCGAGTGCATTCCAGGCAAGAAGCGCGCATTTCACTCTCGCCGGAAATTTCGATACACCACCAAGGGCGCGAGCAGAGCCGAGGCATACGTCGCCAGCCGCTTCGGCATCGCCCATGACCATTTCGCGAAACCGCGCACGCAATCCTTCGACCTCCGACACCGGCTTGCCCTTCACAAGCTGGGTCATCATCGACGCCGAGGCCTGCGATATGGAGCACCCTCGCCCCGAGAACGCGACGTCGCTCACCTTGTCGCCATCGAACTGTACCTGAACGCCAATCTCGTCCCCGCAAAGCGGATTCTTCATCAGAACCGATTCCGCGGCGTGCGGAAGCTCACCCTTGTTTCGAGGGCGGCGATAGTGATCCAGGATCATCTCCTGGTAAAGCGCACTGATCTGCGCTGACCGGTCAGACGGCTGCATGCCCGAAAATCTCCTTTGCCTTCATCACACCACCGACGAGAGCGTCAATGTCGCTCGAGTCATTGTAAACGTAGAACGAGGCGCGCGCGGTGGCACTCACGTCGAGTCTTCTCATGAGCGGCTGAGCACAATGGTTTCCGGCGCGGATGCAGACTCCGTCACCATCAAGGATGGTCGCCAGATCATGAGGATGGAGGTCTTCGAGGGTAAAGCTCACCACCCCGCTCCTCTCGGATGCTTGTGGTCCATAAAGGGTGATACCCTCGATTCTCGACAAACGCTCCGAGGCCTCAGCGACCAGTGACTGCTCGTGGCGAAGAACCTCGTCCATCCCGATTGAATCGAGGTAATCGACAGCCGCGCCAAGTCCAACCGCATCGGCAGCATTGGGAGTGCCCGCCTCGAACTTGTGGGGCAGGGCATTCCATGTCGTGGTCGCGTCGAAGACGAACTCGACCATGTCGCCGCCTGTCTGGTACGGGGGCATTGAGTCAAACAAGGCGCGACGCCCGATCAGCCCACCGATTCCCATCGGTCCGCACATCTTGTGTCCGCTGAACGCGTAGAAATCGACGCCGAGCGCGTCGTAGTCTACCCGGAGATGTGGAACGCCCTGGGCGCCGTCGCAGACGATCAAGGCATCGCTTCTCTCACGAACGAGAGCAACGATGTCCTTCACTGGATTGATCGTCCCAAGCGCGTTCGAGACGTGATTGAACGCGACCACTCTCGTCTTCGGCGACAGCAGCTTCGACAGACAGTCGAGATCGAGCCGGCCCTCGGCGGTTATTTCGCAGACCTTGAGTGTCGCCCCGATAGAAAGGGCGAGCTGCTGCCAAGGGACGAAGTTCGCGTGATGGTCGAGCGCCGTTACGACGACCTCATCACCCGCCCTGAGATTCGTCCGGCCCCACGAAGTCGCTACGAGATTCAGTGCCTCGGTCGTTCCTCGCGTGAAGATCAGGCAATCCTGATCAGCCACGCCGACAAACCGCGCAACCTTGCCACGCGCTTCGTCATAGGCGTCCGTCGCCGCGACAGAAAGTGCGTACGCCCCACGATGCGGATTAGCGTTCGAAGTGACGTAGAAATCCCGGATTGCATTCAGTACCACAGAAGGCTTCTGGGAAGTCGCCGCCGAATCCAGGTAATGAAGGTCCGGCATACCTACCAGAAGCGGAAAATCGGCTCGTCTCATCCTGCATCTCCCGCCAGCGTTCCGACGTCACGTGCGTGAGTCGTCCCCAATACCTGGTTGAGCGGTCCTACGAGGATGTCATCGCCTTCGACTTTCAGCTCGAACATGGGCAATGGATCACACGCCGGACCCTGTTTCACCGCACCGGTCATGCAGTCAAACCTTGCCCCATGCCAGGCGCACTGAATCGACCCATCGGGCAAAACGTCTCCAAGAGACATCTCAAAATCCTGATGCGTGCAATTGTCGGCCACAGCCGACACCCGCCCGCGACTCCGAATCAGGCACACGCGCTGACCATCGGACTTCACAACGGCCAGCACTCCCTCGGGGGGAATCTGGTTGACCGTTGCAACCATCTCAAAAGCGCTCTGAGTGCCCATTACGTTGACTATCCCGACAGATTTACTTAGGATTCAATCTACGTCACGAAGTGCTGTAACGCCAAGGAGTTAGCATGAGTTCGGCAATAGAATCGTTAGTCAATAAAGAGTACGCGTACGGCTTCGTGACAGACGTCGAGACCGACTCAATTGCGAGAGGTCTCAGTGAGGATGTCGTTCGGTTGATTTCCAGCAAGAAGAACGAGCCGGCGTTCATGCTCGAGTGGCGCTTGAAGGCGTATCGCCGCTGGCTGACGATGAAGGAACCCCACTGGGGCAACCTTCACTACAATCCGATCGACTACCAGAACATCATCTACTATTCGGCCCCGAAGAGCGTCAAGCCACTTCAGAGCCTCGATGAAGTCGATCCGGAGCTCCTGCGCGCCTACGAGAAGCTCGGAATCTCCCTCAATGAGCAGAAGAAGCTCGCCGGTGTCGCGGTAGACGCGATTTTTGACAGCGTTTCGGTCGGCACCACAATGAAGGAAGAGCTTTCGAAGTACGGGATCGTCTTCTGCTCATTCGGAGAGGCCGTCCAGAACCATCCCGATATTGTCGAGCGATATCTGGGCACAGTTGTTCCGCACAGCGACAACTTCTACGCTGCGCTGAATGCGGCTGTCTTCAGCGACGGCTCATTCTGCTATGTGCCCAAGGGCGTAAAATGCCCGATGGAGCTGTCTACCTACTTCAGAATCAACAATCCCGACACCGGCCAGTTCGAGCGCACGCTGATCATTGCCGACGAAGGCGCGTCAGTCAGCTATCTCGAAGGCTGCACCGCGCCTCAGCGTGATACGAACCAGCTTCATGCGGCGGTTGTCGAACTGATCGCGCTCGACAATGCGTCGATCAAGTACTCGACGGTCCAGAACTGGTATGCTGGCGATTCAGAAGGAAAGGGCGGCATCTACAACTTCGTTACCAAGCGCGGCAAGTGCGCCGGCGTGAACTCGAAGATTTCGTGGACGCAGGTCGAGACCGGCTCAGCAATCACCTGGAAGTATCCAAGCGTGATTCTTCAGGGCGACAATTCGACTGGCGAGTTCTACTCGGTCGCCGTGGTGAACAATTATCAGCAGGCCGACACCGGCACGAAGATGATCCACATCGGCAAGAACACGAAGAGCAACATCGTGTCGAAAGGAATCTCGGCCGGCCACGGCAACAACAGCTACCGCGGCCAGGTGAAGATCATGCCGAGAGCCGAGGGGGCGAGGAATTACACGCAGTGCGATTCGATGCTGATCGGGAATCAGTGCGGCGCGCACACGTTTCCATACATCGAGGTCCAGAACAACACTGCGACACTTGAGCACGAAGCTTCGACCTCAAAAATCGGTGAAGACCAGATCTTTTACTGCAAGCAACGCGGACTATCCGCCGAGCATGCGGTGTCGATGATCGTGTCGGGGTTCTGTCGCGAGGTGTTTCAGAATTTGCCGATGGAGTTTGCTGTTGAAGCTCAGCAGCTTCTCGGGATTACGCTCGAAGGCTCAGTAGGGTAGAGGAACGGAACGGCCCAGTCATCGGTCGTTACCTATTAGCCATAGCTATAGGCTGTAAGCTGTAAGCCCCCGACGTAACACCAATTCTTACAGCTTAAAGCAAACGCTATCGCAAGCAGCTTCTAGCTAATCGCTAGCGGTTATTCGGATTCTTATTAACAATTCAAAAGAAGAAAAGAAAAAGTGCTCGAAATAAAGAACCTGCACGCGAACATCGGCGATAAGGAAATCCTGAAGGGAATCGATCTTACCGTTAACGCCGGTGAGATCCATGCTGTGATGGGCCCAAACGGCTCGGGGAAAAGCACGCTGGCTCAGGTCCTCGCAGGTCATCCCGCCTACGAAGTGACAGAAGGCACCGTCACTTACGATGGCCGCAATCTTCTCGAGATGGATCCCGAAGTTCGCGCGCAGGAAGGAATCTTCCTCGCGTTTCAATATCCCATCGAAATCCCCGGCGTCACGAACGCCTACTTCCTCCGCTCGGCCTACAACGAAATTCGCAAGGCGAAGGGAATGCCCGAGCTCGATCCACTCGAGTTTCTCGACTTGATGGAAGAGAAGACGAAGATCGTCGAGATGGACCAGGCGATGATGAACCGGTCGGTCAACACGGGTTTTTCCGGCGGTGAGAAGAAGCGCAACGAGATTCTGCAGATGGCCGTCTTGGAGCCGCGACTGGCAATCCTCGATGAGACGGATTCAGGCCTCGACATTGACGCGCTCAAAGTCGTGTCGAATGGAGTGAACGCGCTTCGCCGTCCCGACAACGCGACGATCGTGGTCACGCACTACCAGCGCCTCCTGAACTACATCGTTCCAGATCGCGTTCACGTCCTCGCGCAGGGGCGAATCGTGAAATCCGGAGGAAAGGAGCTGGCGCTCGAGCTCGAGGAGCGCGGTTACGACTGGATTCCTGGGGCAGCCGCGTGACCGAAGCGGGAACCGAGGTGCTTCACCGGGAAAAAACTTCGACAGAACCCGCCTGGCTCGCAGAGCTTCGCCGTTCTGCGCTGGCAACGTTCGAATCGACGGGTTATCCGACGATGAAGAACGAAGATTGGCATTTCACCAACGTTGCGCCAATCGCCGAGCGAAAGTTTGGGTCGGCCAAAACCGGAATGGTCGTTTCCGCCGATGCACTGAGCCGAATCGGATACGGTCAGGACTGGTACACGCTGGTGTTCGTGAACGGTCGCC
Organism: Gemmatimonadales bacterium; assembly: GCA_038253755.1. Lineage (GTDB taxonomy): Bacteria > Gemmatimonadota > Gemmatimonadetes > Gemmatimonadales > Gemmatimonadaceae > UBA4720. The sequence continues at coordinate 17,108 of JBBSGU010000039.1, read as the reverse complement.
TCATGAGTCAGCCCGCAGCTGAAACACTAGCTGCCGGATTGTCGATTACGACGCTTGCATCGGAAATCGAAAGCGACAGCGAGGTGATCAGGAGACACTTCGCGAAACTGGCGACTCCCGAGAGCGGGAGCTTCACCGCGCTCAACACCGCTCACGCTGCTGACGGCGCGGTGGTTCGTCTTGCGGCAGACAGCGTTCCCGACAAGCCGATCCACCTCGTGTTCGTGTCTGACACAGGAGCCGAAGGCGCGGCGATGTATACGCACAACCTCTTTTTCGCCGAGCGCCATTCGCAGGCGACGATTATCGAGAGCTATGTGGCGCTTGGTGCCGATGTGTACCTGACCAACGCAGTAACAGAGGTATTCGTTGCTGATGGAGCGCGTCTCAGTCATTACAAACTTCAGCGTGAGAGCCAGAACGCTTTCCACGTTGGAACCCTCCAGGTTCATCAGGCACGCGACAGCCGCTACGAGTCGTTTTCGTTCGCGACCGGCGCCGCGTTATCGCGGACGAACGTCTATACGACTCTTGCCGGCGACGCTGCGGAAGCAGTGATGAACGGCCTCTACATGGTCGATGGAAAGCAGCACGTCGATCACCAGACGCGAATCGAGCACGTTGCGCCCAACTGTCCAAGTCACGAGCTGTACAAGGGAATTCTCGACGGACGTTCGCACGGCGTGTTCAATGGGAAAGTCTACGTTCATCCCGAAGCGCAGAAGACCGATGGAAAGCAGAGTAACAACAACCTTCTGCTTTCGGCCGAGGCGCGCATCGACACGAAGCCCCAGCTCGAGATTTATGCTGATGACGTGAAGTGCACGCATGGTGCGACCGTCGGGCGGCTCGACGAGACGGCGCTGTTCTACATGCGCAGCCGCGGGATCAGCATGTCGCAGGCGAGGCGCTTGTTGACCTATGCGTTTGCTGCGGACGTCCTCGAAAAGATCGAACTTGAGCCATTGAAAGAAGCGCTGGAGGCGCAGGTGCTGGAAAGGTTCACGAACTGAAACCACAGGAAACTGCTTTCACCGCTGGAAGGGCAAAATCCGCTGAGAAAAGCTGAGCATGATTTAAGGGGAAGGCGGAATCCCGGACGATTCTCGCTGATGCTTCGTCTCGCTGGTTCTACCTGGTCACTTACCGTAGTTTCGTACTCATCTGTGCATCTTTTTCATCTGTGCCATCGTTGTTAATGGCAGTTGCCGTTGCCTAATCCGGCCGATTCACTTGCGGCATCTTTGCCGCGAGGACAGGGCGCTGCTCTTTCGGAGCTCGGCGACGGAATCGCTGCGTGAGTCGACGGAGATGTCCCGGCAACTCATCGAAGTACGTGTAGAACACCGGCGTCACATAGAGCGTCACGAGCTGCGAAAACGCCAGACCTCCGACCACCGCTACACCCAAAGGCCGGCGCGCTTCAGCGCCCGCACCCTGTCCAATCGCAATCGGCAGCGTTGCCATGAAGGCGGCCATCGTTGTCATCATGATCGGGCGGAAACGCACGCTCGCGGCCTGGACGATCGCTTCAGCTGGAGTCTTCCCTTCGTTTCGCTCAAGCTCCAGCGCGAAGTCAATCATCATGATCGCGTTCTTCTTTACGATACCGACAAGCAGAATGAGGCCGACGAAGCCGTAGACATCGAGCTCCATTCGGAATACGAGAAGAGCGAGTAGTGCGCCAAACGCAGCAAACGGAAGTCCAGTGAGAATCGTCGCCGGGTGGATGAAGCTCTCGTACAGAATTCCCAGCACCATGTAGATCACAAAAATCGCAAGGATGAGGAGAGCGAGAAGTCCTTTCTGGCTATCCTGAAATGCCTGCGCCGTCCCCGAAAAACTTGTCGTGACGTTCGACGGGACTATCTCGGCGGCAGCGGTCTGCACCGCCTTGGTCGCGGTGCCGAGTGCCACGTCGGGTTTTGTGTTGAACGAGATGGTGACTGACGGAAGCTGTCCCGAGTGCGTGATCGACAACGGCCCGACATTCTGCGTGATCGATGAAACGGCGCTCAACGGCACAAGCGCGCCAGCATTCGACCGGATGTAGAGCATACCGAGAGCATTTATATCACGTTGGTATTCCGGCTTCAGCTCCATGATCACGAAGTACTGATTGTTCGGCGTAAAGATCGTCGAGACCTGACGCGAGCCGTAAGCGTTATACAACGCCGCTTCGATCTGCTGCGCAGTCACTCCAAGCGTTGCCGCGCGCTCGCGATCGATTGCCACGTTCACCTGAGGATTCGCTATCTGCAGGTCGCTCGTCACATCCTGTAGCTCAGCCAGGCCTTTCATCTTTGATTCCATTTTCTGCGCAGCAGAATCGAGCGCTTCGATATCGGGACTCTGCATCGTGAACTGGTACAGGCTCTTCGACGAGCGCCCACCGATCTGAATCGCGGGAGGCACCTGCATGAACACATTCACGCCTGGAATTCCGGCGAGCTTCGGCTGAAGCTCTTTAACAATATCATTGGCGCTGAGCCGCTCTCCGTGAGGCTTGAGACCCATGATGATGCGTCCCTGATTTCCACTCGCGCTGCCGGACCCGACGGCCGACATGAACCCGGCGATATTCGGATCCTTCGCCACAATAGCGGCTACCTGCTGCTGGTTCTTCACCATCTGCGTGAATGACGTTCCCTGTGCCGATTCCGCCGTTGCCGTTATCTGACCCGTGTCCGCAGTCGGAATGAAACCGGTTGGCACCAGCTTGAAGAGAAAGACAGTCCCAATGAGGATGACGATCGAGAACATCAACGCGGCAAAACGGTGCAGCATCACCCAATTGAGACTCGATTCGTACTTCTCGAGCACTCGCTGGTACATCCTCTCCGACGCGCTGAACAGTTTTCCATGTTGGTGGGAAGGCGGCCGCAAATAGCGGCTGGACAACATTGGCGTCAGCGAGAGCGAAATGAATCCCGACACGAGAATCGCCGTTCCGATCGTCACCGCGAACTCGTGGAACAGCCGGCCAACGATCCCGCCCATGAAAAGCAGCGGGATGAAAACGGCCGTCAGCGACAACGTCATCGCCAGAATTGTGAAACCCACCTCGGCGGCTCCATCGAGCGCCGCCTGGAACGGTGTTTTCCCCATCTCCATGTGTCGCACGATGTTCTCGAGCATCACGATCGCATCGTCCACCACGAAACCAACGGCTAACGTAAGCGCCATCAACGACAGGTTATCAAGCGAGTAGCCGAAGATGTACATCACCGCAAACGTGCCGACGAGCGACATCGGCAGCGCGAGGCTCGGAATCACGGTGGCCGAGACGTTGCGGAGGAAAATGAAGATGACCATCACGACAAGGAACAGCGTGAGCATCAGTGTCTTCTTCACGTCAGTCACCGAATCCTGAATCGCAACCGACCTGTCGTACAGAGTATGAATCTCCACACTCGGCGGAAGCTGATCGTGCAGTGACTCGATCAGATTCTTGACGTTCTTTGCGACAGCAACCGTGTTCGTTCCCGGCTGGCGCTGCACGGCGAGCACAATCGAGCGGGTGCCATTGTACCAACTCGCCGCTCGATTGTTTTCGACGTCATCGAGAACCTGGCCCAGCTCCTCGAGGTGTACGGGTGCTCCGTTGCGATAAGCAACGACCAGCTGTCTGAATTCGCCGGCGTCCTGGAGCTGCCCGTTGGCCAGAATCGTCGAAGCCTTTGAGCTGCCCCACAGAATTCCCGTGGGCAAGCTGACGTTCTGTGCTGAAATTGCCGTCGCCACCTCATCGATGCCGATGCCGCGGTTGGCCATTGAAGTCGGGTCGAGCTGAACTCGAACCGCGTATTTCTGTCCGCCGTAGACCTGCACCTGCGCGATTCCGGGAACGGAAGAGATGCGCTGGGCCATGAATCGCTCGCCGTACTCATCAAGCTCCGAGAGCGGAAGCGTCTTCGATGTGAGCGCGAGATACAAAATCGGCTGGTCGGCCGGGTTCACCTTTCTGTACGACGGCGGGAGAATGCCCTGCGGAAGACTGCGAAGCGTCTGCGAAATTGCCGCCTGCACGTCCTGCGCGGCGGCATCGATGTCGCGGTCGAGCGAGAACTGAATCGTGATCGACGCGGACCCGAGTGAGCTCTGCGACGTCATGTTGTCGATGCCGGCGATAGTCGAGAACTGCTTCTCTAGCGGCGTCGCTACAGCCGCGGCCATCGTCGAAGGGCTTGCGCCCGGCAGGTTCGCGTTGACGCTGATGGTCGGGAAATCGACCGACGGGAGATCGCTGACCGGCAGTCGCTTGTAAGCGCTGATTCCAAAAAACAGAATGCCGATCATGACCAGCGCGGTCATGACCGGCCGACGAATGAATATCGCGGTCATTTTTTTCCTCCCACAGGCGGCCGGTTCGAGCCGGGCCCCTTGATCGACACCTTGGCACCGCTGGTCAGCCGCGACTGTCCGGTGAGAATGACTTTCTCTCCCTCGGTCACGCCGGTTGCAATTACGGAAAGCGAGTCAACGGTCCGCGCAATCTGCACAGGCTGCTGCTTTGCCGAATTCTTTTCATCGACTGTAAAGACGTACGTGCCCTGCTGGCTGGTCATCACTGCCGCAGATGGAAGCGTCAGCGCGTTTGCGTCCACATACAACTCGAGCGCGACCTTCACGAACTGGCCAGGCCAAAGCGTCCCGGTGGCGTTGTCGAACTTTGCCTTGAGAAGAACAGTTCCGCTGTTCGTGTCGACGTTGTTGTCGACGAACGAGAGTGTACCGTCGTACGAAGTGCTCGACCCTTCCGATGGCGCAGCCTTCACGGAAAGCAGCTTGTTACCCGCGGAATAGCGCTGGATGTCCGGAAACTGGCTCTGGGGAACCGTGAAGCGGACAAGAATCGGCTGGATCTGGTTGATGACTACGAGCGGATCGCCGTTGGCCTTCACGACATTTCCCTGGCGAACGAGCAGACTTCCAGTGCGGCCGGTGATCGGCGCACGGATGGTGCAGTTCGATACATCGACCTGCGCCTTCGCGACAGTCGCTCTATCAGCTTCCACCGTCGCCGCCGCTGAAGCCGTGGTAGACCTGGCCTGATCGGTTTGCGATTGAGTTACGTATCCCTGCTGAACGAGCGCGTCGTAACGCGCGGCTTCGCGCCGCGCATTTGCGGCCTGAGCCTCGTCGCGGGCGAGCTGCGCGCGCGCCTGGTTGAGGGTTGCGACGTAGGGGCGCGAATCAATCTGAAACAGAACTTCCCCAACGTGCACGTCCTGACCCTCGGCGAACGATACGCTCCTGAGGATTCCGCCAACCTGGGCTTCGATCGATACAGTCTGGAGCGGTTCGGCGACCCCGTTGGTGCTGATCACGTACGGCATCGTCGTGCGTCGCACGGTCGTCACACTTACAGGCGTTGGGGGCCTTTTCGGCGGAGCCGGCTTTGAACAGGCGCCACCGAGAAGAAGGACGCCAGGCCAAAAAACTCGGCTGATTCTAAAACTCATGGATTGATTACGTTTGGAAGGCTTTGCTTTACTGCGGGGTCGGCCGTGAATGTGAACGGCGTCTGACCGCGAGTGCTGAGAACACCCGCATCCCGCGCGAGCTGTGCGAGCGCCGTATACCACTGCCAGCGCGACTGAACCTGTTGCGCGCGCGCATTGGCAAGAGCGCTTTGCGCAGTGAGGAGATCGAGAATGCTTCCCACTCCCTCGCGATATCTTCCAGCCGCGACCTGCGCGGACTGCTGAGCACTCGCGAGGAGCTGGTCTGCAGTAGCGACGCGCCGACCCGAAGTCTGAAGTGCATAGTATGACACAAAGACCTGCGTCACGACGTTCTGGCGAGTCTGATCGGCGATAGCGGTGAACGCATCTGCGCGCGCCCGTGCTGCACCGACATTGTACTGATACGCCAAGCCGTTGAAGATCGGAATCGAAACGCCGAGGCTGATGCCGTATGCCGGACCGCTTTGCGTACTGCTCGGCGAGAAGTAATTACGGGTCGCATTGCTGCCGAGAGACAGGGCGGGTAGCTCGTTTGATCGAGCGACCCTCACCTGGGCACCCGCCGCTGCCGCATCCGCGCGTGCCGCTGCGAGGTCCGGACGATTTCGAAGCGCATCGTTGATGACGCTGTCGACGCTCTGGCCAATCATCCCGACCGGAATGGCTGCGGGCATCGGCTGGAGATCGAATGGGAGATTTGGTGGCAGGCCGAGAGCTGATGCGAGCGATCCTCTCGCGGCCTGGAGATTCCCCTGTATCGTCTCGAGGTTGAGCTCTTCCTGTGACAATGCCGTCTGCGCCTGAAGAACGTCGGCGATTGTGGCAAGTCCGACTTTATTGCGCTGCTGCGCCGACGTCAGGTTCGCCTGAGCTTCCGCGGTCGCGGAGTGTTCGGCGGAAAGTAGGGCGGCGGTAGCGGAGTAGGAGAAGAACGCCGTCTCGGCCTGAAGCACGACGTTCTGAAGCGTCGCGTTGTGACTGAGATCGGCTGCGAAAAGATTTTGTCTGGCGCTCTCGATCGAACCCGATCGTCCGCCAAAATCGAACAGCAGATAATTCAAGGAGATCGACGGACCGTACTGGGTTCGGTCTCTCGCCGTGTTGTTAGTGGAGTTGTTCGACGACAGGGGTGAGTGCGACCGCGTTACGTCCACCGAGCCGTTGATTGTCGGGAAGAACTGGCCGCGGGTTGCGCCGAGTACGTTCGCGGCGACTCGTGCCTGAGCCCATGATGCGCGTGTCGCCGGATTGTTTTGAAGCGCGAGATTCACGACATCGGCGAGCGTGAGTTGATTGATGCGCTGCGCGAGGTCTGCCGGAACTGCGGCGCTCGACTTCTCAACCGGGGCCTCCGGTTCGAGTGCGTGTGGTGGCGCAGTCCACGGAACGTTGGACGCAGGTGCGACTGTGGGGACACCGTCTACCTGAGAGAGATTAGCGGCGCAGGCGATACCAGCAACCGATATGAGCGAGGTCATACCGGACTTCATTAGTCGGTGCTTGATACGGATTAGGCTGCTTGAGTTCATCCCCAAATACGTCCTGAAAAGCCGTTCTGTTGGATATTAGCCCACAAAAAGCCCCGGATTCGTTGAGATCCGGGGCGTGCCGCTCTTCGCGGCCCGGCGCGGCCGATGCGGGGTTTTCCTTATCGGCGCATCATAAAAAAGTAGGCCGCCGCAATCACGAGGACTACCAGAAGAAGCAGTGTAGTGGGGACACTCTTCTTTTTATCCGGGCTCGTGGGGGTGGACGCCAGGATGGGGTTGGTGATCGTGTCGCGTTTGGTCATTGCATCGGGATCGTGACCCGCCGGGCTGGCGAGATCGACGACCGAGACGCCAAGCGGCAGCCGGCCGCGGCGAAATGTGAGCTCCGCAGATCCAACTTCGATTCTGTCGCCATCGGTCAACTTCTCCGGTGCGACTACCGGTTCTCCGTTGAGCTTGGTGCCCGTTGGACCATTGGCGTGGAGGACGTAGCTATCCCCTTCGGACCGGACCTCAGCATGAGCGCGAGAAACCGATGGCTCTCGAATCACAATTCGGCTTCCGGCGTCGCGTCCGATCGAAAAAGCGTCAGTCGTCAGCGGATATGCGCGACGCTCGAACTCGTACACCAGATAGCTCTGCGCCTGGTTTGGATCTTCGCTCATCCTTTCCATGTAAAGAGACTAATGCGAGATTTTCTCAAGTACGTGATTTTGATGCATTAATTGAACCCCCCAGCGGAGGATTTCAATGGCTACAAAATTGGATAAGGTCCTGAAGCGCGAGATCGAGCTCGATGGGCAATCGTACATCGCGTCGATTTCACCAGAAGGGATCAAGGTTACGAAGAAGGGCTTCAGAAAGGGAAATGAAATTTCCTGGCGCTCGATCATCAGTGGAGACGCGCAGCTCAACGAGGACCTGAACAACTCGATCGCGGCGAGCGGCTCCGGCGAGTAATCTCGCCCGGACAAGGCGCAAGGTCAAAGAGGCGGCTCGCGGATCAGGATTTAGGCGAGTTCGCCGATGGCATCTGCATACCGGGCATCGACGAGTCGGTCGGCATTTGCATTGCCGCCGCTGGTACGTCCGACAGGTGCTCCTGTATGACGACCCAGTGGCCGCCGCGATTCACGAAGACTGCGGTCCACGCGCCGCCGATGACATGCGGCATGCCGCGAGGGTTGATGTGTGGAATCCGATACGTTGCAGTCATTACAGCAGCGTCCGGGGCAAGGACGTCGAAATACATCGACGTCCATTCCCATTTCGGGCTCTGCATGTTGCTGCCTACGTATTGCCAAAACGCGCCGATCTGATTCTGTAACTCGGCCCGTGTCGTGGAGACGTGTCCGGCGCTCGTAGAATAGACCGGGCCAGTTGTTGGGTACAGACTCATGAGCCTGGCCACAACATTCGGTTTCGACAGGTCGTACGTATTGGTGACGAGATTCCGAAGTGAATCAGTGACCGCAGTTCGCTGCGTTTCAGACACTGGTTTTGGGGCATCGGGACCACAGGCAAATTGAGCGACTGCTGCGGCGCCGAGTATGAATGCTGTGATTCTGGATCGTGCCGAGGTCATACTGTCTCCGTATTGAGACAAAAATGTCATCATTTTAGGACAAAATGGCGGCTTTTTCCGCGCTATAAGGGGGGAAGTGCAATGGCTCAGCCGTTGCGCTGTTTGGCATGTGATTTCGGCGGCCCGACCTCATTACGATGCCGGACGACCGTCTGAAGCGGGAAAGGGAGGATACAGTGCGCAAGTTAGTCAGCCTGGCAGGTATTGCCGGCGTTTTGTTGATTGCCGCATGCAACAGCAAGAATGCGGTGATGAGCGACGAGCTCAAGAAGGATCTCGAGGTTGCATCCACCTCGAACGCCATCAATCTGGCGTCGCAGCAGGCGCCTGGAAGTCAGGTTGTCTCCGCAATCGAGCGGACGACTCCTCCTGCGCCCAAGCGGATCGCTAACTCGCAGCGTGTCGCAAAGCACAAGGCAGCTCCGAGAGGAATTCCTGCTCCGGTGGAAGTCCAGAAAGCGGACGTCAGCACCGAAGTCGAAGCGCAGCCCGTCGAAGTCGCTCCGGCTCCAGTTGATCCGGCGCCTCTTCCGAGCCCGCGTCCACAGCCGGTTGCTTCAACAGGCGGCGGCGGTGACATGCCGCAGGGTCGCGCAGGTGGTGGAATCGGCAGCGTACTCGGCGGCATCTTCACCGTGGTGATCCGCGGCGGCGGCGTTGACGGCGACAACTGCGACCCGCGCACCGAGGGCGGTCGCGGTCGGGTTCCCATTTCGATCAACAACCGGTTTCCCGTGATTGGAACGTTCCCGGGGAGTGGTCGTGTCGGTGGCGGCGGAATGCCGCGCGGCGGCCGAAGGTTCTAGGAAGTAGCCTGGACGCGACGCCACGGTGATTCTCACTGCGGCGTCGCGTCTTTCGTTTCACCAACTCACACCATGAAAACGAAATTCAAACGTGCTCTAACGCTTGTTGCAGTCGCAGTGCTCGCGACGGCAGCCGCCTGCAAGGACACGAAGAAGAGTGAGGATGTACTGGCGCAGGATACCAGTCTCACGAACGATCTGGCGCACGCCAACAAGGACACCTCGTCGCAGCCTCAGTTGACGGACGTCCCTGTCTCGCCGGAGCCGGCGCCTGCCGAGAGCGAGCCCGCTCGCGCTCCGGTTACGCGCCGGCCAATAGTCCGAACGTTGCCGAGGCCGCTTGCCAGGACACCAGTGAAAACGACGCCGGCCCCTCAGCCGACAGAACGAGTCACCGCAAGCGGCAACACCGAGCGCGTGACAGCTCCGGGCTCTGAAAAACCGCTTGGTGTGATCTCATCGGGTTCGGAGATCGGACTTTCTTCAGGCCAGCGAATCTGCACTAACACGAATCGTGTCGGCGACAGGTTCACGGCTCAGATCGCGGATCCCGTAATGGGAGCGAACGGGTCGGTCATTCCCGTTGGTGCATCGGCGACCGTGGAGATCCTCGGACACAAGACGAAATCGACCGTGATCGGAGGAGCGGCAGGTGCTGCTGCCGGTGCGGTTGTCGCCAGTCGAAATGCGAACTATGATGGGTGCGTTCCAGCGGCGGTAGAATCACGATTCGTCTGACGCAGCCGCTCATCATTCAGGCGACCGAATAGACCACCGAGTGCGCAAGACAATTGCGCTGGCGATGTTAGCACTCGCCGGCGGATGCAAAAGAGTTGATTCAGTTGACCGGCGGAGCGACACGAGTGGTGTCGTTCCGCCGGTTAGTGCATTGGTGCCCGAAAGTACAACCGCGCAGACAGACAGTGGCCCGGTTCCGTCGCTCACGTGTGGGGCGAGCGGCACGATTGAGATGACTGATCAAGGAATCGGCGACCTCAAGCCTGGCCGGCCAGTCGGCGAAATAAAAAGACTCTGTGACGTGATCAGCGATGCTCCGCAGCAGGGAGTTGAGGGTCAGATGGAGCGCGTTCTCTCGGTGCGGATTGCAGGCGAGACGATCGCTGCGACTGTAGTCGATGACAAAGTCTGGAGGCTCGACGTCCGAAGCCCGCGTTTCATGACTGTGGATTCCCTTGGTGTCGACGTTCCTCTTCACCGAATTGCGAAGCTGCGTGGAGCGCAGTTCGCGCCGGGCGAAGATGGGGTTTACGGCTTCGCGGCTGCGCACTGTGGAATGAGCTTCCGTTTTTCGCTTCCACTAAGGCCGCCCGCAGGAGGACAGTGGAAGACCAAGTCGATCGACAAGGATCATGGTGATGCAATCGTTGATCGGGTGCTCATTCGAAAGTGTCGAGGCTGAGCGGCGCTACCAGTCTGTCGGCCGATAATCCTTGAGAAATTTCCCCCAGATGTGATCACCCGTATTCAGTCCAGAAATGATCGGATCGACGATGCGCGCGGCACCATCAACGATGTCGAGCGGAGGATGGAAGCGATGCTCCGCTGTTTTCCGCGCCGCAATCTCGGCCGGATCCTCATCGGTCACCCATCCGGTATCGACACTGTTCATGTGAATGCCGTCGGCGTGATAATCGGCGGCCGAGGTTCGCGTCATCATGTTGAGTGCGGCCTTGGCCATGTTGGTGTGCGGATGCCGTGTGGTTTTGAAAGTTCGATAGAATTGTCCTTCGACTGCTGACACGTTGACGATGTGCCTGTCACGCTCCTTCGTGCGAAGCATTAGCGCCTTGAGCCGCGCGTTGATGATGAACGGCGCGACTGCGTTGACGAGATGAACCTCGAGCAGCTCGACTGAAGGGACTTCGGCCATTGTCAGACGCCATGAGTTCCGGTCGCGAAGGTCAATCTGCTGGAGGTCCTGATCGAGCTGCCCGACTGGGAACAGCGCTTTCTGAGCCGCGAGCTCTTCAGGAAGCAGCGGCACTTGCGACAGCTCGGCCGCATGCGTGAGGCCGGCGATAGGTGAGATGCGTTTGTCGAGAGCGGCCGGCGCGGTCTTCCCTTCGGGAAGGATGTGGTAACCACGCAATCCTTCGTATGAGCCGATCAGTTTGCGAACGTCGGCCGGAATATGGGTGATTGCTCCGCGCTCGCCCTCCATCATGTGCTCGTAGAAGTCGGGCGGCCGGCGAACTGTCTGACACGCGTTGTTGATGATGAAGTCGAGACGATCGCGAGTCGCAAGCAGTTCCGCGCAGAACGCTTCGACGCTCGGCGTATGACGCAGGTCCAGCCCGAAAATCTCGAGCCGGTCGCCCCACTCGGCAAAGTCTGGTTCCTGCGCGTAGCGGGCGGCGGAATCGCGCGGAAACCGGGTGGTGACGATGAGATGAGCGCCAGCGCGTAGCAGCTTGATGCCGGCCTGGTATCCGATCTTTACGCGTCCGCCGGTGAGCAGGGCGACACGGCCCGTTAGATCGGCGAGCTCACTTCGCTTTGCATAGTTGAGCTCCGCGCAGTCGGGGCAGAGCTGATCGTAGAAGTGGTGAAGCTGCATGAAGTCTTTCTTGCAGATGTAGCAGTTAAGCGTTTCGTGGGCGTGTTGAGCTTCTTCGTCGGAATTGGTGTCGTGTGGCTCGAAAGCACGGGGAGGAAAGACGTTAGGCGTCGTGAACACGGTCTCACGACGAAGTTTCCTGATGCCGGTTGATGCGAGAACAGACTCGGATCGCTGGACTCTCTCTGCTTTGCGTTGTCTCTTCGTGACCTTAAGGAGGCGACGGCGATCCACCGCGTCGGGGCGCGAGACCTGGCCTGCTGCAGATAGAAGGCGGGTGCGCTGTTCCTCGCTCAGCTCGGCCAGTACCGCCCGGTTCTCGGCAATCGATTCGAGCAGCTCTGCGGCAGCACGCGCGCGCTCGGGTAGTGAGGCGTCCGGCGCGATCTTCAAGGGTTTTTCCATTCCTCAAAGTTAGCGGACGCCTTTGGCCAGCCCTACATCATTTCGGCGGCGTCCAGCTCTCGTCTGCGGTCGGTCCGTAAAGCGTCGGCACGGGCACATCGATCAGACGAAGATAGACCGTGAGCTGCCCGCGATGATGACAGAAATGATTGATGTGCTGCCTGACGGCGACATACCGCGGAAGGGTAAAGAGATTCTGGTCACCCATCTTCAGTGACCACATCTCGTCGAGGGCTGCGTCTGTCGTGTTCAAAAGTGCGTCGTGCGCGTCCTTTGTCAGCTTGTCGAACTGCTCGAGAAGGCTTTCTGTTTTCTGATAGCTGTAGCCGGCACCCGCGATGTTCATCTCCGGCTCGCGAAGGGTTTTGGCGATCCATTCCCGGCATCGTCGCGACAAGCTGCGTGAGGTGGCCAAGAGAGAACGACTTGGGATGAGGCTTCCACTCGCCCTTCTCCGTAGGTACTCGCTCGATTGCGCGGCGAGACGTTGCCATTTCCTGGTCGAATTCAGCGAGCAGTCTTTCCGAAAGCGTCATGATTCTCCGGCGGTGTTTAGACAGTTCCGCGCCTTGACGGCGGAAGTATCGTGATCGGCGCAGGTGGTGTCGAGGGCGGAACGAACGATGCATCGATCGCTCCAGACAGGCGCCATCTGTCAACGAACTCCTCCGACATACTGAATTCGCCGACCAAGCTGCCGCACAGCTCATCTCGTTCCAGCTCTTCAACCTGCGTTCCGACGGCAGTTTTCGAAATTCTTGTATTGCCGGTAAGGACAAGTCGCTCGCCGGGCCTGTTGCGGCGAGCGTAGAGTCTGTCGTTGAACGAGCTGCGTTGCCGTGATGCCTCGTATCGCTCGACGTAGAAATCGTGACTCGCGTGATCTATCGAGATTCGACACGGAACGAGTGTCTCGTTCGGCGGAGTATCTGCCCAGACGATGTGGGAATTGACCGATGGCTCTGACTCCGCCTCGAAGACTTCGCCACTGGCGACGAAAACTTTATCAGTCAACGGCAGCGGTATGTCGGTGAGCAACGATGAATCCGCAAGCCAGTCAGTTCCGTCAATACGAACCTTTACGCTGCCGTGACCAGTGTATCCGGTGTCGCGCATCGATCCAGCAACGCGGCGTGCATCGAAGCCGACATCGGCAAGCAATTCATAAAGAGCGTTGGAGGTCGGCCAGCACGTAGCACCAACACCATGGCTCAGCCAGCGCTCGAAGAATTCTGTCGCATTCATGCCCGGAAGGGGGTCGCCCGGCGACGATCGCAAGGCGATGAGCTTTCCAATGTTGTCAAATGGAACAGAGACGCACCACGCGGCATACAGTGCGCTCAGCCCCGCGAGATCGGGAGCTGGCGCGCTGGAAAATCCAAGCTGAGCTAAAACGTGCTCTGTAAGCGACACACTATTATTTCCTCGTCAGCACGCCGGTCTGTGTGCTGTACTGTGCGGCGAGGCTCCACGTGAAAGTCGAACCGGACTGACTGAGGGAGAAGAAATCGAAATCTCCAAAGGCGCGATCGCCGGCGGCGTTCAGCTTCGTCCAGCCGCTGGCGCCGTAAAATCCGTCAGCCGCACTGACCAACGCGGTCTTGAGCGCGGCAGTGTGTCCCTTTCCACCAGCCGCGAGATAGGCCTGTGCGGCAAGCCAGACGCCATCGTAAACCGCGAGCGCGAATGCATCAGGCTGGGCGTTGGCCTTTGCTGCAATTCTGGCAGCGATCGGCGCCCAGCGAGCACTAGCGCCGTTGTCCACGCCAGGCGTGGGCGTCCAGAATCCTACCTTTTTCGCAAATGCAGCAGCGGCTGCGTTCGTACGCAGAGGCTCATTCAACGCGGTGCCATCGGTGCCGTACCACCTGACCAATGACAGAACAGGATCGGCAGCAGCGAGCTTGAAAATGTCCACCACCTCGTCAAACCCCGCGTGGGCAACTGCAACGTTCGCGGTGCCGCCACGTTCAGTGATTGCTGCCTGTACCTGCGTCTTCAGCGCCGCGATCGATGCAGCGAAATCAGTTGTCGTTGGCTCATATACAACGCCCGGCTTCACAGTCCCGCCCGGCGCAAATAACGCGCGCGTCGCTACCTGAAGTCCGGCGTTGCCGGCATCGTTACGCCAGTATGGAATGATCGTGGCCATTCCGTCCGCTTTCATGACACCGACGAGAGCGACCGCTTCGAGCGTGTCTGAGGGCGTGAGCCGAAAAATGTTATCGCCGGCAATCGCGAGAGTGCCGGCCGTGCTCGATTGGCTGATTACGAGAATGTTGTTCGCGTCGGCATAAGACTTGAGAGCCGCAACTTCGGCGCTCGACTGCGGGCCCAGCACGACTTCGATTCCGGCGCCTTTCATGGACGTCAAACCTGTGAGTGACGTGGCGGGATCCAGCTTCGTGTCAAAAACGGCGGACGTGAATTGCAATCCACTGTTGCCAGCGGCCAGGTACTGATTGACGTCCGTGATTCCAACTTCCATCGCTGCTTTGCTGGTGACGCCGAGTGTGGCCCAATTGCCCGTGAGGGAAAAGAGACCGCCGATGACGATTACTTTGTCGGCTGCCGGCGACGTGGTGCCGCTGTCGCACGCTGCTGCGGATAAAAGAATCAATCCTGTCGTCAGGATTTGCTGAAGTCGGAAAAGTCCCGGGGACCTGCGACGATGGGCTGACGTTGAAATCATCTTGATTTGCCTTGCCTGTAGTGGTGGGCGTCTGGACACGAAGATACACGCTTGCCAGCTTTGCGCCCATGCGGAATTCCCGTCCTTACAACGCTATCGTCATTGGACTCGGGGCGATGGGAAGTTCAACACTGTTTCATCTCGCACGGCGAGGCTGGCGCGTGCTGGGCATCGAGCAGTACACGCCGGCCAACCTGCATGGCTCGTCCCACGGGGACAGCCGCATCATCCGCGAGATGTACTTCGAGCATCCTCTTTACGTGCCCCTGGTGCAGCGCTCGTATGAGCTTTGGGCCGAGCTAGAGCGCGAAAGCGGTAAGTCACTGATGACGAGTAACGGCGGGCTGATGATCGGTCCGCCGGATGGCGAGATCGTCAGCGGCACACTGCGCAGCGCCACCGAGCACAACCTTCCTTTTGAAATTCTCAATTCGGCCGAGACGCGAAAACGGTTTCCCGCATTTCAGTTCGGCGACGACCTCGTCGCTGTGCTGGATCCGCGAGCTGGCTTCCTGGATCCAGAAGCCTGCGTCAACACCCAGGTCGAATTGGCAAAGGCAGCAGGAGCCGAAACGCGATTCGGCGAAAACGTGATAAGCTGGACTCCCGATGGCGATGGCGTTCGCGTCAAAACGACGCTCGCCGAATACTCGGCAGATTTTCTCGTCGTCTCGGGAGGTGCGTGGAACAATCATCTGCTGCGCGACATCTCACTCGACCTAACGGTCGAACGGCAGGTGATCTTCTGGCTCGAGCCGGATGGCGACCCTGCTCTCTATGATAAAGACCGTTTTCCGATCTACGCCTACGAGTACAAGCGGGGTCACATCTGCTATGGATTTCCTCGGCTGCCCAAGGGCGTCAAGGCATCGGTGATGCACAGCGGAGAAATCGTGTCAGACCCCGCCAACGTCCGGCGTTCGATCGGCGACGTCGAGGTCGAGTCGCTGAGGGCGGCATTGCGTCCCGTGCTTCCGGGTCTATCGAATGCTCCGGTTCGCGAGAGCGGCACGTGCATTTTCACCAACACCTCCGATGAGGACTTCCTCATCGACTTTCATCCTGCGTACAAACAAGTCCTCATATCGAGCCCCTGCTCGGGGCACGGGTTCAAGTTCTCGAGCGCGATCGGAGAGCTTCAAGCGGACCTGCTGACGACCGGGACCACGCGCTTCGATATTGCCCCATTTCGGCTGGACCGGTCGGAACGGGCATAAATCAGCTGATTACCTGAGCGGTTGTCGCCAATCCGGGCACTCGCGTTGACCTCAACCCGTTCCGGCAGTTAATGTCTGCGGCCATGACAATCGCGCGAGAAGCTCTTCCAATGGACGGCCTGGGCCGGCGCCGCCTCAAAATCGCGTTTGTCGGAACTCACGGCGTAGGGAAGACGACGCTCTGCTTCGACCTCGCTGCCCAGCTCAAGCGCCTCGACCTCGGCGTCGAGCTCGTAAAGGAAGTCGCGCGGCGCTGTCCGCTCCCCATCAACGAGCAAACGACTCCCGACGCACAAGCCTGGATTCTCCATACTCAGATGGCCGAGGAGCTCGCGGCGGCGGCGAGCTATGAGGTGGTGATCTGCGACAGGTCAGTGCTCGACAACTATGCCTATCTCGTCACGCGTATGGGACGCAGGCCAGAAATGGATGCGCTCGTAGATAGCTGGATCCGCACATACAACGCACTGTTCAAGGTGCCGGTGCTCGATGCTCCTTCATTCGACGGCACACGCGCGGTGAGCCAGAGTTTTCAGCTCGAGATCGACGAGACCATTGACAAGCTGGTGAAATCGTTCGGAGTGGATGTGACGCCTCTCGACCCAATGGACCGCGATGGCTGGATCCAGACTGTCATTCAGTGTCTCGGTCTACCGACGAAAACGCCGCAGATCGATCTCTTCAGCCTCGGCGCCGCTTCGCGTTAGCTGCAGCCAACAATACGTCGGCCTCGTCGTAGCCGGTGTGTTCAGGAATCCCTTCCGCTGACGCGCCGGCGTCGAGAAGTGCCTCGATCGATTGGGTATTGCGGCGCTCGGTCCAGAAAGAATCGACGCAAGCTTTGATCGCGAACTGAAGCGGCGTGCG
>JBBSGU010000038.1:0-24742 GCA_038253755.1 Gemmatimonadales bacterium | reverse complement strand
TGAGTCGAAAGCTATGTCGAAATGGTCAGCCTGTTTCGAGACAACTTCAGGATAGCGCTCGTGCATGCCCTTGATTGCCGCGCTGAGCATCGCCAGTCGCCGGCTCGCGGGCAGATCGAGAACAGCGACGGCGTCGAGCAATCCATCGGTTAGAGACGCCGACGGTGCAATTCGAAACGTCCCGCCAAAAAAAGGACCGTTTGCGATGACCACCATCATGTGCCTCGATCGAGCGCCGTCCCACGCGCCCACCGTAACGTCGAACCCGCGATAAGAAAAGAGCTGCTTCAAGGCAGCCCAGATATAGACTGATGAACCGCGCAGCCAGCGAGTGCGAGCGAGTTCCTGCAGCACCGCGACGTCGAATCCGAATCCGCAGCAGTTGAGGAAATACGTGTCTTCGACCCTGCCAACGTCGAGCACCCTGTTCGATGGCTCGACGCTCAGCTGGGCCATCCTCGTCGCATCCGCGCTTTGGGTGCCTAGCACTTTGGCGAAGTCGTTGCCCGTCCCGGCGGGCATGACGGCGAGACGCACGTGTCGTCCGCCGTGAAGAAGCGCGTTCGCAACGTTGGCGCTCGTACCGTCTCCGCCAACAACGACGATGGTGGTGAATCCCTCGGCGATCGCTGCGTTTGCAACGTCAAACTCTTCACCCGCTTGAGACGTCTGCCTGATGTCCGTTACACCCAGGGAACCGAACGCGGCGGAGAGCCCGGGGATCATCGCCGCACCGCGTCCGCGTCCTGCCGCCGGATTGACGATGACGCAGACGCGTTCAGCCACTCAGTGCGTTCCGGTCTGCTTCCAGGGCATCTGCGGAATTCCGGCTTTTTCCGAAAAGAGCCCGGCGGCGAGCGGACTCCATATGCGCGCGTTGTCTGCATCCGTGAACGAGAACACAGCAATGCCAGTCGCTCCTCGCGAGCGGGCGAGACGAATCTGGTTGAGGACTTCCTTTGTCCCCTTGCTCGCGTCGATGCCGATGTACATCTGACGGCCTGTTTCCTTCTCGGCTCCCTGCATCTGCTCGTCAAGCGTGCAACGCCAGTCAATTCGCGAGCAATACGAGGGTCCGATGCGGTAGTACGTCATAGGAACGAGAATGTCCATGAAGCCGCCGCGCGCCCACCCTCGGCTGTCCTGCATGAGATTCGTCGCGCCCGCGAGCGTGTGCCACGCCCATTTGTCGTTGTAGATGCCCCACACCGCCGCTGATAGAACGAGACCCGGTCTCACCGACTGGATGCTGTCGTACGTCTCACGCACCATCGCACTCACGAGGTTCGTCCGATAAGCCTTCCACTCGGCGTTGTGCTTATCGGGGTTCATGCCGAATTCGGCGAGACTCGGCGCGTCGTAAGACCACGCCTCGCCGGGATATCGAATTCTGTCCAGGTGAATTCCATCCACGTTGTAGCGGCGCGCGACGTCTGCCGCAACGGCCGCCAGTCTGTGCCTTACTTCAGGGATTCCAGGCGAAAGCCACACGTATTCTTCGCTGTTCGGACACGGCATTTTCTTTCCCGTGCGGTCGCGCATGACCCAATCCGAGTGATCGAGGAGAATGTGCCGAGGATTGCCCGGATCGGGCTCGACTAGCGCCCTGCACTGCCCTTCGATTCCCGCTGCCTCGCCAGTGAGGGCGTTCAGGTACGCGTGAACCTGCAGCCCGCGCTTGTGCCCCTCGCGGACTGCGACCTCGAGTGGATCGTACGTCGGAGTTCCGCCGAGCTTGCCGCAGAGCAGCGCGGCACATGGTTCGATTTTAGATCGGTAGTATGCGTCGCCGGCAGCGCGCGCCTGAAAATAGATGATGTTGAAGTGGGCGCGGCTCGCCGTCTCCATGATGCGAGTGATCTTCGCTTCGGAGTCATAGTCGAATCGCGTGACCCACAGAGCCCGCGCCTCAACGGTGCTTGACGATTCGATCGATGTCGGATGAGCCATCGCCAGCGAAGGGGTCGCTGCGACCAACAGGCTGCACAATTTCATTCTTCTCATCTGACTATTATAGAAGGATGCGCAGTCGGCGAAACGTTTTTCTTCTTTCGATTTTGTTCATCGTTGCGGGACTGATGCATTTCGTAGTTCCGAATCGCTATATGGGAATCATGCCTCCGTGGATTCCCTATCAGCTCGAAATGGTCTACGTGAGCGGAGTGGCCGAATTTCTTGGCGGTGTGGGGCTGCTACTGCCGCGATTCAGGAAAGCGGCGGGCTTCGGGCTGATTCTTCTGCTGATCGCTGTGTTCCCCGCGAACGTCCAGATGTTGGGCAACGCCGTGCATGACGGCGCATCACTACTCTACATCGCTCTCTTGTTCCTTCGGCTGCCGCTTCAGCCGTTGCTGATTGTCTGGGTTTACCGGGCAGCAATCAAAAGCCATGGCGAGGCGATGACTCAGGTACCCCGAACCAGCTTATAGACGCTTCCGTTGGACGACGTCACGTAAAGCTCTCCGGCAGCGTCCTCGCCGAACGATGTCACGTTACCGAGCGAACCAACCGACCACGTCCGAGCATCCGCAACAGCTCCGTTCGCGTAGCGAAAACTCTTGAGGAATCCGAGGCAGTAATCCGAATAGAAGTAATGTCCGGCGATCTGCGGCAGCGCCGAGCCGCGGTAGACCAACCCTCCGGTGATCGAGCACGATCCATCGCTGTGGCTGTAGTCAAACACCGGCGGCTGAAACCCCGTTTGATTGCACGTCGTGGCGTTGTAGCACGACAATCCCTCCATGACGTTCCAGCCATAGTTCACTCCCGCCTGCGTGGCTGGAACTACATCGACCTCCTCGAACTTGTCCTGGCCAACGTCAGCGATGTAGAGAAGACCAGTCGTGCGATCGAACGCGTAACGCCACGGATTGCGTAGACCGATTGCCCAGATCTCCTGCTTTGCTCCCGATACGCCGATGTAAGGATTGCCGGCAGGTATCGAGTATGGATCGCCATTGTCGACGTCGATGCGGAGAATCGACGCAAGAGGCGTTGCTTTGTTCTGGCTGTTTCCGAATGGATCTCCGCCGCCTCCCCCATCACCAAGCCCGAGGTAAAGCTTTCCATCGGGACCAAACATGGCGAGCCCGCCGTTGTGGTTGCTTGCGGACGAATGCGGCGCGGTGATTATTAACTTGCTCGAGCCCGCGTTGGCGACGTCTGGATTGGCTGATACCGAGTACCTCTCGATGCGAATGTCGCCGTTGGTCGCCGTGAAGTAGACGAAGAAGAAACCGTTCGTTTTGTATGATGGATGAAACGCGACGCTGAGAAGTCCGCGCTCGCCGCCCGTGCTGATGCGCGCCGAAATATCGAGAAACGGCGTCGCGAGCAGCGCCCCATTCTCGACGATTTTGATTTTGCCGCCCAGTTCGACAACGAAGAGCCGGGCATCTCCCGGGGGTGACGTGAGATAAACCGGTATGGACAGGCCGGTCGCTATCCGCTGGACGGCGAGAGCGAAGCTCGCGGGAATTTCGGTTGGACGCGTCGAGTCGGTGCTGGAGGTGCACGCGACGACCATCACCACCGGCACCGCCAGGACTGAAAACCTGGTCACGCGAATGCAGTTGAACTGACTGGCATCTGACCTTCGCTTTCAACCTCTGAGATCTTCAACGGCACCTCAACTATTTACTGCATGTTGCGCGCTCAAAAGCGAACTAATCCTCTAACGAAGGCTCGTACTGGTCGGCGGATGGAGCCAGGTGGCTGTTGCCACTGAGAACCCGCGCGCATGTGTTCCACCGCAGAATTGCATCATCGTTCCCGGCCGGCCGAATTGCTTCGGCTTTTTCGAACAGGGCCATCGCTTCCTTCAGCGACTCGTAAGCCATTCCGCCTGAGCCCATCCCACCTTGCGCGAGCAGCGCCTGGCCTCGACGCTCCGCGATCATTCCGGAGTAGTAGGTCCGCTGATACTCATCAGTGATTCGGGAGAGATATTCTTTCGCTTTCATCACGCCGGATGCCGCTACTCCGCTGTGGATGTCGGTAAGCGCGAGCACGAGCATCACAAGCACCTGCTGATTCTCCGGATCGACTTCGAGAATGTCGAGGCAGATGCTCTCGGCCGCCCATGATTGATTGAGAAGCCTGTAACGCTCGGCTTTCTGAATCGCGCGTGGAATCGAGTCTCGGGAGATTGGCTTGAGGTGAATCATCGTGGCTTTCCTTCGGCTGGCTTCCTTCTGAAAAGTCCAACGAGCGCATGCAGCGGGTCGTAGTGCTCGTCAACAACGCGCTCCTTCAGTGTAATGATCGCGTTGTCTGTAATCGCGATCCCTTCAGGACAGACTTTGGTGCAGCACTTGGTGATGTTGCAGTAGCCGATCCCGTGCGCGTCCTTGAGTTCCTGGGTGCGATCGACAGTATCCAGTGGATGCATTTCGAGCGCAGCCACGTAGGTGAGGAACCGCGGGCCGATGAACTCATCGTACTTGTGATGGTCGCGCAGCACGTGGCAGACATCCTGGCAGAGAAAACACTCGATGCACTTCCTGAACTCCTGCACTCGGTCAACATCCGACTGTTGCATTCGCCAGGTACCGTCGGCAGCGTCAGGCGGACGCGGCTTGAACTTCGAAATCCGTTTCTTGACCTCGAAATTCCATGAGACATCGGTCACGAGATCGCGAACCGGCGGAAACCCGCGCATCGGCTCGACCGTCACAGGCTCGCTCAAGTCCAGATCGTTCAAGCGCGTCATGCACATCAGCTTCGGCATTCCGTTCACTTCCGCCGAGCATGAACCGCATTTGCCGGCTTTGCAGTTCCAGCGAACGGCGAGGTCGTTTGCGCTCTCCGACTGGATCTGAAGGATCGCGTCGAGGACAACCATGCCCTCGGAAACCTCAGTCGTGTAGCTCTCGAATTTTCCGGCGTTCGAGTCGCCGCGCCTGACCTTGAAGGTCGCGGTCTTCGCTTTTCCACCGGCGCTTGCATCGCTCCGCTCGGCAGCTCGTTGTCCGCTTTCGACGATCGACTGCGATACGCTTCCTGTCATCGCTA
This sequence comes from Gemmatimonadales bacterium, assembly GCA_038253755.1. Classification (GTDB taxonomy): domain Bacteria; phylum Gemmatimonadota; class Gemmatimonadetes; order Gemmatimonadales; family Gemmatimonadaceae; genus UBA4720. The sequence goes on along the minus strand of JBBSGU010000038.1, from coordinate 19,729 downwards.
TTTATTCTCCTCGATTATCTGCTGGAGATCTTCGCGCATCTCCTGAATCGGCATCCGGCTCACCTTCATCGAGCCATCTGTGTTTCTCTCGACGAGAATATTGAAACCGGCGTAGGCAGAATCCTTGTCCGGGAAGTCGTCGCGGAAATGTCCGCCTCGACTCTCTTTGCGCTCGATTGCCGAACGAGTTACCGCCTCGGACACCGTTAACAGGTTGTCCAGATCGAGAGCTGTGTGCCATCCCGGATTGAACTCGCGATTGCCGTTGACGCTCACCCGCTGCGCTCGATCGCGAAGGGCTTGCAGTCCGTCAAGCGCCTGCTGCATCTCTTCCTCGCGCCGGACGATGCCTACGAGAGACTGCATCATTTCCTGAAGTGCGTGTTGAACCTGGTACGGACCTTCGGTTGTGGAAGTCGCCTCAGCACGATCGAAGGGTTCCAGACCGTGCTTTGCGGCGCGATCAACCGCATCGCTGGACACTGCGCCCGAAGTCGCAGTATTGGCATAGGCAGCAGCGAATTCGCCGGCACGTTTGCCGAATACAAGCAGATCTGAGAGGGAATTTCCGCCAAGCCTGTTCGCACCATGCAGTCCGGCAGCCGATTCACCGGCGGCGAACAATCCCGGCACCGTGGACATCTGAGTGTCACCATCAACCCTTATCCCACCCATGACGTAGTGAGTCGTCGGACCGACCTCCATCGGCTCGCTCGTGATGTCGATATCCGCGAGCTGCTTGAACTGGTGGTACATGCTCGGAAGTTTTTTCTTGATGTGCTCCGTCGGGTTCGAGATCTTCGACTTGATCCACGAAATATCGAGGAACACTCCGCCGTGCGGACTTCCCCGCCCCTCACGGACTTCGCGCATGATGCAGCGCGCAACATGGTCGCGCGTCAGCAACTCGGGTGGACGGCGCGCGTTCTTGTCGCCCTGCACGTAGCGCCAGCCCTCTTCCTCATTGTCGGCGGTCTGTGAGCGGTAGTTCTCCGGAATATCGTCGAACATGAATCGGCGGCCTTCCTTGTTCACGAGAATCCCGCCTTCTCCGCGCACGCCTTCAGTTACGAGAATTCCACGCACACTTGGCGGCCACACCATGCCGGTCGGATGGAACTGCACGAACTCCATGTCCTGGAGTGCCGCACCCGCGCGATACGCCAGGGATTGTCCGTCGCCGGTGTATTCCCAGCTGTTGCTCGTGATGTCGAACGCGCGGCCGATGCCGCCCGTGGCGAGAACTATCGCCTTCGCCGCGAACACCCGGAATCGTCCACGCTCGCGATCGTATGCGAGAGCGCCAGCGATGCGATCTCCATCCTTGAAAAGATCGATCACCGTACATTCCATGTGTACGTCGATCCCCAGATGAATCGCGTGATCCTGAAGCGTGCGGATCATCTCGAGTCCCGTGCGATCGCCGACATGCGCCAGCCGCGGATACTTATGCCCGCCGAAATTGCGCTGGAGAATTCGCCCGTCCGGGGTTCGGTCGAATACGGCGCCCCACGCCTCGAGTTCGTTCACACGTGCGGGAGCTTCCTTCGCGTGCAGCTCGGCCATTCGCCAGTTGTTCATGTACTGGCCGCCGCGCATCGTGTCGGCGAAGTGAACGCGCCAGTTGTCGCGATCGTCAACGTTGGCAAGCGCAGCCGCTACGCCGCCTTCGGCCATCACGGTGTGTGCCTTGCCGAGAAGCGATTTGCAGATGAGTCCAACCCGGGCTCCAGAGCTCGCGGCTTCGATTGCCGCGCGCAATCCCGCGCCGCCCGCGCCGACAACCAGGACGTCGTACGTGTGTTTTTCGTATTCAGCCACTAGAACAACCGGAAGTCAGTCCAGATGCCCATCGAGAGCATCCGCACGTAGATGTCAGTGAACGCAACGCCGAAGAGACTGAACCATGCCCATCGCATGTGTCCGCGGTTGAGGCAGCTGGCGCAGTCGTAGGCCTTCTTTCGTATCGGCGCTCCAGACATTCTGTCGAGATACCCGCCAACGAGATGGCGGAGTGAATGACAGCCGATTGTGTATCCGCCGAGGAGAAGGACGTTGGCGGTGAGGACAATCGTGCCAATGCCGACACCAAAATGAGAATTGCCCGACGCGTCCGCGAACCACATCGACTTCCACGCATCGTGCGCCAGAAAAATCAGGAACACGAGCGCGAAGTACATGAAATAGCGATGCACGTTCTGGATGATCAGAGGAAAGGATCTTTCTCCGCGATATCCCTTGCGCGGCTCACCGACTGCGCACGACGGCGGGTCCGACCAGAATGCCTTGTAGTATGCGCCTCGATAGTAATAGCACGTGAAGCGGAATCCCGCCGGAAACGGCAGGATGATCAGCGCGGGCGAGAACGGAACCAGCCCCGGCCACCACGCCGGCTTTTGGCCGAACCATGCAGTTGGGGAATCGCCGAAAAAAAGCGGCGAATAAAACGGCGACAGATAGTTGCCGTACTCGTAGTGAGCGTTCTGGAACGCAGCCCAGGTCGCGTACGCGAGAAAACTCGACAGGATCACGAATACAACGGCGGGCTGAATCCACCAGGCGTCGCGGCGCATCGTTTCGCCCCAGCCGCGCCGCCTTAGTTGAACGACTTCCACGCCCATCAGTTTCTACTTTTCGTCCTGAGGTGTCCTGTCAGCGACATAGAGCTCGAGGTATCCGCACTCTTCGCACACGAAAGGCATAACGATCAAGCCGGAATTCGGGTTGATAGTGCCGGCCGCCGACGAACCTTCGATGTTGACCAGCGCTTTCAGTCTCTCGGTGCGGTTCATCCGGGCTGCCGGATGATTGATGCAGTAACGCTTTCCGTCCTTGATTGGCATGCGAATTTTCGTGAGGGTAAGTGGGCAGTTTGATGCGCTAATGTAGCCCCGAAGGCGGACTTCCAGCCAGACAGTTAGTGGAGAAAAGATTGCCGTGGCCAAACCGGGTTGGCCCAATACGAAAAGGGCCGTCTTTCGACGACCCCTTTCTCCTCACCCTTCCAATAGCGACTACGCCTTCCTGCCTTTCCCGCGATGTGCGCCGCGCACGTTCATTCCCTTCATGCGGGCTTCCGTCCGCTGCTTGCGCTGAGCCTGGGCCGCGTCCCACCTGGTCAGCTGGTCGGCCGTGAGAATTGCACGAACATCTCTCTCTTCAGCCTGACGCACTATCATCGACTTCGCGCGGAACTGCTCACGCTGCTGCTCGAATTTCGCGCGCGTTGCCGCCGATGTGTCACCCTTCTGGCGCATGTCGCGCATCGAGCCGAACTGAGCCTTACCCTCTTCGCGGATTGCCTTCATCTGCGGCTCATACTTCGCGTGAATTGCCTTGATCTGGTTCTTCTGCGCGTCAGTGAGATTCAGGTCGGCCATCAGCTTGCCATGTCCGTCGCGTCCGCCGCGCGCGCGCATCTGCTTGCCGCGCTGGCTCATCTGGCCATGACGTCCATTCCACTTCCCGGCGCTGCCTGTACGCGCCTGAACCTGCGCACCGGCAACGCCGGCCATTCCTAAAAGAACAACGGCGCCCATGGCAGCCGTGCGAAATCTCGACATTTGAGGACCTCCACATCGTTTTGTCGTCGTGCACTGTGCGCGAAGACAAATGGTAGACGTGGAGGAAGGGAGTTTGTTAAAGAGTTTTCGACGGATTTTTCATCTGCTTTCATGGAATTTTTCTGACTCAGCGTGCTGTAACAAAGTCGGCCGTAGTTAACCCCCACTCATTTCTCTTTCGGCCGGTGAAACCCTGACCTCGGATGGACCATTCGGCGTCCCTCCCTGTCTTCCGTGACTCCGTGGCCAATGGAAACTTCCAGCCGCCGATGAATCGCACCAGCTACGACGCGATCTATCCTTACCCAGCCGCCGCCGCCGGAACCGCCCCGAAGCGTCTCTCCCTATTCCGGAATTCCTCCACCGCCTCCGCGAGATCGACCGGTGCAAACTCCGGCCACATGCGGCGGGTGAAGTAGAGCTCCGCATATGCGCACTCCCACAGCAGGAAGTCGCTCAGCCTTTGCTCGCCACCCGTGCGAATCAGGAGATCTACATCCCTCGACTCGCCGATCCCGTGATCGACATGCGCAAGAAGTTTCGCGAACTCGTCACGGTCGGGCTCTGAAGACGTCGCGGCGGACATCCCCTGCGCCGCACGCAGGATTGCATCACGCGCCGAGTAGTCCACGGCAATCCGCAAATCCAGTTTCCGTCCGCCTCTCGTTGCGTGCTCTGCGTTGTTGATCGCCCGCAGCAGCTCGGCCGGAACTCGATCGCGCCGCCCGATGATTCGCATGCGCACCCCGTTGGTCACGCAGCGGGCAACTTCTGAAACCAGATACCGGCGGAACAGCCGCATGAGCAGGCCGACCTCGCGCGATGGTCTGCGCCAGTTGTCGGACGAAAAAGCATACAGCGTGAGCGTACCGATGCCGCAGTCCGGCGCCGCTTCAACAATTTTCTTGACCGTTCGTGCGCCGGCTATGTGGCCGGCAGTGCGCATCTGACCCTTTGCAGTTGCCCACCGGCCATTGCCGTCCATGATGATCGCGACGTGAATGCCGCTCTGTATCGTTGAGCTCATGGTAAGTCGCCTATCTGTCTCGAGTCGCGCGAATCAGCGCTTCCATGTGATCCAGGTAACGCTCGAGCGCTCGACGTCCAGCCGCCGTCAGGCGATACTGTGTCTTCGGCATCCGGCCTTCGAACGACTTGGTGCACGCGATGTACTCCGCTTCCTCGAGCTTTCGCGCGTGAACGCTCAAGTTGCCGTCGGTGGTGTTCATCAGCTTCTTGAGGTCGCTGAAGCTGAGCGAATCGTTCACGGCAAGCGCGCTGACAATTCCCAGCCGCAAGCGCTCGTGAATTAGACGATCCAGCTCCTCGGCCTTTTTAGCCGGGGACCGACGAAGGCTCGTGCCCTTCAAATGATTCTGGGGTCGCGCATCATCGCGCGCTGCTCCGTTCTTAGCCACCGTGTCTCCTGGCGATTGGAATTCCAAACGCGATATGCAGTCCACCGAACGCCGCCCCGAGGATCCACGGAGCGAATGCGGCAGGAGCGAACAGCGCGATGACACCAGCAGCCATGAAACACAGGCCCATTACCGGAACGATCTTCACGGAAAACGCTCCGCCCGCGACGACGGCTGTTCCATATAGAAGCAGCCAGACTCCGGGGATGATCTCCATCAAGCCGGCACGAAACAACACGAGGGTCAGGAGAGCACCAACCGCCATCGGAGGGGAGAAGCTCAAAACGAACTTCCGCCCCGGTCCCGACAGCAGCGGCATGTTGGCCGCACGCGCCTTACGCACCATCGCCCAGATCATTATCGCCGGCGAAAAAACCGCCAGGGCCAGCCAGATTCCCAACGCACCGGTTGCTGTCTCCGCTTGAGTCGCAGCAGCGGCGACCAACATCGATAGCACGCCAATGGCAACCATCCCCCATCCCGATACCGCGGTGAAGGCACCGGCTGCCTCCATCGTGTTTCTGATGAAGGCGAGATTATCCATCGCTCGAACGTGGAGCGCTGGCGACTCTTTCGATGGCGTCGGTCTGAGGGGACGGACTGATGTCATGCGAGTATCATACAGGACGCGACCGAGGCGTGTCAAGTACTTTGTAATTCAAAGTAAGGGCAGTGAAGGTCGCCTTGGAGAACTCCCGTCTCAGCTCAGCGAAATCGGTCCAGGCAGCGGATCACTCGCCGGAAAACTCTGCTCGACCATCTTGTCGAGGCGACGCTCATCGATCGCGTTCGCAAGCATCGAGACAAGGTTCCCACAAAACGCAGGAAGATCCTCCTGACGCCGGCTGGTCAACAACTTCTGGTCCACCTCGGCCTGCTTGTCCACCCACGAGCCGCCCGCGTCCCGAATCTCCGCTGCAAGTTCAGGATGCGAGGTGAGTGTCCGTCCCTCGACGGCACCTGCTTCGACCAGAAGACGAGGCGCGTGGCAAATGGCTGCAACCGGCTTGTCCGCTTCCATGAATGACCGCACCAGCTTCACGGCATCGGCATTCGCCCTCAAACCTTCCGTATTCCGAAGACCGCCGGGAAGGACCAGCGCATCGAAGTCACGAGCGGTAACGTCAGCCACAACGGAATTGACTTCGAAGGTGTCCGCTTTCTCTTCGTGAATGAAGCCCTGAATCTTGCCCTGCTTGATAGAAACAAGAGAAACTTCCGCCCGTGCTTCCTTCAATGCCTGCCATGGAGCCGTCAGCTCTACCTGCTCGACCCCATCAGTTGCCAGTATCGCGACTTTTCGACCTGTTAGATCCGCTGCCATTAATCCCCCGCATGTTGAACCGAAATCCACAATCAAGTGGTCAGGAAACGTGCCACCATCGTGCGCCTAGTTGCAGTCTTGCTTCGGGCACGAATCCGTTATCGTTTTTCTGAGTTGGGGGTCGGGGGGATACCAGCCCTGTGTCGGCGCGCCCCGGGTCGCCCCATCCGCTGTTCTACCAGGCTCTCTGGGCCATATTTACTGCGATGACTCTAGTGTCTCTCTACGGCCACGAGGATCTCAGGTCGCGCCTCTTAAAGTCGGCGGAAGCGGGCACGCTTCCGGCGAGCCTTTTATTTCACGGGCCGCGAGGAGTTGGCAAACAACGCCTCGCTCTCTGGCTGGCCCAACTGATTCTTTGCGAAAACAGCCCCCGGCCGTGCGGCAAATGCAGAAATTGCCAATATTCCCTGGAGCTCACTCATCCCGACCTTCACTGGTATTTCCCGCGGCCGCGACTCAAGGACGCGGATCCCGACCTCCAGGATGTCCGCGACGATTACCGGGAGGCGGTCTCGGGACGAGCGGCAAACGGTGGACTGTACGCGCCGCCCCCGGGGAATGAGGGCATCTATGTCGCAACCGTTCGCGCGATTGTTCAGGAAGCCGCCATCTCGCCCGCGATCGCCAAGCGAAAGGTCTTCATCATCGGCGACGCCGAGCGCATGGTTTCGCAGGAAGGAGCCGACCAGGCGGCAAATGCGTTCCTCAAGATGCTCGAGGAGCCAAGTGAGAAGACGACGATCATTCTCACGTCGAGTGAGCCGGGTGCCTTGTTGCCGACCATCCGATCGCGATCGGTCGCGGTAAGAGTGCCGCTTATCAAAGATGCTTCGGTTCGCGAATTCCTTGCTGATCCGGTCGTGACCGCAGCCCTTGATAAGACGGGTGCGCCAGCGTCCATCAATGAGCGGGCGCAGCTCGCAGCGTCTGCACCTGGCACCTTGTTCGGTGGCGAGGCGAAAGGCAAAGCCATGGCTTCGGCAAGAAGGTTGATCGATGCGGCAACTGCTCCACTCGCCTCAACGCGATACGCTGCAGCGATGTCGGTCGGAGCTGCCGGCGCTCGCGGCGCCTTCACCGATATCCTTGATTCCCTCGTCATCATACTCGGCGAGCGCATGCGCGCTGCACTGCATGACGGCAATGAGGATCGCGCGCTGGCCGCGAGCCGGGCTGCCGATGCCGTAGGACAAGCAAAAATCAGGGCTGGCGGCAACGTCAATCCTCAGCTCATCACATCCGGTCTGCTGAAAGACCTTTCCGTCGCATTGAAATGACGCGCCTTTCGCATATCGATGATTCTGGCAAGGCGCGGATGGTTGATGTCGGCGGAAAACCATTAACGGAACGAATCGCGCGCGCCGCCGGCTCGATCAGAATGAGTCAGACAACTCTCGATGCGATTCGCACGAATGGACTGAAAAAAGGAGACGTACTCGGCGTTGCCAGAATCGCTGGAATCATGGCCGCGAAAAAGACCTCTGAATTGATTCCTCTGTGTCACCCAATCGCGCTGACAGACGTTGGTATCGAATTCGTTCTCGACGATTCATTGCCGGGTGTTCGCGCAGAATCTCACGCGCGAACCACGGGACAAACCGGCGTAGAGCTTGAGGCACTCACTGCGGTCGCGATTGCCCTCCTCACTGTGTACGACATGGCCAAAGCGATAGATCGCGGCATGACGATCACCGGTGTGGCACTGCTTGAGAAAAGCGGAGGCGCGTCCGGTGAATGGACGCGCTCAAAGCCAAGCGGCGATTAGTTCGGCTGCGGGGGGTTAACGGGGATTGGCGATGCGTTGGGCCAGACTGAAGGCTTCGCTGGCACGACGAGCTGCCCTCCTGGATTCAATCGAATCGTCGAATCGACCGACACGAGCGGAGGCGCCTTCATGGATGTCTCCCACGGCTGATGACCGATGTGTCCGCCAGTGTATGACGTAAATGCCACAGCACCGGCAGTCGCCAAAGCAGGCAGGGTCACCACGACCTTCACCCATCCAGGAACTGGTGCAGTAGAATCATCGCTGCCGATTCGATACCAACCCGCCAGGCCAAGCACACCCGAAGCCGCAAGAATCCAGACCGTTATGTCAGCGACCTGCGAATGATCGTTGATTCTTTCGCGTGCGGAAGGCATGCGCTCGCGGAATATTCTCGATGCCCGCTCACCGCTCGCGAACGTGGGATAGGCGAAGACTCCCGCGAGCGTCAGAGTGATCGCCGTGTACAGCCACATCTGCCGGCGACCGGTGAGCATCGCCGCAATCAGTGAGATGAGAGCGGTCGCGCCGAGTACGACGGGAAAATGATTCAGAAGGAGATGAATGTATACCCAGTTCATTGCAGCCTTCACTTCAGGATTAAAGGTTGTCGGCTGCTTCGTTGATCCGGCGAATGTAGGTCTCCATGTCTTCGTTCGCGTTTCGGGTCGCGACGACGAAACTCGGATTCTGCGGATCTGTCGAGTCGGGGGTGTTGACCATCAAGTCACCGCCCTTCGCTTCGACGGCGGCCTCGAACTTCTCTACCGCCGACAGAAGATCGGCAAGCAAAGCAGGATCCTCGTCAGACGAGACATCGATTCCCTTCTGAAGGAGCCGGCCCGCGATTTCCGTCGCCGCGTTGGTTCTCTCCTCTGTTCTGTGCGGGTCGAGCATCTCGCTACGCTGTTCCGAGCTTTCGGGGGGCAGATTCATGTCATCTCCAATTGGTTATTCCCTTAGATATATGCAATTCGCGTCCCGCTGGCCGCCAAAGAGCTGGAGCGGGAGTTCGTACAATCATTGGAGCTCCATGAGCAAGGCGTGGAGCACGCCGAGCCTTGCGAGTCGCTGTGACGGGAGGCTAGTTAGTGGGCTCAACCCGCTCCCATACGGAGAAGTTCACCGTGAACAAAGTCATCCTCTCGGCCTTCGCACTCTCAGGTGCGGTGGTTGTGCCCACTCACACGTTTCTCGCGCAGTCGGCAAGCGTCACCGCCACCGCCGCAGTCTACGATTCATCAGCTTTCGGCGCGCTCAAGTGGCGCGAGATCGGACCATTTCGAGGGGGACGATCCGTCGCCGTTGCCGGCTCATCGAAGCGTCCATATGAGTACTACTTCGGAACCACCGGCGGAGGCGTTTACAAGACGACAGACGGCGGAATGACGTGGGGCGCGGTAACCGACAAGTATTTCGGCGGAACCATCGGCGCCATCGACGTGAGCGAGTCGAATCCTGACATCGTCTACGTCGGCACCGGAGAGTCGCCGATTCGCGGCAATGTTTCGCATGGCGACGGAGTCTTCAAATCGATCGATGCAGGAAAGACATGGACGTACGTCGGCCTCGCTGACACCCGACAGATTGGACGAATCAGGGTTGATCCAAAAAATCCCGACGTCGTATACGTCGCCGCACTCGGCCACGTCTGGGGACCAAACGCAGAGCGAGGCGTTTTCAAATCGGAGAACGGCGGAAAGAGCTGGAGAAAAGTTCTCTTCGTGAGCGATTCGGCAGGAGCAGTGGATCTCAGCATGGACCGGTCGAACACGAAGGTGCTCTACGCCGCGGTGTGGCATGCGTACCGGACTCCGTGGAAGCTCGTCTCCGGTGGAACTGGAAGTGGCCTGTACAAGTCGACGGACGCGGGTGAGACGTGGACCAACATCAGCCGAAACCCGGGAATGCCGACCGGCATCCTTGGCAACATCGGCGTTGCAGTCTCGCCGTTGAATCCGAATCGCGTGTGGGCGCTCATCGAAGCTGACTCAGGCGGTGTGTATCGATCGGACAACGCCGGCGCGACATGGACGAAGACGAATTCGGAACGGACACTCCGTCAACGTGCATGGTACTACACGCGCATCTACGCAGACACGAAAGACACGAACACGGTGTACGCGCTGAACACCGGGATGTACAGATCGACGGATGGAGGGAAGACGTTCCGCGGAATTCCGGTTCCGCATGGCGACAATCACGATCTATGGATTTCGCCAAACGATCCCGATCGTATGATTGAAGCAAACGACGGCGGAGCGAACGTCTCGTTCAACGCGGGAAAAACGTGGACCGAAGAAGATCAGGCGACGGCACAATTCTACCACGTCACCACGACGAACCATTTCCCGTATCGCGTATGCGGCGCTCAGCAGGACAATTCCACGCTGTGCGGGCCGAGTAGAGCAAACGGCGGCATCGACAACTCGATGTGGTACGGTGTCGGGGGCGGAGAAAGCGGTTACATCGCCGTTCGTCCCGACGATCCGGAAATCATCTACGCTGGGTCGTACGGAGGGTTGCTCACCCGTCACGATGAGCGCACCGGATTCGAGCGCGACATCAATCCGTGGCCCGACAATCCGATGGGCCACGACGCCGCCGACGCAGCGTATCGCTTCCAGTGGACGTTCCCGATCGTGCTCTCACCGTACGATCCGAACACGATGTACGTAGGAAGCAGCGTCGTGTTCAGAACGAAGAATGAGGGTCAATCGTGGGAAGCGATCAGTCCCGACCTCACGCGCAACGACCCCAGGACGCTCGGCCCATCCGGCGGACCGATTACAAAAGATCAGACGTCGGTCGAGTATTACGCCACAATCTTCACGATCGCCGAATCGCCGGTGACCGCCGGAGTGATCTGGGCCGGCTCCGACGACGGCCTCATTCATATCACACGCGATAACGGAAAGACGTGGAAGAACATCACTCCAAAGGGCATTCCCGAATGGAGTCGTATCTCCATGATCGAGCCGTCGCATTTTTCAGCAGGCACTGCCTACGTCGCTTCCAATCACTATCAGATGGACGACATGAAGCCGTACATCTATCGGACGACGGACTATGGAGCATCGTGGCAGCTTGTCGTCGGCGGGATTCCATCGACGGAGTTCGTTCGCGTCGTGCGAGAAGATCCGGTTCGCAAAGGGCTGCTTTACGCCGGAACCGAGCGTGGAGTCTGGGTGAGCTTCGACGACGGCAACCATTGGCAGACGCTCCGCAAAAACCTGCCGATCGTTCCCGTGCACGATCTCGCGATCAAGGAAGGCGATCTCATCGCCGCAACTCACGGACGGTCCTTCTGGATTCTCGACGATCTCTCTGCGCTGCGTCAGATGAACCCAGCGATCACGAAGAGCGCGGTTCACCTTTTCAAGCCACGCGATGTGTATCGCGCTGCCTTTGCGGGAGGAGGCACCAGCGGATCGGCCGGCGGCCATCCCACTGGCACTAATCCAGCCAACGGCGCAGTCGTCTACTACTGGCTGAAAACGTCAGGACAACCTGTAACGATGGATTTCCTTGATTCAAAGGGTGCGCTGATCAAGAGTTTCACGAGCGCGCAGGACGCGATCGTCGCTCGCGATTCGGTTCGTGCGGATAGCATCAAGACTGCGCGCGCAGACAGCTTGAAGAAGGCCGGTGTTAAAGCTGATTCAACGGTAAAGTCGGAAGCACGCAGCGAGGAAACGACTCCCAGTGACGGGCCGCGACGGGCTCCACCGCCGGCGCGCGTTGCAAACAAGGCCGGATTGAACACGTTCGTGTGGAACATGCGCTACCCCGATGCCTCGACCTTCGAGAACATCATCATGTGGGCTGGCGGGACGAACGGGCCGGCGGCGATCCCCGGCGCGTACACCGTTCGCATTCACGCGACCGCAACCACGGAGTCACAGACTTTCAAGCTGGTGAAAGACCCGCGAAGCAAGGCAACGCAGGCTGATCTCGCCGATCAATTCGCTTTCCTGCTGCAGGTGCGCGACGAAACAACGAAGGCAAACGACGCGGTGAAGGTAATTCGCAACTTCCGCTCGCAGATCGCCGACCGCGAAACAAAACTTCCAGCCGACAAGCGCGCATCGTTCAAGTCAGGAGCGGATGCGCTGATGAATCAACTTTCGGCGGTCGAGCAGGATATCTACCAGGTGAAAAATCGGTCGGGCCAGGATCCGCTGAATTATCCGATCAAGCTGAACAACAAGATCGCCGCACTCGCCGGCGTGGCTTCGAGCACCGACGCTCGGCCCAATTCACAAACTCGGGAAGTTTTCCGCGTGCTGTCGGGGCAGCTGGATTCGCAGCTCGCGAAAATGCGAAGTGCGATTAGCGGGTCGCTTGCTCAGTTGAATGCGCAGCTCAAGAGCGCAGGATTGGCGGAACTCGTTGAGACGTCAGTTGAGACACCATCTGCGACAACCGTTCTGAGCGACGACGACACTATGAACGACGAGATGGAGGATGACGACGACGGCGGGGGGCGCTGATCCCCATGTCGCAACCGGCGACATTTCGGGTTAGTGCTGGGCTTTCAGCCTACCGCTAACCCTTACCGCTGACCGCTGACCGCTGACCGCCTGTCACCGAACTACTCGATCAAAACGGACCGGACTCTCTACCGGGTAGGTATAGTGCCACCACTCCTTCTCGTAGTTCGTGAATCCCTGCCTCTCCATCACTTTTTTCAGGAGCTGACGGTTCTTCGCAACCACGCCAGTGGCATTTTTTGTGAATGCAAGCGGAGCGAAATAGTCGAACGACGTCCCCATCGGCAGCTCGGTCCTGGTTCGCTGGTCCACAATCGTAAGATCGACAGCCACTCCAAGATTGTGCCTGCTCTTCGACGCGATGTAGCCATCTCGTAACAGGTCCGGTCGGTGCGCCGACTCCGTCCACGAGACCATTGCTTCGGTCGCCCTCACCGGCCTGTATGCGTCAAAGATCTTCAAGCCAAGGTTCTGCAAATGAAGGTCGGCGTTGACGAGTGCGAGAGCAGCGGCCGCCTCGTCTCTCAGGTAAGCCTTGTTCGCTTCGTATCCAGGCAGCACGGCACCCGTGAAGTTGTTCTTTGTCGCGTACCGCATGTCGATGACAAGGCTGGTGTCCACGCTCTTCAGGTCTACGAGCAGAGAATCCGCTACACTGTCCGACGCAATCGGCAGGTCCGGCGTGTTGACCGGCTCCGGCGCCGTTCTATGCAGCAGGCCGCAGCCACTGAGGAAGATGGCAACGGTCGCAATGCGAAAAGTTCTCTTGATCATCCCCTGAAACATCCTCGTATATTCACCGCCGGTCATTCCACAATCCTCTCTAATGAATCGGTTCGAGATCGTCGCTGCAATCTTCGGCGTTGTGAGTGTTTTTCTGAGCGTTCGCCAGAACATCTGGAGCTGGCCAACGGCAATCGTGAACGTCGCGATGTACATCGTGGTGTTTTACCGGTCCAAGCTCTATTCCGATACCGGACTGCAGGTAGTGTACGTCGTTCTCAACTTCTACGGCTGGTATCAGTGGCTGTACGGAGGGAAGAATCGTACCGAATTGCCGGTGGCACGGACTGGAGCCCGGCTTGGAGCGATTCTGGTCGCGATTGGATTGGTTTCTACGGCGGTCCTCGGAACTTTCGTGTCCCGCAACACTGACGCAGCCCTTCCTTATATGGATGCGCTGACAACAAGCACGAGCCTCGTCGCTCAGTGGATGATGACGAAGAAGCTTCTCGAGAACTGGATCGTCTGGGTTTCGGTGGATGTCGTGTACATCGGGATGTACATCTACAAGGACCTGTACGTTACATCGGCGCTGTATGCGGTTTTCCTGATTCTCTCCGTCATGGGCTATCTGGAATGGAAGAAGTCACTCACGGCGCGCGAGCCGTTTCCCGTTCCCGCTTGAGCGCAACGAGCGTCCTGATCGCGGCAATTCCAAACGCGGGCCCCAGAGCGAGCACAGCAAACGACCAGCGCCATCCAATCCTTGCGGCAATCAGCGGAATGCCCTGGATGGTGAACATCGTCAAGAGAAATCCGATCGACGTCTGAACCGTCAGCGCGGTTCCAACCGCGTGCGACGGCACCGATTCGGTGACCAGAGCGCTGAATTGGGCACTGTCTGCAACGACGAAGAATCCCCAGACGAGAGCGACCGGCGCGATTACCCAGATCGACGCTCCGAAGAAAACTCCGATCAACAAGGAGCAGGTTCCGCTGACTGCGAGGGCGATCGTAACCAGCCGTTCCCTGCCGGACTTGTCGGCGAACAGTCCGCCCCACACACATCCTGCGCCTCCAACAGCAATCGTCCCGAAAGAGACAAGCGAAATGATTCCTTTCGACGTGTTTGCACTCGAAGCCGCGACGCTCGCGGCGAGAAACGCAGGTATCCACGTCCAGAACGCGTAAAGCTCGAACATGTGGCCAAGATACCCAGACGTTGCAAGTCGCCACTCTCGTACGTGGATGACGGTCGCGACGAGTCCCCAGGAAAAGGGACGGGACGCGAATTGGTAAGGGCCATCGTCGTACGAGACGGCAACGATCAGCGACGCGATCACCGCTCCGGCCGACGCAGTGAGGATCACCGCGCTGACCCCAACATTCGGAAGCGCGTGAATGAGGTAGGGCGTCGCCTTGCCGACGGTCAATGCGCCGACGATGGTTCCGATGGCCAGGCCACGCTGACTCTGGAACCAGGTCGAGATCATCTTCATCGCGGGCGGATAAACTCCGGCGAGAAAAAACCCGGTGAGGAATCGGAGCGTCAGCCCGCTCGCATAGCCGGGCGCAATGAGAATCGCGGCGTTCGCGATGGCGGCAATCGCCGCCGAAGTCGCGAACAGTTTTCTCGATGCGACGACGTCGGCGAGATTCAACGCCGCAGCGAGCGCCGTTCCGCAGACGAACCCAAGCTGCACGATCGTCGTTAGCCAGCCCGTCTGCTGACTGTCGAGCGTCCATCGCAATGCGAGCTGAGGCGAGACGGCGCTTGCGGCAAACCAGAGCGACATCCCGAGCAGTTCCGCGAGGGAAAGAATCCCCAGCGTGCGCCATCGTCGCGGATCTGTGTCAGTCGCCATGCGCAAACCTACCAAAAAAGAACGCGCCCCGAAGGGCGCGTTCGCGGCATCACCGTGTGGATGCGGAGGTCACTCGTTATCGCCGACGATGAGCCGTCCTGCATCAAATTGACGACGCACCATACGATCGGTCACCGGCTGGCCGGTACACCGACGCACCCAATCGTACTAGGGGAACTTCCTCGGAAGTGCAAGAGTTTGGTCAAGGAATCGGCGACCTCGTCCGATCCTACCCTGACGAAGGAAAGGCGCCGAGCGAGAGGCAAGTTACGCCACGACTCCGATCTCGATCCCTTGCTTGATCGCCGCGCTTCAAGATGATCGTGGAGACGATGTAGGGGGCGGACCGATCGGCCAGCGGGTCGTCGCCGGGCAAACCTTGATTCCCTTCGACCGCATTAGTGACACGTAGCGTGGCTCAGACTTGAGTATGTCGAGCATCGGGTCGCACCCGGGACTCTGGGTCAGATTATACGCGCCGCCCAGCTTGAAGGCTTGCTCCAGTGTTGTGAGAGTCCCAGCACGATCGCCGAATTCAATGTCCGAAAAGAAGATGTCCGGGTCAGCTGGCTTCCCGGCGTTCCGGCGAATTATTTCGTCCCGAAGATCTGCTGCCTCCCTCCAGCGACCAGTGGCTGCATACGAGAACAGCAGACTTCCACGAGCGCCGGGAGATTCAGGCGCTAGCCGATAGTTGGTCTGCATATCAGCGAGCCCCCTGTCGGTCTTTCCGGCGAAAATGTGTGCCGTGCCGCGAGACGAATAGGTGAACGTGTACTGCGTCGAGTCAATCTCCAGCACCTTGGTCGCCAGGCTTAACGCTTCGTCGAGTCGGCGCGCGAACATCAGCGTTGCCACGAGGTTACCGCCTATCACAGCCGAAAGCGGGTCCAGCCTCGCGGCCTCCTGTATCTCGGACAACGCGCCTTTGATATCGCCTGCTGCCTCAAGGTTCTGACCGTGCCACAGGTGTGCGATCGCATTGGACTGATCGAGCCTGAGACCCGCCTGAAAATGAGTTTCGCTTTCGGCAAATTTCAGGCGGTATGTCGATGCAGACCCGAGTGCGAGGTGAGGCTCGGCAAGAGAAGAGTCGAGCGCAAGCGCGCGATTCGAGCTCGCGATTGCTCGATCCACCATTGTGTCGCCAACGGCAGAGCTATACGCGGGCAAGACGACTTCCGCCATCGCGCGACCCGCGTAGGCCCGGGCGAACTTTGGATCCCTGGCGATTGCCTGATTGAAGTACGCGATCGCCCGCATGAGATTGATGCTTCCCCGCTTTGCCCAGAAGAACCGACCCTTTAGATACATATCATACGCTTCGGGATTTTCCGTTCCGCGACCGGCGCTCGCGACGGATGAGGCCGTTCCACCCCGAAGCGTTGGCGCGATGGCAGTCACTATCGCTTTCGTGAACTCATCCTGAAGCGCGAAGACATCCTTTGCCTTGCTCTCGTAGTTGTCGGACCACACCACAAGTCCATCGGACGCGCTAGACAACTGAGCCGTGACGCGGAGCCGATCGCCTGCGCGCCGGACGGTTCCTTCGATCACTCCACCGACGTTGAGCGTCTTTCCGATTTCCTGCGGTGATGCCGATTTACCCTTGAACGCATACGACGAAGTCCGGGATGCGACGCGGATCGCAGGAAGTCGCGAAAGGGCATGTGCGAGCTCGTCCGTCATTCCGTCCGAGAAATATTCGTCCTGAGAACCTCCGCCCGTGTTGGTGAACGGAAGTACGGCGACAGTGTTGATTGCGTTTCCACTCGCCGACGCAGCGACGTTGCTGGCACTCACCTGCGCGTTTGCCGGCGCGCGCATCGCCGCGACTATCCTGCCGCGTTCGACGAAAGCAGCGATGACGACTGCGGCCGCGATTCCGGCGATGATCAAATTGCGTGGCGATCGAGCTGCGCTGTTTCCGGCGTTGGTCGCCGTGCCTCTCGATGCGATCGGAGCCGATTTCATCAGTGCCTGATCTTCGAGCCCATGCAGAATGTCGCTCGCCGTCTGGGGACGATTCGCGGGCTCTTTTTCCAGACACTTCATGACGAGAGCGGCGAGTCCCTTCGGCAGCCCCGACCGACGCTGTCCGATCGGGCTTGGCTTCTCTGCAAGCTGAGCTGTGATCCACTGTTGCGCAGAGGTTTTTCCCGGGAATGCATGTGCGCCAGTAAGGATCTCGTATGCTATGAGACCCCACGCATAGATGTCGGCGCGCTGATCCACGGTGTCGCCGACTGCCTGCTCCGGCGCCATGTATGCCGGCGTTCCAAGAGAAGTTCCAACAACGGTGAGCGTTCCGCCTGGCGCATTGGTCTTCGACTCCGAAACCGCTTTCGCGATTCCGAAATCAGTGACAACGGCAGCGTCGCCGGAAAGAAGAATGTTCTCGGGTTTGATGTCACGGTGGACTACTCCCTTGCTGTGAGCATACGCGAGCGCGCGCGCGACATCCCTCAGGATTGCAACGGACTCGGACAGCGTCAGCTGCTGGCCGCGGCTCAGTCGGGTGCGAAGTGATTCTCCCTCGACGAACGGCATCGTATAGTATGGAAGTCCCGCGACTTCACCGGCTGCGTGTACGGCAACGATGTTCGCCTGCTGAAGCTGCGCAGCGAGCTTGATCTCCCTCTCGAATCGCTCGGCAGAGATGCCGGCAGCGAGCTCAGGCGAAAGGACCTTGATTACGACCTTGCGCTCGAACTGCGTTTCTTCGGCGAGGAACACGCGCGACATGCCGCCGCCATGGAGCTCCCGCTCGATGGAATAGGTGCCACCAAGAGCTGAGCGGAGTTGATCGCGCAGTTCGGGCATTTATCGGATCGAAGATGTCTGTCGAAATGGACGACGAAGCTATGCAAACTTACGAGCGGGCTGCCGTTGCCGCCGGCGCATCACAAGAAATAAAGAATGACCCGGCCGGGTCTCGAACCCGGGACCTACGGATTAAAAGTCCGTTGCTCTACCAGCTGAGCTACCGGGTCCGCTGACAACAATCTCTAAACTTAGTGGCGCCTACACCCGGGACGCCACAAACTCGGCTGAAAACAAAACGCGACATCCGCCTCGATTTTTAAAGTTGGGAACGCATTGTGCGTTGTATACAAGTGGCTCCAGTCGGAGTTCTATGGAGCACAAATCCGGTAAGCCCAATCCGTCGTACAAGGCGTATAGGGTGGATCTGGCTTGGTCGGGTCCCGGGTGAAGGGCACCTTAGTGGTGTCACTTCAAAAATCACTTTTTTGTAGGCGGAGGGCTCCATGAGGAAATGGATCGGGAAGCACAGGTTGTTGGCGCCGTCACTGCTAGTCGCAGGGTTGGCTGCCGTTGGGGGCGGAGCATTGCTCGCATCTGATCACCAGCAGACAGTTTTCACGGAAACAAGACCGCGCTTTGACATCACGGACGTGCACGCATTTCCTGCGGCTACCGACGGGCGGATGGCGATCGCAGTGACGAGCAGTAGCCCGCTCACACCGGCGACGACCCAGACTCATGGATTCGGCGACGTCAGCGAAGAGCTTTACGAGATCAAGGTCGACAACACCGGTGATGCAGTTGAAGACCTGGTCTTCCAGGTATCGTTCACAGGCACGGTGCCCAATCAAACTGTAACGCTGAGAGGTCCCTCAGTGCCAAACGAGACGGGCGTCAACAACACGTTGCTCGACAGTCCCGTCATTGCAACCGGACAGGTCAACACCGTCCTCGGCTCACCGACCGGTATCCAGCTTTTCGCGGGGCCGAGGGATGATCCATTCTTCATTGACCTCGAACAGTTCTTCCGCATCATCCCCGACCGCAAGCCCGCATTCAGCCAGCCGCTGGCCTCGCTACCAAGTACGCCAACCGCTTCATCTTTCCGGCCAAAGGGCTCAGCCGTCGACTTCCTTCGGGGCATCAACGGGCTGTCGATCGTAATCGAGCTGCCCACGGCAATGCTCACCGGTAATGGCCAACATCCACGATTAGGCGTCTGGGCAACGACGAACCGAATCGGCGGCCTTCCGAACTAAACAGCGGCCTTCCAACCACACACAGGAGCTAGAATTCATGTCGAACAAAAAGAAAATCCTGGCCGCGTCAGTCATCGCCCTGATAGCGGCTGGCTGTAACAGCAGCGAGCCCACATCGAGTGCCCTGGCAGGGCCAAGTATAAAGGGAATCGCAGCGGTGGGCCCGGTCTACACCCAGGTTGAAGAGCTGGGAAATCCACTCGTCAGCGAGGTGACCATCGTGAAGTCGCGTCACCCCGAATACGATGCCACCATGCCCTACAACACCGCCGCCTTCAGACCGGAGACGGAGGCGTTCATCGTCAAGGTCGGTGGGCGTCCAGCAAGCTACGCATCCGCGGTCGCCAGCATTCTTTATCCGGACGTGCTGGTGATCGATACCTCGAAGCCGACCAACACCGCTGGTTATCTGTCGTGGACCCCGCCACCGCTCGGCGTCAATGGCTGGGGTGGTCGCAAGCTCACTGACGACGTAGTCGATATTTCACTGTCGGCCGTTTTCAGCTCGCTTCTTACACCTGATGGACACAGCTGCGCACCGTTCCATCTT
>JBBSGU010000037.1:0-25707 GCA_038253755.1 Gemmatimonadales bacterium | reverse complement strand
TCAACCGGATTACAAGTGACGAGATCTCATCGGCAAGAAAGGCGTTCAGTAATCATTGGGGCGCTGATTATCCTGTCAGGATGTGCTGGCATATCAACCGGAACTGGTCTGCCGCACCCCGAGCGCATACCGCCCGAACCACCAGGACCAGAACCCACTCAGATTAACAATTCCCGCCAGACATGGCGAATTTCTCCAGCAAATGTTCCACTAAAATTTTCATCAATTCTCGAAGCTGACATCATGCGGATTGATGGTTCAAACACGCAGCACGACAGTATCACCCTCCACACCGATTACACGCTACAGATCTCCCCACGAGCAGACGGGCAGACCGCTATCAACGGAGAGATTCGATCAGTCTCTACCCGAGCAGGATCTGCAATTGGCACAGAGTCTTTATCACCAGTACTTCCACTCGCATTCACCGGCACTCTATACCAACACGAGGTGCATCTTTACCTGACTATTTCACAATCCATTCCCGAATCTGCAGAGCTGACATGTGGAACGACAGCTCAAAGTATCACCTCAACTGTTCTAAGAAATCTCTTTGTAGTCCCAACGGATCTCACGCCGGGAATGATCTGGATTGACAGCTTATCGTCAATCGTCTGTAGTGGCTCGATTGCAATGAACCTGACCACAATCAGGACCTATCATCTTGTTGGCGAGGCTGACTATCGCGGCGCATCAGCTCTTCTTCTCAACCGAACTGAGAGAACGATCTCATCGGGAGAAGGCCCACGAGGACAGCACATCATCAGGATCACGGGAGAAGGATCAGGCAAAAGCGTAATCTACGCCGATCCCGTGACCGGCTCATTGCTTGCCATAACAACAGAAAATCGGTCCACCATTTCCGTTCAAGCATCAGGTAGAACGGAGCACTTCAGTCAGGTTTCGAAAGAGGTAACTACTCGATCGAATTAATCAACGAGTCTAAGTGGCATCACCAGACAGAGGTACGTGGATGCCTTCGACCATCCTTCTGGCTCGAGAGTCGCTGCACGTTCCGGTGCTTTAAGCGTAATTCTCACATCATCAGTAGGGATATACCGAAGAATCTCGAGCAAATAGCTCGCGTTAAAACCAATATCGAGTTGGTCTCCCGAAAAACGAATGGGCAATTCATCCTGGGCTTCGCCAAGATCCGGCGTTTGAACACTGAACTTCAACATACCGGAGTTAAAGGAGAGCCTGATACGGTGTGTCTGATCTGATGCGACGACCGACATTCTCTTAAGCGCCCCAATCAACGCGACTTTATCAACGATCGCTACCCGATCATTATCCTTTGGTATTACCTGCTCATAGTTTGGATACGGTCCCTCGATGAGGCGCGTATACACCGCTGTAAAAGGCGATCTGAATCCGATATGATTTTCTCCGCGTCCAATCTCAAGCTCTTCTTCAGCGGGGAAAAGCCGTCGCACCTGTTCCAGAGCTTTCGGCGGAACAATCAGATCATTTGATGGTCCCGATTCTGGCGTAATTGGAACATCCATCTTCGCCAGTCGGTGCCCATTTGTCGCGACCATACTCATTCGTCCTGGTCGAAGCTCCCACAACACTCCATTTAGAATTGGTCGGCTTTCTTCCGTCGACACCGCAAATGAAGTATGAGAAATCAGCTGTTGAAGATCTCCAGAACGAATCCTCCAGCTTTCATCAAACTTTACCGATGGAAACGTAGGAAACTCATCCCGGGGTAACCCGAGAAGCTTGAATCGCGACCTTCCACATTCCAGTGTGATTCTCTGCTCTCCAACAGCGGCAATCTTCACGGGAGCCGGAGGCAGCTCTCGAGCAATCTCGGAAAGTTTCTTTGCGGGGATTGTGACCGCTCCTGGTGTTTCGATATCAGCTGCAACCTCGGTACTGACAGCGATATCCAGATCCGTACCTGAAAGCTTTATTCCACGCTCCGTCGTTTCAACCAGAATATTTGCCAGGACAGGAAGAGTGGTCTTACCCGGAATACTCGCAGTAACGGCGTTAAGACCTTCTTGAAGCTTCTCACGAGAGATTGTAAGACGCATCCAGGATTCCTATGTGGACAGTTTATTGGTCTTTACTACAACGAGTTGTTCTAACATTGAAAACTCGTAGTCGTAGTAGGAGATGTGGAGATGTGTTCAAGCGGCATAAGTTATTGAGTCTATGCAACTTTCGCTATTAACGGCGATGTGACTAAAGATGTGGAAGATGTGGACTATTTCTGGATAAATATCAGCCGGCAAGGGCTAATTGTTCATTGATGGAAGTGATCGCAAGACCGATCGAACTTTATCCACACGATTTTTAAAGATGGAATTGTCTTTTAGTGCAGCTGTAATCTTTTCGATGCTGTGAATTACAGTTGAATGATCTCTGCCTCCGAATGCGTTACCAATTTCTGTTAGCTGGGTGCTTAGTAGCTCTCGCGTGAGAAACATGGCAATCTGCCGTGGAAGCGTAAGAGTTTTTGTTCGCGTCTTTGATTTCAGCCCTTCTGGCGTCACTCCCCATTCACGAGCGACAATGTGCTGGATGGTTGATATAGAGAGCGTGCTCTGACCGTTATCACCTGCTTGATCTCCAAGCCGCAATTTGTCACGGAGTGCCTCATGGGCAACATCAACTGAAATGTCCTGATGCTTAAGTGATGCATAAGCCAGGAGCTTGATGATGGAGCCCTCGAGTTCTCTGACGTTTGATCTTACATTTTCGGCGATGAATCGGATGACGTCATCTGGAATTGTATGCTCGAGATGATCGAGCTGAGACTTCTGCTTCAGAATGGCTACTCGATGTTCAAAATCCGGGCTTTCAATGTCAGCAACCATTCCCCACTGGAAACGGCTGATGAGTCTACCCTCCAAACCGGGTATTTCAGAAGGAGGACGATCGCTGGTAAGGACAATTTGTCTCCCGGCTTCGTACAGGGCGTTAAAGGTGTGGAAAAACTCTTCCTGAGTTGCTTCCTTCCCCTTGAGGAAGTGGATGTCGTCAACAAGGAGCAGGTCCGTCTCACGGTACTGTTTTCTAAATGCCGCTGTTGTCCGATTATGGATTGAGCCGACCAGCTCGTTGGTAAATTGTTCTGTTCCCACAAATGTGATCCGGGTTTGTGGATTATGATTAAGGATCTCATGCGCAATTGCCTGCATCAGATGGGTTTTCCCCAATCCGGTCGCACCATAGATGAACAGTGGATTGTAGACCTTTCCAGGAGCTTGGGCGACGGCATGCGCAGCGGCCGCCGCCAACTCGTTTGACTTGCCAATTACAAAATGGTCAAATGTGTATCTATCGCTCAACAGAACTCGACTGGCACTATTCTGCAGCTTTGCTGCCGCTATACTGACGACAGGAGCGGACACAAAGAAGTCCATCTGGGAACGTCGGCGGCGCTCTTCGTGGACCCGGAAAACTACTTTTAAGGGATGTCCCAAGGCAATTGGAGCGTAGCTCGCGAATAGATCGGCATGTTTGGACTCGTTCCAATCGGCTGCGAACTGGTCGGGCACTCCTACGGAAATTGTATCTCCGTCGATTGCCAGCGCCTCGGTTGGTTCCAGCCAAGTGCGGAAGGTTTGTTCCGGCACATCCTGGCGGGCTCGATCCAAGAGACGTTTCCATACTTCGGCTGGAGTAAGTGACATAGGGGTGGCAACCGTAGCCCATCATTGTGGAAAAGTCAATCAGGTGAGAAGTTGAGGTGTGCTTTGGGTAGGTTGTCCTATGTTGTGTCTGGGATTAGATTTAGGGCTGTTTTAGTATCGGTCAATAACGGCTATTTGGAGTACCAATGGGCAAGCCAACCTACCGTCCCCGCAATAAGCGTCGAATTCGGTCGCATGGGTTTCGGGAAAGAATGTCAACGCGATGGGGTCGTGAGGTATTAAGTCGTCGCCGCAAGAAGGGCAGGAAGCAGCTGACAGTGAGGCTGCCGAGCAAGTACGCCGGCGCCTAGAAGGCAGGGCTATTCCCGTGGTTCCCGATTAACACGGGAATCAGATCTGGCCTTTGTGAAAAAAGCAGGGAGAAGACTACGTACCGAACATCTCGAGGTTCGGACGGTCACCTCCCTGCTTTCGCATGTTCGGCTTGCCGTCATTGTAGCGAAGCACCGTCACACCATTATTGACCGGAATCGGCTTCGGAGGCGGTTGCGAGAGCTAGCTCGGCGGCGACTGATGCCGCAGCTCTCTGGTCTCGATGTTGTGATCCGGTCTTTGCCAACCGCCTATGAGGTGACATTCAAGACGCTGATGCAGGAGATCGACCAGATAGAGAAGCAGCTGGCTTCTGAAACAACACCGGGAGTATTACCGTCTTGAGGTCTGGTCTCATGCTTGTGATCAGGGGATACCAACTGTGGATCTCCCCGCTCTTTCCGGCCTCGTGTCGTTATTATCCTTCCTGCTCATCGTATGCCCTTGGGGCAATCGAGAAGCACGGCGCACTCTCTGGTAGCTGGCTGGCAATCCGACGGATTGCGCGCTGTCATCCCTTCCGGCCGGGTGGCTTCGACCCAGTCCCGTAAATGGATAAAAGACTCTCAATCGCACTCCTGCTGACCGCAATCATTGTTGCGATCACCCCGATTCTCTTTCCCAGTCCGCGGAAGGCTGCTGTTACTGCTACTGTGAATGCAGCTCAGCAGAAGAATACTGCCAGTTCTCAGCGTGTCGAAACTGATCAGCCTGTCACCGGAGCTCCTTCAAGGCCAGTGTCGCCACCGGCTGTGCGAACCGCTGTGACAGACACAGCACTGTTATCACCGGTCGTTGCACCAGCCTCGGAGCAACTCTCCCCAATAAATACAGCCAGATCGACTTATCGATTTACGAATATTGGTGCCAGCCCGATGGCAGTCGAGATGCACGGGTATAAGAACCTGGCGACGAAGCAGGGAGAAGTCGACCTCCATGCACCTGCTGGACGACCGCTGCTGAGTTTTGGAATTGTGTCGCAGCGAGACACACTCAGGCTCGACCGAGTGCCGTTTGCCGTTTCTCAAACGAAACAGCCAAGCGGAAGTGACGTCATCACATATCAGGCGAACATCGGTGCCGCCGGCGTCTCGATTCAATACAATGTCGATCCCGTTCATTACATCGTCCATATCAGCGGCCAGGTAAGTGGACTTCCCTCGCCGGCATATCTCCTGATTGGTTTGCCAACGACGTTGCCCGCAACCGAAACGGATACGCTCATCGATCTTCGTGCGCTTGCGTTTTCATTCAAACCACAGCGTGACAACGCGCGCGGTATTCCGTTTGGCAAGATTGATCCCGGCGAGAAGAGACTCGAAGCCGGGCCGCTGACATGGACTGCGGTGAAGAACAAGTACTTCGTCATCGGGCTGATCAATCCGGAAGGGAGCTCGTTCGAGGAGATGACGCTGACCGGTGGCGCCCGGACCTCAAAAATTGCGACGAATGCCAGTGCCACAGTGGTCAAGGTGATCAAGAACGGCACGTTTGCGTTTGACATGTATGCAGGGCCACAACAAACCACCGAGCTTCTGGCGGTCGGCCGTGATTTCGATCATGTCAATCCATACGGCTGGAGTTTTCTCCAGCCTGTTGTGAACCCGATTGCAGCGCTGTGCATCCAGCTTTTGCTCTGGATCCACGACCACCTGAAGCTCAGTTACGGCTGGGTGCTCATCATTTTCGGGATCTGTATCCGGGTGATACTATGGCCGCTCAACCAGAGCGCGATGCGTTCCAGCCTCAAGATGCAGGAGATCCAGCCTCGGCTTGCCGATGTTCAGAAGCGCTACAAGGACAAGCCGGAGAAGCAGCGTGAAGAGATGATGAAGGTCTATGCCGAGGCAGGGGCGAGTCCGTTCACCGCACTGTCAGGCTGTCTGCCGATGTTGATACCGATGCCTGTCTTGTTTGCGCTCTTCTTCGTGTTCCAGAATACGATCGAATTCCGAGGGGTGTCCTTTATGTGGCTTCCTGATATCTCGGTCCGGGATCCGCTGTTCATTCTACCTGTGTTGATGGGAATCTCGATGTATGTATTGTCGTGGATCGGACTCCGTAATTCTCCGCCGAATCCGCAGGCCAAAATGATGAGCTACATGTTTCCGGTGATGATGACATTCATTCTCGCAAACATGGCCTCCGGGTTGAATCTCTACTACACCGCGCAGAACATGGCGTCGCTTCCCCAGCAATGGCTCATTGCGCGAGAACGGGCAAAGGCCCGTCGTCCGGGGTAGGAAGGTCCCGGGGCAGATGCGTATCACCTATATTGGTCACGCGACGCTACTAATCGAGCTTGGTGGGCGAACGTTCCTCACCGACCCCAATTTCGATCCGAAACTGGGCAGGCTGCTGCCGCGTGTCAGTCCCCCGGGAATTGCGCTCGGCGACCTGCCAGCTCTCGATGGAGTCTTCATTACACATGCCCATGCTGATCACCTGTCGTTCGATTCACTCGATGGCCTGACACCCGGCATCCCGTTGTATGCGCCCCCGATCATCGCACGCTGGCTGACACGAAGAGGATATCTCAATGTTGTCGCCATGACCCCGGGCGATATGCGTGACGTCGCCGGGGTGGTCGTGCGGACTGCAGCGGCGACACACAAGGGCCATCGATACGGAATCGATCGATGGCGAGGGGCAGCGAATATGTATCTATTTGAAACTAAGTCGGAGTCCTGCTTTTTTGCTGGCGACACGGCGCTTACTCCCGACAGCAGCGCGATGGTGGATAACCATCTTGTGACAACGAGGCGACAGCTGGATGTCGCGCTCCTGCCGATCGGACATGCGCCGTTGTGGAAAGCTTCAAGCTTCAGGAAGGGACACCTAACGAGTGCTGATGCACTTACCCTGTTTGACCGCATGGGCGCGCGATTCCTGATTCCATATCACTGGGGAACGTTCGATCATGTCACGTCAAAAGCGCACGATGCGATCAAACAGCTACGTGACCAGCTGCCGCGTCATGCGCGATCGTCGGATGTGCGAATTCTCGAACCGGGAATGTTGTTCGACCTTCCCCGGAAGCCGGGTTGAAGATCTCTCCGGCGGTGGCAACGAGTCTCGCCGGAAGCACGGATACGATCGTCGCTCTTTCCACGCCGAGAGGACGATCAGCCATCGCCGTTGTCCGCTTGAGTGGTGATGATGCGTTCGCAATCGGCAGGAAGGCGATTACGCCGTGGCCGACAGTGATACGCCGGGTTGCACGGTGTAGAATCGTCGATTATCGAGGTATGACAATTGATGATGGTCTCGTCACGACGTTCGGTCATCCGGAGTCGTTTACCGGTGAAGACGTCGTCGAGATATCAACGCATGGTGGTCACTATATCCCGGCTCGAGTGATTCAGGCTTTGATCCGAGGCGGGGCACGGGAAGCACTGCCGGGAGAATTTACCCGGCGAGCGGTTCTCGCAGGCAAGCTCGACATTCCTCAGGCCGAGGCTATCGGAGACCTGATCGATGCGCGCTCTGCTGCAATGCATCGTGCTGCAATTGAGCAGCTCGATGGAGGCCTCAGCCGACGGGTTGCGGACCTGCGAAGCAGACTGCTGGTCCTCAACTCCCTCATTGCGTACGATATTGACTTTCCGGAGGAAGATGACGGACCGATTTCACGAGAGCGGATATCGACTGACGTGGATCAACTTGTTGACGCGCTGAAATCGCTGCTGGCCACGGTACCGGCAGGCGAGATCATTCGCGACGGAGCAACAGTGGTAGTTGCCGGCGAGCCGAATGTCGGAAAATCATCGCTCTTCAATGCATTGCTGGGCCAGTCACGCGCAATCGTGACTGAATTTCCGGGGACCACTCGTGATGCAGTGGAAGGGGTTATCGAGAGCGAGAACTGGCCGCTCCGGCTGATCGATACCGCCGGTCTTCGTGAAACCTCCGATGTGATCGAGCGAATGGGGATCGAGGTGAGCGAGCGGTATTTGAAGCAAGCTCACGTGGTGCTTGCCTGCGGTGACAATGCGGCATCAATCGAGAGGACCCTGGTCGCACTTGACGGTAAGACTGAGGCAAGTCGAGTCGTGGTTCGCACGAAAGCAGATCTCAGTGAGAGTCATGTGGATGTTGCAGATGTGGAAGTGAGCGCAGAAATGGGTTCGGGACTTTCGGCATTACTGGCGGCGGTGGACTTCCAGCTCACATCGGTATTCGGTTCAGCGATCGCCGACGCTCCCCTGTTGACGCGTGCGCGTCACATTCACGCCATCACCGAAGCGAAAGACGAGTTGTCGGACTTTAGCCGCTTGTGGAGGGAAGAAGTTCTTCCGGCGCCAGTGGCTGCCGTCCATTTGCGTGCGGCAACGGTCGCGCTCGAAAACCTGATTGGAGCAGTGAGCACTGATGACGTGCTCGATCGTGTGTTCAGCTCGTTCTGTGTCGGGAAGTAGTCTGGATCAGGCGCTGGCTGCGGCGTCGCCGGCGACTTCCGCGATGTCAGCGGCGCTTGCACGCACAGTCCAGGCAGCACCCCGTGCGGCGAGCGCCTGCTCGACCATTCTCGCGCCGACGTAGTAACCGCATCGCTCAGGCACAACGAAGTCTCCGACGCGGCGGGAATCCTCACTTATGCCATCTGACAGATACTTGAGACGCAAGCCGAGGCCGGATTTCTCGAAATTACCCATGAGCGAACGGGCAACAACGGGACCCATTTCGCGGATGCGAGCGTACTCACGCCGGTCGTAGCCGTAGTACTCCCACGCCGCGTGGCCCGGGCTGATGAGGCGCGACACCTGAACGGCAATCCCCTCGTTGATCAACAACTCGCCAAGGGGCGTTCTTTTGCCCGTTTCCCAGTACGAGTAATAGCCATTCATGTCGTCGATAATCGTCCGCATCTCGCTTCTGCTGGCTGGCGACGTATAGCGAACGCCATGTGCGATCTCATGTGAAAGCCAGAGAGGGATGAGCTCGGGGTCGAGGCCAAGCCCGCGTGTCTCAGGGTTGGCAATGCTGGTAAAGTGCTCGAGGCACACGAAGGCAATCCCTCGGCCGTCCACGACAAGCTCCCCGGCGTTGGCTGCTCCGACTCCAACCATGAGCACGACATCGATGTTGGAATCGATCTCGAGGAGGGCTTTGCATTGGTCTTCGGCATTTCTCGCCAGCGTGACGACATCCATTCTCTCGAGCATTGTCCGAAGGTCACTCCGTCCGGCAAGGGCGGCAGACTTCACGACCTCGGAAAAATGCGGGCTATCGGGCTCAACGACATAATTGGCCCAGTAGGCTTGAAGAAGACTGCGGTGGTTGTCGAAGTAGCGAAGGTATGCCGCGATGCGATCGGTGCTGTTCAGGACTGCGAAGAAGTCGGGCAGCAGGTTGATCAGCATCAACAACCAGGTCACGAGGTGGAACGACAAGCGCGGCGCGCTTTGGATGCGAGAAAATACGCTGACACGAAAACCTGAACAAGGGCACCGATAACTGAAGCCGCTGATTCAAGGTGGCACAGAAATTCCCCAACTCGATTTACGGCGAGAAAGACTGAGGTAACATGACGACACTGCGTCACATCGTTCTAAGCTGTCCGGTCTGCGGTAACAATTTCCATTCTCAGACAGTGGCTACGACTAACGCTTTCGGGGGAAAACGGACCGATTTTCACGAACGGGCTGCTGGCACCCAGCCACTCGCCTACCTCGTTCACATGTGCCGGGAATGCGGGTACTCAGGAGCCGAGAACGACTTCAGCTCCGATGAGGAAATCAGCCCACTGCTAAAGGAGCATGTGCTGAATGA
The DNA here is from genome assembly GCA_038253755.1 of Gemmatimonadales bacterium. GTDB lineage: Bacteria > Gemmatimonadota > Gemmatimonadetes > Gemmatimonadales > Gemmatimonadaceae > UBA4720. Next base: position 15,955 of record JBBSGU010000037.1, on the reverse strand, counting down.
ACTCGCTCCGTGCGCCTCGTTTCCGGTTACGGGCTCAGCAAAATACGAGGCGGCGGCAAAAGTTGCGGAATGGCAGGGGCTGGAAGAACGGGCGGTCGCAGACCTTCTCCTTCGCGCTGCGTGGTGCTGCGTGGACGAAGGCGACATCGAAGCCGAGCGCTATTTCCGCAGACACGCCGCATGGATGTTCGAGCGAGCGCTGGAGCGATACGATGGCGTCATGACCGACGAGCGTGCGGTTCTCACCTACCTGGTCGGCGAGCTGTGGCGAAGAATCGGCGATGAAAAACTGTCCGCAGTCTGGTTCGACCGTGTATCAGGGGAGGTCCATGACCCCGATCCTCAGCACTGGATTATCGCTGCCGCGGAGCAGCAGCGAACTGATCCGCGAGAGTGGTTCGGCTAGCGTGTCCCGAACAAGCGGTCGCCGGCATCGCCGAGGCCGGGAAGAATGTAGCCCTGCGCGTTCAGCTCTCGATCGAGTGCTGCGCAGTAGACGGGAACCTCGGGATGAGCTGTAGCAAGCTTGCGCACACCGTCGGGTGCTGCGACGAGACAGAGAAACCGGATTCGCGTGGCGCCTGCCCGTCTGAGAGAGGACACTGCGGCGGCAGCGCTTCCGCCGGTAGCGAGCATAGGATCGAGAACGAAGAAATCCCGCTCGGCGACGTCGCCAGGGATCTTGAAATAGTAGTCAACGGGCTGCAGGGTCTCGTGGTCCCGGTAGAGACCGATGTGGCCCACACGAGCCGCTGGAACGAGTCTCAGAATTCCCTCGACCATTCCAAGCCCGGCGCGAAGAATCGGGACGAGGGTGAGCTTTTTTCCGCTGATGTGCCGGCCTTCGGTTCGCTCGAGCGGGGTATCGACTTCCATTCGCTCGACGGTGAGATCGATCGTCGCTTCGTATGCCATCAGCATCGCAATCTCGTCGACAAGCTCCTTGAAGATCTTCGTTGGAGTCTCGCGGTCACGCAGGATCGTCAGCTTGTGCTGAACGAGTGGATGCCGGATTATTGTCAGCGTCGGAAACTCGGGTGTCTGCTCGATCATTATCCCATATGAAAGAATATCAGGCTGTCGTAGTCAAGCTTACTCGCCACACGCGTGAGGATGAGGACACACTGACGGATCTTCTGAACGAACGAAGCAGGGGAGGATGGGAGCCCGCTCTCATGTCCCAGGACGAGCATCGGCTGACGATTCTGTTTCAGCGTAGCGCAACGGGCGAGGGATAAAGCCGGTTGGAGATAACGTTTGTCGGCGCTGCGCGGGAAGTAACCGGCTCGTGTCACCTCCTGCACGTAAATGGGCAGACTGTTGCGCTTGACTGCGGAATGTTTCAGGGCAGGCGAAGCGAATCCGCGGAAAAGAACAAGGCGCTTCCGATTCCCATCGACCAGATCGATGCGGTTGTGTTGTCACATGCGCACATCGATCACTCGGGGCGGCTTCCGTTTCTCGTTGCGCAGGGCTACAGCAAGACGATCTGGGCGACGTCAGCAACGCGTGACCTGTGTGCCGTCATGCTCGCCGACTCTGCTCACATCCAGGAGAAGGACGCAGAGTTTCTGGCGAGAAGGAAGAAGGAGTTCATCGAGCCACTGTACGGAATGCGGCATGCTACGCGCACGATGGAGCTGATGGTCGGCATTCCCTACAACAAACCATTCGACGTCGTGCCGGGCGTAATCGGTACGTACGTGGACGCCGGCCACATTCTTGGATCAGCGTCGGTAATCCTCGACTGCACCGAGAACGGTGTGACCAAGCGCCTCGTATTCTCCGGAGATATAGGCAGATCGGGACTGGCGATCATCAGGGATCCGGTGCCTCCGTCCGGAGCCCATGCAGTGATCATGGAGTCGACGTACGGGAATCGCGATCACGAATCGGTTGACGGCGCCCGCGCCCATCTCGCTGAAGTGGTGCGGGCAACGGCAGCACGAGGCGGACGCGTTCTGATCCCAGCATTCGCGGTCGGCAGAACGCAGGAGATTCTTTACAATCTTCATTCGCTCGCGCGGGAAGGTGCGATTCCGTCGATTCCGATTTATGTCGATAGCCCATTGGCGATCGACACCACGACGGTCTTTCAGCTTCATCCGGAGACGTACGACCAGTCGGAAGACATGGTCGCCAAGGTGAAGGAGCTCTTCCATTTTCCCCTCGTCCACTTTACGCGTGACGTGGAAGAATCGAAGGCGATCAACAGCGCGAAAGGTCCGATGGTGGTGATCGCCGCATCGGGCATGGCTGAAGCTGGCCGAATTCTCCATCATCTGGCGAACGGCGCGAGCGATCCGCGTAACACAATTCTCATTGTCGGATTTCAGGCGGAGCACACGCTTGGCCGGCGAATCGTCGAGAAGCAGCCGATGCTCAAGATATTCGGGGATGAAATTCCATTGCGCGCACAGGTGGAGGTCATCAACGGCTACAGTGCGCACGCCGACCGGACCGAGCTGAGCGCATGGATCGATAAGGTGAAAGCGTCATCGCCTGAGCTTGGTCCCGTCTGGCTTGTCCACGGTGAACGTGAAGTCCAGGATGAATATCAGACCGCGCTCAGCTCCCGCGGCTATTCCGTTCAGAGCCCCGAGCCACACACCCGGGTTTCGTTCTAGTAGTTTCAGGGATGGCGCGGGCGGGGCGGACCTTATGGCGGATATTCACGGGTGCCCTGCTCGGCGTAATTGCGGTATGGGCAGTGTCGATTGCGGCGGTGCTGGTATGGAGTGCCATCGATCAAGCCCGACCTGCCGGATCGATCATCGTGCTCGGCGCCGCTCAATATGACGGCCGGCCGTCACCTGTTCTCCGCGCGCGCCTCGATCACGGTATCGATCTGTGGAAGCAGGGCATGGGCAAGCTGCTCATTCTCACCGGTGGCCGAGGCTACGGCGACACGACCACCGAAGCGGCTGTCGGACGAAGCTATGCGCTCAGGCGCGGAGTACCGGACATCGCGATCGTGATGGAAGACAAGGGGAGAACGACGCGGGAATCGATGATTGCGGTGTCGGCAATGCTGGGCAGCAGCCGGCGGAGCAACACCGTCATCCTGGTGAGTGATCCATTTCACATGCTCAGGCTGTCGATCCTCGCACGGCGATTCGGGCTGGTGCCGTACACATCACCGACACGTACCAGCCCGATCTCACCAAATGCCGAGAAGCGCTGGAGATACGTGATCGGCGAATCGGTGAAGGCACCACTGGCATTCTTATTCGAGAGGAAAGAGTGAACGCGAGAAAATTAGTAGCAACTTGTTACTTAATGGGTATTGCGGCAGCGACAACCGGCAGCGCCCAGTCCGTACCGCGAATCAGGTTCGAGAAGTACACGCTTCCCAATGGCCTCGAGGTGATTCTTCATGAAGATCATTCGACGCCGATTGTCTCGGTGAATACCTGGTATCACGTCGGCTCTGCCGATGAGAAGCCGGGGCGGACTGGATTCGCGCATCTGTTCGAGCATCTGATGTTCATGGGGTCACAGCACGTGCCCAACGGCGTTTTCGACAAGGAACTCGAGGCGGCCGGCGGCGACAACAATGCATCGACGGCGGAAGACCGCACCAACTACTACGAGGACATTCCAGCCAACGCGCTGCCTCTCGCTCTCTGGCTCGACTCCGATCGAATGGGCTTCCTCCTGCCGACGATGGACAAGGAGAAGGTCGATCTTCAGCGGGACGTCGTGAAGAACGAGCGACGCGAGAGCGTTGACAACTCACCCTACGGTATCTCCGACGAGCTCATTCTCGCGGGCCTTTACCCGAAGGGGCATCCATACTCATGGTCAGTGATCGGCTCGATGGCCGATCTCAGTGGGGCCTCGGTTGATGACGTGAAGAATTTCTTTCGGACTTATTATGCTCCGAACAACGCGACGCTGTCGATTGCCGGCGATTTCGACCCGGTCAAAACGAAGCAGTTAATCAGGGAATATTTCGGAAATATCCCGCGAGGACCGGCGCTGCCGGCACGTCCCAATGTTGCTCCAGTCGTGCTCGCTCGCGACACATTCCTCGTTGCCGAGGATCGCGTGCAACTGCCGCGCGCATTCTACGAGTGGCCAACGCCGAAGGAGTTCAGCAGGGACGACGCTCCGCTCGATATTCTCGCTTCGATCCTCGCGAGTGACAAGAATTCGCGACTGTACAAGCGCCTCGTGTACGACATGCAGGTGGTCCAGACGATCCGTGCATCGCAGCAATCGTCGAGGCTCGCGAGCAAATTCGAGATCGATGTCACGCCTAAGCCCGGGCAGAGCCTCGCGGCAATCGACAAGATCATCAACGAGGAGATCACTCGCCTCATGAGTGAGCCGGCGACGGATCGCGAACTCGCCCGAGCGAAGAATTCATATCGAAGCAGCTTTCTCAACCGGATTGCCAGCGTTCACGGAAAAGCGGATCTGCTCAATGAATACAACTATCTAGTCGGCACCCCGGACTATGTGCAGCGAGATGCCGCGCGCTATGACGTAGTGACACGGGCGGATGTGCAGCGAGTGGCTCGAACCTATCTTGGCCAGCACAAGCTCGTTCTCACCATCGTTCCCGAAGGGAAACGCGATTTGATGCTGACGGCGAACGGAGGTGTTCGATGAGAATGCACGCGATTCAAACAAGAGCTGGACTTCTCAGCATCGGCCTGGCGGCAATGAGCTCGATAGCGGTCGGACAGACAATCGACCGAACGAAGATTCCCACACTTGGACCTCCGCCGACGGTGTCGCTACCGCCGATCGTCACGCGGCAGCTGCCCAATGGTCTCAGACTGTTGATTGTGGAGCAGCATGAGTTGCCGCTTGCCGATTTCATTCTCGTCGTCGGCCGCGGCGGAACCGTGGATCCGGGATCCAGGGCGGGTGTGTCAAACCTGACGTCGGCGATGTTGATGGAGGGCACCACGAGCCGAACCAGTCTTCAAATTGCGGATCAGATTGCTTTTCTCGGTGTCAATCTCAGCGCCAACAGCAACTGGGATGCATCGACAATCAGTCTTCATACGCCGACAGCGCAGCTCGACAGCTCGCTCGCGTTGTTTTCGGATGTAGTTCAGCACCCGGTATTTCCGGAAACGGACTTCGAGCGAGTGAAGAAGAACAGACTCACCAGTCTCATCCAGCTCAAGGATCGGCCAACAGCGATCGCCGATCAGGCGTATGCGTCGATTCTCTATGGTCCGGATCATCCGTATGGTCATTCTCTCATCGGGACCGAAGCGTCGATCACGGGAATGACCACGGCTGATCTGCGGTCGTTCTATCGATCGAACTTCATCCCGAATAATTCCACGCTGATCGTCGTCGGCGACGTGACTCCGGCACAAATCGAGCGAAAGCTTGGGGCACTGTTTACGGGTTGGCAGCAAGGAGCGGTCAATCCATACAATTTTTCTCAAGTCCCGAAGTCTGCGGCCACGACGGTGTTCCTCATCGACAAGCCGGGCGCCGCTCAATCATCGTTCCGGATCGGCAGCATCGGTGTTCCGCGCTCGACAAGGGATTATTTCTCGCTGAATGTCCTCAATACGATCCTTGGCGGGTCGTTCACCAGCCGGCTCAATCAGAACCTGCGCGAGAAGCACGGCTACACCTATGGTGCCCGCTCACGGTTCGACATGCGGCAGTCTGCGGGACCATTCACGGCGTCGGCAGAAGTCGTTGGCGCGAAAACGGATTCAGGTCTCGTCGAATTCATGAATGAGCTCAACGCGATCCGCGACACTATTCCCTCAATCGAGCTACGGAAAGCGAAACGATACCTCCAGCTCGGGATGCCGGGTGATTTCGAGACGACTCAGCAGATCGCCACTCAACTCATTCCCGTCGCGCTCTATGGTCTTCCACTCGATTACTACAGCAACTACGTGGCGAACATCGAGGGAGTAACGCAGGCCGACCTGCAACGGGTCGCGCGACAATACATCAACCCGTCCACGCTGGCCATCGTGATTGTCGGAGACAGAAAGAGCATCGAGCAGGGACTAAAGTCGGTCAACATCGGGCCAATCTCCATTCGAGATTTTTTCGGCCAGCCAATCTCTCGGTAGCTGGCGATGAGAATACCAGTTGAAAAATTCCGACTTGACAACGGCCTTCTCGTCATGCTGTCCGAGGACAAGACAACACCGATCGTGGCCGTGAATCTGTGGTACCACGTTGGATCCGCCAATGAGCGACCTGGCCGAACTGGATTCGCACACCTGTTTGAGCACATGCTGTTCCAGGGGTCCGAACACGTCGAGGCAAATGAGCACTTCGAGCTCGTCCAGCGTGCAGGTGGTACGCTCAACGGTTCAACGTGGCTCGAGCGGACCAACTATTTCGAAACAGTGCCATCGAATCAACTCGCTCTGGCACTGTGGCTCGAAGCCGATCGAATGGGAGCGCTGCTGCCGGCAATGACTCAAAAAAAACTCGACACGCAGCGGGATGTCGTAAAAAACGAGCGTCGGTGGTCGGTCGACAACCAGCCATATGGCACATGCTGGGAGAAGCTGCAGGAGCTGGCATATCCGGAGTCGCATCCATTCCATCACTCGCTGATCGGGTCGATGGAAGATCTATCCGAGGCCTCGCTCGACGACATCGCCCAGTTCTTTCGCACATACTACACGCCGGACAATGCTGTTCTGTCAATCGCCGGCGATTTCGACAGAGACGAGGCGCGAATGCTCGTCGAGAAATACTTCGGACCGATTCCAGCGGGCACTGGAATTCCGCCGCTCGTCAACATTGACCTTCCCGCGAAGTTCGGTAGCCCGCGACGAAATGTCGTCGAGGATGATGTGAGCCTGCCGCGAGTCTACATGGCCTTCCGCTCGCCAGTGTTCGGGAGTGACGAGTACTACGCCGCAAGTGTGACAGCGGCAATTATGGGAATGCGAAGGGGGAGTCGCCTCTACCGGTCGCTGGTGAGAGAGCGCCAGACCGCTGCCGACGCAACGGCGTTCACGTTCGACCTCGCAAAGGGAGCAGACATTTTCGTCATCGATGTAACCGCCAGGCCCGAAATCTCGGCTGAGCGACTCGAGGAAGAGGTAACCAGAGAAGTCGAGCTGCTCCGTGCCGAAGGCGCATCACAGTCGGAAGTAGAGCGCGCGGTCGTGTTGATTCAAACCGACATCATCACCGCGATGCAGACTGCGAGCGAGCGCGCTGACAGGCTGTCGATGTTTGCGACGCTGCTTGGCGACCCGGAGCTCATCAACGAACAGGCGAGCCGTTATGCCGCCGTCACTACCAAGCGCGTGAATCGCTTCATTCACGACCGGCTCGGTCCGGACAACCGGGCGACGCTCGTCTACATTCCGCGCAGCCAGGGCGCGGCATGACGAGACCAGTGGCTGGGCCGTCGCGCGACTACCATTTTCCGAAGTTCGAAATACGGTCTCTCTCCAATGGGCTGCGGCTCATTGTAGCACCCGTGCACAAGCTGCCGGTCGTGACTGTTCTGGCGGTGGTCGATGCAACGGCAGTATCTGAACCCGCGGGCAAGGAAGGAGTCGCCGAGCTGACGGCGAAAGCATTGCGCGAGGGGACAACGGAGATCGATGGGGCTCATTTGACCCTGGAATTCGAGAAACTCGGGACGTCGCTCGAAGCGGGTGCCGACTGGGACAGCACCGTTGCGAGCATGACAGTCATTCGCGACAAGATTGAGCCGGCGTTCGCGTTGTTCGCCACGGTTCTTACATCGCCTGCATTTCGCGATGACGATATCGAGCGATTGCGCGCTGAGCGTCTCGCCGAACGGCTGCAGGTAATCGATGAGCCGCGCGGCCTGGCTGATGAGGCGTTCTCTCGGTTTGTGTATTCCGACTCGTCCCGGTTCGCGGAGCCAATGAGCGGCAGCACGCGATCGGTAGGCGGAATCACCCGGGATGATGTGGCGGCGTTTTACGACAACCACTACTCACCCGCCGGGACAACGCTGATCATGGTCGGGGATCTGACGGCCGATGATGCAGAGCAGATTGTGCGCGATGCTCTGGCGTCGTGGAGTGGCAACGGCTCGATGGCAGTTGTCGCGGCCGATGCGGCCGCGCGCTCATCGCGGGCGGTGCAGATCGTGTCGAAACCGGAAGCGGCGCAGTCCGAGCTTCGTCTTGGACACGTCGGAGTACCGCGGACACATCCTGACTATTTCGCGATCGTCGTAATGAACGCGGTGCTGGGCGGCCTTTTTTCCTCGCGCATCAATCTCAACCTGCGCGAGGCGCACGGTTACACCTACGGCGCATCTTCGTACTACGACTGGCGGCGGCAGGCGGGGCCGTTTGTTGTCTCGACTGCGGTTCAGAGCGAAGTAACGGCCGAAGCGATTGCGGAGGTACTGAAGGAGATCGACCGGATGCGGAGTGAGGAGATCGGCGAGGATGAGCTCACCCTTGCCACGAATTATCTCGAAGGCGTGTTCCCGATTCGGTATGAGACCACTGCCGCGATCGCGTCGGCGCTCGCCAACATGGTGATTTTCGAACTGCCCGAGACCTATTACGACACGTATCGGTCGAACATCGGCGCTGTGACAACGAGTGATGTGCTGACGGCCGCCAAATCTCACGTCCAGCCTGAGTCACTTCAAATCGTTGTAGTCGGCAATCCCTCGGTACTCGAAGGACCGATTACGGCGTTGGATGCCGGTCCGCTGACGCTACGTGATCCGGCCGATGCCTGACGGGCTCGATGGCGCCGGGTTGAGTGAGGACAGCGTCGCCGGAAAAATCTCCTCCCGGCGCGTCTATTCGGGCCGGGTGATTTCCGTGGACGTGGACACTGTCCGGTTTCCGAACGAAACGGTGGGCGAACTGGAGATGGTGCGTCACTCAGGCGCGAGCGCCGTGGTTCCGATTCTGGATACGGGACGAGGCGAGGAAAAAGTGCTCCTCATCCGGCAGTATCGATACGCCGCCGAAGCGTTTCTATATGAAGTGCCCGCCGGCCGACTGGACCCAGGCGAAAGCCCGGAGCATTGCGCGGAACGAGAGCTCAAGGAGGAAACCGGATACACGGCCTCCGAGATCAACTACCTGACGACGATTTTCACCACCCCCGGATTTACTGACGAGCGGATCCATCTTTTTATCGCCCACGGTCTGGTGCCAGGGGCATCTGCGCGCGAAGCGGACGAGATTCTCGATCTTCATCCGGTTGCATTCAGCGACGCGCTGGAGATGATCCAATCCGGGTTGATTACAGATGGCAAGACGATCATTGCCCTCCTCTTTGCTGACAGGTTCGCGGAGCTGAAGTAAACCGGGTAGGTCCAATTCGCATCCAAGAGACGTATATCCACTGCGAGTCGTGTCACCAGAAGGGGACACAGGCTGATTCAGAGCTGGACAACCACTTTTGATGGACCTAGCTAAGCACATGTATCGCATGGAGTTACGAAATGTTCCACGTCGGCATGTCCTCTGCATTAGTGGTGGCGTCAGAGATCTCGAACCGGGAGGGTGCTTTCAGTCCTTTCCTCGTCAGATTCTCAACTATTGGGGGTAGTGACCATGGCAAGCATCGCTCGTAAGCAGGTAGTTCAGCTTCAGGGAACCACCGTCAGGGAGCAGCTGCGCGCGATGGACGACTCGGGTGTCGTCACCGCGTTCCTTGGTGGTGAAGAGAGGGCCTTTTCGGAGCTTGTCGAGAGATATCAGACGCGGCTCCTGAATTTTGTATACAGGACGATTGGAGATCGGGAGAAGGCGGAGGATCTCGTTCAGGAAGTGTTCATCCGCGTCTACCGTCACCTTCACAGATTCGACAGGTCAAAGAAGTTTTCGACCTGGGTATATACGATTGCGTCGAATCTGGCCAAGAATGAGCTGCGGAACCGCTCGCGGAATCCGCTGGTTCTTTTCCAGACCGTTCAGAAAAACTGGCAGGACGATGATCGGCCGCTTCAGTTCGAGGACTCGACGTCGCGTCCCGACGACATGTACCGGAAGCGTCATCTTCGGGAGATTGTCGAGGAGTCGGTGGCAAAGCTCCCGGAGCATCACCGGAACGTGTTTGTTCTTCGTGAGCTCGAAGGCAAGTCGTATGAGGAGATTGCGGAGATCACCGACTGCAACCTCGGCACTGTGAAGTCGCGGCTGAACCGGGCACGAAACTCATTTGCGGAGATTGTTGCGCCGTACATGGAGTAGGTGACAGGTTAGGAGGGTTCGGGAACCACTCCCGGAGTCATGGGTACAGCTTACCGAACCCTCCAACCTCGCCTTCATGGACTGTCGGGATTTTCAGGAAAACCACCTCGCGTTTGTCGACGATACCCTGCCGGGTATAGAGCTCGTCGGCATGCAGCTTCATCTCAACGAGTGTGAGAAGTGTGCGAGGCAAGACTCAGCCGTAAGGCGGTCGTTGATGCTGTTCCGGAATCTTCCGCCGATCAAGCCATCGGCCGATTTTGCTGAGCGGCTTCAGCAGAAGCTCGATTTGGCGAAAGCAAGCGATGCCGTTCAGGCAAGGTCGGGACGCTCCCGCAAGTTCGCCGCCGCCGCTATCGCATTAACGAGTGTCGTCATGCTCGGCTACATCGGCGTTTCGCTTCGCCAGGTGGACTACCCCCAGGACATCGTATTCCCCCCCGTGGTCGCGAGTATTCCCGAGCCGCCGTCGACCCCGATGACTGCGTCTGGGACAGCGATGGTCGCATCGGTTCCGGCTGGACTTCCGATGTGGACAGCGGCGTTGTTCGCCGAGCAGGCGGGAGTGCATTTTGCTTCACTCGACCTGGCGACTCCCACGCGGTAGATCAGACGCAGCCGACACCTGTCCGCGGGCCTTTATATTAGCAGCATGTCCGACCAGGCGCTCAAAACGATGCGTGACGCGCTCAAGCGCGGTGTCTTCGACGGGGCTTATTACATCTGCGGCGAAGACGATTTTCAGAAGGAAGACGCAATGAAGCAGCTGCTCGCGGCCGCGATCGAGCCCGGAATGCATGACTTCAACATGGATGTCCGACGCGCGCAGGACCTCGATGCGAAATCGCTCGATGCTGCGCTATCGGCGATGCCGATGATGTCCGACCGGCGCGTTGTCGTGATTCGCGATGCCGGCTCGTTGCGCAAAGAGCCGCGAAAAGTTCTCGACCGGTACCTGCTCAAACCGTCACCCGACGTGATGGTTCTTCTCGTGGAATCACCGGGTGGAAAGACCGATGCAGCGTGGGCGAAGCACAGCACGCCACTCCAGTTCGATTCGCTGTCCTCCGGTCGAATTCCGAAGTGGATTGCTCACTACGCTACCACAAAATTCCAGACTCGGATTACACCCGAAGCAGCCGAGCTTCTTCAGGGCGCGGCGGGCACGGACCTCCATCACCTCGTCGGCGAGCTTGACAAGCTCTCGAGCTATACCAACGGACGTGAAATCACGGAGGACGACGTTTCGGCGGTGGTAGGGGTCAGGCGCGGCGAGACAATGGCTGATTTTCTCGATCAGGTTGCGATGCGAAATGCCCCGCGAGCGCTCGAGCTGGTGCCTCTCATCCTCGGTCAGCCAAAAACGAGTGCGGTGACAATGGTGATGGCGCTGGCCACGCAGACTCTTGCCCTGTCATGGGGACGGGCGCGGCTCGACGAGGGGGTGTCGCAAGGCAGACTTCAGAACGAATACTTCAATATGCTGAAGCAGGGAGGCTCGACCTTTACCGGCAGGGCATGGGGATCGGCAACGGCAGCGTGGGCAAATGCAACGGACAAGTGGACAACGAAATCCCTCGACAGAGCGCTTGCGGCATTACTCGACGCGGACATCGCGCTGAAAGAAACGCGGATATCGTCGGAAGACCAGATCATTGCAACGCTCGTGTTCTCGATGTGTATTGACGATGATAGAAGTATGGCCGCATAACGCAGTGGAGAGCAGCGAATGTCCAGACTACTAAGACTCATGATGGTGTTCGCGGTTTTTCCCGTGACCGTAACGGCGCAGGGAAACCCTGTCGTCAATCCGGTGTATCGTCGCGCGCAGACACTGGTCAACGACGGGAACGCTATCGCTGGCCGCGCGATTGTCGACTCGATGATAGCCGTTGCGGCACAGGGGTCGAACGAATACGCCGAAGGCGTCTATTGGCGAGCGGTGCTCGCCGCAACGGCATTGAATGCCGAGATGGACTACCGGCGGATAGTTGTGGATTATCCCCGCTCGCCGAGGGTGGAGGATGCACTCGTGCGTCTCGCTCAACTGGAAATTGCGCGCGCGAATTACGATGGCGCAATTCGCCACCTCAACACCCTTGTTGCGGACCATCCGCAAAGTCCGTCGCGCGGACGCGCCGGATACTGGATGGCGCGAGCACTGTTCGACAAGAACGATGTGCAGGGAGGATGTACGGCAACCGCCGATGCGCTAACGAGAACGAGCGAGGATGATACTGAGCTTCGAAACCAGATCAACTACCTGAATCAGCGCTGTGCGGGACTGGTCTTGACGGCTCCTGCATCCGGACCCGTAGCTGCCGCGATTGTTCTACCGGCTGATTCAACCAGAAGCATGCCCACGCCTATTCCAGCGAAGGTGATCACCCCGCCGGAACCGCCATCCATACAGGCGCAGCCCATTCGTCAATCAGTTCAGCAGCCCGTGACCCGGGCATCGACGGCTGTTAAAAAACCCGAAATGGTAAAACTGGATCCCGCTATCAAGCCCGTGCTCAAGTCTGCACCTGACAATCCAGTTGCGATGCGGAGCGGCGGCTATTCGGTTCAGATCGCTGCGTACAACGTGAAGTCACAGGCGACTGCCATGGCCGCCAAGCTGAAGCAACGCGGTTATGAAGCGCGAGTTGATGGCGACAAGGCTCCCTTCAGAGTGAGAATCGGCAGGTATACGACTGCAGCTCAGGCCAGCGCGGTGCAGAGATCGCTGAAAGCAAAACAGATTGACGGATTCGTGGTCCAGCCAGACACGCAGTGAGTCGAGGTACGCCAACACCGTTGATGCTGCAGTACAGGGAGATAAAGGATCGTCATCAGAACGCGATCCTTTTTTTCCGTATGGGCGACTTCTATGAGATGTTCTACGAAGACGCCGAGATTGCGTCGCGTGCGCTCGGGCTGACGCTGACATCACGAAATAATGGTGGCGCAACCGAAGTTCCTCTTGCCGGAGTGCCGGTAAAAGCGGCCGGCGACTACCTGCGGAGACTGGTGCAGCAGGGATTCCGGGTCGCCATCTGTGAGCAGACAGAAGATCCGAAGCAGGCAAAGGGTATTGTCAGGAGGGAAGTCGTCGAGACGATCACTCCGGGCGCGTCGTTCGCGGACGACATGCTCGACGGTGCACGCAACAATTATCTCTGCGCGGTTTTTCCCTCGGCTGATCGAATTGGAATTGCGGCCATGGATCTGTCGACCGGTGAATTTCGTCTCATGATATCGGCTGTCGGCGATGCCGAAGCAGTGTTGTCGAGACTTGCCCCTCGCGAGATTCTTATCGCCCGAAACGCCGACGCTGCGTTCAAGCTGTCCGCGCAAAATCGTGACGAAGGCGCCCTTGTTACGGAACGTGAACCCTGGGAATTCGACCCCGCACTTGCGTCCGGCGACATCGCTCGTCAGTTCGGCGTTGCCTCGGTGGAAGGGCTGGGGCTGGGGCCTCAGGATTCGGCAGCGCTTGCGGCGGCTGGTGCGTTGATGCGCTACGTGCATGAGCTGCAACCAGGAGGCGTGCCGCACCTCGCGCGTCCCGTAATCGAGCGACCGGGAGGCACCATGCCCCTCGACGAAATGACGCGCCGGAATCTGGAGCTCGTCGAATCTCTTCGCGGGGGCGATACCGGCGGCACACTGCTGTCGGTTCTCGATCGAACGCTGACCCCGATGGGTTCGCGGCTTCTTCATCAGTGGCTTCTGACACCGCTCACGAATGTCACGGCGGTCAATTCGCGTCTCGACGCAGTGTCGTTATTTGCGGGTGATCCAATCGCCCGAGAAACTCTGCGCGATTCTCTCGACGGCGTCCGGGATGTCGAGCGTCTGGCCAGTAAAGCCGCGGCCGGTCGCGGAACTCCGCGAGATCTTCGCGCCCTCGGCGATTCGATCGCGCGGCTGCCGCAGGTTCACATGTCGCTCGAGCAAGTGGCCCGCGCACATGCGCCGACGTTTGGCCCGCTCTCGACGCTGATGGAAAAGTGGGATGGTTGTGCGGACATGGCGGCGGACATCACCGACACGATTGTCGAGCGTCCGCCAATCGCGATGGGCGACGAGATCTGTGTCAAGGAAGGCATCGATTCGGCCCTCGATGAATGGAGGTCGCTGAGAGATGGCGGCAAGGATGCGATCGCGAGAATTCAGATGGACGAGCGAGCCCGCACGGGTATCAGCTCTCTCAAGGTCGGGTACAACCGCGTGTTCGGATACTTCATCGAGATAACGAACACCAACGCTCACCTCGTTCCGGCCGACTACCAGCGACGACAGACGCTGACCGGAGCGGAGCGATACGTCACTCCGGCGCTGAAGGAACACGAGGAGAAGGTTCTCACTGCGGCTGAGCGAATCGAGGAGCGCGAGCATCAACTATTTGATGCGCTGAGAAAGAGAATCGGAGCGAACATCAGGCGACTTCAGTGTGCGGCGCAGCTCGTCGCGGAGCTGGACGTGCTGTCAACGCTGGCCGAGGTCGCGGAGCGGGAAGGCTACATCCGGCCTGCGGTGACTGATGCGTTCGACCTCGAGATCACCGGCGGACGGCATCCAGTTGTCGAAAGAATGATGGCGAAGGAGAAATTCATTCCGAACGACGTGCGGCTTCCGGAGAGCGCCCGGATGATCATTCTCACGGGCCCGAACATGTCCGGGAAGTCCACAATTCTGAGGCAGATCGGGCTGATCGTCCTGATGGCACAGATCGGCAGTTTCGTGCCGGCGAGCAGTGCCCGGATTGGGGTCGTTGACCGGTTATTCACGCGCGTCGGAGCAAGTGACAATCTCGTTCGCGGACAGTCCACATTCATGGTGGAGATGTCGGAGACGAGCGCGATTCTTCACACGGCAACAAGCCGGAGTCTCGTGCTGCTGGATGAAATCGGACGCGGGACCTCGACGTATGACGGCGTGTCGATCGCGTGGTCGGTGAGCGAGTATCTGCATGATCAGGTGAAGTGCAAGACGGTGTTTGCAACCCACTATCATGAACTGACTCAACTGACTGATGAATTAGTATCAGCTTGCAACTATAGTGTCGAGGTGAAGGAAGCCGGCGATCGCGTGCTCTTTCTTCATCGACTTGTGCCGGGAGGCGCTAACAGATCCTATGGAATAGAAGTCGGGCGTCTCGCAGGGCTTCCAGTCGCCGTACTCGACCGGGCGAGGAAATTGCTTGCGCTGTTCGAGGGCGAACAGATCGTCTCGGCGCTTGGAACCTCAGGGCGCG
This sequence comes from Gemmatimonadales bacterium, assembly GCA_038253755.1. Taxonomy (GTDB): domain Bacteria; phylum Gemmatimonadota; class Gemmatimonadetes; order Gemmatimonadales; family Gemmatimonadaceae; genus UBA4720. The sequence goes on along the minus strand of JBBSGU010000037.1, from coordinate 550 downwards.
GGAATGGACGGGAGCGGTCGGCCGTCGCAAAAGAACAGCTCGGTCTGTTTGCTCCGACCCATCCGATTGTCGACGAGCTGAAACAGATTGATCCGAATGCGATGACACCGCTCGAAGCTCTGACGCTTGTCAATCGTCTCGTTAGCCGCGCCAGGCAGGGGTAAATTACCGGCATGTCGATGAAATCCAGTGTGATGATAACGGGCGTCTTGATCGCAGTGTCGGTCGCCGGATGCAAAAAGGATGGCAGCAAGGGTTATCCCGGAGTCGGACCTCGTCCGGACGTGTTGCCGGTGATGTTGAACAAGGAGCTTCCGTTCAGATATCCGGCGTCTCTCTACGCGAAGAAAGTTCAGGCGAACGTCACTCTGCGTGTCTTCATTGACGAGGAAGGTCAGATCGTTGCCGAGTCGACGCATGTGTCCGAAACGTCCGGCTATCCGCCGCTCGATTCCGCCGCCGTCAAGGGATCGACGGAGCTGAGGTTCATTCCGGCCAAAACACGAGGCCAGGCGGTTCCTGTCTCGATTCTGTTTCCGGTGTATTTCAG
>JBBSGU010000036.1:0-26351 GCA_038253755.1 Gemmatimonadales bacterium | reverse complement strand
AGCAGTGGACTCATAATCCAACGGTCGCAGGTTCGAGTCCTGCAGGGCCCATCGTGAATGCTGCAGGGTGTGCCGGGGTCTACCGGGCTTAAACCGTGCCAAGTACTTTGTCATACAGAGATTGTATGACATTAGAGCCTCGGGCGTTAATTTTGGGGTTGCCTTTGTTTCGGTTGTGCGCTCGACAGAGCGACTCTCCGGACCCTGGCAAGGACCGCGGTCGCGTAGCTCAGCTGGTTAGAGCGCTGCTTTCACACAGCAGAGGTCCGGGGTTCGAGTCCCTGCGCGACCATGCACTTCTTTCCCGTCGCCGTCGGCGGAACTTCTACTTCAATTCAATTCAGTCGATGAATTCATCCAAGCTGCGGATACTTTCGGTTGCCGCATTCCTGTTCATCGTGCCTGCGGTCACCAGAGCCCAATCTGGATCACAGGCCGCGCAGATGCTCCAATCCAACCCGGAGCTGCTGAATCAACTCAGGTCCCGGATCATGTCGAGCGGACTAACGGATGAGCAGGTTCGCGAACGCCTGCGGGCCGAAGGGTATCCGGAAAATCTGCTCGATGCCTACCTTGGAAACGGCAATGCTTCCGGCGTAGCGGGCCAGTCGGGAACGGCCACTCAGAACGACGTATTCGACGCCGTCAGTGCGCTCGGAATTGTAGACACTGTCGATATCAGCGCACTTCGATGCAGCGCGCTCGTCCTCGGCAACGACAGCACTGTGGCGGCTGCAGACACGGCCGGAGGTATCGCCCGGACACAGGCGATGTCCAACCGCAGAGCGCTCCGCCAAGCGTGCGCCGCTCGCCGTGCCGCACTGAGGCCTCTCGATAGCGCGGCCAAAGCAGCCCGCGACAGTGGGTTTACGATTTTCGGACTCAGCACGTTTCGTGGCCCGTCCACACTTTTCGATCCCAACCTCAACGGGCCGGTCGACGCTAACTATCGTCTAGGACCCGGCGATCGCCTTGCGCTCATCCTCACCGGTGACGCTACAGCGAACTACCAGCTCGACGTAACGCGCGAAGGGTTCGTCGTCGTGCCGAATGCAGGGCAGATCTACGTCAACAACCTCACGCTCGGCCAGCTCGAAGACATTCTCTACTCGAGACTTGGCAGAATCTACTCGGGTGTTCGCCGCGGACCTGGCGCAACGACGAGATTTTCCATCAGCCCGGTAAGGCTTCGGAGCAACCAGGTGTTCGTGCTTGGCGATGTCATGAGTCCCGGCAGTTACCGCGTTTCCAGCGCATCGACTGCACTGACGGCGCTTTACGCAGCACAGGGTCCGACGGACAACGGCTCACTCCGCAACATTCAGGTCAAGCGTGGCGGCAAGACGATCGATGTGCTCGATGTCTACGATTACCTCATAGCCGGAGACGCCACGCATGACGTGAGACTGCTCAACGGAGATGTGCTGTTCGTCCCGATTCACGAGCCGCGTGTCCGTGTTGTCGGCGAGGTTACTCGGCCGGCCACTTATGAAATGTCCAAAGGCGAGACACTCGCCGACGCAATCAGATTCGCGGGAGGATTTACTTCGCGCGCGTCCACTCGCCGCGTGCAGATCGATCGTATCCTTTCGCCGACCGAGCGTGCCGAAGGCGGTCGCGATCGAGTAACACTCGACATCTCGCCCGTTTCGCTCGTGAAAGGAAATGCGAGCGACGTGAGCATCCGCGATGGAGATGTGGTGAGAGTGTTTCCTGTCGCCGAACGCGTCAGGAATCGCATCTCGGTCGAGGGCAATGTCTGGCAGCCGGGTACGTTTGGACTCACCCCGGGAATGACGGTCGCGCAGGCTCTTCGCGCGGCAGGCGGAGTCCAGCCGGATTCATATCTCGGACAGGTTCTGATTTCCCGCCTCAACCCGGATTCGACTCGCGTGCAGCTTCACGCAATGCTCGCTGACACGACCGGCCGGGTGATTGGCGACTTCCCGCTTCGAGAAGACGACTTGCTTCGCGTTTTCTCGACGACGGAGTTCCGTCCCACACGCTACGTGGCGATCACTGGCGCCGTTCGGAACAGCGGACAGATTCCCTTCCGCGAAGGCATGACCGTACGCGACCTCGTGCTGCTCGCTGGTGGACTCGAGCAGAGCGCCGATCTCACTGCTGCCGAAATCGCCCGGCTTCCGAAGGATCGTCGCAACGGAGCGACCGCCGTGACTTTCCGCTCGCCGCTGGACTCTAGCTACATCTTCGAGCGCGGCCCTGACGGAAAATATTTCGGACCGCCGGGACTGCCAGCGCCTGCAGGCAACGAGCCCGAAATCAAGTTGATGCCGTACGACAACGTGCTCATTCTCCGCCAGCCAAACTGGGAGCTTCAGCGAACTGTCGTGATTGCGGGAGAGGTCCGGTATCCGGGCACATATTCGTTGCGGACCAAGACTGAAAAGGTCTCCGACATCATTCAACGCGCTGGTGGTCTCACTCCGGAAGCCTATGCGGACGGCGTTACTTTCTTCAGAACGAAGGACTCAGTGGGCCGCATCGGAATTGCACTGCCGGACGTTCTGAGGCATACCGGCTCACGCGACAACCTCCAGCTTTTGAACGGCGACTCCATCTTCATTCCGCGATTCAACGAGGTCGTCAACGTGAAGGGTGCAGTCAATTCTCCAGTGGCAGTGACGTTTGTGCCGGGCAAGAATCTCGAGTACTACGTTCGCGCCGCTGGTGGAATTACGCGCCTTGGAGATCTTCGCTACGCCTACGTGACTCAGCCAAACGGAAAGGTCGAGGCAACTTCCGGAAAATTCATCTTCCGAAATGATCCTCAGCCGCGACCGGGAAGCACTGTGTATGTTCCGGAGAGGGACAAGAACGAGCGCAGCGTTGATTTCATCGCGACTATCGGTTCGCTCGCGTCTGTTGCCGGCAGTCTGATTACGCTGGCGATTGCACTTCGTCGATAGGTCATGGCTCAACCAGCAGAGCACGCTACGGCTAGCGACCACCTCACTTTCACGAGGTGGGCTGCCGGCCTCGTCGAGCGATGGCGAAGCGTGCTCTGGTTCGGCGTCGCAGGACTGGTCCTCGCGCTAGTTGCGACGCTGGTCATTCCCGCTGTCTATCGCAGCAGCGCATCGTTCGTAGCTAACTCGTCGGGCTCATCGAAAGTTCAGTCCGCCTCGGCCAGCTCGCCGATAAGCGGCCTTCTGTCGCAGTTCGGCGGAAGCCTCGGCGGTGATCCGTCAGAATCTCCGAATTTTTATCTCGAGTTGTTGTATAGCCGGGAGCTGCTGACCAGGCTCCTCGACTCGAAGTTCCCCGATCCCCGCACTGCGAATCCACGCGATAGCGCCAGGCTTGTTGACCTGCTGCGACTTCGCTCTAAGGATCCTGCACGACGCATGGAGCTCGGCGTCAAGGCGATGACATCAGCGATCAAGGGTGGACTCGATCCGAAGACAAACCTGGTGTGGTTCTCTGCTGACGCCGAGTACCCCGAGCTGAGCAGCCAGATCTCGAACCGGGTGATTGCGCTCGTTAGCTCGTTCAATCGGGAGACGCGAGTCTCGCGTGCCAAGTCGAAGCGCGTTTTTCTCGAGCGTCGTCTCGACAGCGCCAAGACCGAATTGCGCCAGGCCGAAGAAAATCTTCGATCGTTTTACGAGCAGAACCGCGGAATCATCAACGCACCGAGCCTGAGGGCGGACGAAGCGAGACTGAAGCGGGCCGCCGATGTGCAGTCAGACCTCTACCTCAATCTCCAGGGCCAGCTCGAAGTCGCCCGCATTGACGAGATCAACGACGCCGCACTGATCACCGTGATCGACACGGCAGTTGTTCCCAGGAAGGCGCAATGGCCACGCTACGGCGTGGCGACGATCAGCGGGTTGACACTCGGTCTGTTGGTTGGCCTTTTCGCCGCCGGTTGTACCGCGGTTCTTCATGACTGGCGCAGGCGCAATCCCGAAGATTGGGAGGAGTTCGCCGGGTCGTTCGGACCGGACGGCGATCGTCTCGGGTGGCTCGCGCCGTTTCGCAGGAAGTCTGCGCGTGCCCGACGAAGCGCGAGCGAAAACTCCGCTATCCGGCCGGCGAAGCCGGCTGCGTGACGCTCTAAACAGAGCAGGAATGACATCAGCCGGCGCGGGACGGTCCGGTCGCCGTACCAGCCCAACCTTCGGAGTCGTCGTGTTGAACTGGAACAACGCCGACGAAACGATGTCGTGCCTGTCGGCGCTCACTCTGGCCTCGCCTCCCCCAGAACGCATCGTCATCGTGGACAACGGCTCGGTTGATGATTCGCTGTCCCGCATAGAGCGCTGGTGCGCCAGCTCAGCCGACCACAATCGTCTGCGAGTGATCGATGCCGGAGCAAATCTGGGATTCGCCGGTGGGACTAACCTCGGCATCGAACGGCTTATGAGCGACGGCGACATAAGCCACATCCTGCTCCTCAACAACGATGCTGCTGTTTCGCCAGGTTTCTTCGCTGATGTTGAACGCGCGATAGATCAGATTGGCACCGACTGCGTCATCGGGCCGACCATCTTCGAGGACCCGCAACGGTCGAAAGTATGGTACGCTGGTGCCGTAGAAATTCCGGCGCGGGCACTTGTCCAGCACATCCTCAAGCTCCCGAAGACTACGTTACCCCGACCAACCGACTTCGTCAGCGGATGCGCGATGATCATCTCGCGCGCGGTCATCGATAAGATTGGCGGGCTCGCTGAGTGCTTTTTCCCGGCGTACTTCGAGGACGGCGACTTCTGCCATCGAGCGTCCCGCGCCGGATTTCCGCTGATCTATGCGCCGAAGCCCGTTGTCTATCATAAGGTGGGCGCAACAGTGCGCGCGGCGAAGATCGACAACTCGCTCGAATATTCCAAGAATCGTCTGCGAGTGATTTACGTTCGCCGCAACTACACTGGCGCGCGGAAGTTGATCGCACTCGGCTACCTCGCAGTCACAAAGCCCGGGCGTTTTCTAGCTGAGGTCGCTACCGGAAACTCGCGGCATGGGTGGGCGGTTCTGAGGGGCGCGACGTCCGGCTTCCTGACTCGCGACATTGGATCGAAGTGAGCACGGAAGGCCGCAAGACCCTTTTTGCCGAAGCGTTCCGGCACAACAGGAATTACGCGTTGGGCGTCGCGTCAGAGATTGCGGCTCCCGTGATGCGCCCTGTCGCGCGTGTGATGACGGGCGCGTCTTCACCGCCGTCGTCGTGGCGGCGCGGTCTAATCATCGCGCATAATCATATCGGCGACGTTCTCTACAGAACCCCGTCGCTACAGGCACTCCGGGATGGCTTGCCGAATTGTGAATGGTCCTTCCTGACTTCGGCTGGCTCAGCCGAAGTATTGCGAGACAATCCAAATATCTCGGAAGTGCTTCCGTGGAATGACGGCGCTGACAGCTGGAACATCACGTCCAGTTCAAGGAAGGAACTCGCTGATCGCAAGTTCGATGTTGCGATTTGCAGCAATACGCTTCGGTACTACCCCGACTTCATGCTCGCCGTGTCACTCGGCATCCCGAACCGGGTAGGCTTTACTTACAAGGGATTGTCGGGCCTCGTCACACATCCGGTGGGGATCAATTTCCCGAGTCCGTATCCGGCCTACTTCAGGACGATCGTCGCGGATCTGATCGGTCGGGCGCCGAATTGGTCGCTGTCACCGGAGATTTTTCTCAACGACCGTGACTCGACGGAAGCACAGCGCGTGATCGCTTCAGCCGGACTCGGGTCGAAGCCGATCGTTGCCTGCTCAGTCACCACCAGACAGAGCCGCGGGAACTGGCCGGTATCATTCATGGTATCGGCTCTGGTCGAGGCACGGGGGTCGAGCGAGTTCGACGTGGCCCTATGTGGAGGACGAGCTGACAGGAGCCAGCTGGACGAGCTGAGAGCTGAAGTCGGCAACGACGTCCACGTGATTGCGGGCGACTTGTCACTTCGGGGCTTCGCGGCTTTTCTGCGAAGTTGTTCGGTGCTCTTCACGCTTGATTCCGGTCCCCGGCATGTTGGCAATGCCGTCGGGTGTCGGGTTCTCTTTGCGCGAAACATGTCCCACTCCCAGATCGAAGCCGGCACTTACTGCGCTACAGAGACCGATATCGCGCCCGCTGGTGAGTATCTGCGTGACACCGAGATTGCGCGCATGGCGGGAGCGATGTCTCCGGCCGGCGCCGCTAGCCAGTTGTGCGAGCTGATCCAATCTGGAGCAGTGCAAGCGTAGTCCCCTCGACTTGAACTACGTCCTGAAAATCAGAGTGTCGCGACTGCAGGTCGTTCACAGCGCGCGTCACGCCGTCCCATCGGCCGTAGTCGTGCCATGCAATCGTTCCGCCTTGTGGGCCCAGCATCTCGAGCGCAACGAGCGAATCATTGATCACGTACTTATACGCGTGCGAGGCGTCGACGAAGACAAAATCCATCTTGCCCTTGAACGCAGAAAAATCGTAGCTCCCCGAATCTCCGTAGAGCTGTTCGATACGAGACTCTTCCGGTGTGTCGCGGTAGCGGGCACCTGACTGAGTCTTGTTGACGTATTTCTCTTCGTGCGAATGAATCGGCGATTCAAGTGACTGCATCGAGTCACGCGGAAGGTCCAGCGTCCACACCCGGCCGTCGGGCGAACAGTTAGCGGCGAGGTTCCGGGTTGTTCGGCCGTCGAAAGTGCCCAGCTCGAATATCGACCGGGCGCGTGAACGACGAACGAGACCGCTAAGGACGATCAGCTCCCGATCGGTGACGTTGCCATCCACATTGTCGAGCGTTGTCAGCGAAATGTCACGCCCGTCTCCAACGACCGAATCCGCACTGACTGTCGCGATGCCAGGCTTCTCGTGACGATCGTACCGGTATCCGATTCGTCCACACAAATCCACGATCGTGGCGCGGCCTTTCCAGGTGAGCCAGCCGAAAGAAAAGAGGGATATGGAGTAACCGAGGCCGAGAAGGTACGGCCGGGTGAACCCGATCACTCGCTCCGGGCCGCTTCGCTCGCGTGGCGGCTTTACTCCTTCCAGGGAGAGCATTCGCTACCGGAGAATCGGTGATGGCTCCAGCGTGCCCGGGGGCATTGCATCTGGACGGTCCTTGAGCATGCGCAACGCCGTGATGAACAGCAGGATCGCGTCAAAAATCACGCGGAAAGTCCATGCTGCGGCAGCGCCAGATACTCCGAAGTGGGTGATGAGGAACCAGGCTGCCGGCACGTGAACGAACAGCTCGAGGATATGGAATCTCGCCACGACGTCGGGACGGCCCATCGCCGTGATCACACCTGACGGTACATGCGCAACAGCGTTGACGAACACACCCAGGGCAAGAATTCGAATAGCCGTCGAGCCATTTGCCGCGAAGGTCGGTCCAAGCCAAAGTTTGAGAAGCAGCGGGCCGGCAAGCGCAATCACGATAGCCGGAAGCGCAACGATCAGGAGTGTGCGCGCGACGGCCTTCGAGAAGATCCGCTGAATGGACCTGTGGTCGCCAGTCGCGCTCATCGCGCTCACCGATGGGAATACGGCGGCCATCAGGCTGGCAGGAACGATAAGCAACCGCATAACGCCATCGAACGGAGCCGTGTAGTATCCAACCGCCGTCAGGCCGACGAGTGAGCCGAGCATGAAGCGATCGAGATAGATCAGGAGCGGACTGACGACGTTCGAGACCGACATCCAGCCGCCAAAGAGAAAAAGTGGCTTGAGCGCCGGCCAGTCGAGCTTGAGCCTCCATCTAAGGGATGGAATCGCCTTCTGGACGACGAACACCATAATAACGCAGATAGCTACGCGTGAGATCAGCAGCATCGCTACGATTGCCGGCAGCGAATAGCCGCGACTTGCGGCGACTGCTGGAATCACGAACGTCGCAACACTGCTGGGCACACGCACGGCGTTGCTCAGGTCGAACCGCTGTGCCGCCTCGAGCACACCGCGAAGACTCAGGAGCAACAATGTCGGCGGTGTCATCAGCGCGAGGATCCTGAACACCGCAATCGCTTCGCTTCGAATGTCAGGGGGAATCACGAACACATGGTCGGCGAGCAATGGAGCGAGACCGATTAGAACAACTGCCCCCGCGCTACCAAGCAACATCTGGCTCAGGATCGACCCTGATATCAGGACGGACACTTTCTCATCACGCTTGGCGAGTGATGCAGAGACCTCGCGAGTGGTTGCAGCGCCGAGGCCGAGATCGAATAGCGTCGAGTATTCGAGAATTGCAAATGCGAGCGACAACAATCCAAAGCGCGCCGCGCCCAGTTCTCGCGTGATGATCGGAACCGAGACCAATCCCGCAAGGAGAGGAATCGAGAATCCTACCAGATTCAGGAAGGAGTTTCTTGCAATCGGCCCGAGCCTGCGGATCAAGCGGTCGTCTCCGGCGATGAAGCGGGCTTACGCGATAAACTGAAACGAAGCTGTTCCTCTGCCGCGGCGATCACGGCCGACTCAGTTGGTGCGTCCCGAAAGTCATGACCAGTGCCTGCTCCTACGACCTTCTGAAAATCGCGAAACGGACGGTGCCACACCGGATTCCCAGTCAGGAACACTGCGACGACAGGGACGTCGAGTGCATCAGCTATGTGCATTGGCCCGCTGTCATTGCAGAGAAAAAGACTCGATCGGTCGATCACCGCCATCATCTGCCGAAGTGTAGTGCGCAAAGTTGCATCGAAAACATCGACGGCGGGTGCGGGCGCGCCAGGTTCCAGCAGAAGGACGATCTTCGCGCCGAATTGATTCTTCAATTGGGCGCCAACATTTGCGAAGCTCGCGAGGGGCCAACGCCGCCGGGCATCACGGGCGCCGGCATGAATCGTAACGACGGTATCGCCGCTTTCGATTCCCTTTGCCGCGAGCGTCTCGGCGGCCGTTCGACGCTCCTGGTCGCTCACTTTGAGCAACGGCGGCAGACGGTGGGCCAGACTCTCCGCACTCTCGGCTGACTCGCCTTGCGATAGTGGCGACATCAGCGTCATCCAGTCAACTACTCGATGATGCTCGTTAGGCCTGGCTTTTATCGGGTCCGTCAGGAGAAACGCACCGCCGCCAAAACCATATCCGATGCGCCGTGCTGCGCCGGTCATGAACGCGATGACGTTGCTTCGGAGATCCATGCGCGCGTCGAGCGTGAGATCAAATCTCCTTTCCCGAAGTTCGTCAGATAAAATCTTCCACTGCGCCGGATCGTATCTGCGCGGGTCGTACTTTTTCCTGGTACCGCTTGCTGTCCACGGCAGATCAAAGACAATGATGTCGTCAACGAGGCCGCTGTTTTCGAGAAGCTCAACGGCGTGCTGTTTTCCAAAAAGAGTGATCCGCGCTTCGGGAAACTTCTCCCCGAGTGCTCGGAGAATTGGCGTGGCGAGGACGAGGTCACCAATGAACCAGGGTTCGATAACGAGAATGTTCCGAACCGGCGCGGTTCGAGGCGGCCGCGGGCTCAACAGAGGTCGCAACGGAGAACCGGCGGCATCGATTACGCGGAATGCTGCCTGCTTCGCGCTGGTGACGCGCCACGTCTGAGCCAACTAAATTGCTCCGCAATCGGCATCCGTGCGGGAAATACTTCTCACCGCGCCGACACTTCGAGAAACAGGTCATTGTACTGGCCAGCGATTTTGTCCCACGTATAGTTGGCCAGAATTCTGTCCGGGCCCATCCGCCTCAGCTCGGCCACTTTCGCGGGGTTTGCTTCGACATCCCGGATCATCTGCGCGAGGACGTGCGCGTCTCGAGGAAAAAACAAACCTCCATCAGCAAGCACTTCCCTGTTGAACACCGTGTCGAGCGCGAGAATGCAGTTCCCGAATCCCATTGCTTTCAGCAGCGAGGGATTCGTGCCCCCGACCGAGTGCCCGTGCAGGTACGCGAAGCAATTGCAGTGAAGCTCGCGAACGATGTCCTGATCGTCGATATGGCCCGCAAGAATGACCGAGTCGCCGGACAGCTCGCGGAGTCGCGCGTGAAACGGGCTGTCGTAGTTGGCACCGCCGGCGATCAGCAGTTTCCTCTTCGAACCGGATTCGAGAAATGCTTCAGCGATCAGGTCAGCGTGATTCTCTGGAATCAACCGACTGGCGATCAGGTAGTACTCGTCAGCCTCGACTCCGAACTGCCTTATCATATCCGGATTCTGCGACGTCTCGACATTGGCGCCGTATGCGATCATCGTCGTCTCCTTATCGAACTTCTCCAGATAAAAATGCCGCATCGCTTCGGCGTCCGTCACAAGCTCGTTGCAGAATCTTACGGCCGAGTGCGCCGCGGAGAGAAAATACAATCGGGCGACTGGTCCCCATTTCGCGCGAGTCCAGTCGAGCCCGTTGACGTTCATGATGACTTTTCGTCCGAACAGCCGGCAGAGGGCGGCGTGATGCCCCATGCCAACATTGACGAAGAAAAAGATATGATAGCGGCCGGTCGCAAGCGCGTGTATTGACGCAAACAACGTCGCCACGAGTCCGGAGAAGTTCTTACCTCCCGGAGACGGCACGTAAACGAGGCGAACCCCACGATATTCCGGAACGCGCATCTCTTTTGGAAAGGAGCCACGACGGCAGTACATCACGATGTCGTGGCCCATGTCGGCGAGACGGGGAGCGATTTCGCCGAAGCCGGTCTCGAATCCTGTGAAATGCAGCCTGGGCATTGTCATGCCGTACAGACCGAGCATTCCGATCCGAAGCGGCTTGATCGCTTCAGGATTCGCTGTCATAGCGGCGTTACCCTGAACGTTCCACGCGCGATCCTCAGATGAGGCGCGACGTCCACGTCTCCGGAACGAGCGGTGACTCGATTTCGATTGGCAGGTGATACGCGAACGGTTTTGTACCGTGAGCTGAGATCCAGTCGATTATGCTTTGAAGTCCCTCGCGCAGCGTGACTGTCGTCCGATAGTCGAGGAGACGACGGGCCTTGTCCGCCGAACACGTGGCGTAGCGAACCTCTTTCGGACGATCCTTCACCATGATCGGCTCGAGCTTGAAATCCATCAGCTCGGCAATCGTTTCGGCAAGCCCGAGAATCGAGATGTACTCCTCGTCCGGACCAATGTTGATCGTCTCACCTTTCACATCAGGCATCGTTCCCATCTTGATAAGCGGATTAACGCAATCCTGCACGAACGAGAAGCAGCGCTTCTGCCCACCGTCGCCGTAGATCACCGGCTGCTTACCCTGCAACATGCGGTTGATCATGATGCTGGCGACGTTCCGGTAAGGGTCATCGTACTTCTGCTTCGGTCCGATGATGTTGTGAGGAACGGCGATGTTGTATTCGATGTCGTGCGTCTCGCAGACGTTGCGAACTAGAAGCTCACTGGCGTACTTCGCGATGCCGTACGGATCCACCGGGTTGAGCGGTTGGTCTTCAACGAACGGGACTGGTCCGTTGCCATAGCGAGCCATGCTCGAGCAGTGAACGAAGCGCGTGACCTTGTTCGTCGCTGCAGCAGCCAGGAGGCTTGCTGTGTTGTTGTAGACATGTTGAGCGATCAAAGCGGGAGAAAAGACACTCAAGCCTTCAGTCGCGATCGCCGCGCAATGGAAGACGAGATCGACATCCTTCGTCAACCGCTTCATCGCCACGAGGTCGTTGCAATCGGCCTGCTCGAACTCGATCCCTTCCGGGAGGTTCTGCAAGTCGCCGCCGATCATGTTATCGCAGCCGACTACCTGGTGATTTCCGGCGACAAAGGAGTCGGCAAGATGACTGCCGAGGAACCCTGCGGCACCGGTGACGAAGACTTTCAAACCCGCCTCCAGCAACTAGATAAAGGAAAGCCCGCGGGAGACGCGAGCATCGAGACAATCTCGTCTATGGAGACGGCTATTTCAATCGAAACCGGGGATTTTTGTCGGTGGAGAATGCCGCGGACTACGGAACCGCCGAAACAGCCAATTGCGGAGAACGGCTGGAGGGCACTGCGGGAGAAGAGCGGGAGGTTGAATACCGATAGAAGCTTCTGTCTTTTTTGGGGGAACTACGGAACGACGGACGAATGTCGTTGTCAAAAAAAACGAGAAGAGAGAAATCAGCGACATGGCAGCCTCCGCCGTCTCCCGTTCATGGCAGCCGTCCCACCGTTCTCCCCGGTTTCTCCCGGCGTTCTCCCGGCGTTCGCCCCAAATTGCTGTTTCCGCGGTTCCGCAGTTGCTAAGCTTTTAATAGGCTCCGGTTCTTCTCACGACTGCTGGAAGAGTGCGAAACATGATGCTGAGGTCGAGCCACGGCGACCACTGCTCGATGTACTGCCGGTCGAGATAAACGACATCCTCGAAATCAACAACGGCGCTTCTGCCCGAAACCTGCCAAAGTCCCGTGATGCCAGGTTTGGCGTCGAGGCGGCGAAAGTGGTGGTCCTGATAGCTGGCAAAGTCAGCCTCGAAAAACGGACGCGGGCCGACCAGCGACATATCGCCTCGAAGAACGTTCCAGCACTGCGGAAGCTCGTCGAGACTCCAGCGTCGCAACAGGGCTCCCAGTCTCGTCACCCGGGGATCTTCGGGAATCTTGAACAACCGCGAGTCGCCCGAATGATTCAAGTGAGACAACGAGTGCTTCTCGGCGTCCGCACCAACGCGCATGGTCCGGAACTTCAGCATTCTGAAGCGGCGGCCGCCGAGGCCCGCGCGATCCTGCGTGAAGAAAACCGCGCCCGGTGAGTCGAGCTTGATGGCTAATGCAAGGAAAGCCAGCACGGGCGACAACAGAATCAAACCGGCAGCGGCTCCAGCAATGTCGACAACACGCTTGGTGATCACGGCGGAAGCCTTCAGCACCGGCGCTCCGAGCTCGAAGAACGGCTGGTCCTGATGCCAGACCAGAGCCGGCCTCACGCCGGCGATCTTGACCGCCCGTGCGGGATAGAGAAGCTGACATCCGGCGGCGAGACTTGCCTCGCGAACGTTCATGATCTGCTGATCGTTGAGGTGCTGGCAGACAACGACCGCTTCGACGTGGTGCGTATCGATAATCTTCGGAAGGTCCCGGATCGTGCCGATCACGCCTTCAAACATTACGCGATTGAGGGGGACGTACCCCGCCAGCGAATAATCTCCGCCCTTCGCGATGACCGCGCGCTCGAAGTGGAGACTGCTCTCTTTTCTGTCGGTAATCAAAATGGCCGGTGCAGCTCCACGAGCGCCCGGCCACACACTGCTCAGGAAGCGCTCGCTGAAAATTCTCTCGCCAAGAAGCACGAGCCAGGTGAGCGATGCAGTCGCTATGTATACCGCGAGAGCTCCAAGGAGCTCGCCTGCGCCGATCATCGCCCACAGCACCAGCGCCGACGCAAGGGACGCCGCGGCCAGCAGGCGAAGCCGGCCGTTGAGCTGGCGGTGCCGGCTGTAGTTCCCCGTGATCAGAAGGCTGACGATTACCGCTGCACCAAAATCGATCCCGAACCCGTATCCGGCGCCGAGCGCCGTGGAAAATTGGTTGGCGATGCTGCTGCCGAGGATCTCGTTTCTCGCGGCGAAGACGGCCAGAAGCTGACAGAGGCCAATCGCGGCAATGTCGCCCACGAGAAGGACCGTGAGGCGCGTCGCGATTCGCGCGGTGTGACGTTTTACGGAGGCTGGCCGACGCTCGCGGAGCTTGGTCCGCACGTTCAGCGGGGACGCCCCAAAGGCCGAGGGAACTGGGTTCCCCGGCGACGAAGTCAGTTTTAGGTGATGCGGACCAGCAAGGGTCGAGCGTTTGGCCATCAGCTGGTTATTGAGCAAAAATGCGAATCGAATCTGCGGGCAAAAGCCCCCGCCATCGTCGCTGGCAAGTTGCTGGCCAGTAGCGACTTAGCAAGCCAATCTAGCGTGATCTCCCCGGCGTGAACGTTCCGATCGTGACGCTGATCGTCCGGTTCCTGATATCGAGAACGGAATTGCCTTTCGGGCAGCCCGACTGCTCCTGAAAATAGGCGTTCAGACGGTTGCCAAACGACACATCGGCGGAAATATAGCCGAAGCGGCTGCTCGCCGACCCTCTGGCCCCCGGAAAAACGCCAACGTCGTGGCTGCAGTAACCGAGGTATAATGGAAACCCATACGTGCTGTGAATGTCCTCGTTCCAGCGAATTCGGCCAGCGAATATGCCGGCGCTCCACGACGGCTCGACGTAATCCGCGGCTGCCCACTGCGCTGACGCCCCGGGCCCGATTCCCGCCGCGAGTGCCTGCCCCATCTGCGTATAACCCTGGATCGCCACCCTGCTCGTGTAGAAGCTTCCCTGAGGCCGGTCTCTCCATGTTGCACTTTGTTCAACACTGGTGAGCTCCGCCTGAAGACGAACTCTCCCGTGTTCGCGAATCGCCGGGCGCGCCCATTGAAGCCCAAGTGTGTAGCCCTGGGAGTGGTTTGGCGCGACGATCAGATCGCGGAAGGAATACGGAAGCTCGAGCCGCGCCCATTCGGTGTATGCCTCGAAGCCGTCCGCTGGAAAGACCCAGCGCGCCGACAATGAGAAGATCTGATCTCGGCCGCCCGGCCGAAGGGCCGAGTCAGCGAGCGCACGATTGTTGGGACGCCCGGTGGCGGCAAACGCATCGACGAAGCGTCCTGCGATTCTGTCCCAGCCTTTGGATGTTGCGTAGACAGATCGCGACACTCCGAAAACGAGGTTCTTCTCGAAATCGGGACGGAGTGTTAAGGCGAACGCGCTGATCGAGCGGAGATTGTTCGTGGATGTCGTGTCGAAGTAGTGCGACTCGGTCAATCCACCGACGAGCAGCCTCGCTTCGACCGACCCCAGCCGGTTGCGCCACGGTCGCTCGGTGCGAATGAAAGCGTGAGGAAATCCCGGCGCATTATTACTTAGTATCAAAGCGTTACGAATTCCCGGACCCCACCACTGATTTTCATTCGAGATTCCCGCGCCAACCCCGCGAAGCGCGATCATCGCTGTCGATTGGCCGGCATCGAGACGATGAATCGGCTTGTTACCGAATCGCGTCGGCAGGTCGATCGAGTACGGGCCCAGCCCATACCATGGAAAGACGTAACCGCCGCCACGGCGATCGAGAGGAACCGGCGGCGCGTAAAAGCGAATCGTATCGCGTAACTGGAAGTAAGCGTTATCCGCGCGCACGAGCTCCGGGGCGAGGATCAACCGAACCGGTCCGGCAGTCAGCTGAATTCCACCAAGAATCCGCGAGCTCGTTCCGACACCGGCCCAGACCGCGCCGTCATTAATGGAAAATGGAAGCGCGGTGTTGTTGACTGCGTAGAGCTCCGGCGCAACAACTGACGCGGTCCACCAACGCCTGCTTTTCGGCCACGGGGTCAGCGACGAAGCCGATCGAATCATGAAGCCGTCGATGTCAGCAGCGCCGGACAATTGATCGAGCCGGATTCGGTCGGCAGTCTGTCCACCGACAAGTGTGAGAGGTGTTACGAAACGCGAGAGAGTGTCGGAATGCTGACTCCTGACCGCTTGAGCGGTCGCCGAGAAGCTCGCTCCACTTGTCAGAAACAGCGCGACGGAGGTCGCGACAACGCACCGGCGGAGCGCAAGCGCCCGGTGTTGCCATGTCTTAGATTGTGGGGCGCGAACGAGCAAACTTTACCGGCTTGTCAGTGGTCTACGGCAACGCATCAATAGCGGATTGAAACTTATCATTTGGCGCAGTGCATGAACAGGACGAACGCGTGCCGCGCGATCGCGCTTCAGCTATTAGCCACCCTTTTCTGCGCGACGATGCCGAGGCCCGCTTCCGCGCAGCAGTCAGAAGCGTCGAACATCCGTTATGAGCTTTTCGCAGACAGTCCCGGAGAGAGTTACTTGCGTTATCTGCAAACGACCGGTGCAGTTCCTCTCTATCCGTGGTCATCGCGCTCGTTTTCGCCACGCGAGCTGAAAAAGCTGATCCCGAAGGACAGCCTCAATTCGTGGGCGTCGCGTCTCCGCGATGACTCGAAGTCATCTAGGGGAATCAGGTACGGTCTGATACAGCCGACCGCCGCGATTCACTACAACAGCGCGTTCGCCTACGGTTCGAACGACGGTCCCATCTGGGCTGGTCGGGGCTTGACGTCGTCGGTTCAGGCGGGATTTCACGCCTCGATGGGACCTCTATCACTCACATTCGCTCCGATGGCGTTCCGCGCGGAGAATCAAGCGTTCGACATTCTTCCAACCGACCGGAAAGGCCCGGCTTCTTTCGGAAATCCGCAATTTGCTGGGGTCGACCGCCCACAGCGCTTCGGCACCACTCCGTATTCAAAATTCGACCTGGGCCAGAGCTCGTTTCGAATCGATTTGCCTTTCGTTTCGGCTGGGGTGAGCACCGCCAACGAAGCGTGGGGACCTGGTCAGGAATTTCCGGTCATCCTCGGCAACAACGCCGCTGGTTTTCCTCGCATATTTGCCGGAACCAGCGAGCCACTCAACATTTTTATCGCGAAGGTTCAGGCTCACGTGGTATGGGGCGAGCTGTTTCAGTCCGACTTCTCACCCGTCACTGGCTCGCAGGACTACACAAGTCGAGCTGAGCCAGGTACGAGACGATTTGCAACAGGCATGGTGGTGGTCGGACAACCGCGCGGTATTCCCGGCCTCGAGATCGGCGGTACGCGCTTCTTCCACGTCATTTGGCCCGTTTCGGGAATTCCGCGCAGTTACTTCACCGAAGTCTTCCAGGGTTTTTTGAAAAAGAACGTCGCACCGGACAGAGTGCATGACCCTCGATTCCCAAGCGGTATCGACGACACCGGAATCTCCTCTAATCAGCTCGTCTCGCTTTTTGCGCGCTGGGTTCTGCCCCACAGCGGCTTTGAGCTGCACGCAGAGTACGGTCGAGAGGATCACAGCTACGACCTGCGCGATCTTACACAGGAGCCCGATCATTCACGGGCTTACAGCCTTGGAGCGCGAAAGGTTTTCCAATCGAGCGCTGAATCGATGACCGCCGGCAGAGCCGAGATCATGAACTATCAACTTCCTCAACTCGCGCGTTATCGAGGCGAAGGCGAGATGTACGTTCATGGACTGCTTCGACAAGGTCACACGTTTGAAGGACAACTGCTTGGCGCTGACGCTGGTGTCGGAACGGGTGCGGGCTCAGTGGTCGCTGTCGATCATTTTTCGAGGAACGGAAGCTGGACCGCGAGCTGGCATAGAATCATCAATCAGGAAAACGGCAACTTCGTTGCAGTCGGAATTCGCAACCCGCGATCGATGGACGTCAGTCATTCACTCGGATTCGAGACAACGCGATTCATGCGGGAGTTCGACGTCACTGGCGGACTGACGTTGGTCAGAGACTTCAACCGGAACTTCCGGGCTGACGTAACGAACGTGAACGCGCTCGTCGGCGTTCGCTACAATCTTCATTGATGCGAATCCAGCTCGCCTGGACGCTCGTCGCAGAATTTTTAGTCACGCTCTCCGGAGTGCTGCTGCTGAAATTCGCTGCTTCGATGCTGGGACCGATGGGGTTTGGCGAATACGCGCTGGGACGAAGGGTGGTCGGCCTACTGTATCTCCCGTTGATCATGGGACTCGGCATCGCCGCACCGCGATACATCGCGATTGCGAGAGGTGGAATCCTCAAGGAATACGCCGAAAGTTCGTTCGCATTCGCCACCCTGACTGCCGGCCTGTTGCCGGCGCTCGCGGTCGTGCTCGCGATGAACCTCCTCCCTGATCTGTCGTCGCGTCTGATTTTCGGATCGTCGGCGCTGACGCCCATGATCGCACCGGCTTCAATTGCCCTTGCCGGAATCACGCTGCACAGCATGGTGTACGCGATTCACCGGGGGCGTTCAGAGATGGGTTTCGCGAACACTCTTCAGCTTGCGAATCTCGGGCTCGTTCCGCTTGGCGCATTCGTTCTGGGTCACCGAACCGCACCCGCCGTGCTCGCGACAACCGGCATCGCATGGCTCGTCATCTCGGGCGTAGCGCTTCTCCATCTGCTCTATGTGGAGCGAAACAACTGGCACGGCAGTGTGAGCGTTCGGCAACATCTGAACGTCCTGCTGCGGTTCGGTCTGCCGCGGGTGCCGGGAGAATTCGCAATGGTTGGATTATTCGCGCTTCCGTCGCTCATCGCCGTAAGAACGGAGGGAGTGGTGATCGCCGGGCAACTCTCCGCAGCGATGTCCCTGCTGACGATTGCTTCCGGATCGTTCGCGCCAGTGGGTCTGGTAATCCTGCCAAGGGCGAGTGCGCAGGCGGCGGCAGGAGATATCGCTGGCGTTCGACGGCTGGTTGTTCGCATTCTTGTCGGCGGAGTGCTGCTTGCGACGGGCGGCGTCCTGGTTGGCGAACTGTTGATTCCGTCGTTCATCCATTGGTATTTCGGGCCAGCCTTCGAGACGGCAATTCCGGTTTTCCGAACATGCCTGCTGGGAGCGATACCCTACGTCGTCTACGTTTTAATGCGAAGTATTCTCGATGCCCTCGACGTCCGACCGATCAACGCAAGAAATCTCATGATTGCACTCGCTGTTCTAATTGTACTTTGCCTCATTCGGTCGAGAATCATGTGGATGGCGTGGAGTCTTATGGCTTCGCTGACACTGCTGGGAGCGCTCACACTTCGTGAGGTATATATCCGCCTGCGCACATCGGCCACGCTGCCAGAACCGATTCCTGCCTAACTGACTGACATGACACGCAAGGGAATAATTCTCGCGGGCGGATCAGGCACGCGCCTGTGGCCGTCAACGCGAGTTGTCTGCAAGCAGCTCATTCCGGTTTACGACAAGCCGATGATCTATTATCCCCTCACGACGCTCATGCTGGCGGGCATCCGTGAGATCCTGATCATCAGCACGCCGACGGACACGCCACGTTTCCGTGAGCTTCTGGGAAATGGCGAGCAGCTTGGGATAGATATCACGTATGCGGTTCAGGAACGGCCGGACGGCCTCGCGCAGGCGTTCGTCATCGGTGCTGATTTCATCGGGACGAACCCGGTCGCGCTCGTTTTAGGCGACAATCTCTTTTTCGGGCAAGGGCTGGCGGAGCAGCTTCAGCGAGCCGCCGCAAACGATTCAGGTGCAACCATTTTCGCCTATCATGTGAAAGACCCGCAGCGTTATGGAGTCGTTGATTTCGACGAATCCCGCGTTGCCCGGAGCATCGAAGAAAAACCGGACGATCCCAAGTCGTCGTACGCGGTTGTGGGACTGTATTTCTATGACAACGACGTCGTTGAGATCGCGCGAACTCTCGCGCCGTCCCCGCGCGGTGAGCTCGAGATCACTGACGTAAACCGAAAGTACCTCGAGCGCGGAAATCTTCGCGTCGAGATACTGGGTCGTGGAATGGCGTGGCTCGACACGGGTACGCACGAGGCGCTCTTGTCGGCTAGCAATTTCGTGGCTGTGGTTGAAGCACGACAGGGATTGAAGATCGGCGCACCCGAGGAAGCAGCCTATCGAATGGGCTACATCGATGCCGCCGGTGTTCGGAGCATCGTGAAGAAAATGGGATCGAGCGACTACGGAACGTATCTGCTTTCGCTCCTCGAGTCCGGCGCTCCATGACGATTCAGGAAACGCCTCTCCCCGGCGTTCTGGTGCTCGACCCGAAAGTATTTCGCGATGAGCGCGGCTTTTTCGTCGAGACCTTCAGCACACGCGAGACCGACGGCTCCGCTGTGGCGGTCACTTTCGTTCAGGACAATCACAGCCGGTCGTCTCGCGGGGTGCTTCGCGGTCTGCACTATCAGCTCCATTCTCCGCAGGGAAAACTCGTTCATGTGGCGCGCGGCAGAGTATTCGATGTAGCGGTGGACATTCGCGTGGGGTCGCCACATTTCGGAAAGTGGTTTGGGCTCGAGCTCGACGACGAAAACCTCAAGTCGCTGTGGATTCCACCTGGATTCGCGCACGGTTTCTGCGTGCTTTCCGAAACCGCTGACGTTATCTACAAGTGCACTGCCCTGTACGATGGACAGGATGACCGCGGCATTGCGTGGAACGATCCTGCGATCGGTATAGAGTGGCCGACCGCAACCCCGATCATTTCGGAAAAAGATGCAGGTTACGAGGCCGTATCCGAAGCGCGGAAAGACCTTCCCAGCTTCTCCTGATGCACATCCTTGTTACCGGGGCCTCCGGAATGACCGGCAGTGAGGTCGTTCGTCAGTCTGCCGTTCTCGGCTGGCAATGCACGGCTCTCAGTCACCGGGAGCTCGACGTTACGGATTCGAGCGCAGTTCGATCTTCGCTGATGAATGCAAAACCCGACGTCATCGTGAACGCTGCCGCGTATACCGCCGTTGACAGGGCCGAGAGCGAGGAGGAAAGCGCAACACTGGTCAATTCGCGCGGGGCTGACAACCTGGCAACAGTCGCGGGCGAACTTGGCGCCGCGATCATCCACATCTCGACCGACTACGTGTTCGATGGGAACGCGAGCGAGCCGTACCTCCCTGCCGATCGGACGAACCCGATCAACGCATACGGCCGCTCGAAGCTCGCGGGTGAAATTGCTGTACGGTTCGCATGTCCGCGTCACCTGATCGTGCGGACGTCCTGGGTCTACAGCCACGACGGACATAACTTCGTTCGCACGATGCTGCGTCTCGCGAGCGAAGACAAAACGCTGAGTGTGGTTGACGATCAGCAAGGATCACCGACGTCCGCGGCGGATCTCGCGTTCGCGCTGACCCGAGCAGCAGCCGCAATGGAGCGCAACGATGCGCTCAACGGCACTTACCATTTTACGAATTCCGGCGTGACGACCTGGTACGATTTCGCATCTACGATATTCGAGATGAAGGACGTGCATGGAGCGACTCTCCGTCCTGTTTCGTCGGCTGAATATCGAACCGCGGCAAAGCGCCCTCTCTGGTCGGTGCTGGACTGCACTTCATTTGAAAAACAATTCGCAATGACGCCGAGGCCGTGGCGGACAGCACTCGATGAAATACTGGACAGAATTCGATGATGGCTACTCATACGCCGAGGTCGGTTCTGGTAACGGGAGGTGCCGGGTTCATCGGCGCCAATTTCGTCGAGCATCTGATTCAATCCGATTCGTCGGTGCGCGTCACGACGCTCGATGCTCTCACTTACGCCGGATCGATCGACAACCTCTCGCAGGTGATCGACGACCCCAGACACGGATTCGTTCGTGGCGACATAACGGATGCGCCGCTGGTCGCCAGTTTGATCAACGACAGATCGATTGATACGATCGTGCACTTTGCGGCGGAATCGCACGTCGATCGTTCCATATCGGGGCCGGCCGCGTTCATCAGCACCAACGTCGTTGGCACGTTCACATTGCTTGAAGCAGCGCGTGCCGCGTGGCTGGTAACCAGGAAGCGCGAAGATGTGCGGTTTCATCACGTTTCGACCGACGAAGTGTTCGGAAGCCTGACGGAGAGCGATCCCCCCTTTAGCGAAACGACTCCCTACGCGCCGAATTCTCCGTATTCGGCGAGCAAGGCGGGGTCAGATCATCTTGCCCGCGCATATCATCACACGTACGGGCTTCCGGTAACAGTGACGAACTGTTCGAACAACTACGGACCTTACCAGCACGCGGAAAAATTCATACCGACGGTGATCCGTTCGGCGCTCGCGGAGAAGCCGATCCCGATTTATGGAGCAGGGCTGAACATTCGTGACTGGCTGTACGTTGCCGATCATTGCAAGGCGATCGACAGCGTTGTACGGAATGGAGAGAACGGCGAGACTTATCTCATTGGTGGACGAAGTGAGCGGCGCAACATCGACATCGCGAATGAGATTTGTACGATTCTCGACGAGCGTTCGCCGCGCACCAAGGGCTCGTACGCCGAGCTTCTCACTTCGGTGACCGATAGGCTCGGCCACGATTTCAGATATGCGATCGACAGCAGCTTCACCGAATCCGAGCTCGGCTGGAAGCCCGATGAGACGTTCGACACCGGAATCAGAAGAACCGTGGATTGGTATCTTGCGAATCCCGCTCATCTCGCACGCCACGAATAGATGGCTACCTATCGCGACCAAATCCAGCAATTTTTACCCGCGTTTCGTCCGCTCGTTCTGGATTTACAATAGCTTGACCGCTACAGTCCTTGCGGTTGCAATGTTGGTTGTCTTCATCCGGCTTTGGCGGGGAAATGTTCCCCGCTCCATCGCAGCGAGGGAACGACTTGTCAGCACCTGATAGGGATCCGTACGTCGACGAGGGATTCGACGCCCTGCGATTTCTTACGCCGCTTCTGGAAAAGAGACGCGCGATTCTCGCCGGCACCGTGCTCACGGCGCTTGTCGTCGGCTCAATCGCTTTTCTCACGCCGCGAAAGTACAAAGCCGAGCTTTCGCTCACGCCTGTCGTCAGCAGCAAATCCACAACAGCACTCGGCGGATTCGCCGCGCTTGCCGGCGCGACTTTGAATTCTGGCTATCAGCTCACTCCATCAAGGATGGTCGAGCTCCTGAAATCCCGCTCGGTGCTGGCAGGAGTTGGCAAGTCCACGATTCCTTCCAATTCGCGACAGACCGTCATCGATCAAATTCTCGACGAGAAATACACGCGAAACGATGCGGAGGAAATCGCGAAGCATCTGGCGACAGTCCTCAACGTCACAACGAACAAAGAAACCGGCACGATCACGGTTGCTGTCGAGCACAAGGACAGCGCGCTGAGCCGGTTAATAGCTTCGCGAGTGGTTGACAGCGCCAGTCAGCTGTTTGTACTGACTTCCAAAGCTCAGGCGCAAGCGCAGCGCGTGGCCCAGGAAGGGCGTGTCGCAGCCGCACTGGCACAGCTTTCCAGAGCAGAGGAAGAGCAGCGCCAGTTCAATTTTTCGAATCGAGCGGCACCGAGCTTCTCTGGGCCGGCGGTGGAGCGCGGACGACTTACCCGCAATGTCACGGTGGCCGAGCAGGTCTATCAGCAGGCGATCGGAGACCAGCAGGCGGCCTATGCACACGAGCTCGAAGCAACGCCAACGGTAGTGGTTCAGGATCCCCTTCCCGACGTTCTGCCGAAAGTGCGAAAGCGGATCATCATGAAGACGGTGGTCGCCGCAGTCATGAGTTTCGTGTTCTTCTGCGGTTGGTTCCTGATCGCAGACGCAGCGCGCAGACGGCTGGCGCGCCCTGACAGCGAGAGTCTCCGCTTCAGAGAAGCAACGTCGAGTCTGCCTGGAAGAAGAAGAAGACTTCCGTCCGCCTGAGTTACCTACCGCGCAAGCCGTTCCACGCCACTTCCGCATAACGACGGGCGACGCTGAGCCCCGACCGATCGCGCGATACCCATGACCAAGCTGCGCGAACGCCGAACATTCCGAGGAGCGCGGTACAGAAGACGGCGTACGTTCCTGAGGATCTTCCGGTCTTAAAAAAATACAGGGCACCCTTCAGGTATTCGGGATAAAGATTTCTCGAGCCATCGCGAACCGTCTGGCTGCCGTAATGGATGACGCTGGCATCGGGAAAGTAGATGACTTTCCACGCCTGTTCGTGGAACCGACGGTGCCATTCCGTTTCTTCACCGCCGACGATGGCGACCTCGACCATCAATCCGACCTGCCTCACCGCCTTCATGCGCATTGCGACGCAAGCTCCCCGGAGCGTATCGACTTCGACGATGCGGTCGTGGGCCCAATACCGCGACGTCCCGTCCCTGGAGCGAAGGTATGGTGCGGCGATGCCGAGCAGCTTGTCCGTGGCCTTGAGCTCACGAAGACCCGAGTGAGCAAGGAGGATCTGCGGCATTGACGGAAAACCGTAGGTGGACGGCTGGAGCGACCCGTCGGGATTCAAGAGCTTCGGACTGACAACTGCAATTCGAGAGCTGCCGGGCCGGTCCATGTATTCTGTCACCTGCTGTATCGTCCCCGGCAGAATCAACAGGTCATCGTTTAGCAGCCAGACGTATCGTGCGGCCGAGGTTCGCAGGATATGGTTGTGGTTTGCAGCGAAGCCTCGGGGTGTCGCGTTCTGTATCAATCTGGCGAAGTGATACCGATCTCTGAGCCGACCTGCCAAGCCTATGTCAGGTGTGTTGCAGGTGATTGACAGGGTCCACCTGTACGGGGATCCCTTCATGGTATCGCACAAGGAATTAACGCAATCGAAAAGTAGGATTTCGTTTGCGCCGCTGACTATAGAAAATTCAAGATCTATCCTTCCATTACTCATTTTGGAAGTTACCCGTTTGTTGGACACCCAAATAGCATTGCAATATGGGAAGCCGGGGCGCTGTCCAATGAAAGAATCAAGAAGAAAGTTCGAAGCGAGAACTGCACGAGTTCAGCAAAGGGTCCAAGCTCGGGCCCGGACCGGCTCGCGAAACCCCGCGCGTGACACCCTGGCGCACGCGCGACCAGAAGCTGCGCTGGGACGCAGCAGCACTGTAGGATCGGGACAGGAGCTAGCCGGGTGATGGCTACTCCCCTCCCAAACCGCCGTACATACGGGTCCGCGGGCGGCGGTTCGGAGGGTTGAGGTCCAGGACTTCGGCCCAAGCGCTCGTACTGGATCCCGCACGTCCGCCTTCACCACTGCGCTTTACGCTCGGGGCTTCACCCCTGCTCTCAAGTGCGAGCTCCGCATACGCGGACGTCTGGTGCATGGCCTTCCCACAGTTCACGGTCGTTTCGCTCTCCTCTCCGCTCGGCCCTCCACGATCGGGGCGGTCCTCGCTACCAGAAGACCTTCGCTACTATGGCCTCTGCTGAGTTCTCGCTCCATTGCACATTCATTCCGTCAGTGTCGCCCTTTCAGACATGAGGCGAAATCTCTCCAGGTAATAACATTGACCTTCTCCGCACAATCGCCGGATCTACGCAGCTTCCCTTTGGTCCGAGTACTTCGCGGTTATTGGCCCGCTCGTCCTGGTCGGCCACGCCTCATATCCGATTTCTGTTCGTCGATTCGCGGACTTGCTAGCCGCTTCTTTCAGGGCCATCCTCGCGAATGGTCACCTTGCGATTCACTAGGGCCCCTCAAACCAAGTTCCCAGAGTACTCACACCTCCTAGCAGGTTGCTGAAAACTCATGAAAATGTAACCCTCGATCGGCGACAATATTTTAGGTTAGCGTAACTCACAGCGAGTGCGCGATGCGTGGTCCCGAGTTGTCGCAGTCGAGCCTGTTCAGCTACCTCTCGATCGAAGACCGGATTCCGAAAGACCACCCGCTGCGCGCCATGCGCCGGCTGATGGATCCTGTACTTGCTGATCTCTCGCCGCGATTTGCCGCGCTCTATTCAAGCACTGGTCGCCCGTCAATTCCACCGGAGCAGCTACTCCGTGCATTGCTCATCCAGATTCTTTATACCATCCGGAGTGAGCGGCAGCTCATGGAGCAGCTCAACTACAACTTGCTCTTCCGCTGGTTTGTGGGCCTGAATCCCGATGATGCGATCTGGGTACCGACGGTCTTCACAAAGAATCGCGACCGACTGCTCGACGGAAATATCGCCGACGCATTCTTCAATGCCGTCCTCCAGCGTGCGGACACGAATTCACTCCTTTCGCATGAGCATTTCACGGTCGACGGCACATTGCTAGAGGCATGGGCGAGTCACAAGAGTTTTCGTCTGATCAATGAATCGGTGAATGAACTGGTGAATGAACTGGTGAATGAGACTCCTCCGTCCCCGCCGTCAGATGAGCATGGTCGTGGATCGAGTGGTGGATCGAGTGGTGGATCGAGTGGTGGATCGAGTGGTGGATCGAGTGGTGGATCGAGCAATCCTGAAGTGAACTTCCGCGGCGAGAAGCGGTCGAACGTGACTCACCGCTCGGTGACTGACCCGGACGCACGCCTGGCACGCAAGAGTAAGAACACTGCTGCCACTCTCTGTTATCAGGCGAGTGTGCTAATGGATAATCGCCACGGCTTGATCGTTCAGACCGACGTGCGCTCCCCCGCGTATCATGCGGAGCGCGAAGCAGCGCTGGAGATGCTGACGATGCTGGAGCCAGTGACGGGGCGCCGGCGTACGCTGGGAGCTGACAAGGGCTATGACACCGATGACTTCGTCGAAGGGGTACGGGCGCTTGGCCTCACGCCACATGTCAGCCCGAACGTGCACGGCCGCCGACACCGGAGTGCGATCGGCCGGCGAACAACGCGCCATGCCGGATTCGAGATCAGCCAGCGGAAACGCAAACTGGTCGAAGAGGGTTTCGGGTGGGCCAAAGTGGTGGGCGTGCTGCGCAAACTGCATCACCGGGGATGCGAGCTCGTGGGATGGATATTCAGCTTCACGAGCGCGGCGTACAATCTCATACGCTTGAGGAGTCTGCTCAATCCTATCGCGGCGTCGCCATGAGGTCGATGCATAGCTTGCAAGCGCAACCACTCTCCAAAGATCGAACTGAGGGCCGGAACAGCAAAGCAATACGACTACTTTCACCCCGGTCTGGCGATGTGAAACACGCCCAGCAACCACAATCGCGTTTCACATCACCTTTT
>JBBSGU010000035.1:0-26594 GCA_038253755.1 Gemmatimonadales bacterium | reverse complement strand
GCATCGTCATGCTTCATCATCGCATCGTCATGCTTCATCATCGTATCGCCCTTCATCATCATTGAATCTTTTGACATGTTCTGAGCATGTCCCATCGCGGGCAGCGCCGCGATTGCGGCTGCCGCAACTAGCAGTTTTAACTTCATCATCTCCCCCCTCGGTGAGCAAAAAGTCAGTCCTGACGTGGGGAAAGAGTGCAAGCCGCAGGCCGAAGATGCAAAAAACGTCAGTCTCGGCAAAAAGCCAGGACTGACGCGATGGAAGCTCGGTTCAGGGGCTTACCTGACCAGCATGAACCCGAAAACGGCGCCCAAAACGAGGAT
This sequence comes from Gemmatimonadales bacterium, assembly GCA_038253755.1. GTDB lineage: Bacteria > Gemmatimonadota > Gemmatimonadetes > Gemmatimonadales > Gemmatimonadaceae > UBA4720. The sequence continues at coordinate 26,271 of JBBSGU010000035.1, read as the reverse complement.
GACGAGGCCGCCGAGGACCACTACGGGCGTGCTGAGCTTGAAACCCTTAGCGGGAGGCTCATCCGGGAGTGCTGTCAGGTCGGTGAGCGAATTCAGAATTCTGCTCTGTACATGGATCGGCGTATTACGGCGGCGCAGCTGAGCGGCCTCCGAATTGATCCTGGTCCAGAGCTCGGCTGTCTCCTGCTCATCCTCGGTCGCCAGGTGATCGCGAGTTTCCTCGCCGTCGAGCCACGCCTGAACCATCGGCGTCGCAGGGGGGGTCTTGCGATGTATGGGCTTCTCCGGAGCTGGAGCGTCCGGCGTTTCATCCGTCATGCGTACTTCTCCTCGAGTAGTGCCTGCAGAGATTCACGTGCCCGGTGAACTCTCATCTTCAATGCGCCGACAGTGGTCTCGAGCAGCACCGCCATCTCTTCGTACGATCTGCCTTCGACGTGCTTCATGACAAACGCTTCGCGAAGAGATTCAGGAAGCCGTGCGAGCGCGTACTCGAGATCAGTGCGCAGCTCGTTGCGATCCATTTCCTCTTCCGGCGTCGAGAACGAAGAGGGTTGATCATCCTCTTCGTAACTCACGTGCGTGCGTCGGATGTTCTTGAGCCAATCCTTGCACGAATTAGCGACGATTCGGAACACCCACGCGTCAAATCGCCCGCGCACTTCGCCAAGATGCTGATACGCCTTGATGAACGAGGCCTGCAAAATATCCTCGGCCACGTCGGGACTGCCTGTCATGCCGAGTGCGTGGCGGTAAAGCGGATCGCTGTAGCGTTGGATCAGAACACCGAACGCGTCCTTGGAACCAGCGAGAACTCGGCCGATTATTTCCTGATCGGCATCGGCCTGATCGACAGGCTCGACGGATGGGGCAGATGTAGTCACGCCGCTAGTCTAATGTCGTTTTTGTTTTCTCGATAGAACAAAAACCACATCCGCAGTCAGCCAGGTTCTCGAAACGACTGAGGAATGCGGACATGCGGATCCAGGACTCACTACAATCGACGACTAAGTACGGATTGCGGGAAAGCGTTCCACCCCAATGCGCGAACTTCGCTCCCGTGTTCGTCGAGCATCGGTGGCGGCAGTCGCACAGATCCCGGGACGCTCGGAGCGATTCCGGTAAGTGCCGACGCATCCACCTCCGCAAGGGATTCGAGAACCGTTTTTACGACACCGCATGGAACACCGCCGTGATCCAGGACTTCGGTCCACGCTGCAGCGTTCTTCGTTCGTAGACGATCGGCAACTGCGGCGACGATTCGATCACGATTTGCCAAACGGCCGGCGTTGGTTGCGACTGATACGTCTGAGGCGAGGTCGGTAAGCCCAAGTGCGCTCGCGCATGCTTTCCACTGCGCATCGTTTCCGACGGCAACGATCATCGGCCGATCGGCGGCATGAAAAAGTTGATACGGCACAAGATTCGGGTGCTGGTTTCCCCAACGTATGGCATCAGATCCGGTGACGAGAGCGTTTTGAGCAACGTTGATGAGCGACGCGCGAGCGCTGTGGGCAAGCGAGATGTGAATCCGCCGGTCTTCGGCTGAAATCGCAGTGGAGCCCGCAAATCTGCGAACCAATGCGGCGAGGATGGCGATCGCAGCATCCTTTCCAGCGATGATGTCGGCTAAAGCGACTCCAACCTTCATCGGCTCACCGTCGGGCTCGCCGGTTATCGACATCCAGCCGCTCTCGGCCTGGACGACCAAATCATAGCCGGCCCTCGAGTTGTATTCTCCGAAACCGGTGATGGTGCACCAGATGAGACCCGGGCAATCGTCGAGCAGGACTGACGGATTCACTCCTCTGCGCTCGAGCGTCCCCGGCTTGAAGTTGTCTACGACGACGTCCGCACCGAGGATCAGATCCAGAATCAGGTTCCTGTCGCCAAGCTGATCGAGGTCAAGGGCTGCACTTTTTTTGTTCCGGTTGATGGACAGGTAGTACGCGCTCTCCCGGCGCGAGTCGAACGGAGGGCCCCAGGTTCTGGTATCGTCACCGGCTCCGGGGCGCTCGATTTTCAGGACGTCGGCGCCCATGTCACCCAATATCATTGTACAGACCGGGCCGGCGAGGACTCGCGAAAGATCGAGGACTTTAAGTGAATTAAGCATATGATGGCGCGTTAGTGTTCCATTATTGTAGTTATATCAACGCGGCTGCACGGGAACAGAGGGAGCCGCCAGAGTGCCATACTACCTTATCCTTACTTGTGTTAAACCCGAAAAATCATATACTTACCGCCGCTCGTGACCTGTTCCGCCGCGCATGCGCAGCCAAGGTCGCACCGATCCGTCCCCCACGCATCCCGGCAGCATACATAATCAGGAGCTTGTGATGGCTGAGAACGATAAGACCACTGAACCTGCGATCGTTCCACCAGGTGCTGAAGGCGCACCGCCAGTTCCTCCCAAGCGAAGCCCCGGCCACAGAGGCGCAGACGTAAAGGACACTGTCGCCGAGATGGCGGCAAAAGCCCACGAAATCAGCCTCGAAGCGGGAAGTAAGATGTCCGCCGCCATGAAAGATGTCGTCAATGCCGCCGCCGGATTGAGCGGATTCGTGATGGAGAGCGCGCGCGATCTCGTGCAGTTCATGGTTCGCCGTGGCCAGATGACCCAGGAAGAAGCTGACAAGCTCATTCGCCAGGTCGAAGAGCACCAGCCCAAGCGGAAGCCCAATGTCCCGCCGCCGGCAGCGAAGCCTGAACCCGCCCGCCACGTTGCATCCGTGAGTTCGCACCCTGCTGCGGTCCATAATGCGGCAGTCGTCCTTCACGCCGCGCCACCCAAGAAAGTGGCCCCTGCGAAAGCCGCTAAGCCGACCAAGGCCGCGAAGCCCGCGAAGCCCGCGAAACCTGCGAAACCTGCGAAACCTGCGAAACCTGCGAAACCTGCGAAACCTGCGAAACCTGCGAAACCTGCGAAGAAACCTGCCGCGAAAGCCGCCAAGAAAGTGTCAAAGTCCGCACCAAAAAAGGCGCCCGCAAAGAAGCCTGCTCCGAAAAAACCAGCCGCGAAGAAAGCAGCGAATCGCAAATAAGGCGGGGAGGCCCGCCACGTGAGCGCGGGGAAAATCGACGTTCCCAAGGGAGATGCCGTGGCGCTGACGCAAGCGCTTACTCGCATCGATTCAAGAAACCCAACGCTCGCGCCCGGTGCGCCGGGCGAAGGCCCCATTGCGATTGCTCTAGCAGATCTATTGCAAAGCTGGGGATTCCGCGTCGAGCTCCGGGAATCGGCGGCCGGTCGGCCCAATGTCGTCGCCCGGCTTGGCCCGCCTGACACGCGGGCGATCATGTTCGCAGGACACCTCGATACTGTCGGCGTCGAAGGGATGTCCCACTCTCCCTTCAGCGGAGAGATAGACGGTGACCGACTTTACGGCCGCGGATCGGCAGACATGAAGTCCGGCGTGGCCGCTATGTGCTGCGCGGCGCTCGCCGCCGCGGAAAAAGCCGGGAACCGTGCGAAGAACCAGATCATCATCGCCGCCGTAACGGACGAGGAATACGAAAGCGTCGGCATGCGCGCGCTGATCGAGAGCGGTGTTAAGGCCGAGTGCGCGATTCTCACTGAGCCCACTCGTCTGGCGCTTTGTCCAGCGCATCGGGGGTTTGTTTGGGTCGAGGTGCAATTCACCGGCCGAGCCGCTCATGGAAGCCGCTACGAAATCGGCGTGGACGCAATTCGTCACGCCGGTCTTGTGCTGGCGGAGCTCGACGAGCTCGATGCCACCACGCTGCATGAAAAAAGTCACCCGCTGCTTGGACGGGGATCACTCCACGCCTCGACGATTGGCGGCGGAGTTGGACTGACCACCTACCCCGATCGGTGCGCGCTGACAGTCGAGCGCCGCACGATCCCAGGTGAAACCGCAGCCAGCGCGATACGCGAAGTCGAGGATGCCTGCAACCGCGTCCGAGCTCGACGGCCTGATTTGTCAACCAACATTAGATTGATCGGAGCACAATTGCCGAGTGACGTGAGCATCGACGCGCCCGTAGTAAGCAGGATGAAAAACGCGCTGACCGCTTCAGGAATCGCGCCCTCAGTCGAGGGAATGAGCGCATGGACTGATGCGGCACTTCTCAACGAAGCGGGAATCGCGGCGATTTGCTTTGGCCCGGGCGATATCGCTCTTGCACATGCAGCCGAAGAGTATGTACCAGTAGGGGAGATCGAGCGAGCAACGGAAGTGCTCACCAGCGTCGCGCTGGAATGGATGATGGAGACAGATTGAAGCAGCTCACAACCAGGCAATACGATGCGCTCGAAGCAGCGGTCACACATTCGCGTCGCGTCTCCGTTTATCGCCGTGGAACCGAGTACCTCGGGATTCCTCAGCGCATCTATCAGGACGGACGCCGCGAAGCGGTTTCGATTCTGCATCCGACCACCGGCGAAGAGATCAGTATCTACCTCGACGACATCGAGCACCTGGACGTCCTGACGCGATGATGCTGGACCTGTTTGGCGAAGAGGTACCGGAAACAACGCCTCGATCGAGAACCAGTGTTGTTGCAAAGCCGGCGACACCGTTGCGAGTTGTCGAAGATGATCCGACAGTCACCATCGTCGCGATCTATGCCGACGAATCGTGTCTCGGCAACGGACGAGAGGGAAACAATCCCGGCGGAGCCGGAGGCGTTCTCGAGATGCTCGACCCGGAAACCGGAAGCCTGGCCCGATGGGATTACTGGATCGCGGAGCCCGGAACGACGAACAATCGGATGGCCCTGAGGTCGGTGATCGAAGCGTTCGCCGAGCTCGAGCGGATGAAGCGTCCGTTTCGCGTCGTCTTCACGAGCGACTCCAAGTACATTGTCGAAGGAATGCGGTCGTGGGTTGCCGGCTGGATTGAGAGAGGCTGGCGGCGCAAGTCAGGAGCGATCGAGAATCTCGAGTTGTGGAAGCAGGCCGTTCGGTCCGTGGGACCGTTTCAGGTTCAGTGGAACTGGGTTCGCGGTCACAACGGTCAGCCGCAGAACGAATATGCGAATCACCTTGCAACACGAGCAGCGGCCGATCAATCGAATTCTAACGGACTTGTGCCTTCAGATTTTGATTGTTGGCTGTCGCAACTGAAGACTGGAAGAAATGGATTCAGGGGCATCGCACCGTTCCCTGACTCCGAAACATTCAAGCCGAGCCATAGAGCATGGACGATCTAGACCGGGTATTTCATCGACTGGTGAGCAACATCCGTCACCGGCATTCCGAGTATCTCACACTTCCATTCACTGTGCAGGAGCTGTACGAGACGCTGATCCCGTACCGTCACCATCGCCGTGAGCTTGGAATCGAGACGAACCAGGACTACGAGATTGCGGTAACGCGATTGCTGTCGGGCGAGCGGGACTATCTGCAAGCCGACCAATCGATGCGAGACAAACTTCAGACCGAGCTGGCATCACCGCACATGGACCCGGGTGCGTTTCGAGAATTCTCGGAGTCGAAGATTTCGCTCGCGCCCGAAGCTCTGAGAAGAATTCGCGCACTCACCGCGTCGGCTGATCAGGTTGAGGCAGCGGCTGCCGGCGCGGAGTCTTCGGCAACTGCACCGTCGTCCGCTCCGAATCAACGTGCACCAGCAGCGGCGGGGCCATCTAATGTCTCCGCCGCGGCCGATGCGATGACTGCTGCGCCAACGCTTCCGCTTCCAACGCCAGCGTCGGTGAACGCCACGTTTCCGGTTAGCGCGCCTGCCGGACAGACGGTCCCACCGGTGGAGAGCGCGGCAACCTCTGCTCCCGCAGCACTTTCGTCACTGATGAACGCGACGGTTCCGGAGGGATGTCCTTATTGCGGAGGCACGCTGCCCGAGGGTCGCAACGTGATCTACTGCCCTCACTGCGGAAACAATCTCTCGGTGTCTCGTTGTCCCGCCTGCGGAAGTGAGCTCGAGAAAGGATGGAAATTCTGCGCGACTTGCGGGAGAGGAGTTGGGTAACGGCGACCAGCCCGTGTCCGCTGCTTCCAGTCGTTGAGTCGTTCAGCGGCAGTTCATAACAACAAGGTTCGAGATGCCTGACAGGATTGTTTTTCTATCTGCGGTGCGAAGCCCGTTCGGCACCTTCGGCGGAACGTTGAAGGACATGTCGTGCACCCACCTGTCGACTCACGTCGCGAAAGCGGCGATCGAGCGATCCGGTATCGCTGCAGACGAAATCGACAGCGCTATTTTCGGGAACGTTCTCTACACTACTTCCGACTCAGCCTACTTCGCACGCCACGTCGCACTGCGCTCGGGCATGAAGGAGGAAAGCTCCGCGCTCACGCTCAATCGGCTGTGCGGTTCGGGATTCCAGGCAGTCATAAGCGGTGCGCAGGAAATTCTTCTCGGCGATTCGAAGGTCTGTCTCGTCGGCGGCGGCGACTCCATGTCTCAGGCTCCGCACGTCGCTCGCGTGCGGTGGGGAATTCCGCTCGGCAAATCACCGCCGCTCGAGGACACGCTCTGGGAAGCTCTCACCGATAAGTACGGCGGCTTGCCTATGGCGGAGACGGCGGAGAATCTCGCCGTGAAGTACGAAATCGATCGAGCCAGCGTCGATGAGTTCGCGCTGCGATCTCAGCAGCTCGCTCGAGATGCGTGGGCAGCGGGCGCGTTCAAGGATGAAGTCGTCGGAATTCCGGTGCGCAATTCGAAATCACGAAAAGACGAAATGTTCGAGCGCGACGAGCACATGCGTCCCGAGTCTACCATCGAAGGGCTGGCCAAGCTCAAGCCTGTATTCAAGGAGAACGGGGTCGTTACCGCCGGCAACGCATCGGGAATCGGCGATGGCGCGGGAGCGATGGTCATCGCCAGCGAATCGTACGCGAAGGAACGGGGGTTGAAGCCGCTTGGGGTGTTGGTCGCGTGGGGAATCGCGGGAGTCGATCCGAAGATCATGGGGATCGGTCCGGTGCCGGCGTCGAAAAAAGCTTTGGCCGCGGCTGGGCTGACTCTCGCCGACATGGACATCATCGAGGTCAATGAGGCGTTCTCGGCTCAGACGTGTGCGGTATCGAAGGAGATGTCGATTCCCATCGAGAAACTGAACCGCCAGGGCGGAGCGATCGCGATAAGCCATCCACTAGCCGCGTCCGGCGCGCGAATCACGGCCCATCTACTGCATACTCTGAAGGCCGAAGGAAAGCGTTACGGGCTCGGTAGTGCATGCATTGGCGGCGGGCAGGGTATAGCAGTGATCGTGGAAGCGGCAAACTAGCCTGGCGGGCGAGCCGGGCTTGACCATCGCGCGGACAGCGCGACAACCCCGGGGAGTAACGAAAATGCGTTCTTCATTCGCGCCAATCGCGTCAGCTGTTGTCATCGTAGCATCGCTGGCGTGCGCTTCAGCCGGCGGCCCATCGACGAACGCGCCGGGACCGCGAAGCGGCAACGGTGCGGATACTTCGTCTGTGCAGGTTCTGTGGCCCGTGCGAACGCATTTCCATGTCGACCTCTGGCTCCACAGCTTTGCCATGATTCAGGACGACACGACGACAGTTCCATTCTTCCGCCGAGGCTACAAGGCGGACATGAACGACCTGAAGCGCCGTGCAAATGTATCTACGCTGCTCGACACGAACATGCAGAAGCTGCGTGCGCGACTCGCGATAAACCCGGGGCTCGTAAACGCGCAGTTCGTTCCGCTTTACTTTGACTCGTTCGACGAGCTCGCTCAGGCGGCGGACCTGCTTTATCGCGCCGACGGAAATCCGCGGGCTGCGAACAGTCAGCAGGCAGCGGAAGTCATTCAGATTCTGAATGGTTATTTCCCCACGCAGCCGGATCGCGACTGGCTAAGCCTGTTCGTGCAATCGGTTCGAGACGAAGATGCGCGTTTCTACCGGAATTACTACAACCAGCAGATGGCGGAGCGCGGAGATGTGGTAACGCAGGTCAATAATCTCTGGCAGAACACCTACCGCCCCCGTCTTCAGAGGTTCCTGAACAACACGTCGCAGCGATCAGGGGAGATAGTCCTGTCGATGCCGCTGGACGGGGAAGGAAGAACACTGTCGACGGGGAAAACCCAGAACACGTCGGTCGTGACATTTCCCACCCGGCTTTCTGATGCGATCGAAGCGATCTACGTCGTAGCACACGAATTGTCTGGCAACATCGTGAGCATCGCGGTGAAGGACAACGTTACGCCGACCGATCAGAGAATGGGTTTGGCGGATCGCTACATCGCCGCCGGGTCGGTGAGAGCCGGAGCGATCCTGCTTCAAAAAGTCTCGCCCGACCTGGTCGACGGATATGCGAGGTACTATCTGCGATCGGCGAACAAGCCGGTGGGGTCGAATGCGACGGCTTCGCTGGCATTGGCGTTCCCGCTGCCGGACCGGATACGCGACGCGATCACGCGGCAAATCGAAGTCGTACTCGGGGGGATTTGACACCACCCGTGCCCGCCGAGCTAAATCGGGTACAGCGTATTTTGGGGCACGGATTTGACCGATGCAACGGATCGGGGACGGAACTGCTCGCAGGACTCTGGAAGCGCTTTGCCTTGTTTTTTTGGGAACTACGCAGAGACGGAATGACAAAGCCCTAAATTCTTCCGTCATTCCGTCCCTGATCTGTTGCATCGGTCAAATCCGTCCCCCAAGCAAGTAGCGACTGAGTTGAGTCAGCGGGAACGAACGGAGCTCGCTTATTTTTCGCAGCATGCCGGATGAACCTTCGAAGCTCCCTTCCAAGACCGCACCGCTCGATCGCTCTGCCATAGAGCGCGTTCTCGCGCGTGCGGCCGAGCTTCAGGCGACGTCGTCCGCCACCGACTCGAGCGGCCTTCTCAGCGAAGCCGAGCTCATAGAGATCGGCAAGGAAGCGGGGATCAGCCCAAATACGCTGACGCAGGCGCTAGCTGAAGAACGCTCTCGAATCAGTGTCGTCGAGGAAAAGGGGTTTGTCGCCGGTATCACGGGTCCGGGCATCGCGACCACGTCACGAGTGGTCCGTGGCACGCAGGCGGAAGTTCTGGCGGCCATAGACAACCACATGCAGCGAGATGAATGCCTCACGCTTCAGCGGCGTTTTCCCGATCGCGTTCTTTGGGAGCCAAAGCCGGGAATGCTCGGCCAGCTCCAGCGCGGACTGAACATCGGTGGACGCGGTTATCACCTCACCCGCGCCAGCCAGGTCGCTGCGACGATCATCCCCGTTGACTCGGAGCGGGTCCTCGTTCGGCTTGACGCCGACGTTTCGCATGCGCGCGCCACACGCGTCCGAACAGGCGCTGCGGCGTTGATTGTCGGGATTCTTGGAAGTGGTGTCGTAGCTATGCTGGGAACTCTCGTCGCAGCGCCTGAAGCGTTTATGCTTGTCGGAGGTGCCGCAGCGGTACCGACACTGCTGGGCGCGACTGCGGGTTATCAGGTTGGCAAAGGGCACAGGCAGCTCGTAATGCGCGCTCAGCTCGCTCTGGAACAGGCCCTCGACCGACTCGAATTCGGGTCAAACCGGAGAATCAAGTGAAGCAAGTTGAGAGCGTTGGTGTACTTGGCGGCGGACTGATGGGGAGTGGAATCGCACAGGTCTCAGCCGCTGCCGGGTTTCCGACAATCGTTCGCGATGTCTCGGAGCCGCTGGGCGAGAAAGCGCGAGCCGGAATTACAAAGATGCTGAGCAAGGGCATCGAGCGAGGGAAAGTCACCGAGAGCCAGCGCGACATCACGCTCGGCAATCTAACTTTCACGACCGACGTCACGAAATTGGCCGTCTGTGATATCGTAATCGAAGCTGTGGTCGAAGATCTGGAGCTGAAGAACGGCTTGTGGAAGGAATTGAATGAGATTTGCCCAGTGGATACGATCTTTGCCTCGAACACGTCCAGCCTGACGATTGCAGCTATGGCCGCGGCGTGCGGGCGCCCGGCGAAAATGCTTGGGCTGCACTTCTTCAATCCGGTTCCGCTGATGAAGCTCGTCGAAGTAGTGAAGACAATCACGACGAGCGACGAAACGGCGAACTCGGCTTACGATTTCGTGAAGCGGCTGGGCAAGGAACCGATTCGGGCGAAGGACAATTCCGGTTTCGTCGTGAATCTCCTTCTCGTTCCGTACATGATTGACGCGATCAACGCTCTCGAGAACAACGTCGCGAGCGTCGAGGACATCGACAAGGGAATGCAGCTCGGCGCGGGTTACCCGATGGGTCCGTTTACCCTCCTCGATTTCGTCGGGCTCGACACGACATATAAGATCGCGGAGATCATGTTCGACGAGTACAGGGAGAAGCGCTATGCACCGCCGCCACTGCTCAAGCGAATGGTGATGGCCGGAATGTTCGGACGAAAATCCGGAAAGGGATTTTACGATTACTCGCAAGATCCGCCCAAAGTGAGCGAACTCGGGCTGTGACCGATCGCGCCGCTGGCCAGTGTCATCTTCCACCTGCTGGATTTCGCGGGGTGTATCGGGCTGATCCGTCGGCGCGTGCGGTTTACTCCGAGGCCGCCGGTATCGCGCGCATCGTTCCAGCCGCGGTTGCCGTTCCCGTAGACGCAGACGACGTCGCGACTCTGGTGAGGTGGTCCAACGAGAGCTCGCTGTCGATCGTGCCGCGTGGGTCGGGAACAAGCATGGGCGGAGGTGCGGTCGGTCCTGGAGTGATCGTCGATCTCAGTCGAATGAATCAGATCGGAGAGGTCGATGGCGAGCACAAGACGGTCTGGGTCGGCCCCGGTGCGCTTCGGGGCGAGGTGAATGCCGCAGCCGAATCGAAGGGCCTGAGATTTCCGGTTGATCCGTCGAGCGGGAACTACTGCACGGTCGGCGGAATGGCGTCGACGAATGCGGCCGGCGCTCACACTCTCGGATTCGGATCGACCCGCCGATGGGTGATGGCACTCGACTGCGTTTTCGATGATGGCTCGCGCGGAGTGGTGGCGAGAGGACAGTCGCTTCCCGAAAGATGTCCCGCGATCGAACGGTTCATCGACCAGGCGAGCGAGCGTATCCTTTCGGAAGGAATGCGATCCGATGCATCGCATCCTGGCATCTCGAAGGATTCGTCGGGTTACGGAGTTCACGCCTTCGCCGAGAGCGGCGAGTTGGTGGACTTGTTGGTTGGGAGCGAGGGGACGCTCGCCTTGATCGTTGGAGTGAAGCTCGCACTAATCGACGCTGCTCCCGCAACCACCGGTGTTCTCGGCGCATTCTCGTCGGTCGAGGATGCCGTCGCTGCTGCGGTCACTGCCCGTGCTTCGGGAGCGGTTGCATGCGAGCTGCTCGATCGAACATTCCTCGACGTTGCGGCGATGGGCGGAACGCATTCGCCGGTCGCTGTGCTGGATTCGATTCCGCGGGGGACCGAGGCCGTTCTTCTTGCAGAAGTAGAAGGCGATAATGTGCAGGCCGCGAATCTTGCCGGGGCCGAGCTGGCACAGTCGTTTGAAGAAGCAGGAGCGACCGCAGTGAGACTCGCTTCCGGCGATGCGGATCAGCACGAGATCTGGGAGCTGCGGCACGCTGCCAGTCCGATTCTCAACAAGCTCGACCCTGAACTCAAATCGATGCAGTTCATCGAGGACGGTGCCGTACCGCCAGCGCATCTCGCCCGCTACGTGCGCGGGGTTCGGGCAGCTCTCGACAAGCACGGCGTGCGCGGAGTGATCTTTGGCCACGCTGGCGACGCGCACATGCACGTGAATCCTCTCATCGACGTCAGCACGCCCGACTGGCGCGACAAGGTTCAGGGATTGCTCGATGATGTAGTGGGGTTGACGGCGAGCCTGCACGGCACGCTTACGGGCGAGCATGGAGACGGGCGTCTTCGTACTCCGCTTCTTGACCGGGTGTGGAGTGCAGAAGCGAGAGAGCTGTTTGCGCTCGTGAAAAATGCCTTCGACCCGAAGGGCATTCTCAATCCTGGCGTGAAGGTACCGGTTGGAAATCAGCAGCCGCTCGGCGACATCAAGTACGATCCGGCCCTCGCTCCCCTTCCCGACGACGCTCGGCGCGCGCTCGATCTCGTCACGGATAATCGCGTATACTCGGAGCTGAGACTTTCCCTGGTTCCAGTCGCCGGTCAGACGTAGCTTAGTCGGTCCGCCCCACTCAACGACCTCTTTCGACTTCCCCACGTGATTTTTCTCGAGCCGCGCATCACAGTTCTTTCCCGTCCCGCGTTTGCGGAGCCCGACCATCTTCCCGTTGCCTGGCTGGGTGAGAGCACCGACGGCGAAAGGTTAGCCGAGTTTGCCGGAAGGCTATGCTACATGAGCCAGAAGAATCCGGCAAAGCGTGATACACGGGAGTATCTGGAGAACATCAAGAAGCAGGGGCATGGCAGTGTCCTCGAGCATGCGAACTATTCGCTCCTGCTCGAAGGGGTCAGTCGCTCGCTGACGCATGAGCTGGTTCGTCACCGCGCCGGCTTCGCCTATTCTCAGCTCTCGCAGCGATATGTGGACGAGTCCACCGCGAACTTCGTGATGCCGCCCGCGATCATCGGTGACGAAGCGCTGGAGAAAGCATGGACAGAGCAGGTGGAAGCCGCGCAGCAGGCGTATGTCGGTCTCGTGGAGTCGCTGATGACTCGCTACGCATGGGTCGGCGACAAGGTCCACCGCCGGAAGATGGCTCGCGAGGCAGCGCGTGGTGTTCTTCCGAATTCGACCGAGACGAAAATCGTGGTCACGGCGAATGCTCGCGCCTGGAGAACCATGCTCGAGCTAAGGTCGAGCGAGGGGGCGGAGTTCGAGATTCGAAGATGCGCTGTGGCGATGCTGAGGATCCTTCTCGTCGAGGCGCCGGCATTTTTCTCGGACTTCGAGATCTATCAGGCTGGGGACCGCGCTGAAGCCGCCAGGATTGTCTATCACAAGGTCTAACGGCAGTTAGCCACGAAGGCACGAAGAACACGAAGGATACGGGGAACTCCGGATACCAAACTACGTCCGCCAGGCGTTACCGTAGTTTCCCCAAAAACCCAGAACGAACTTTCGGCCTTTTTTCTGTCGCCTTCGTGCCCTTCGTCCCTTCCTGGCCAATGAGAACACGGCTTGGGAAAGTCGCGACGCACGACGAGCACTGGAATTTTTCCTGAGAGAAATTTTTTTTGCCCGTAAGCACTAATTCTCTCCGAAAATTTATTGCGCCACACTATTGCGATTTATATACTGCGCACGTGAATCGCACCCGCGCATTTTCGTAGGGACCCTGATGACAAGAGTCGGGTTCGCCTACAACCAGAAACCAGAGCTCTCCGAGCTCGCCAGCAATACGGAATCGGTCGCGCGCAATTCGATGCCGGCTGACGGTGAGGCACCCCGTCCCGAGGAAGAACCCCCCAGTATCAGCGACGAGTTCGCAGAGTGGGACAGCGCCGAGACGATTGACGCGGTGGCGAATGCTCTTTCGTCTTTCGGAGACGTAATCCGCCTCGAGGCAACCGAAGATTTTCCGGAGATGCTCCGCGCGGAGCGTCCAGACATCGTCTTCAACGTCGCCGAGGGTCGGCACGGAGTGAATCGCGAGGCGCACGTCCCGGCCATCTGCGAGTTCTACAACACTCCCTACTCGGGCAGCGATCCGCTGACGCTCTCACTTTGCCTTGATAAGGCGAAGACCAAGGAGGCGCTCGCCTGGCATGGCGTCCCTACGGCACGATTCGCAGTGGTATGCGACATGAGAGAGATCCACCGGGCACGTGAGCTTCCGCTCCCGGTATTCGCGAAGCCGATCCACGAAGGATCGTCCAAGGGAATCACCGAAAAGAATTTCTGCCGAACTCACGCAGAGCTCGACGCACAGACCGAGTATCTCCTCGAGACCTACCGACAGCCGGTGATCGTCGAGGAATACCTCCCTGGCGCCGAGTTCACCTGCGCGGTGCTCGGTAACGGAGGCGAAGCGAGAGTTCTCCCCATTGTCGGGATGAACTTCGCGTCACTACCTGCCGGCGCGCTACCCATCTACGGTTATGAAGCCAAGTGGATCTGGGACCGCCCCGAGCGCCCTCTTCAGATGTTCGATTGCCCCGCCCATATCGACGATGCACTTACGAAAGCCATCGAGATCGTGACTCTCGATGCTTATCGTGTGCTCGGCTGCCGCGACTGGTCGCGGATCGACGTGCGTCTCGACGCCGCCGGACAGCCGAATGTGGTGGAGGTCAATCCACTTCCAGGAATTCTCCCAAACCCTGCGGACAACTCCTGCTTTCCGAAAGCAGCGCGCGCGGCGGGAATGGGCTACAACGAGCTGATCCAGTCATGCCTGCGACATGCGGCCACGCGACAGAGCGTCGCGCTGGGCGAATCTGCAGGCAGGGCGCGCGCAGCTTGATCGTCTAACAAAGGAAGTGTTTGTGCGGGGCGCGGGCTTGGTGTCCGCGGCTCCGATGCTTCAGCCAGGAGGCGCGAGCATGAAAATCGGCGTGCTGTTCGACGGGATGTCGGCGCTTGGCGCTCAGCCCGACGCACTCATACTCGAATCAGTCGAAGCGGTCGAAAACGCGATCGCAGACTGGGGGCATCAGCACGTCCGGGTTCCAGTAAATCCTGACGGCCGATGGGTCGAGCGCGTTCGCCGAGCGAAGTTCGATATCGTTTTCAATCTGTGTGAGGGAATCGACGGAGTCGCCGCTCTCGAGCCGATGGTGATTTCCGTGCTCGAGCTCTTCGGGATTCCGTTCACCGGCAATACGAGCACGACGGCAGCGCTTTGCCTTCGCAAGAATGTGGTGAACACCGTTCTGGATCGCGCGGGACTTCCGGTTCCCCGGTGGGCGCTCGCGAGGAAAGGAGAGAAATTCTCGTCGGTTGGGTTTCCCGCGATCTGCAAGCCGGCGGCTGAAGATGCGTCGATCGGTATCGAGCAGCGATCGGTGGTTCGCAGCGGCCGCGCGCTCGCCGCACGAATTGAAGCGATGCATGACCGATGGGATGAAGTAATCGTCCAGCAGTATATCGCCGGACGCGAAATCAATGTTGGCGTTGTCGATGGTGAAGTTCTCCCAATTGCAGAGATCAATTTCGGCGACATGCCGCGCGGGATGTGGAAGATCGTTTCGTACCAGTCGAAGTGGATTGCCGGAAGTGAGGAAGACCTGGGTGCGAAGCCATCGTGCCCGGCAGACCTGTCGCCGGAGCTCACGCGAGAGCTGGAGAGAATCGCGAGCGAGGCGTGGCGCACCGTCGGTGGGCAGGGATACGGCCGGGTGGATTTCAGAGTCGATGGCGCGGGGCGCCCGTGGCTTCTCGAGGTGAATCCAAATCCTGACATCTCTCCAGACGCCGGTCTCGCCCGAATGGCCCGCGTCGCCGGTATGGACTACACAGCACTGATTCGGCGAGTCTGCGAAGCCGGCTTCAAGCACCGTATCGACACGTCTCCCGAGCTTTGGCACCGGGCGCTTCGTCTGTCGGGAACGAGCTGGTGAGAATCTTCGTCGGCGAGATCTCACCGAAGCATCGTCCGAGAGTCCGCGAGATTCTCGATGCCACTCGTGTTTTTCGGAGCGAGGAGATCGATGTTGCAGTCGAGCTCTTCGATTCTGTTTTCGGTTCGCCACACGGCGCAGACGCTGCACCGGTCGCGAATTCTGTGATTGCTCCAGCCAGCCCCGATTATTTCTTCCTCGGCGCCTTCACCCCGGAAGATGAGCTGGCCGGCTTTGCCTGCTACGGACCGACGCCTGGAACCGATCGCACGTACGATCTGTATTGGATCGCCGTCGATCCCGCCGTGCAAGGGTCCGGATGCGGAACTATCCTCCTGAATGAGGTTGAACGAAGGCTAAGGGGACTGAACGCCAGAATGGTGGTAGTTGAAACATCGTCCCGATCCGACTACGGAAGTTCGCGCGGGTTTTATGTCCAGCGAGGGTACGTCGAGGCCGCACGTGCGCGCGATTTCTACGCGCCAGCGGACGATCGGATCACTTACACAAAACGCTTGCAGAGTCGCGCCCCGTCTTACGGATGGATGGCGCATGGAGTGATGCACAATGAGTGACTGGCAAAGAATTCTGAAGGACGAGAGCATTGCCACTCTCGACAAGCTCCATGAGAAGTTCGGAGATGCCATCGATGTCGAGGCACTGAGACCGGCGTTCGACAATTTTCAGATGCGCATCACGCCGCATTCGCTGAATTCCATCAAGGAAGTCGGCGACCCGATGTGGCAGCAGTACATCCCCACCGTCGAGGAGCTGGAGGTCGTCGACGGCGTAATTGATTCGCTCGATGAGGACGGTGACTCCCCCGTTCCGAACATCACGCACCGCTATCCGGATCGCGCGTTGTTTCTGGTGAGCCCGGTCTGCGCGAGCTACTGCCGCTTCTGTACGCGACGTCGCAAAGTCGGCGACCCGGAGAAGATTCCGCTCAACCAATACGACTCGGCTTTCGCTTACCTGCGCGAGCACACGGAGATCCGCGATGTCATCATGAGCGGCGGCGATCCAATGATGTTGAGCGACAGAAGGCTCGAGTACATCTTCGAGCAGCTTCGGTCGATTCCGCACATCGAGATCATTCGACTCGGAAGCCGCATCACGTCACACCTCCCGGAGCGTATCACTCCGGAATTTTGTGAGATGGTCCAGAAGTATCATCCGATATTCATGAACGTGCACTTCAACCACCCCGACGAGCTGACGCCACCGGCGGTGGCCGCGCTCGACCGCCTTTCGAGAGCGGGCGTGTCGCTCGGCTGCCAGACAGTGCTGCTCAAGGGGGTGAACGACGACCCTAAGGTGATGATGAAGCTGATGCACGAGCTGCTGAAAGCGCGTGTGCGGCCGTACTACATCTTCATGGCCGATCAGGTCGCTGGAGGCGAGCACTTCCGGACGACCGTGCAAAAAGGTTTGGAGATCATTCAAGCGCTGCGTGGATGGACGTCAGGAATGGCAGTCCCGCAGTTCGTGATCGATTCCCCTGGGGGCGGAGGGAAGGTTCCGCTGTTGCCAGAGTATGTCGAAGAGATCACCGAAGACGAAGTGATCTTCCGGAACTACGAAGGAAAGCGGTTTTCGTACAAGCAGCCCCGGTCAATACCCGCTGTCGAGCCGATTCCTGCGGTTGCAGCAGAGAGCGACATCGTTCCGATTCTTCGCGGTAAGCGGACGAAGAAGGAGGGCGGAGCGGTTCGTCAGAAGCGGAGGAAGGCTTCGGGCGAGTAGCAGCATATCGAGTCGATAGCGAAGGGCCGACCGCATTGGTTGGCCCTTTTCGTTTTGGCTGCAACCGCGGTCCGGCGCCCGTTCGGCTTCAGGGTAGTTCAGTGCAGAACGCGCGAGAAGAACGGGAATGTGTTCGTTTCGAGGCGGCCTCGAATCCCGCTCATGTGATTGCCGTGGTAAGTCGCCATCGTATGTGCAACCCCGACGGTTGTCAGCAGACTGTCGAGCCTCAACACATTCCCCGGAATGTCCACCAGGGCGTCCTCGGAACCGGCATCGAACGCGATCGACATGCGCTTCAGGTCCTTCACATGATCGGGAACCATCTCGATTGGCGTCGGATGCCAGCGGCTCGCGACCGACTCGACAGTCACGAGGGCGTTGCCTTCGAGCCTGAAAGGAACGTCGACGAAGAAAGGAAGGCGTTTTGGATCGGGGGCGTAGACGCCCGAGAGAGCAAGATCGATGTCACCAAGAAAGCCCGCGTCCTTGATTTGCGAGAATTCAGTGAGAGCCAGAACTTTTTTCCAGCTCGCCGCGAAGTTGCTGCCAGTGCGGTGGTCTTGCCCGAGACAGCATGGGCTCAGCGCGTAAATCGCGGAAAACGTTTCGGGGTGCTTCATGCCTACGCGAAGGGCGCCAAACCCTCCCATCGAATGTCCCGCCAGACCACGAGCGCTCCGGTTCCTTATCGTCCGATAGTGACGGTCTACATAAGACGTCAGATCCCTGACGACGAAATCTTCCCAGTTGCCTGTCGTGACCGAGTTCACGTAAAAACTGCCATCGAACGCATTGCGGGCATTTGGTGTGACCACGATCATCGGCTTGATGAGGCCAGCCCCGATGAGACTGTCCATAGACAAGCGCATGTCCATGCCGGTGTAAACGCCACCGATGAACGCGCGGTGGTCCGCCGCAAATCCGTGAAGCAGATACACAACCGGATACCGTTTGCGAAGATTCTTCGAATAGCCCGGCGGCACATATACCGAAACTGCCCGCCGGTCCGAATCGCCCAGAAGATTCCCTTTCAATGACGGAGCGACGACCGTATCGAAATGAATTACGCCACCGCTCCAGCCTTGTGCCTCAACAGTGTCAGCCGCGCTTGACGCCGAAAGGACAACCATCGCAACACCTAATGCGAACTTCTGCAATCGGATCCGAAATGTGCGCTCGCGCAGATACATGTAAGAGATGTTTAGAGTCGCTGGCGGAATGACATGCAGACCGTAACGTTTCCAGCTCTTCTCCGCTACCCCATACCACGAAACGATGCCTCTACCAACTTCGCGCGTTCTGGCCGCTCTGATGACGGTCGTTTTCCTGCCTCCTCTCACACCGGCGATGGACGATCCCGCGCCGCGACCATCTTTCTCGGAGCCGAGCTTTTCGCCTGACCACCGGGAGATTGTCTTCGCATCGGGCGGCGACTTGTGGACCGTAGCAACATCAGGCGGAGATGCTCGCCTTCTGGTCTCAAATCCCGCCACCGAACGACGGCCGTTCTATTCGCCGGACGGATCGAAGCTCGCTTTCACGTCGTCTCGTACGGGAAACGGAGACATCTACGTTCTCTCGCTCGTCTCCGGCGATCTCCAGCGCATCACGTTTGACGACGGACTCGATCTCCTCGACGGTTGGTCGCACGATGGCAAGTACCTCTACTTCTCATCGACAAGCCGCGACATCTCGGGAATGAACGACGTGTTTCGCGTGAACGCGAACGGCGGAACTCCGATGGCTGTCGCCGGAGATCGCTACGTGAACGAGTACTGGTCGCAGGCCTCGCCCGACGGACACACGCTTGCCATCACTGCACGCGGCCGTGCTTCGGGTGACTGGTGGCGGAAAGGTCACAGTCATATCGACGAAAGCGAGATCTGGCTCGTGAAGAACATCGACCCGGGCTCCGAGGGCGCGCCAACGTATTCTCCGAGCACTTCTGGCGGAGCAAAGAGCGAATGGCCCATGTGGTCGAGCGATGGAGCGAATCTCTATTTCGTCAGCGACAGGACGGGCAATCAGAACCTCTGGACGCGCTCGGTCTCTGGAGGAGAAGCGAGGCAACTTACGAATTTCAATTCCGGCCGCGTACTCTGGCCGGCGATTTCGAGCGACGGCAACTCGATCGTCTTCGAACGCGATTTCGGAATCTGGGTCTACGATCGGTCATCAAATTCTGCGAAGCAGGTCCCAGTTGCTCTTCGCGGCGCACCTGCCGGTAACGCGATCGATCACCTTGTGCTCAATAGCGGAATTCGCGATCTCGCGCTTTCGCCGGACGCCAAGAAAGTGGCGTTCCTCGTTCACGGCGAGGTCTTCGCTGCCTCCGCGAAAGAGGGAGGCGATGCCACCCGGGTCTCGAATACCGCGGGAGCAGAAGGTCAACTCCGCTGGTCTCCGGATAGCCGGCGGCTTCTCTACGCGAGCGATCGCGATGGCGTATCGCATCTCTTTCTGTACGACTTTGCGTCGCGCACCGAGACTCAGCTCACGCGCGGCCCTGGCGGTGATGTCACGCCCCAATGGTCCCCGGACGGCAAGAGCATCGCATTCGTACACGATGCCAAAGAGTTGAGAGTCCTCTACCCAGCTACAAAGACGGACCGCAAAGTGGCGACAGGTATTCTCGACCGACCTCCATTTCTCTCGGAGCGCGCTATCTCGTGGTCGCCCGATGGACGATGGATCGCGTACCTCGCACCGGCCGGCGCGAAACTTTTTGGAAATATCTTCGTCGTCAGCGCTGAGGGTGGAGAAGGACGACCGGTGAGTTTTCAGCCGACAGCGTTCAGCGGAACGATTTCCTGGGCGCCCGACGGCACCTTTCTCCTGACCGACGCAACTCAGCGTACGGAACCCGGTCAGCTCATTCGTGTCGACCTCATCCCGCGAACGCCACGTTTCCGCGAAGACCAGTTCCGCGATCTGTTTCCAGCCGAGTCGCCGCAACGACAGGTGAATCCGGCTCAGCGTCCTGTTGATGCGGCGCAGCAGAAGAAGCTGGAGCAGCCCGTGACGAAGCGGGATTCGACGAAGGCAGCAACTGATAGTGCGGCGCCGAAGAAGCCCGCAAAGCGCACAGAAATCGTCTTTGAGGGAATTCGCCAGCGCAGCAGCTCGATTCCCGTAGGCGTTGATGTGAACTCCGAAATACTGAGCCCCGACGGCAAATACGTGCTGCTCACGGCCGGCGCTGCAGGACAGGAGAACTTGTACGTCTATCCGATCGACGAGCTCCTGCGCGATGAGCACGTCGCTCGACAAATCACGTCAACATCGGGCAACAAGAACAGCGCGCAATGGTCGCCCGATGGAAAGGAGATCTGGTATCTCGAAAACGGGCGCATCAACATCGCCAACGTTGAGAGCCGCGCCACCCGATTGCTCGGCGTAAACGCTGAGATGGATGTGGACTTCGCGAAAGAAAAGATGGTCGCGTTCAACGAGGCGTGGCGTTACCTGCGGGACAATTTCTTCGACGAGAACATGAATGGCGTCGACTGGAACACGGTCCACGAGACCTACGGCGCGCAGGTCGCTGGCTCGCGCACGCCGGATGAGATGCGGCGCGACATGCAGCTGATGGTCGGCGAGCTCAACTCGTCGCACTCAGGGGTCAACGGTCCGCCCGCTCAGCAACCGTATACTGGAAGACTCGGGCTTCGTTTCGATCGCGGCGAGTATGAGAAGAGCGGAACGCTCAAGATTGTCGAGATAACTCCATTAAGTGCCGCGGCGCTGGCGACTCGAATCAAGATCGGTGACTACCTCACGGGGGTTAATGGAACCACAGTCGGACCACACACCAACATCGACGAGCTTCTCTCGTATCGCACCGGAAAGCAGACGACTCTGGCGATGCGAGACGCCAACGGATCGTACGAGACTTCAGTTCTACCTGTCAGCCAGGCGACGGAGAAACGACTGCTCTACCGTGGCTGGGTCGAAGAGCAGCGCTCTTACGTTCTCAAGGCGAGCGGCGGCAAGCTCGGCTATGTCCACATGTTCGATATGACATCTCCGTCACTCGAACAGCTCCAGTCCGATCTCGATGCAGAGAACACGTCGCGATCCGGCGTTGTGATAGACGTGAGAAACAACAACGGCGGCTTCGTCAACTCATACGCACTCGATATTTTCACTCGGCGCGGATTCCTCACGATGCAGAGCCGCGACCAGCCCGCCACGCAGGCAAGAACGCAGCTTGGCCAGCGCTCACTGGAGCTGCCGACAGTTCTCGTCACGAACATGCACTCGTTGAGCGACGCCGAGGATTTCACGGAAGGATATCGTGCGATGAAGCTCGGAAAAGTTGTTGGTGAGCCCACAGCCGGCTGGATTGTGTACACGTCAGATGTTGGACTCATCGACGGTTCGACAGTGCGCTTGCCATCGACAAGAATTCGAGGCGCTGATGGGAAGGACATGGAGAACAACCCGCGTCCGGTGGACGTGCAGGTTACGCGTCAAGTCGGGGAGGGTTATTCCGGTCGAGACTCGCAGCTCGATGCGGCGGTTCGAGTGCTGCTCGAGCAACTCGGCATCCGATGAGAACATTGGAATGACAACTGCAACGGCAAAAGCTGCTGTTTTTGGATTGTCCGATGACTTGAAAAAGAAACGCCGCCCTTTTGGGGCGGCGTTTCTTCTCTTACGAGTCTGACGATTTCAGTTTTCCGGTTGGTCTCCGTCGTTGTCGTATCCAAGTGCGTCCGCTTCGAGCAGACGATCGAACATTCCCGCGATGAGATCAGTTCCCTTTTCCCCGATCGCTGCTGCTCCATTCCAACCCTTCTGGAACCATGCGCCGAGGTTGAGAACATCCTCCACCTTTTCCGGCCCGCTCACCTGGGGATCAGGCGCAGCGGGCACTCCATAGAGCTCCATCACTACCTCCACTTGAAAACTCCTGTCCTTTGTACGCCAACCACCATAACAAGTTTCGGGCCGAACGCACATAGGAATGTTAATCGCCGACGCAATCATGACGACTGGCCGGCGATGATGTGACAGCAGCGTTACGCGAGAGGAGTCATTTTATCTCGTCGATCCCGATTCCTCTGGTAGCGAAGATGCGCGCAACTGCATCTCCTATCTTGTTGTTCGGGGTACTCGCTCCAGCCGTCACCCCTACCTGAACCGCCTGCGGCTTGGAGAGCCAGTCCGATTCTACCGTGTCCTCTTTCGATCCCGCGGGGCGATGAGTGATCGTTCCGGTAACGGGATCGATCGCTGACGCGTCCTCGACATGATATGTGCGCACCTTCTCTGCACAGAGTGCCGCCAGCGAGATGGTGTTACTGGAATTGAATCCGCCGATAACGACCATGACGTCCAGCGGCTGCTGAAGCAACTCGGTGACGGCATCCTGGCGTTCCTGTGTCGCGCTGCAGATAGTGTCAAACGTTCGAAAGTTCGCTTTTGCGTACTCTTCGCCGTTCGCCCGCGCCATCGCCGAGCCCACTTCGGCGCCAATGGCCAGCGACTCTTTGGCCAGCATCGTCGTCTGATTCGCAACCCCAACACGGTTCAGGTGCTTTTCCGGATCGAACCCTGGTGACGATGAGTGGGGAAACCGAGCCATCAATTCACTTCCGGAAATACGATGCTCGATGAAATCGCAGACCACTTTCGCCTCTTCCATGTTCCGAACCACGAAATGATGAGCATCGGGATGCTTTGCTGCCTGCGAGGCCGTCGCCTTGGTCTCTTCGTGGTAATACTTGCCGTGAATAAGGGAGGTAAACCCATCGCGGGCGTAACCATCCACCCGCTTCCAGACGTTCAGCACTGAACCACATGTGGTGTCCACCATCACACAGCCAATCTTGCGAAGCTTTTCGAAATCGTAGATCGTCACGCCGAAAGCCGGGAGGATCACGACATCGTTTGGCTGGACGACACCGTAGTCGATTCCGTCCGGGCCGTGCTCGAGGATCTCGACGCCCATCTCCCGCAACTTCATGTTCACGTGCGGGTTATGGATGATCTCGCCAGCCAGGTACACCCGCCGGTCGGGAAATTTGCGCCGAGTCTGGTAAGCGTAGTCAACGGCCCTCTCAACTCCGTAACAGAACCCGAACTCCCGAGCCAGCCATACGGTAGTATCGCCGGCCGAGAGGATGAAATCCCGCTCGCGAAGCAAATCGACCAGGCGGCCGTTATAATCAGAAGCCAGCTCACCCTGAACCTCGGCCTTTAGCCCGAAGCCTTTGCGAAAATACTGGTCGGAGCTCGCGCTCCGTGTTTGCGGAGGCGTTTCCGACGTCTGGTTGATTTCCTTTAACGACGAGTCTGGCATATCACGAAATCTAGCGGCGCGCCAGAGGGCCTGATGCCTGGATCGGCTCCGGGGCAAACGAGTGGGTCAACGCCCTGGATTAGCGGTGTCAGCCCACTGATCCGACCTCCGGCCATTGCCCGCGGAGAAGCCATCGGTGTAGTCGCGCCATCGTACTCTCCACGCGAAGGTCAGTTGATGCGAGGAGTGAAGACCCTCGAACGCGCCGGCTACGAAGTCATTCTCGATCCGGATATCCTCGAGATGAGGAAGTTCACTGGCCGGCAGGACGAAAGACGCGCCGCCAACTTCATGGGTATGTGGCTCGACCCGCGCGTGAAGGCTGTCATCGGCGGGACAGGCGGCTACGGAGCGACGAGAATGATTCCCTACCTCGATCCCGACATCTTCCGCCTGAACCCGAAAATATTCGTTGGCTATTCCGACATCACCGCGCTCCATCTCTGGCTGATGCGCAAGTGCGGCCTTCGCGTCTTTCATGGCCCAACAGTTGATGACCTGATTCCAATCGCGCGGGACCCCACCACGAGCGCACTTTTGACGGCGATGACTACGCCTCGACCTGCAACCAGGCTCGGCCGCGAAGTGACCAGGGCCGTCAGGCCGGGACGGGTTACTGGAAGGCTAACCGGCGGGAATCTCTCCCTCGTCCAGCAGACTATCGGAACCTCGTACGAAGTGGACACACGCGATTCGATCCTCTTTCTCGAAGAGACGTTCGATCCAATGTCTGTTGCGGACGAGCGTCTCGTCCACCTTCGCGCAGCGGGACTTCTCGAGCACGTTCGGGGAATCGTTTTCGGACAGCTCTCGCTCGACCGGTCTGAAGAGGACGAGTTCGAGGACTTCCTGCTCGACCTCGTGTCCGATCTCGACCTGCCGATTCTGATGGATTTCCCGGCCGGTCACGAAGTCCCGAACCTGACACTTCCCTTCGGAACTGAAGTCGAGCTCGTCGCGGAAGGATCGAGCGGTTGGCTGTCCTACAGGGAAGACGCGCTATCTACTTCGGAGCCAGTCCCACACGAGGACGAGCCTCCAGAGCCGCCGACATCTGAAACCGTTTCGCCCTGAACGCGGCGGAGACACTCCTCGAAATACGCTGTCGCGCTCCGACTTTAATCGCCACCCAGCGCGCGGTCCACTTCCTCGCACCACACGTGGATCAACACGAGATGCACTTCCTGAATGAATGCGGAGTCGATGCTCGGAACAGCGAGCACATGATCCGCATCCACACCGCTGAGTCCGGCCTCGCCAGTGAGCGCTATCGTCACCGCACCGCACGCCTTTGCCGCATGCAGCGCCCGTACGACGTTCTCTGACTTCCCGCTAGTCGTGAGCGCGACAGCAACGTCGCCCTTCTGAGCAAAGGCCTGGATCTGGCGGTCGAACACCGCCTCGTAGCCAAAATCATTGGCGATGCAGGTCACCGTTCCTGAGTCCGACGTCAGACACATCGCCGGAAACGGTCTTCGCGTCTTCCTGAACCTCCCAACCAGCTCTTCCGCGAAATGACTCGCTTCGGCAGAGCTGCCACCATTTCCAAACGTGAGCACCTTGTTCCCCGCAGCGAGAGCGTTCACAAGCGCGCGGGCCGCCGATTCAGACTCGGTCTCGAGCTTGTCGAGACTGTGCTGAACGACTTTCTGGTGGGCGGCGAAATGAGCGCGGAAATCTGAGGTCATCGTCCGCGAAATTTACGGCCCGAGCCACCACCGCGCCTTGGCTTTCCCCCACTACTGGCATCACTTCCTCGCTTCGGACCTCCACCTCTGCCTCGCCGATTTCCGCCGCCGCGCGGATCTCTCGGCGGACGATTTGTTCCGTGCGGTCGTTGGCGATGATCGGCCGCCAGCTCGCGGGCGCGAGTTTCATCGCGCGAGGCATGCCGATCGGAAAACCCTTCATCAGCGATTTCATCCGGAGACCACGGCCTGTCGAGTGCTTCCTGAAGCTCGTCCAGCGAGTCAGCACGCAGCGCTCCCCGCTGGCCTCGAATAACTACGAACCGCAGCGGACGATCCAGAACGGGCAGCTCTTCTTCAGTCAATCCACGCGCGAGCTTCTCTGGAAGCCTCAACCGCGCGACTGCCTTCTTCGCTTCACCATCGTCCTCCACATCGTATTCGATGTCGATCTCGCGATCATGAATCACCACCGAGTCGGGCAACTGAGCGTACCGCTCTCGCACCGCCCTCGGCACAAACTCTTCGCGATCGATAATGAGCCGTGCATTTCTCAGATCGTTCATCGACGTGATTCCGGCAAGTTCCTTTTCGTACCACGAAGCGAGATCAGCAAGGCTGAGGCGCGCCGTTTCTCCACCGGACCGACGATACGTTTGCCGAATCTCTTCGATCGCCGCGCGATTTCTCTTTACACCCGCATGACGCACCTGTCCTTTCGCGAGCGCGTCCGCCAGTGCGTGAATCGCGTGCGCTGCGAGCTCAGGGGGGAAATCTTCGATTACTTCGGTTTCCCGCTCGAGCTCGAACCCGAAATATTCCAGGGTCCGCTGGATGAGAAGCTGGCCGCCCTTTCGCTTTGGGTCGTACGCGATCTCGGAGACACCTCGCGTCGCGTATCTGCGAATGAGGTGCATCGGCACCTGCGTGCCCTCTATTCCGGCTCGCGCATTTCCCGATCGATCCGAGAAATAGCGTAGCTCGCCGGCGATCGCTCCCCAGCTCCCGGCAACACTGGTCTTCGACACGCGTGCTTCGTGTCCGTCTGCAGTCTCTTCGTCGATCACGAGATCGAACGGCATGAACTTCGAGAGCAGCTCGGAGAACTTCCGCTGAATGGAGTCGCGCGCCAGCGGCATTC
>JBBSGU010000034.1:0-27076 GCA_038253755.1 Gemmatimonadales bacterium | reverse complement strand
TATTCTCGATTCCCTTCGTCCGACCGCTCGCGGAAAAATTCTACCGATGGTTCGCGAAGAATCGATACAGGCTCGGGTGCGGTGAGCATTGCCAGCAGCACCAGCCGAACCTCGATTTTGAGAAACGCTGAAAACAGCTAGCTTCCCAGCTTTCCAGGACGAAGTTCGGTTTCTCAAAGGGCAGGCAGGGTGCCACCGGCCGGCGATCAGTGACGCGACTGCTCGGCCCCTCGTCCAATGCACGGGTGGAGATTCACCCCCCGAGCCCCCGGAGAATCGAATTGAAACAGTTTGTCGTCGCATCGAGTTTCTGCCTGCTGGCGGCCTGCAGCGGTGGCGGGGATTCATATACGATTGGAGCCGCCGGACCCTGGAAAGAGGGTTACGGCGTCATGAGTCGTCGCGGGATCGATCTCGCTGTCGATGAAATCAATCACGCCGGTGGCGTCAACGGCGCCGTGCTGAAGGTCCTCGCTCGCGACGACGAGGCGAGCGGCTCGCGCGCGGCCGAGATTGCGCAGGAGTTCGTCGCGAATCCCGAGGTGATGGCGGTTGTCGGCCACGTCAATTCCGGCGCAATGCTCGCCGCCGCAAAGATCTACGACGGGCAGCTTACCGCTGTTGCGACCACGGCATCTTCGCCCGATCTGACCGGCGCATCGAAATGGACCTTCCGCGTAATCTCGAGCGACTCGCTCAACGGAGTGATCCTCGCGCGATTCGCGTCGCGCATTGCAGGCAATTCGGCGGAGCTGAGAAATGCCGCAATACTTTATGAGAACGATTCGTACGGCCGCGGGCTGGCCGATGCATTTAGACGGGCGTACAAGGGCAACATCGTCAGCTTCGATCCCATCAGTGAAGAAGTGGAGGCAGAGCCCTTCGTTTCATTCTACAAGATGCGGCATCCCGGGATCGTGTTCGTTGCCGGGCGCGAGAAATCTGCTCTCCGCATTCTGCGCGAAGCGAAGCGACAGGGTTTCAACGCTGTGTTCATCGGCGGAGACGGCTGGCAGGGCATCGTGAGCGACACAACGACGGCAGAAGGCGCTTATGTCGGAACATCGTTCAACGCCGAAGACCCCGATCCGAATGTACAGCGTTTCGTCCGTACATTTCAGGCGAAGTACGCGACGAGGCCGGACGCTTTCGCCGCGCTTGCGTACGATGCAACGCGATTGCTTGCAGATGCGCTGTCGAAAAAAGGCAGGGACCGTCGCGGTATTCGCAATTACCTGGCGTCACTCGGCTCGGGCAATGCGTTCGATGGGGTTACCGGCCCGGTCTACTTCAATACGAGCGGCGATCCGATTGGAATGGGATTCCGCGTTGCGCAGGTTGTTTCCGGCACGCTGTCGTCGGGCGGAGCACGTGTCGCAGCGATGACATCGAGCTCTGAGGTTGCACATCCATGAGAATCAGACTGCTCAGTGGTAACGACAGCATTCGCCGACTCCTCGGCATGGGATTCGGGATGCTGATCCTGCTCCTCGTGCAAGCCGGATTTGTGGGTTATGCCTCGATATCCGACCTGTCCGACGAAGTCAGTCACACATTTCGTCACGCAAACGAAGTTACTCAGCAGTACTCGAGGTTCTCACACGTCATCACCGAGGAAGTGCAGGCAGCAACGACGTACCTGTTCGATGGAGACGCTGCCGCGGAAGCAGATTTCCAGCGTCTGGGACTCGAGGCTCACGGGCTTCATCGGACATTTACTTCGCAGCGGTCGGATCTCGCTGGCGAGGTCACGAATACCGTCGTAGTCGACAGTCGCCTGGCCGAAGTCGAAAACGCCTTTGCCATCGCGCATCGCCTGAGCGATCTCGGCCGCACGGATGAATCGAGAGCACAGGCGAAGAAAGCCCGCGGCCTCGTCAGCGAGCTGTTGAACGAGCTTCAGCGTGTAGACAACGCCAACAATGCTGCATTTGCCCGCGCATCGTCAGACCTGAACGATCACGCACTTCGACGATCGACACTTCTCGTATTCGTGATCGGATTCGCCGTGCTGCTGGCATGCCTCATCGTATTCAGAACATCGCGAGAGGTCGAGCGTCCGCTTCGCTCACTCGTGAGACATGCGATGCAGCTCAGCCGCGGTAATCTCCTGAACCGCACCGCGACACCGGGCATGCCTGGAGAATTCAGGACGCTGGCCGAGGCGATGAATCACGCGAGCGAGTCGTTATCGCGCGTTGTTTCCGGAGCGGCATTGACGGCAGACGATGTCGCACGATCGGCTGGCGATCTCGCAACGGCTTCGAAGCAGATCTCTGATTCTGCCGGACAAGTCGCTGACGCCGTCGGCGAAGTGTCGCTTGGCGCCGAGACTCAGGTTGCGCAGCTGAGACGAGTGAACGATGCGCTCGATGGAATCAGCAGGCGGGCCGATGCGATGGTTGCGGGAGCTGGAGAAGTTCACGCGCTGGCGGGTGCAATTGAAGCAGAGGCGGAGTCAAAGCGTTCTGAAATGGATCGTGCGCTGAAAATTCTGCTCGAGGTTCGCGAAATCGTGCATCGTGCGGCATCGGAGGTCGCGGGCCTGAGCACAACGGCGGCGGAGATCAACGGTTTCGTTGTCTCAGTGAGCAGAATTGCCGAGCAGACGAATCTTCTTGCGCTCAATGCATCCATCGAGGCGGCACGCGCTGGCTCGGCGGGTCGCGGGTTCGCCGTCGTTGCCGCAGAAGTTGGAAAGCTGGCGGAGCAGACTCAGGCCGCCGCTGAGGACGTCGTTCGACTGACAGAAGCAGTCACAACACGTGTCACGACGACATCGCGGGCGATGGAGAACAGCGCGTCGTACGTGAGCGAGATCGAACGAGTTGGTCGCGACCTGAATGGCGCACTCGCGACCATCGTTGCGGCAGCCGAGCGCACGCGTCACTCGGCGGCAAGTGTGTCGAGTGCGGCTGAGGAGAACGTTCGCGCAGTCGAGGGCGCCGTTCAGAACCTAGCGCTCGTCGCGAAGACAGCCGAGGGTCACGCGGCGGCTGCGATGCAGGTTAGCGCGTCAACTGAAGAGCAAAGCGCCGCGTGCGAGCAGATGACGTCGGCGTCGACGCTGCTGCTGACGGGAAGCCGGCAGCTCAAGGGGCTCGTTGGGGAACTTAGAACCCAGGCTGCTTAAATAAGGCTTACCGCTTACCGCTTACGCTGATTGCTATTGGCTTCTGGCAGTAGCTATAGGCTATAAGGTTTAGGCTCCTGTAACCGCCCTTCCCTATTGAACGCAGGCGGCCATAGGGTCTCCCACCGATTTGTCCACTTTCGGACGGTGATCGAGGTTTGCCACCGTCACCGCAATGTCGCGGACAAAATTATCGACTCGCATCATGTGCTCGTAGTCGATATACTGCGGCTCGTCCGTCACCTGATGGTAGTCCGGCTCCTGACCGGTGGTGAAGAACGTGATCGGAATGCCGTAGCGCGCGTAGCTGTAATGATCGCTTCGGCAGTAGATGCGCTCGGAGTGACCATTTGCATCGTACTGGTAGTCGAACTTGAAAGGGCGTGAGCGGTTTGAGTTCAACGTCTCGATCAGATCGCCCAGTTCGGTGGATACGCGGCGAGAGCCGACGAGCTGGAGATAATCGGGTCCACCGCCGGCGATGTCGGATGCGCTTCCCCGCCCGACCATGTCCATGTTGAGCTGTGCAACGATCTTGTCGCGCGGGACGGTTGGATGCTCAGTGAACCACTTCGACCCAAGAAGTCCTTTTTCTTCGCCGGTGTGCCAGACGAATATGATCGAGCGCTTCGGTCTCTCCGAGCGGCTCGCCAGATTCTCGGCGATCTCGAGCACTGACACGGTACCCGACCCGTCATCATCCGCGCCGTTGCTGATCGAATCGAGGCGAAGCGGCCGAATACGGTGAAGGCTGTCGAGGTTGATGTGAATGAAAGGTCTCAGCGAATCACGTTTTGCGCGCATGTTTCGATCCCACGACGGAGCGCCAAGGTCAGTCAACATCTGATTGTAGACCTTGAGCGAGTCGTGATCGACCGCCGGATGCTTGATCCCGATGTGATCGTTGTGTGCGCCGACCGCGACGTACTCGCCCCGAAGGTTGGGATCGCTGCCGCGGAGGATTGCGATCACGTTTCTCGCGGTTCCCGGAGGGCCGCCTGTGAACCGCCCCGAGGTTGGGTGAATCTCCTGGAAGTACGTGCCGTCTTCCCCGCCGGGCTCGAGACCAACACGCTTTACTTCGGCAGCGATGTAGTTAGTCGCCTTCATGTTCCCCATTGTCCCCGTCTCACGGCCCATCATCGAATCGTCGGCGTAGATGTAGAGACGGGTCCTCAGGTCGGCGGCGGTGATGTCGCCCACGGTTCTGGCGGGACCAGCGGTCGTTTGAACTGTCTGGCTCGAGCATGCGACGCCGAGCGCCGCGGTGGCAATCACTACAATCCTTGTGCTCCAGGCTTTCACGTGCTCTCCCCCTCGTTGCTTATCTTAAAGGAATGGACCGGAAACCAGCCGTTCTCCTCCTGAGTGGAGGACTCGACTCGACGACGGTTCTCGCGCTTGCAAAGGCCGAGAACTATGACGTGCACGCGCTCAGCTTCAGTTACGGACAGAGGCACGCTGGCGAGATTGCGGCCGCGCGAAAGATTGCCGCACGCTACGGTGTAGTCCGGCACGTGGTAGCCGAGATCGACCTGTGCGTGTTTGGCGGATCGGCGTTGACGGCCAACATCGATGTACCGAAAGACAGAGTTGTCGATTCCTCTCATGATATTCCCGTAACCTACGTCCCTGCGCGCAATACGATCTTCCTGTCCTATGCGTTGGCGCTCGCCGAAGTAACCGATGCAAAAGAGATACTCATCGGCGTAAACGCGCTCGACTACAGTGGATACCCTGACTGCCGGCCCGAATACATCGCGGCGTTCGAAAAAATGGCCCGCCTCGCGACGCGAGCTGGGGTTGAAGCTGAGGGTGACGCAGATCAGGTCACCATACGCGCGCCGCTGATCGACATGTCGAAGAGACAGATCATCGAGCTTGGGTTGCGTCTGGGCGTGGACTATGGAATGACCACGAGCTGTTACGACCCGTCGCGTGATGGTGATGCTTGTGGGCACTGTGATGCGTGCCAGTTACGATTGCGAGGTTTCGCTGAAGCGGGGTCGCGCGACCCGGCATGTTACCTGTCGAGCGAGAGCGAGCCGATCGCCACGTGACTTACACGGTCAAGGAGATTTTCTACACGCTCCAGGGTGAGGGAGCGAACGCGGGCCGGGCCGCCGTTTTCTGCCGGTTCAGTGGATGCAATCTCTGGACTGGCCGCGAGGAAGATCGTTCGCGTGCGGTGTGTCAGTTCTGTGATACGGACTTCGTTGGCATCGGGCCTGAAGGCGGCAAATTCTTCACCGCAGAGTCAATCGCAGCCGCAATCGCGAATGCGTGGCGCGGCGATTCAGACGGGGAGAAGCTCGTCGTTTGCACCGGGGGTGAACCACTGCTTCAAGTTGATGATGAGCTCGTGGACGCCCTCCACGCCGTCGGATTCGCGATCGCTGTCGAGACTAACGGGACTCGCAGCGCTCCATCCGGGATCGATTGGATCTGCGTGAGCCCAAAAGCCGGCGCGCCGTTTGTTCAAACTTCCGGGAGTGAGCTCAAGCTTGTGTTTCCGCAGCCGAATGCGATGCCCTCGCAATTCGATTCTCTCGAGTTTGAGAACTTCTTTCTTCAGCCGATGGATGGACCCGACATAGAGGAAAACACGCGGCTTGCGATCGAATACTGCATGGCGCATCCAAGATGGAGATTGAGCGTTCAAACCCATAAGGTGGTCGGCATACGATAGCCGCCTGTCTCTCGACCGAACGTGCGCTCGCGTCGATGGAACGCAATCTGCATTGACGACGCAACAGCTTGCAAACAGAAAAGGGAGAACGACGGATCGTGCGTCTCGAAAGCGCCAGGTAGCAAGATGCGGCAACAGAAAGAACAATCCACTGAGGAAAAGCTATCGCAGAGAAAAGAGGATGATCTGAAACCAGACCTCGATCCTGTGGAAGAAAAAAAAGCTGAGGAAGAAGAGTCGCTCAATCAGAAAATCACTTACGAGGTTGTTCGTCGGGAGGGTGATAAGGAGCTGAAGCGACATCCATCCGCACTTGCCTGGTCAGCACTCGCAGGCGGGCTGTCGATGGGATTTTCGTTTTTGACAGAGGCGCTGCTTCGGTCTCATCTACCCGACGCGCCCTGGCGACCCCTCATAACCAACCTCGGATATCCCGTCGGATTTCTGATGATCAGCCTCGGCAACCAGCAGCTTTTTACCGAAAACACGATTACGCCAATCGTGCCGCTCCTGGTTGCGAAGACATCTGAAATGTTGCGTCGCGTGGCGATTCTCTGGGTGGTTGTACTGATCGGCAATCTAATCGGCGCGTTCATTTTTGCTTCTCTAATTGCGTTGACCGATGCCTTTGAGCCGAACGTTCATGTAGCCTTCGCCGCGATCGCTCATGAAGCGATCCGCAGCGGATTTGCGACCACCTTCATGCGTGGAATTTTTGCCGGCTGGCTCATTGCGTTGATGGTCTGGATGCTGCCAGCGGCCTCGACGCAACAGGTCGGGGTGATATCTCTGGTAACTTACCTGGTGGGCCTTGGTGGTCTTGCTCACGTCATCGTAGGTTCGATCGAGGTTTTCTACCTTGTCGTCACCGGAGAGTTGAGCTTCGCTCAATACTTCACCGTTTTCTTCGCTCCGGTATTTCTGGGCAACGTGTTGGGCGGGCTGATTCTCGTGACTGGCCTCAATCACGCCCAGGTCGTTTCAGGCGGCGGATCGAAAAAATAGTCGCGAAGGCGCGGCAGGAGATTCACATTTGAGCTCGCGCCTGGTGGGCGCTTCAATAAAACTTTCGTTTGTGGCGTCACTCGTTCTGCCGGTGATCGCACAGACTCAGGCGGATTCGATAGCCAGATTAGAGCCGGTCGTCGTAACGGTGACCAGGCAGTCCGGAAAGTCTGTCCTTCGCGCGCCGTTCGCATTGAGTGTTGTTCGACCCGACAGCGCGCGACCGGGACAGCGCCACACGGCAATCGACGAAAGTCTTGCGTTGGTGCCGGGACTCGCGGTGACAAATCGAAACAACCCGTCGCAGGATCCTCGTCTATCCATTCGCGGATACGGTTCACGGTCAACTTTTGGAGTCCGCGGAGTGCGAGTGTTGCGCGATGGGATGCCGCTGACCCTTCCGGATGGGCAGACACCGCTCGACTACCTCTCCCTCGAGACAGTCGGCGCGATTGAAGTAATGCGGGGAGCAGCCTCAGCGTTGTACGGAAACGCAGGGGGAGGCGTCGTCGATTTCAGGTCGCCCACTCCGCCGTCTGTACCGATATCCGCCAGATTCGGTCAATGGCTAGGTGCAAACCGCTTCAGCCGAACGTCCGCCGCAATTGGCGGTACGTCATCGAGATTCTACTATCAGGGCGACGCGGCATACTCGAGAAGCGACGGCACACGACTTCACTCGCGTCAGCGCGCGACGACTGGGTTTGGCCGGGTCGGCACATCGTTCGGAAACAGTGCGATTGTTCTGACGGCCCTCGGACTGAACAATCCGCTGGCAGAGAATCCGGGCGCTTTGACACTCGCCGAGCTTCGGGCCGATCCGTCGATGCCCGATGCGTTGTCCCTTCGGCGAAACGCGCGCAAGGCGGCGCGTCAGATTCAGGTCGGATTGTCGGCCACTCATCC
This sequence comes from Gemmatimonadales bacterium, assembly GCA_038253755.1. GTDB lineage: Bacteria > Gemmatimonadota > Gemmatimonadetes > Gemmatimonadales > Gemmatimonadaceae > UBA4720. Next base: position 19,343 of record JBBSGU010000034.1, on the reverse strand, counting down.
AATCGGCAACGGGGACGTCGGAGCTTCGGTATTCGAGGGCGCGCGAACACTCGACAATCCTCTCACGTTCGCAATAATTGAAGTGGGACGTCACGCGTACGGGGCGTCCGCGCACGTATCGCAGAATCTGTCATTATTCGGCATGGACAACGTTGTGCTCGTCGGAACCGATCTTCAGTCACAGAACGATCTTCGCCGAAACTTCACTACCTGCGCCGATACGATACCACTTAAGGCACCGACCGCGACGTGTCCTTCGATTGCGAGCGAGCGCGGCAGCGTCACGCTCGACCAGCGAGAGCTCGTGTCGAGCGCAGGCCTTTACGTCAGCGACGACGTCGCGTTCGGCTCGCGATTAGGTGCAACTGCCGGAATACGCGCGGACCACATTCATTTCGGAGTGAAGGATCGGCTGATTAGTCAGGCGAACGCCGACGATTCAGGCGAGCGGTCGATGGGCGCCTTAAGTCCCGTATTTGGAGCGGTCTTCAGGATTGCTCCAACGCATTCGGTCTATTCGAACGTCGCCTCAGCGTTTGAAACTCCCACCGCGACAGAGCTCGGCAACCATCCCGATGGAAGCGCGGGAATCAACCAGTCTCTCCGTCCTCAACGATCGACGACGGCTGAGTTAGGCTTGAAAGGACTCTTCGCGTCGTGGGCAAGCTACGATGTAGCGGCTTATGCGACTCGTGTGAAGGACGAGCTCGTCCCATTCGAGATTCTCGCCAGCAATGGGCGCAGATATTTCCGGAATGCGGGCCGCACGACGCGACGCGGAATCGAGGCAGGTGGACAGGGCACGTACAGAGCTCTGTCGTTTATGGCGGCTTATGAGTACTCCGCGTTTCGTTTCGATTCCTACAGAACCGGCACGCTCGTCTATGACGGCAACGTAATCCCCGGAGTTCCTCGCAATCGCGCGCAGGCCGCATTGAAAGCGTCGAGCGATGTGGGATTTGTCGTCATCGAGGGCGAAAAGGCAGGAGCTGTGTACCTCGACGATGCGAACTCTGGCAAAGGCCCCGGATACAGCGTAGCCAATCTGCGCTTCGGTGGTGACCTTCCAGTACGCACATCACGCCTGTGCGTATCGGCCGGGATTCAGAACCTCTTCGATAAGCACTATGCGGCGTCGGTGGCGGTCAACGCAGCGCGGGGAAAGTTCCTTGAGCCCGCGACGACGCGTAATTTTTTCGTTGGCGTTTCAATCCAGCGGTCCGGTGAGAAGCGCTGAGTCAGTTCTTGCGAGTCAGGTAATCCGGCATTTGCCACGGCTGCATCTTGAGTGACGTTCGGCGTCCGCGCATCACTGTGCCGCAGAGTCAGCTCGATCGAGTCCGCTCCGGGTCCTGATGCGGGACTACGGGGCTACGGAGCTACTGAACTGAGGATTGTTGAGGCGAGTAGAATCCGCGGTCGGATAGTCGAGTATCTCCTCCTTACGCTCAAAGCCGAGATGCCAGCGACCGACCGACAAATGAACTTCCGTAGTTCCCGCAGTCCGGAAGTTCTAAGAACTGAAAGCTTCGATATACTTCGTGCCCGAACCCGTGTTGAACAACACAACGCGCTCATCCCGCTGAACTTCACCGCGCCCCAGCAATGTCCTCAACGCCGGAAGACACGCACCGCCCTCCGGCGCCGCGAACACGCCCTCGGCCGCGCCTATCTCGCGAACGGCAGCAATCAACTCGGCGTCGCTTACCGCGATAGCCGATCCTCCCGATGCATTGATTGCGTCGAGAATCAGGAAATCTCCAATCGCTTTCGGAACTCTGAGTCCGGATGCGACAGTCGCAGCGTTGGGGAACATGTCAGCAAAACGTTCACCTTTCTCAAATGCTGTAACGATCGGCGCGCATCCTTCCGACTGAACGGTCACCATTCGCGGGCGCTTTGAATCGATCCAACCCATCTCCTCCATTTCATCGAACGCCTTCCACATTCCTATCAGGCCAGTTCCACCGCCGGTGGGGTAGATGATGACGTCGGGAAGCGTCCAGTCGAATTGCTCAGCCAACTCGTAGCCGAGTGTCTTCTTCCCTTCCACGCGATAGGGTTCCTTGAGCGTCGATACGTCGAACCAACCCTCGACGTCCTTCCGCTTCGCGACTTCGGCACCGCAGTCAGTGATCAATCCGTCGATGAGCGTAACGTTGGCGCCGAGCTCGATGCTCTCGACGATGTTCGCGCGAGGAGTGTCCTTTGGCATGAACAGGAAAACCTCCATGCCCGCGCGTGCTCCATACGCAGCCAAAGCGCCAGCAGCATTTCCCGCCGACGGTGCCGCGACTTTCGTGACTCCAAGCTCTTTTGCCATCGAGACTGCGGCAGACATTCCGCGCGCCTTGAAGCTCCCCGTTGGATTCAGCGACTCGTCTTTTATGTAGAGCTCGGGAATGTCCATCGACTTGCCCAGTCGTTCTGCACGCAGAAGCGGAGTCCAGCCTTCGCCGAGCGTAACGATGTTGTCGTCGGAATCCACAGGCATTACCTCGCGGTATCGCCACATGCTCGACACTCGCGACTTGAGCGAATCTTTCGTCAGAGTTTTCGCTGCTCGCGACAGGTCATAGCGAACGAGAAGCGGTTTTCCGCACTTTGCGCAGAGATTGTAGACGTGCCCGGCCGGATATTGCGTCGCGCAGGCAGCACATTCCAAATGAGTGACGTTGTTCATGGTGACGGCTAAGTTATTCGAATGAGCGGCTCGGTGCCGCATGTCTCAAGTCCACTGGCCTTAGCGATGATCGATTCGATACGCCTCATACTCGCTACACTTGGCATCGCGGTCGTTACCATCATCCTCGACAGACGGGCGCGGCGATAGTGTACGCGGGACATGTTGGCGTTGCACTTGGCGCGAAGGGAATACGAAGTGCCCTTCCTCTCTGGATCCTCATCGTTGCCAGTCAACTGCCCGATTGGGCCGACGCAACACTCTGCCTGGCCGGCGTCACCAGCGCAACTCCCGGAATGTTTTCGCACTCGATTCCCGCGGTTGCAGTGCTAACGCTCGCCGGCGCGCTCGCGTACCTCGCGTCAACTCGCGATGTCACGGGCGCCGCCTTTGTTGCCGCCTTGGTGATATCGCATGCGTTAGCCGATTACATCACCGGTATCAAGCCGACGTGGAGCGGCGGGCCCCTGGTCGGTCTGCGAGTCTATCGTCATCCGGAAATCGATTTCGTAGTCGAGGCAATTGTCATTGTCGCCGGCTGGCTGATCTACCGGGCGTCCTTTCCCCCCGCCACGCGGTCAAACCGATACGTGTTCTCCGTCCTCGGCGTACTCCTTGCCCTCCAGCTGCTTGCAGACATCGTATTTTCGATGACACCCGGACTCAGGAAATGCTGACAGCATTCCGCTGACTCGTTTCGTTCCGTCCCAAATTCGACGACCATGGCAACCGACCAATACCACGAGCCCCCTGAAGAGCTGTCCGACAAGACGCGAACGCTTGACCGAATCCTCACCAGTCTCATTGAAGAATGCGAGGCAATCAATTGGTATCAGCAGCGCATCTCGGTCGAAAAGAATCGACAGGCGAAGGCGATCATGAAGAACGCGCAAAAGGAAGAATTCAAGCACTTCGGGATGGACCTCGAGTTCGTTATGCGTCAGATCCCCGATTTCCGCGAAACACTGAAGGGGATTCTCTTCACCAACGGAGACATCGTGGAAGCGGGCGAAGAAGCGGAGGACGCCGTTGACTGACGCCCTTCCATCGCGCGACGAGGCGCTGGCAATCGTTCACGAATATACCGCGAGCGATTCGCTCAGAAAGCACATGCTGTCGGTCGAGGCGGCGATGCGCGCGTACGCCGAGAAGTTTGGCGAAGACGTCGATCGGTGGGGACTCGCCGGTCTCGTCCACGACTTTGACTACGAGAAATTCCCCAACGAAGCACACTCGGCCACAGAAGAACATCCGGCTGAAGGCGTAAGGATTCTGAGAGAAAAAGGATTTCCCGAAGACATCCTCACCGCCATACTCGGCCACGCTCAGTACAGTGGCGTTCCCCGAGAATCAAAAATGGCGAAGACGCTGTTCGCCGTAGACGAATTGACTGGCCTGATAACAGCGACAGCGTTGGTGAGGCCGAGCAGGAACATCATGGAGGTGGAGACGCGGTCGGTGCGAAAGAAAATGAAGGACAAGGCATTCGCGCGTGGCGTCAGCCGGGACGATGTGATCAATGGAGCGGCTGATCTCGGCGTCGATCTCGATGAGCACATCGCCTTCGTGATCTCGGCGATGCAATCGGTTGCGGCCTCGCTTGGGCTTGCGGGAACGGCCTAACTGCGGGACTGCGGGTTATCTCGCGGTCGGATAGTCGAGTATCTCCTCCTTGCGCTCATGCTCGCAGTCGGCGGAGCCCCGCTGAACGGTCGCTTTCTTCCAGAAAGCTCCGCGTTCAGAGCGCGCGGGTCTCCTTGCTGCTGCGCAAGCGCCATCCGGAGACACTCGACCATCCTCCTCAAGCTTCTCTCACCGAAGCAACGACGGCCGTTGTCGCCTTCCCGCCGCGCCGTAGTTCCGTCCTGTTACCCCACCGTAGCCGCTCGACTGGATCGCTGACGCCCCACAGCGATTTGGAAATAAACAGGACGGAAAACCAGGCCGCCGTTGGGAGGAAGGAGTTGGTGTCTCGCATTTCACAACGTGCGCAGCAGCGAGGAGACACGCGGCTTTGAACGCGGAGCTTTCTGGAAGAAAGCGTAGCCGTTCAGCGTGGCTCCGTAGACTGCGAGCATGAGTTGTGAAATGCGAGACACCTGCGACGACCGACCACGAAGTTCGGCTTTTCCGTAGTTCGCCCTTCGAAGTCCGCGTGTCAGTCCATTACGAACTCACGACGAAACGCCACATCGAACGAGAAAGTCTTACGTTTCGTCTTCGCCTCCATCACACCCGCGATCCGCTCGAGTCGCGCAGGTATCGCCATGATCTTTTCCTGCGCCTTCCGGCCCGCATCGTTCAATCCCTCGAGCTGGTCGATCGCCCAGAACTTGATCTGCTCCTCGACGATCTTCATGTAATCACGCGGACCGTAGATTCCTGCGCGTCGCACGACATCAGCGAGCTCCCGGAAATGAGGCATGTTCACGCCAGGCATGTCGATCGCCGGCATCACCTTCGCCGCCGACTCCAACGCCTGATTCGGGTCGCGCTTCAGAACTTCCTTGAACACGGTTCTATAAAACGTGTAGTGCCTTGCCTCTTCCTTCGCGACGTTCGCGAGGACCGCCCCAATCAGCGGCTCGAACTCCGAAGCAGCCTTTCCAGTGTTGGAATGCGACACCTGAGTCGCGCGCTCCTGAAGCGACGTGTACACGAAGACGCGGTACGGGTCACGATCCCAGTCCGGCGCGAAGCCAGCGCGGAGATAGTCGAACTGCATCTTCTCGATGACCAGCCGGTCGAAAACCTGCGCGTCCCTCGTGTAATCGTGCAGAATGAGACCGTGCCTGTCTTCCTCTGCGGTCCAGAGATTCGTCCACGTCATCCAATGGCTTTCGTTGCCGAGGTAAACGGCGAGAATGCGATGGAAATGCGGGAGCCCTTCTTCAGTCAGGAGGTTAAGCGCAAGCGCAACACGCGCTGACGGGCTGATCCCTTCGGCTCGCTTCCTCAGCTCTCGAATGTGATGATCCGGATCCGTGTCGGGCGCCGCGTCAAGAATCTCAGACGGGAACCAAAGCACCCGCTTCGCTTCATGCTGCACCATCAACTCGGCCACGACGTCTTCCAGGTCGGAAAGAACCTCGATTTTCGAGAGCATTTCAGCGTCCGCAGTGTTCAAAGTCACGTCGTCTTTTGGGGCTGGGGTTCAAGCATCAGGTGCCACGAGCTGCTCCCAGTGGGACCAGCCCGCAGATAACATATCGCGCAGGCGGAAAAATGCATTAAACGCGCCGGGACAACCGTCATCAGTTCCCTGAGCCGGTATACGTCTCCCCGAGCTTCGCGGCGAGGCTACTCAGGTAGGTGTCCAGAGTCGACGTGTGGCCCATGATGTACTTCGACACGAACCTGAAGATAGGGTTGTAAACCTCTCCATTCTCCGTGATTGTAATCCTGCTTCCGGTGCCATCAGGAACAATTCGGTAGTCCCAGCTGCCGCCAAACGGAATTCCCTTGTCTGTAATAAGTGTTACGGGATGAGAGGGTGGTTCGGATGTAGTTGCCTCGAAAGAGAGCTTGTTTCCCTTTGCCGAGACCTCGCGCCAGGCAACCTGGCCGGCATCCGTCGACAACATCTGCACTGCCGCGACCTCGGATCTCCACCGCGGATACCCGGGCACGTCAGTAATAACAGCCCAGATCTTCTCCGGGTTCGCTGAAAAGTGGACCGAACGCTGAGCGACATGATTCTGTGGAAGGGCCATGCCCACAGCGGTAACACCCAACACGATTACTGCCAGAACCACCGCTACGATCAGAAGCCACTTCATTCAGCCTCCGGAATCAGACGATTGGGAGCGATTCCGCCGCTAGTTCTGTTACCGCGTCGGCAGTTTTCTCGATCTGCCTGCGGTGCCTCTCCTCGTGCTGGGCAACGAAGAGACCCCATTGATACAGATTGATTTCGCCTATCACCGGATGCGGACGCTTTACCTCGCAAAGGTCGAGTCCATCTCCCCGAAGAAGTGCGTCCTTCATACTCTCGCGCGAAGCATTAAGTGCGGCTACCGACTCCTCGACCGACTTGCCCGGCGGCGGCTCAACCCGCGATGGCGCCTGAAGCTTGTACGTGCCTTCGGCCAACCCGTACTCGTCCAGAGACGACATGATGGATTCATCAGAGGTCTCGTCCCCAACACCGTTCGATCGAGCCCACTCGACTGACTTCGCAATCAGTCGCGAAACGCCGTCCTCGACGACTACGAGGTGCGCCATGTTGTCTTCAACCGACCACACATCGCCTCGCGGCCTGATACCCGCGACCCCCGGATCGATCGATTTCACCGTCGCGAACAACCGGTTGCGAGTCTCGTCCATGTAGGAAATCAGCTCAGCCAGTCGCGGTCTCATTCTCACTCATTCGGTTTTCGATTATCGAAACGATCTCCGACACGATCGACGCGCCACGATCCCGTGCATACCACGTACGGATATGACGATACCGGTCGGGTTGGGGAAGGGCGAGTCCCTCATTGATTACCCACTTCTGAAGCTCTCGGGGACGGGGACCCCACCAGCCGATTTCGTCGAAGTTCTCGTCGTAGACGATGACGACTGGAATCGATTTTGACTGACCCGTCAGGTGAGCGTTCATGAGATCAGGATTCGCGTCACGCCCTAATACGCGAAGTTCGATTCCAGGATGCGAATCGGCGAGCCGCGCGACATAAGGAAGAATATTCACCGAGTCACCGCACCAGTCCTCATGCAGCACCAGGAGGTGCCACTGCCCTCGAGTGTTTTTCAATCTCGTTGCTACGTCCTGCGATATCGCCGACCTCTTGAAAATCGCATCCCACAACGCGGCATTTTCCTTCGGTCGCCTGATCACCGCGGCGAATGTCGCACCATCGTAGAACCTCTCGCGAAGCGTCAGCGCAACGGGCTCATCCACGTCTCATGTCCACGTGCCAGATGTCATCTTCGAGAAACGGCTCTGTGACTCGCTTAAAGCCGAAGCCTTCGTAGAATCTCTCGAGATACATCTGGGCGGCGATTCTTATCTCACTCCCCCACCCTCTCTCTTCAATCAGGCGAATGCCTTCGGTCATCAGCAGTTGGCCGACTCCGGTACCACGAACATCCGGATGAGTTGCGACTCGTCCGATCGACGCCTCCGCATATTTGACACGAGGCGGAAAAATCCTGGCATACGCAACAAGCCGTTGCCAATCGTCTCCCTTCTTCCACCCGAGAACGTGGTGGGCTTTGGTGTCCACGCCGTCTGCATCGAGGTATGCGCAGTTCTGCTCGACGACGAAAACCTTCTGACGCAATGCCATTGCAGCGTAGAGATCGTCAGGCGTGAGTTCCTGGAACGGCATGCACTGCCAGGTGACCGACGTTGTAGCGGGAGCAGAAGTCTGAGTCATTTCCGGATAGAGTTGGGCAACTCTTCAATATATCGCCCAACGTACCGTCAGGGTCTTACGGCTCTTACCTGGGCTGAATATTCTCTTTCGAGAAGTTCTTGTATCCGTCGCTGGTCCACCACCAACCTTCGCCGCCCTGAAACAATCGAAAGGCAACACGTCCCAGGCAGTTAACGGGAATCAGCTTCCGCTCGTCGGTCGTGACGGAGAGATGCGCACCATCGCGAACCTGCTGCGGCATGCGAAGAAGGGCTCGGGAACGGCTCTCATCGTTTCTGGCGAGGGCGGTGTCGGCAAGACACGAATCCTCACCGAAGCCGCTGCGAGAGCGCGGCAGGACGGATGGAATGTCGTCACAGGACGGGCGTATTCCGTGGAGACAGGAATTCCTTACGCCCTCTTCTCGGACGCCCTTCTACCGTTCATCAAGAGCATCGAGCCGGGCTCGCTCGCGGTTCTAACGCGCGGCGGCGCAGCTGAGCTCGCCTATCTCTTCCCCGCGTTGGGTTCGTCGGGCGACAAGGAACGCGCTGGGGCAGGCATGGATGCGTCCGACTTCAAGGCGCGTTTGCTCTGGAATTTCGCCCAGTTCCTTACGCGTCTGTCAGCAAAACAGCCGCTATGCCTGATCCTCGAGAATCTCCAGTGGGCCGATGCGTCATCTCTCGAGCTCCTGCATTTCGTTTCGAGGCAGATCGGTTCGCACCCGATCGTAATCCTTGCTTCCTACAATGAAGCGGAGCGCGACACCAACCCCGTTCTGAAATCCACCGAACAATCCCTGCTCAAGCTCGGCGCCGCCTCTCAACTGAGAGTGGGTCCTTTATCACATTCCGAAGTCGCAACCGTAATCGAAAAGACGTTCGGTGTGGCACCGTCGAGCAGCGCACCGTTCGCGGCGCTTCTATACGGATGGACTCGGGGCAATGCGTTCTTCGTCGAAGAAACTCTGAAGTGGCTGGTCGAGTCGAGGGTGCTCACCGAGCACGCTGGCAGCTGGGTGGGCTGGGACGTAGAATCGCTTCAGCTTCCACCAAGCGTGCGCGATGCGGTCACGTCGCGAATCGACCGCCTGTCGAACACCGCCAGAGACCTGGCGAATCTGGCGGCAGTAATCGGAACCCGAGTTACCTACGATCAGGTCTCGGCCGTGTCGCCACTCGATCGAACGGTTCTGGCAGACGCCCTCGATGAGCTGATCACCCAACGAGTCTTCGCCGAGTCTACCCCTGGCGAAACCGAGGGGTACGACTTCGCTCACCCGATTCTCCAACAGGTAGTGTACGCTTCTTTGGGAACTGCACGCGCGCGCCTTCTGCACGCGAGCGTCGCCGAATCGCTGGAGAATTTCTACGGTAAGCGTGCAGCCGAACATGCGGGCGAGCTGGCGTTCCACTTCAGGCAATCACATACGCTCGCGCCCAAAGCAGTGATGTATCTGAGGGAAGCCGGTAAGATCGCGCTTCGTACTTATGCAAACCGCGAAGCCGCTTCGTTCCTGATTGCTGCTCTCGAACAGATGGAGCATTCGGAAGAGTCAGACGATCGCGACGAGATTGTCGTCAATCTCGCGCGTGCGCGGCAGCGTCTTGGCGAGTACGACGACGCACTTGTGTTATGGTCGGCAGCGCGCGACGCGGCCAGGAAACGGGATGACTTCGCGGCTCTCTCGATGATTGAAAACCGGATGGGGCTCGCTTGTTTCTGGAGCGGTCGCTTTGACGATTCTCTCGAACACTACGCCGAAGGACTTACCGCAGCAGAGCAGGCCGGTGATCTCGCGGCGACAGCCCGGCTGCATCTCGCCAAAGGCGGATGCCTTCAGGAAATGGGTCGTCTGGATGCGGCCAAAGCGGAGGTCGAGCGCGCCCTGAGTGTCGCCGAGCAAACGAAGAGGGATTCACTTCTCGCGAGAGCGCATCGATCCCTGCTCCTGCTCAATGCGTGGACCGGCCCCTGGAGCGTGGCGCTCGATCACGGCGAGAAGGCAATTCGATTCGCGAAGGCGTCAGGCGAAGCGATGCTCGAGTGGACGGCCAACTGGGGAATGGCGCTCGTTGCCGGACTCACCGCGAACGGCGACCGGGTTCTCCATCACCTTCGCGAGTGCGCGCGTATCGAGGAAGTTCTGCGTTCCCCGTTGCTGCCGCTTTGGACGGCTGAAGTTTCGATTCAGTACGCGTCCGGCACCGGTGACTGGGATGCGGGAATAGCAACCGGCGAAAGGACGATCGCGCTGGCGAGGTCGCTCCGGCAAAAAACCCTGCTTCCACGCCTTCTCGTCTGGACCGGCCTCATCTACCTCTGGCGTGGCGAGCTCGAGAAGGCGCGCAGTTATCTCGAAGAAGCATGGCAGCTCTCAGGCGCGGGAACGGCCACCCCGGAACGCCTCGACGTACCCACCGTTGTCCCGGCGCACATGGGTCTGGCTGCATATCACCTGGAGACCGACAATCCTTCCGAGGCGATCAGAATTGGCGAAGCCGGTCTCGCGCTCGCCGACAAGCTCGGTTACGTCGCGTGGTCTCTCCAATGGATTCTTCCTATCGTCGGTGAGGCGGCTCTGTGGAGCCGCGACTTCGCCACCGCCGAGCTTCATTCAAAGCGAATGCGCCGGGATGCGACGCGCCTCGGTCATCCATTTGGACTCGCGATGGCCGATGCGTGCGACGGAATGTTACTCCTGTATCGCGACGAGAACCTGAACGAGTCGATTCCTCTGATGCGCAAGGCGATTGAAAGCCTCGAGGAGATCGGTCTTCCCGATCTCGCGTCCCGCGTTCGACGCGTGCTGGGTGGTGCCATTCGCGACAGCGGCGACAGAGAGGGGGCAATGCGCGAGTTTCGCATTGCCCATGATGTGTTCGCCCGACTCGGCGCAAACGGCGAGCTCAACGCCCTACGCGACGACATGCGCGAAATCGGGGTACGTCCGCCGAGCCGCACCATCGCAACCGGGATGGCGGGGCTGACCGGGCGGGAGACGGAAATCGCCCGTATGGTCTCACAGAGAAAGTCGAACAAGGAGATTGGAAGCGCTCTCGATATATCGTCGCGCACGGTGAGCACGCACCTGTCCAACATCTTTGCGAAGTTGGGGGTGGCATCCCGGGGTGAGCTCGCCGATTTCGTACGAGACAACTCCCTCGGCGACGACTGACTACGTAACCCTACGTATTTGGCTCATTTACGGCTTCTCGTAAACTTGGGGCAGCAGTCAATCGACCACTTCACAAGGAAACGCCAATGTCCCGATATCGTCGCTTTTCACTAGCCCACAGCTTCAGCCAAATCCTAAGATTTGTTTTGCCGGTCGCCGTATTTGCTGTCTCAGCCGCCCGGGCGAAGGCTCAGGCACCCGCCATCACTGAAGGATCGCGAATCCAGGTGTCTGCCACCGGTCAGAAGAAAGTCACCGGAGTCGTAAGATCGGTGAGCGCCGATTCGACAACCCTATTCGTCGATGGGCGTGGCGGTACGCTCAAGTTTGCCAACCGGGACATCAGCGAGCTGAAGTTGAGTGGTGGCCGCACCCATACCGCCGGCGCGAAGAAGGGCGGATTGTGGGGCGGAGCGATCGGCGGCCTGCTCGCTATAGCGATCCTCGCGTCTCCGGATAACTCGAGCGACTACGAATATCCCGCTTACTCAAGTAAGCGGATTGCCTTCAGCACGTTCGTCGGGTCAGTACTCTGGGGCGTCGGCCTTGAGGCCGTGATCAAGGCGGAAGAATGGAACTCCATCCCTGTCCGCCCGGCGTTGTCCTCTTCCTCAGGCGGCATGGGATTGTCGCTCGCCTTCAGTCCTTCGTTCCTGCACTAGACGGCTGGACGTTTCCTCGCCGGGCCACCAGTTCCAGCGCCCGGCGAGCTTGAACAACGCGGGGCCTATAGCGATACGTACCACAGTCGCATCGACCAGCACCGCGACAGCAAGCGCAAAGCCCAGAATCTTCACGATAACGAAGTCGCCGAGCGTAAAGCCGGCGAATACGACGATCATGATCGCCGCCGCGCTGGTTATCAATCCGCCCGTTCTCGCGAGCCCTTCGGCGATTGCTTCGCTGTCGTCTGCTCCGTTGCGTCGCGCTTCGGCCACGCGGGCGACGAGAAACACTTCGTAGTCCATGCTCAGTCCAAATACAACACAGAAGACCATCAGTGGAATTGCGCTGAACGTGCCATCCAGCGGAGCTGACATGCCGAGGAATCGAATTCCGATTCCGTCCTGAAATACGAGGACGACTGCGCCGAAAGCAGCGGCTACTGAAACGAGATTCAGGGCGACGGCTTTCACCGCAATGAGGACTGACCTGAAGCCGGCGAGGAGCGCCAGCATCGTCACAGCGACGACCGTCATGACGACGCTCCAGAATCTTCCCGTCGTCGCCTCGGCGTAATCGACGTTCATCGCGGGAAGTCCACCAACGTCCAGACTTGTACCGACCAGTCCGGTAAGTCGCGCGGCTCGCTGAGCCCGGATCTCACGAACCAGATCCATCGCTCCGCCTTGCGACGCGTCTTCAGTCGGCATCAGCTCGACTAGTGCGAATCGCCCATCGCTGCTGGCAAGCGAGCCACGAAGCTGCGAAGGCATCGTCAGGAGCACCTGTAGATTCGGAGTTACAAGCCGTGTGATGGCAGGCAGCGACCGGACTCTGGCGATGCGCGGATCTTTCGCGAACTGATCGCTGGCTTGCTTGACGGCACCCCATCCGGCTGGCGAGTCCCACGGACTCCCCTTCGGCAGCTCGACTACTATCCGGATTGCGTTCACGATTCCGCTTCGATTTGAATCGCGCAGCGTTCTCAGTCCCACAGCGGATTCCATCCTGGGCGGCAGCCAGTCGCCGCGCGGGAGATCGGTGTTGATGCGTCGTGCCTGAAAGGCGAGCGCCGCTACCGGCGCGCCGGCGACAATCAGCACCATCGTCGGATGCGCAGTGACGAATCTCCCCCATGCGCGCCACTTATCGGAGCCGGTGGACGATTCCCTTTGACGAATGCTGAGCCAGTTCACGCGCTGTCCAAGCATTGCTAGAAGCGCCGGCAGCAAAGTCGTGGCGATGAGGACAGCTATCACGACTACCAGCAGTCCTCCAACCGCCAGTGACCTCAGCTCGTTAACGGGAATGCCCACCAGTGCCGCAAAGCCGATACAAACGCTCGCTCCGGAAAGAACGATTGTGTGGCCCGCGTTTTCCGCTGCTTCGATTGCGGCGTCCCTCGGCGACATCCCGACGCTGAGTCCTTCGCGGAATCTTCCGACGACCAACAAGGCGTAGTCGATGCCGAGTCCGAGCCCGAGCATCGTGACGACGTTCTCGAGGAGGATCGAAAGCGGCCAGTGACCGCTGATGACGACTGCGGCTCCGAGGGCGAGTGCAATTGCGAATCCGCCGGCGATCAGTGGAAGAAACGAGGCAGCGACGGCACCGAACGCGACAACCAGCAGAATCAGCGTCAGCGGCATCACCCGCTTTTCCGCGCTCTGCGCGTCCGAAGCGCTGGCGAGTCGAAGATCGTGGTTGAGTGCGATCTCGCCGGTCCAACGGTACGTGGTTTTGTCTGCGCCTTTCTGTGCGCGCGCCTCAGTCACAGCGCGCAGTAACGGTATCAGCTTGTCGGGCCTGTCTGTCCCGGGCTTGAGACCGACGACCATGAACGTTGTACCTCGGCCGACGAACAGCGTGTCAGGCGCATCGAGGTACGAGAACGTCCCCGACACGAATCGCTTCGACTTCAGCTCGTCCCTTATGGAGCCCAGAAACTTCGCGCCCTCCGCAGTTCGCGGATCAGGCGCTCCTTCCATTACCAGAACTGCAAATTGAGCAAAGCCGGCAGAAAATTTCATCGCCAGCAGCTGCTCGACTCTCGCTGACTCGCTTCCGTCGATCGTCGCGGCGACCTCTAGTTTTTCTTCGACCCTCGAAGCTAGCGGAACTAACAATGCGGCCATGAGAAGCCAGAATGTGACAACCCATCGTCGTCTATCTACGATCGTCGTCGCGATTTGCCGGGAGATTTTCATACGAGCGCGATCTCGTAGTGAAGGGGAAGCCGTTTTAGACGTTGGACGTCGAGGGGCGACTTCCTCGTGCCGACGTATGCATTGATGTCGGTCGGCTGTCCAAACATTCCTTCAACTGCAGCGATCAAAGGATCCGCGACATCGAGACCCACGTTGAAGAACGCGCAGCCAGTGTGGCGAAGGTCATTGTGCGCTTCAACGAGAAGCCTTTCGAGAACATCCGGCCGGTCGCCCGAAACACAAATGTGCGCCGCGGTTTGAAACCGCATCTGCTCACCGGGCGCGGCAAGGCGAGCGCCCCCAAGCCTCGGCGCGATCGCATTGGTCAGCGCAGCAACGACCGCCATTTTTCTGGAATATTTCTCGACGTACATATGCTTGAACGAGCTCTGATCCCACAGGGCCATGAGGCCGATCAGCGCTCCGCTCGATGAGCGGGCGAGCAGATACGACGAGATGTCGAGACCTGGCGCAGACCGAATCCAATCAGCCAGCGTCGTCTCTTCGAAGAGCGGCGCGAATTGTCTCTGCGGCGCGACCCGATTCCACAGGTCAGCCATCGCACCGATGTCGCTCCACTTCGCGCGTTCCACCAGCATGTACATCCGCGACTGCTTCGCCTGTCGCTTCCATAGAATTGGAATCGAGTACGATCGAATCGTGGCGAGCCGATCGAATCGGTCGAGGCCTCTCTCTCCGGAGAGCCTCTTCTCCATCGCACGGTTGCCGGCAAGCACCGTGATGAGAGCCGGACTTCCATCCGGAAGTGATTCCATGCGGTACCCGGCGTAGTTCGAGAGAGCGTCCGCCGTGGCAAGGTCGCGATGCGCCGGATGCACCTTGAGGTCGCCAACATATCCTGTCTGCGTCGGACGCCCGTGGAGGTAGACATCGCGGATGCTCGTTCCAACGCAGCCCGCGATTCTGTCGTCTGCGTCGATGACATCCACGCTCCAGTCACGACCTTCGAGACGATTCAGCGCAAAGAAATCCGGCTCGCGCTGAAACCGCAGCGAGATGTCCCCGCGCATCGAGCACGAGGCCGCCAGCGCGAGGAGACCGCGATTGTCCGCGTCAGTGGCTCGGCGAACTTCGCCTGGCCGCCTACAGTTCGAGGGACGCAAAGCAGCGGAGGTCATTTCACCACCCGGCAAATCGCAATTCGCGCCTGCACGCAACTCCGGTCGCGCTTGATCGCGCGAAGACTTAGCTCGCGATCTTCGAGAATTCGGCCCCTGAGTCTCTCAGGCACTTCCGTGTGCCCGACAAAGTTTCTGAAGCAGAGGGTCGCACCAGGCTTGGCGACCCGAACAACCTCCTCGAAGAGTGCCTCGATGCTGAAGTCGTCCATCCATTCGCAGATGTTCGACAAGGCGAGGCCATCAACCGAGCTGGTGTCGCACGATGCGAGGTAGTCTTCGTAACGGCCATCCACAAGTAGAAGCGATTCTGCGATGTCCTCGAGCGACGGATCCCACGCCGGGGCGAGATAGGGCGGCACTCCGTCTACTCTCGAGACTGGGTACCTGCCCGTCAGCATGAAATGCAGGAAGTAGTTGGTTGCCGCCGGAACCTCGCAGATCGTTCGCTCAAAGAGCTGGTGGAAATGTTTCGCGAAGCCTGGGTTTTCGACGTTAGCGAAAAACGCGGGATCGTAAGTCCGATCGAACGTCCACCGATTGACCAGAATGTGAAACAATGACTTCCATCGTCGGTTGTTCCATTCCGTGTGATAGATGCTGCGCTGTTCGTCGAGGGATTTCGCCGACAACAGCCGCTCGATCCTCGCCTTCGGATGGACGCACGATTTCACCACTCGCGCCAGCGCCTTGATGAAACGCTCACTCGCGCCAGCGCCGAGAACTCCGGCCTCGATCGATTCGCGATGCTCGTCCCAATATTCGGTCGCCCCAGGCGACAGCCGCGCACGAAGGGCCGAGTAGATTCGCGCCCGACGCAAGCCGCTCATGGGCTCCGCGCCAAGAAAACCCTGATACTCCCACGGAGAAACTACACCCACCACGACTGCCTTCAGCTCGGTGAGATGATTTTGAGCTCGGTTCAGATCGACGGCCGCCACATGCCCAGCGCCCGCAGCAAGCATCGACAACGCGGTGCATCCTCCCGACCCGACCACGATGTAGCGTCCACCGCCCCGAACCCTCAACGCGTCGATTTCAAGGACCGGATCCTCCCTCACCTGCGCGAACAACAGGCGGCCGTCCATAGCGCCCGCGAATTCGCTTCGGGAAATGCGATCGGGCGCCAGCGGACGAGGCGATGGCCGACCTTGAAGCACGGCGGTCACGCCGCGCTCCTGAATCCATATTGGATTGCCAGTGCCTCGTAAATCCGCTGGTCGGCTGCCTGGTATTTCCGAATCACGTCGGTCACTTCTCTTCCCCTCGACCGGCCCTGCTCGTCGAGCCAGTGCTTCACCCAGGAGAGATGACCGCGCTCTTCGTCGAGCATCCGCTGCAGCGTCTTCGCTACTACCGGATGAACGCCGGGCTGCCGGAGGTGGAGCGTGAAATGGCGATAAACGCGGCGCTCGAATACCTGCGTGAGTGCAAGAACTTCGAGCAAAGAGATAGGCGTTCCGACGCTCTCTACGTACCTGTTCTGATACGTATCGCGCACCGGCGTCGGCTCGCCGCCAACAGCGATGATTGTCTCGGTCCACAAAAGCGCATGCATCACTTCTTCGGCGCTGTGCCTGGTGAGCTGCAGGATCAGACCCGCATCGCGGGTGCGGCGAACCATCTGGCCGAGTATGAGGCCGCCGTGCAGTTCCGAAGCGCGATAGAAGTTCAGCAGCGAAAGCTCGGCGTTATCGACAAGCATGTTGCCTCCGGTCATAGACCGCTCTTGATGTGATCGACGAGACGAACTCCGCAAAGCCGTTCGATTCGTCGGGCGAACGTCTGGATTGCGATTGGATCACCTGGCTGGGCGACTGGAACTGTTCCGATGGCCTGCTCACCGAAATGGCGGAAGTGGATAGCTGCTTCTAGAACGCGCGGAATCAGCGACTCATCTGCTGCGATCCTCTTGGCGATGAGATCCGACGCGCTTTGTGCGTGTCGGACTTCATCGGCCGAGATTTTCGATAGGAGATCTGCGAGCACAGGCTCAGTGCTCTGTTCGCCAAGGCGCCGGAAGAAATAGTGAGCGAGATGCTCCGACAGCATGAATTCGACGAGCCGCTCGATGAGGTCGTCTTCCACTTCGACTTCTGCCTGACCGCGACGGAGCTCGACGAGCTCGGCGTCGGTAATCAGCGGATCGTACTGGATTGCGTCGAGGTACATCCGCAGCGCGTGGAAGTGCTTGAACCCTTCGTAGAGCTCGAGCGAGAAGACCACCGACGCATCTACATCCTCCCACGTTGCCTTGAGCAGGCGCGCGAGGTTGACCGGGTGATATGATTCTATGAGAGCCGCATCGCGAAGCTGAGCGAGAATCTCCGGCCGCTCGAATGCGCGCCTTCGGTCAATCGACCTCCAGTCGATGTCGCGCTCCACCGACCACGCACCGCGATCCGCGGCTGAGGCAGTGCGGGCATAAAGACGGCGTGTGGTGACGTCCGGTGTCGCGATCATCGGGCCGCTCCTGTCGCCAGTGCGCGACCGAAATCCGGCCAATTTGACGAATCGGTGCCGTGGGTCATGAGAACGGCCAGCATCCAACGCTCGATTCCAAATGCGACGCACGCAGTTGTTGCGAACTGCCCGTCGGGAAGACGAATCGCGAAAGCCTCTCCGAAAAACCGCTCGTGATTGTTGAACGAGGCTATCGCCAGCGGCTCACCAGATGGTCGATCGACAACCAGCTCGTGCTTGAGCGCCTTCACTCGCTGCAACAGCGCCCTGCCACGCGACGTCGGCGCAAAGAACGGATCCTCGGCCACCTCGATCCGCGATTTAAGTCCAATCGACTCGGCGAACGCGCACGCCTGAGCGATGCCGTTCTGTCGAAACGCCTCGGCTTCTACAACGTCGCCGAGGAATACGATCTCGCGCATGCGGAACGCCCATCCGCGCTCCAGGGCCGAGAGACGACTCCCTTCGTGACGCCAGCAGGTCTCCTCGGCTGTCATGATCAGCGGCGTGTCGATTCTTGAATCGGCAAGCGCTGCGTACGTGTGATAGCAGACCGCAGGCGGCAGCGCCGCCGAGGCGACTTCCAAAGATTTGGAGGTCTCAGTTCCCGGATTCTCGGCACGGGCAACTCGTTCGAGCACCGCCTCGTCATCGCGGAGATGCGATGCAACCGTCAACCAGTGCGGAAACGACTCGAAATACTTCGCGCGTTCCAGCACGTCGAAAGAAATGGCCTGCGGCATCCGCCACTTGTCTGCCGCCTCAGCATGCGCGAGCTCACCAATTGCCGACGAAACCGCGGAGTCCAACACCGCGAGGTCCCCGCGCATCCCTACGACACCATGCGCCGACTCCCAAAGCAGTCCGCGTTTGCGAAGATCTGCGACAACCGCCTCAGGCCGCAGCATCTGTCGGCTCCCCAAGAAATACTTCGGCGATTCTCTCGATGCTGCTGAAGTTGTCCATCCGGATTGCGCTGTCCGGTATCACCCGACCGATCGCGCGCTCCGTGTAGGCGATCAGCTCGAGAATGCGGATCGAATCGATGAGGCCGTTGCCAAAGAGCGGTGTCCCGGGAATGACGGTCACGCCCGGCTTCGCGAGCCTCGCGGTGAGCCAGACGGCCATCTCTGCTGCGAACTCGTGCTTCGACTGCGTCATGCTGCTGACTCCGTCACGCATCTCCAGTTGTTGGCCATGAGATTCGCGATCATCTGCTTCCAGTAGGTGGCTACGACCGGGGCAGCCGATCCAACGAGCGCGTCGGCAACTCTCGTGTCGAACTGCTTTGAGAGCGCGAGCTGCGGAATGAAGTGCGACAGCGACGAAAGAATGGAGGCGAGTCGCGCATCACCGGTCTCGATGACGGATCTCGCGAACAGCTCGTAAGTGTCTAGATCCGTGAGAACCGCGCGCTCCACGCCCTTCTTCTTCCAGAGTGGATCGCGCGCCCACAGCTCGTATGCGGAATCGAGCAGATCTCCGATGCTGATGGCACCTGCACCGGCGCAGAGATGGAGCGTTCTTTTCGAGGCCCGCGGATCGAATGCGACGCGCGCGACCGCGTCGTTCACGTAGTCTGCGGTGACGACGTCGAGCAGATCGCCGCGCGTGCCTGGCATCATCGCGGCAAGGCCGCGATGGTAG
>JBBSGU010000033.1:0-27214 GCA_038253755.1 Gemmatimonadales bacterium | reverse complement strand
GGCGGTCCTATTGTAGTGGTTTATCCGGAGGGCGTCTGGTATTCCCACGTCACTCCCGAGCTGCTGGAACGGATAGTGGTGGACCATCTCAAGGGGGGTCGGGTAGTCGAGGAAGCCGTATTTCATAGAATGAGCGCGCCCGGCCCCACCTAGTCTCTTCAGGTCTCGGTTCGCCCCAACCCCCTCCAGAGCGATAGGTCAATTAAATTGACCCCAAATGACAGGTCCGCTGAATCCACGCCGGCTCGCACTCGGTGCCGCCAGAAAATTCATCTTCGAAGGACAGGATCCGCAAACGATTCTCGAGAGAATTTCGGGCATCGACCGTCATGGCAACATTCTCCCCCAAACTTCACCAACAACAGAGGACCTGATGTCCCGCCCACGTGACCGTATCCTTCAGAATCTGGACGAGATGTACAGCGAAGCATTTCAGCGAGCGAAGGAGTCAGGCGACGCATCGCAGATGGCGTCGCTCGATTTTGCCTACCGCAGGGAACAGCTCTATTTCGAGATTCTTCTCGATGTCCGTGATGCCATGGAGCGGCGCTGATTCAGTGTAACCAACCGCTGAAGCAGATCGGGCTCACAAGAGCGCATTCATGAGTCGAATTGCGCTCTTTGTCGCATTCAACGTCGGCGTGCTCGCAATGCTCGCCGTTGACCTCGGCATCTTCAACAAGAAAGCGCATACGATCTCCGTTAAGGAGGCCGCAACCTGGAGCTCGGTGTGGATCGCCCTCTCGCTCGGTTTCGCGGGAGTCATCTACTGGCTGCACGGACCTCAGGCGTCACTCGAGTTCGTGACGGGATACCTGATCGAGTACTCGCTCTCGGTCGACAACATCTTCGTCATTGTCCTGATCTTTGCCTACTTCAGGATTCCGGAGAAGTACCAGCATCGCGTACTGTTCTGGGGCATCATCGGTGCGCTGCTGATGCGTGGCTCGATGATCGCCGCCGGCGCGTTTCTCATCGGCCGATTTCACTGGATCATCTACATATTCGGCGCGTTCCTGATTTTCACAGGAATCAGGATGGCGACTCACGATGAGGCCGACATCGAACCCGAAGGCAACCCCGTCCTGCGCCTCGTCCGGCGTTTCCTTCCGGTAACGCACGACTATCGCGGACAGGCCTTCTTCGTGAAGGAAGCTCCCAAACGCGGCGATGCGATCCGGGTCATGGCGACGCCGCTCTTCGTTATGCTCGTTCTGGTCGAAACGACCGACCTCATCTTTGCCGTCGATTCAATTCCCGCGATCTTCGCGGTCACCCGCGATCCGTTGATTGTCTATACGTCGAACGTCTGCGCGATTCTTGGACTCAGGTCGTTGTATTTCCTCCTCGCCGGCGTCATCCACACGTTCCGTTTCCTCAAGCTCGGCGTCGCCGCGGTGTTGACGTTCGTGGGAGTAAAAATGTTGTTGGGAAGCGTCTATGTGATCCCGATTCACATTTCGCTGATCGTCATCGTGGCGACGCTGGCGACGGCCGTCGGGGCGTCTTTGCTCTTTCCGGGAAAGAAAGACACCCAATAGTAAGCTTTCTGTGACTTCGGTAGGCGGTGAAGGCGTCAGTACCACATCGAGCCGTTGAAGATGTAAACCAGGGCAAGCCGCGCATCGCGTGGAGACCCCCCGATGCGTGGCAGAAATGTCTGGCCGGTAATTGGCCGCTGACATATGTTAGGGTCTCACCTTACCATCGCTCCCACCGTCAAGTTTCGAAGAAGGAGATTTACGATGAGCCTCGGTTTATCACGCGCCGTCCGAATGTCGGCCGTCATGTCCATTCCATTGATGTTCGCAGCGGCGACTCCGCTCGCGGATGGAATGACTTACGACTTTGTCATGAAATCGCAGAGCACGCGCACCGGTAATAAGGAAACCGTGACGATGAGTGGTCACGGGGCATATTCAGGCGATCAGGCAAGGATCGAGATCAGTGACGCTGGGCCCGCCGGCGCCGGCGGCATGTTCGGTGGCAAGGATAGCTACTTCATCGTGAAAGGCGGCGGAAAGGAGATGTTCCTCGTCGATCCCAGCCAGAAGCAGTACATGGCATGGGACATCGCCGGCATGCTCGGCGGATTGAGCAAGATGATGGGCGCGATGGGCGGCATGGTGAAGATGCAGATGTCGGACATCCACATCGATGCACAGGACATGGGCGCCGGCGAGTCAGTCCAGGGATACCCGACGCGCCACATGCGAATGGTGCAGAACTACGTCATGACGGCGACCGTCTTCGGCCGGTCGAGCAAGACGACCACCGCCACGACTACCGATTACTACCTCTCGCCGACGCTCAAAATCGCCAACCCGTTCGTCTCGAACAGCCAGCAGATGGCCATGGCGTCGGACCTGTTCAATAACCCCGACTTCAAGACCCAGATGTCGGCGGCAATGGCGAAGATGCCAAAGGGAAGCGTCCCGCTCAAAACGGTCACCACCGCAATCTCGACCGACAGCAAGGGCAAGCAGGAAACGACCATCAGCACGATGGAAATGCTCAACATGCACACTGGCAATGTTCCGGCTTCCGTGTTCGCCATCCCAAGCGACTACGCCCTCGTTCAAATGCCGAGCATGACGGCGGGTGGGAGCGCGAACGACGATGGGAAGACGGAAGCCGGACCAGTGTTGAACGTTGACTCCGTCGCGGCTGCCGCGAAAGCAGGCGCGTCCGATGCCGTGAAGCAGGAAACAAAAAACGCTGCGAAGGAGGCCGCCTCCAAGAAGCTCAGGGGGATTTTCAAGCATTAGCCTGCTGAACGTTTCATCTTTGCGGGGTAGCCAATCCGGCTACCCCGCTTGTATTTCAGCACCCAAGTCAATCGCAATGTCACTCAGCGCATTCAGCCGCCTCGTTCCGTTCCTCGTCCTCATCATCGGGGCGCTCGCCCTCTATCAGTTCTATACGGCCCTGATGTTCCTCACCCAATCGATGTATGCGTTCGCGTTGTTCAACGCCGTCTTCGGCTTTGCCGGTGTTGTCCTCATTCGGGCGTTGTGGACGAACCGCAGCAAATTGCGTCCGCCTGCGGCATGATCTCTATGAATACTTCCGTCGGAAATAATGACTAACCAGACACCACTCGCCGTTTCGGATCCGGCGGCGCGAGCCAGGGCACTCGCTCGATTGCTCGACTCAGCATTCCGAATTCCGGGAACTGGCGTCACCGTCGGGCTGGATCCAATTCTCGGCCTCTTGCCTGGACTGGGTGATCTGGCGAGCGCGGTCGCCTCGGGCTACATCGTTCTCACCGCCGCGCGTCTCGGCGCACCGAAGGCCGTGCTTGCAAAAATGTTGTTGAACATCGGGACGGATACTCTCGTAGGGTCAGTTCCAGTATTAGGCGATCTGTTCGACGTTGGGTTTCGGGCGAATATCCGGAACACGGAGCTGCTCGACCGTCACCTCGGGCAGCCTGCCGCCACACTGCGATCCAGCCGGCTGGCAATTGCAGCGACGCTTGCGGGGATCGTTCTACTCGCGGCCGGTGCGGTGCTGCTTGCGATTCTATCAGTGAAGGCGTTGAACTGGCTCGTTCGCTAATGGTTTCCGGGCTCGAGATCTTCAAAGAGAAAACAATGGCCGAACGCTATACGGGCGGTGCATCCGGCGGCGCTCGATGAGCATGGTGCGAAAACAGCTCGACTGCTACGAGAGGAAGGGCGAGAAAGTTCTCGCGTGGGAGCATTTCGTCGATCGCATGATCCGTCACGGCGTAATCGCGATCCTCCTGATCGCAGTGTCGCTGGGAATGGGGATTGGTGGTTACATGCTGTTCGAGCATAAGAATCTTGTCGATGCTTTCATGAACGCATCGATGCTGCTTGGTGGCATGGGACCAGTTGGAGATATCAAATACACTGGCGGGAAAATCTTTGCGGGTCTTTATGCCCTTTACTCGGGCCTCGTATTTCTCGTAGTGGCGGGACTGCTCCTCGCTCCCGTGGTTCATCGGGTGCTTCATCGCTTTCACTGGGAAATCACTGAAGGAAACGACAACCAAGGCAACCATTAACTCATGATTCATCGAGCGCCCTCATGGCTTTGGTGTTTGCGGATCGATCGCCGTTTGCGAGAAATTGGTTGGAGGCGCCGCAGTCAGACCCGCTCCTTAACCATCAGACCGAACAGATAGTTCCGCGCCTCCAGCGGCCTGGAAAGGGTCGACACGCCCCATAATCCGCCTCGGCGGACCCTGATCGACTAGCTTGCAGGGTACCAAAGGCGCGCGGCTCATGTGAGTCGCGCGCGAGCCGTTTCATGAGGCTCCTTTCCTACTGCAAGAGAACGAAGTGCCTTTTAGCTCATTGAACCTCGATCCAAACCTCCTCAAGGGACTGAAGGAGCTTGGATTTGTTCGTCCCACGCCGATCCAGGCGGATGCAATTCCGCCCGCAGTCGCTGGACGGGACGTGCTCGCCTGCGCATCGACAGGCAGCGGCAAGACAGCCGCATTTTTGCTCCCTATTCTCGACAAGCTCATCGCCCGCCCGCGCGGAACGACTCGCGCGCTCGTGCTGACGCCAACGCGTGAGCTCGCGGCACAGATCGTAGAGCAGCTCGAAGCGATCGCTGTTCACACACCCGTAACATCGGCTGTCGTGATCGGCGGCGTCGGCATGGGTCCGCAGGAGCACGCTCTCCGGAGCGGTGTTGACGTAATTGTCGCAACGCCCGGCCGCCTTCTCGATCACATGAAGTCGTCATACGCGAAGCTGGACAAGATCGAGCATCTCGTGCTCGACGAAGCCGACAGAATGCTCGACATGGGATTTCTCCCGGACATCAAGCGTATTCTCAAATCGCTGCCGGCAAAGCGTCAAACGCTTTTTTTCAGCGCGACGATGCCGGGCCCGATCGGCGCACTTGCCGGCCAGATGCTGAAGAATCCGGCGATGATCAACCTCGAGCGCAGCTCGACGCCAGCGAAGGGAATCACGCAGGCACTCTATCCCGTTCCGCAGGAGCTCAAGTCGGCGCTCTTCCTCGAGCTGCTCAATCGTGGCGACATGAAGGAAGCGCTCGTCTTCACGCGCACCAAACATCGCGCGAACCGGCTCGCCGAGTATCTCGTCAGGAACGGGATCAAGGCGGAGCGTATTCATGGAAACCGCTCGCAGTCGCAGAGAACTGAGGCATTGGCAGGCTTCAAGGCTGGAAAATACAGAGTACTTGTTGCAACAGACATTGCGGCGCGCGGTATCGATGTCGAAGCGCTTGGACATGTTGTGAACTTCGATGCTCCGCCTGCGGCTGAGGATTACATCCACCGCGTCGGTCGCACCGGTCGGGCTGAACTGACCGGCGAAGCGTTCACGTTCTATTGCCCGGATGAAGAGGCCGATATCAGAGCCATCGAGCGGGCGATCAACAAGAAACTGCCACGCGTGGTCGTCGAAGGATTCGATTATCACGCCCGTCCGGCGCAGAGACTCGAAGTGCCGCTGGCCGAGCGAATCGCAGAGATCAGAAAGAAGAAGGCAGAGGATCGGGCGAGATCAGCGGCGAAGGCCGCGCGGAGAGGTGGCGGCGGAGGTTCGTCATCGAGTTCGCAGCGATCGTCTTCATCGAGATCTTCATCGCAGAAGCCGGCGTCCTCATCGCTGAGGAGTGAGCGGTCCGGTGAAGGATCGCCATATGCGAGTTCCGGATCCGCGAAGGTTTCTCGTCCGGGTGCAAGGAATCGCGGGCCCGGAAGCGGACGTCGCTAGGGGAAGATCAACGAAACCTCTCGCCCGAGACGAAACGCGTCCGACACACAAGCTCAATACGAAAAGATCTCTCTATACGCAGCCTTGAACGTCTCCACCTGCGGCAGGATTGCATCCTCGAGCTGGGGCGCATACCCCACGAAGGTATCCGACGAGGCAACGCGCTGCACCGGCGCGTCCAGCCACGCGAAGCACTCGTCAGCAATCGCCGCCGCGATCTCCGCTCCATAGCCCCACGAGAGGGAGTCCTCGTACGCGACGATCACCCGCGACGTCTTCTTCACTGACTCGAAGACTGTCTCACGATCCCACGGACTCAGCGTTCGCAGGTCAATGACCTCGACCGAGATTCCTTCGTCAGCAACGGCATTCGCCGCCGTTACCGCCCGCTGGAGCGTTGCACCATAGGTCACCAGCGTCACGTCCGATCCCTCGCGGACGACCTTCGCCTTTCCGAACGGAATCATGAAGTTCGGGCCGGGATTCGCGCCCTTGTTGTACGTCTGCCTGTAAAGATGCTTGTGCTCGAGAAAAATCACGGGATCGTCGCAACGAATTGCGGTTCGCAGCAATCCGTTTGCGTCGAGAGCCGTCGCCGGGCAAACCACTCTTAGTCCGGGACAGTGCGTGAACAAACTCGCGCCGGTCTGCGAATGGTAGATGGCACCGCGGATGTAGCCACCATACGTCGTACGAATGACAACCGGAGCCGCGAAGTTGTTGTTCGATCGCCAGCGCATTGTGGCGAGCTCGTCGCGGATCTGCATGTACGCAGGCCAGATGTAGTCAAAAAACTGCACTTCGACCACCGGCTTGAACCCCCGAATCGCTAGGCCAATTGCTCGGCCAACGATGTTCGCCTCGGCCAGCGGCGAGTTGTACACGCGAGCACTGCCGAACTCCTTCTGCAATCCCCACGTGACTTTGAAGACGCCGCCCTTTCCCTTCACTTTGCCGATGTGCTCTTCGCGCGATACGTCGGCAACATCTTCGCCGAACATGAGGATCTTCTCGTCGCGGCGCATCTCATCCTTCATGCACGCGTTCAACAGGTCCACCATCGTCGTCGGATCGCCCGAGAACTTCGGGTCATCCTCTGTGTCGAACTGTTCGCTCGTTGGATCGACGTCGGGCGAGTACACGCCGAAATACACGGTGTCAGCAGTTGGCTGTGGTTGTGCCAGCGCATCGTCGGTTGCGGCGAGGACTACTTCATCGATCTCCGCCTGAATCGTGGCAATCTCTGCTTCGGTCGCGTGTCCTTCATCGACAAGCCACTTCGGAAACACCGTGAGAGGATCGCGAACGGCATCAGCCTCGCGCTCGGCCGGAGGGCGGTACATCGTCTCGTCATCCGACAACGAATGCGAGTACGGGCGAATGACATTTGCGTGGACGAGCGCCGGCCCCTTTCTGTCGCGCGCATACTGCACCGCACGCTTCATCACGTCGTAGCTCGCGATGAAATCGCACCCGTCCACTTCCTCGATGAGGAAATTCGGGAACGACCGCACGAGCTTTGAGATAGAACCACCCGCTGTATTCACTTCTACGGGAACCGAGATAGCGTAGCCGTTGTCTTCGACGAGATATACAATCGGCAGCTTCAGATTCGACGCGGAGTTCAAGGACTCCCAGAACTCGCCTTCGCTCGTGGTGCCGTCGCCGGTTGTGACCAGCACGACTTCGTCCTTTTCGAACCCTTCGGTGATATCGAGCATCTTCGCTCGAATGCTGGCTTCGGCGGAACCGACGGCCTGAAGGAACTGCGTTCCGGTCGGCGACGATGCCGACACGATGTTGTAGTCCTTATGCCCCCAGTGACTCGGCATCTGGCGACCACCAGATGCGGGGTCCTTCGCTGCGCCAACGGCTTCATACAGCATCTCGGCCGCAGTGACGCCCAGACTCAGACAGAGCGCGCGGTCGCGGTAGTAGGTATAAAACCAGTCGTAGGCCGGCCTGAGGACCATCGCCGCCGCCGTGAGAACTGCTTCGTGCCCCGCCCCCGAGATCTGGAAGAAGATCTTGTTCTGGCGTTTTAGCTGAACTTCCTTATCGTCCAGTTTCCTGGACAGAAGCATGTTCCGGTACGCGCCAACAAGCTCGTCAGCCGACAGGCCCGAGTTCGGCGAGCCGATCTTTTTTTCGGAAAGAGTTCTGGTTGCCATCTCGTCTGCTGTGAGGGTCCGTCAGATTCTAATAATAGTGGCCGTCCGGGTGGCCGGTCTATGGCGAGCAGCGCTATTTAATGGCCCGATTCATGTTCAATCTGGGGTCGTAATCATTCAGGGGTTCAGATGATTTATTCCCGTGTTTTGTTCGCATGTGCGTTTTCGGCAATCGCCACCATGGCCTGCACGCAGGCATCGATGCCGGGAGACGGGTCTCCGAGCGACGGAACGGGGCATGACGCCCGCGTCGCGGGAAGTCAACAGACCGACTGGGCGGCCATTGAAAAACTCGAACGAGATGCCAAGGCCATCGCCAAAACGACTGGTTGTGCCTCATCCGGCGAGTGCCGTTCCGCGCCGGTTGGATCGAGAGGCTGTGGAGGCCCGCGCTACTACATCCCCTGGTGTGCCAAATCCACCGATTCGGCCGCCTTGTATTCAAAGCTCGACGCGGTCGCAGCTGCCGAGCGCGCGTATAACAAGAAGTACCAGATCGTGTCCACCTGCGAATTCCGGGTGGCTCCGAGACTCGAGGTCGTGGCGGGGGCCTGTACGGCGAGATAACAGCCACGACAAAAAATCGCCGGAGCAGGTGATTCCGTGCTTTATCGCCCCTCACCTGTTACTATTTTCGCGCGTTTCCCACCAGAAACTTCCAGCGGAGGTAGCTGAATGAACCTCGTTGCGCGCGCCAAGGCGATCCTGACGACGCCTCATACAGAATGGGGGGTAATCGACGCCGAGCCTCTCGACGTTGGCCAGCTCCTGACCGGCTATGTACTGCCCCTCGCCGCAATCGGGCCGATCGCGTCGGCGATCGGATTGCCGATGTTCGGTTTTGGCGGATTGTTCCGGATGTCGCTTGGTTCGGCGATTGCACACGCCGTGGTTCAATTCATCTTCGCTATCATCGGCGTGTTTGTGCTGGCGTGGATCATCAACGCGCTCGCACCGACGTTTGGTGGAACCACCAGCATGCCGCAGGCCATCAAGCTCGCCGCGTATTCGTCGACCGCCGCGTGGGTCGCGGGGATTTTCGGGATACTGCCCGCACTGGCCATCCTCGCGGCAATTGGTGGCATCTACAGCCTCTACCTGTGCTACATGGGACTTCCGATTCTCATGAAGTCTCCACCCGACAAGACGATGACCTACTTCATCGCCGTGGTGGTGGCCGCGATCGTCATCTATTTCGTGATCGGCGCAATTACCGCGAGGATGATGTTCTTCTAAAGAAAAGCGCCGGGAGTTGTCAGTTCACAGTGATCCAGTCTTGAGTTTTCCAGTTCAGCAAAGCTCTGACTCAAACACAGTAAACAGGGCTCCCGGCGCTCAGTTCAGTAATCTACCGGCCGAAGGTACGCCTCTCCAATCGCGGTTCCGCTGACCATCGCAACAGTCGGCAGTCTCCGCTTCCAATGGGTCCCGGACAGCCGCTTTTGCACCCGCTCTATCTCGGCAGCGCTGAACCCGTGCTCTTCGACATCGGCCGCGGAATACCCGCTCACCAGCCAGTTCAGGATCTGATCTGCTAGCGCGTAGCTGATTCCAAAATCTCCCTCGTCCGTCTGGCCCTCGATCAGGTCGGCCGATGCCGGCTTGTCCACGATCTCGTCGGGGACTCCGAGATAGCGGGCCAATGCCCAGACCTGCGTCTTGAACAAGTCACCAAGCGGATTGATTGGCGGCGAATCGTCAGCATGCCAGGTGAAATACCCGAGCAGCCGCTCCGTTTTATTCCCCGTTCCCAGCGGCAACGCGCGGTATTTCGCTGCCTGATCGAATAGCGTGATCATACGCATCCGAGCCATCACGTTACCGCGTCGCGCCCCGTCTGCATCGGGCTCATTTGCGAGATAGCCATCCACAGCCGCACTGATGTCGATCGTCCGGCTCTCGATTCCAATCCGGTCGATCACGAGCTCAGCATGCGCCAGGGAATCCGGACTCGACGTCCGATAAGGCATCCGAATTCCAACGACGTTCGACGGACCCAGAGCTTTTGCAGCCAGAAATGCAGTAACCGCGGAGTCCACGCCGCCGGAAATCCCGATCACGCCCTTCGTGAAACCGCGAAGCCTGAGCTCTTCCCGCAGAAACGAAACGAGCCAATCAGCCGTGAGAGCCGGATCGATATCCAGCGACGCTGGTCCGAAAACCGACCGCGGGGCCGCGAGAACAGCAAGACTCGATGCGGCGATGTTCGAGGCATTTCCTTTCGACCCGTTCGTGCCGTGAGCGGGCGCAGATTTCTTCACCGATTGCTGGTCCGCCGAGATGATTCCAGACTGGGACGATCCGTTCGCTGCCGCCGCATCATAGTCGAGCGTAGCGGGCTCGCTGGTTCGAATCTTCTCGATCGTTAGAACGAGATGAGGGAGCATTGTCTGCAAGTCGGTCAGCAACGGCATCTCGACACGAGAGCGAGTGAGTTCGGTGGTGTCGAGTGTTACCGTCGCGATCGATTCATCCCACATTGGGGCGCGCAGCTTGATATCGCCCCTCGGCCCCGCAACCACCGATCCACCGGGAAATGTCTTGCCGCCTTCCGCGCCAATGAGCTGAATCAGCGACGTGAACACGCCATGCTCGGATGCAATGTCCCGTGCAAGGCGCTCCCACCGCTCGAGACTCGCCGGCCCGGCATGATCGTCAGTTCTCGGCTGAAGTCCGCGAGCCGGTGATGCGCACGGAATGAAGATCACCTGCGCTCCGTCGAGTGCAGCGATCGTTCCCGACAGGCTGTGCCACGCATCTTCGCAAACCAGCATCGCGGCGCGTCCCCAGCTCGTGTCGAAGCTGCGAATCTCCAGTCCGCGGTCAACGAAGCGCTCTTCGTCAAACAGTCCGTAGGTCGGCAGGAAAACTTTCCGGTGCACGTGGCGCAGGATTGGAGCGTCGCCGCCCAGCGTCACGTAAAGCGCACTATTATAAATCGAGTTGTTCCAGATCTCGTAGAACCCGAGTCCGACGTCCATCGGCTCGAGCGATGGAACGGCCGCGCGATACTGCGCGTCGAGATCGCGAACGAGAGTACCCGCCGTTACGGCCTGATCACGAACCCCGCCTTCCAGGAAATACCCGCTAACGGCGGTCTCCGGAAGGAACGCAACGTGCGGTCTCGGGTTGAGTGAATCGAGCTGCGCGAAAATGCCGCCGAGTCGGGCGATGTTGTTCTGGTAGTCGCCCTTTTTCGGCTTGAACTGTACGATTGCAAGGTGCACGGATTGATGCATTACAATGAAGTTGCCATGCGCAACATGCGTGGGCAACGCCTGATCACAATGGCGTTCCTCGCCACGACGTTTTCGTCGGCTCAGATCGCTGCGCAGCAGTCTGGCAGAGGGACGGGTCAGGTCTGGCAGATCGTCGCGCAACCGCAGTCCTCTGAAATCTTCGCACGGGACGGCTCTCTCATTGGCGAAGTCGGATCGCAGATACGCAGCAGCGTCTCGATTCGCACCTTGCCGAGGTACGTCGGTCAGGCCTTTGTGGCGGTTGAGGATCAACGCTTCTACCAGCACGATGGCGTTGACATGGTTGGCATCGCCGGCGCGATCAAGGACAACATCCTCGGCGACCGGCGCGGGGCGAGTACGATAACGCAGCAGCTCGTCGGCAACATGCATCCGGACATCATCGATCGGCGTGATCAAAGTCTCGCGCGAAAGCTCCGGGAACAGACCGCAGCCCGCGAGATGGAGCGTCATTACGACAAGGAGCAGATTCTCGAAGCGTACCTGAACCAGATCGGCTTCGCGCACGGCTGGTACGGGATCGAGGAGGCGGCTCGACATTACTTCGGCAAAGGCGCATCGAAGTTGTCGCTGGCCGAAGCGGCAACGCTGGCCGCCATGCCGAAGGGTCCTGAGATCTACGAACCGGTGAAATTTCCGGATCGCGTTCGCGAGCGGCGCAACACAGTGCTCGCGCTGATGGCCCAGCAGAAATACATCACTCCTGCGCAGGCCCGTGTCGCTGAAGCGTCGCCGTTGGCGACGGCGGCGGATTATGGAATGTCGGCGGCGGCTCCGTACTACGTGGATGTTGTGAAGATTCAAGCGCAGCGCGCGGGCGTTGCGCTCGCGCAGGGCGGCTACCGGATCTACACTGCGCTCGATCCCGCGCTTCAGGTCGCCGCTGTGAGCTCGTTGACCGAAGGTCTGGCCGACGTCGAGGCGAGAGCGGGTTATTCCCATCCAACGACGGCGGGCGCGGGCAACCAGTCGGATTACCTCCAAGGCATTGTCGTCGCACTCGATCCAACAACCGGAGATGTCCGCGCACTGGTTGGTGGACGCGACTACAGGGAATCGCAGTTCGATCGCGCAATCGACGGAAAACGCCAGCCTGGTTCTTCGTTCAAGCCGATCGTGTACGCTGCCGCAATTGCGGACAGCATTCCGCCAAATGCCATTGTTGGCGATACGGCGGTATCGATCCGGTTGCAAAACGGGACGTACTATCGCCCCGACAATTCCGATCACGAATTCCTTGGTGCAATCACGCTGCGTGAGGCATTGGCGAAATCGCGGAACGCAGTGGCTGTTCAGATTGGACAGCTGGTCGGGATGGACTCGGTGGCCGCCCTGGCAAAGCGAATGGGAATCCAGAGCGTGATTGCTCCGTATCCGTCGAGTGCTATCGGAGCGTCTGTCGTCCAGCCGCTCGATATGATCGCCGCGTACACGACGTTCGCAAATCTTGGCACGCCCGTCGAGCCGCGATTCATCCATCGCATCGAGGACAAGTCGGGGAAGGTCGTCTACAGCGGACCAGTGCGGGCACTTCCGCCGGCACTCGATCCTCGCGCGACGTTCGTGATTCGCGACATGATGCGGGACGTCGTGGAGCGGGGAACAGCGTCGTCGATCAGGAAATACCTTCCCGCGAGTATTCCGGTCGCTGGAAAAACCGGAACGACCAACGACAATTCCGATGTGTGGTTCATCGGTCTCACACCGGACATCGTTGCAGGCGTGTGGCTCGGTTTCGACAAGCCGAAGACAATCACACCAGGCGCTGCCGGCGGGTCGCTTGCCGCTCCTGTGTGGGGAAGGATGATGTCGCGCTATTACGCGAGTAATGCCGGACGCTCATCGATCGAGCGTTCGGCGGGCCAGTGGAGTCCACCGATTGGTGTCATCAGCGGCGAGCTCGACCGGGTTACCGGCCAGCTCGCGACGATATCAACTCCGGCTCAGCGTCGATACACGGAATATTTTGTCGAAGGCACCGAGCCCGACGCTTTAAAGGCAGACGTGTGGAAACTCTTTCGGTGGGGACCGATCGGCTTCTAGCTATCGTACTACGCCGCGCTTTCCAGCGGTTTCACATCCTCGATCGCCGGCGGCTTCACCAACGCGATCTCCAGCACTTCCATCAAATTGTCCACCGGATAGAACTTCAGCGTATCGCGAACTTCCTGTGGCACATCCTCGATGTCGGCCTCGTTCGCCTTCGGGATGATGATGTGCTTGATACCCGCGCGATGCGCGCCAAGCACTTTTTCCTTCAGCCCGCCGATCGGTAATGCCCTGCCTCGGAGCGTGATCTCGCCCGTCATCGCAACGTCGCGACGAACAGCACGATCTGACATCTCGGAAACAAGGGCCGTCGCGATAGCAAGGCCGGCTGACGGTCCGTCCTTCGGAATCGCACCGGCCGGCACGTGGATGTGCGCCTCGATCGCGCCGAGTCGGTCTTTCGGAATTCCCAGTTTCGCGGCGTTGTTTGTCGCGTAGGTAAAGGCAGCCCGCGCCGATTCCTTCATGACGTCGCCGAGCTGGCCCGTAAGGATGAGTGAAACCGCTCCGCCGGGTCCGGTTTCCGTACTGTCCGGATTGCGGTTGCCGTAGTACCTCCGGATGGACGCTTCGACGAACATGATGTCACCGCCCATCGGCGTGTAGTACATGCCGGTCGCAATTCCAACTTCGTTCTCGGCTTGCGCTCGCTCCGGATGCACCTTCGGCCGGCCGAGGAGCTCGCGAACTTCATCAGCGGTGATTTCTTCGTCGACGATTGGTCCGGTCTCCCCCATCGCGATCTTCCGCGCAACCTTTCTCGCGACCGCACCGAGCTGTCGCTCCAACTGCCGGACACCGCTCTCACGAGTGTAGTTCGAGACGACACTCATCACCGCCTCGTCGGTGAAGTGAATGCCCTTATCACTTAGCCCTGACTCCTCGAGCTGGCGCGGAATCAGGTACTTCTTCGCGATCTCCGCCTTTTCCTTTTCGGTGTAACCGGAGAAATCGACGACCTCCATTCGGTCGAGCAGCGGACCCGGAATGTTCTGCACGAAATTTCCCGTCGCAATGAACAGGCATTCGCTCAGATCAAACGGTATTCCGAGGTAGTGGTCAGTGAACGTGTCATTCTGTGCCGGATCGAGAACTTCGAGCAGCGCGCTCGATGGATCTCCCTGGTACGACTGGCCAAGCTTGTCCACTTCGTCGAGAAGAAAGACCGGATTCTTGGTGCCGGCCTGCTTCATCCCCTGAATAATCCGGCCGGGCATTGCACCTACATACGTGCGACGATGACCGCGGATGTCCGCTTCGTCGCGCGCTCCTCCGAGCGCCACGCGCACGTACTCGCGTCCGAGCGCGCGAGCGATCGACTTGGCAATTGACGTCTTGCCGACTCCGGGAGGTCCGATGAATAGCAGGATCGGGCCCTTCGCCATCGCTTTCGCCTTGGCTTCCTTCTGGTCAGTGATCGGCTTGTCTTCTTGTTCGGTGCCCGCGAGCGACGGAGTTGCCTCGTCCTTGTCGGCCTTCAACACCGATGAGGCCAGCTCGCCCTCGCGCTCGACTTCCAGCGCAAGCTGCTGGGCGCGAAGCTGTCGAACGGCCAGGAATTCCAGCACGCGGTCTTTTACGTCGGTGAGACCGTAGTGATCGTCATCGAGAACTACTGCCGCGTTGTTCAGGTCGAGATGATCGTCCGACCGCGTGTTCCACGGCAGTTCGGCGATCCATTCCAGGTACGTCCGAATGACCTGCGCTTCCATCGACTCACGGCCGGCGCGCTCGAGGCGTCCGAGCTCACGCTCGACTTCGAGACGCGCGTCCTTGGGAAGCTCGAGCTTGTTCAGCTTGTCGCGGAGCTCAGTCATTTCTTTCGACTGGTCGTCGTCGCCGAGCTCTTTCTGGATCGCCTTCATCTGCTCGCGCAGATACATCTCGCGCTGTCGTTCACCCAGCTCTTCCTGCACCTGCGACTTGATGTCCTCCTGAGCTTCAAGGAGACCAACCTGGCGCTGGACGTGAACGAGCACGCGGCGCAGCCGATCCTCGATGTTCAAAGTCTCGAGCAGGCCCTGCTTCTCCGGAACTGAGAGCTCGATGTATCCGGCAACGAGATCGGCGAACTTGCCGGGCTCCGTTACGGCATCGAGAACCTGATGGACGACCTCTTCCGGGAGCCCGCGACGCTCGCCGAGCTCAGCGGCGCGCTCGCGTGTTTCTTTCTGAAGCGCAGTAAATGCCGGGTCATTTTCATCGACAGGGTTCATTTCTTCGGCAGGAACGATCACGGCACTCATGTATCCGTCGGTCGTCGTGTACTGTAGCGCGGTTGCTCGCTGCTCTCCCTGAAGAAGCAGCTGCACACCACCCAGTCCGCGCTGAATCTGTCCGATTCGCGCGATGACTCCCATGGAATACAGGATGTCTGAAGTGGGCTCGTCAGTGTTATCGCGTTGCGCGACGGCAAATACGAGGCGGTCGCCCTTGAGGGCCGACTCGATGGCGCGAAGAGTTCCAGGTCTCCCGGCAGCTATCGGCGCGGTGAGTCCCGGAAAGATTACTGTTCCGCGGAGTGGCAAAACGGGTATAGTTTGACGCTGTCCCATGTTTTTCCCTGAGAATTTGAAACGACTACTTTTCGAAGTACGTCTTTATGATGTGCACCCTATACTGCATCTTTTGAGCGACCGATTTACGCCACGGGGGCATGATTCCCAAACTTTGTATGTCGGTATGACGCGGTTTGCATGCCATTAAGACCTGACGACACTCTGGGCGCCCATGTCGCCACCGTTCTTGCGCCCAACTATGAAGTAGACAGCGAAATCGGGCGCGGCGGAATGGGCATCGTCTATTGCGCCATGGACAAACGCTTGAAGCGGAACGTCGCTATCAAGCTACTTCCGCCTGAACTGGCGTTCCGTTCGGACATTCGCTCGCGCTTCCTCAGGGAGGCGGAGACGGCAGCGCAGCTCAGCCATCCGAATATTGTCCCGATCTACAACGTCGAGGAGCAGCAGAACCTCGTCTACTTCATCATGGCGTTCATCGCCGGTGATAACCTCGCCGTTCGCCTTCAGGAAGAAGGAGCGATGGATCCGGCAGAAGTCCGCCGCATCCTCCGCGAAGTGGCCGAGGCACTAGCATACGCGCACAAGCGAAACGTCGTTCATCGTGACATCAAGCCGGACAACATTCTGCTCGACGCCGACAGTGGCCGGGCAATGGTGACCGACTTCGGTATCGCGCGCGCGCTCACCGACAAGGGAGATTCGCGCCTGACCGCGACGGGTATGGCGATCGGAACGCCCGCGTATATGTCGCCGGAGCAATCCGCTGGCGAGTCGGACATCGACGGACGCAGTGATCTCTATTCGCTCGGCGTCGTTGGATATCAGATGGCCTGCGGTGACCTGCCGTTCAATGCGCCAAATACGCCGTCGATGCTCGTAAAGCACTTATCGGAGCGTCCTGTGCCTGTTGATCAACGGCGACTCGACCTGCCGTCTGATCTCTCGCGCGTCATCATGATTCTGTTGGAGAAGGATCCGGCGAACCGTTTTCCCGACGCCAATTCAGTTGTCACGGCACTCAGCAGCGGCGTCATGCCGACGCTTCGCACAGCCCAGGCCCCGGCGAGTGTTCCTGCGTACGGCCTCATTGGAAGTCCGGGGCTTTCCGGATTGTCCTCGCAGCGTGATAGCTCGGCTTCCCGAGGAACGCTCGCGACGCGAACAGGAGGCAGCCTACGCGGAAATCGTGGTGCGCCGTCTCCTGATGAGATCGATCGCTGGAATGCTGAGCCGGTAAGAAAATTCCGGAAGAAACTCGCGCCATTCCTCGCGGTGAACGCGGTGATCATCATTGCCTCGATCTTCGGCCAGGGCGGATTTCTCGGCGTCACAGCGATCTGGTCGATCATGATGGCGGTGCAATACTCGAAGCTGTGGCAAGAGGGCTACAACTGGCGCGACGTGTTCCGGCAGCCACGCGATCGCCTGATTTTCGACGTTGCAGCCGAGACAATCGACGACGCACGCGCGCTGTTCGACGAGACGAAGCGAGAGCAGGTTCGTGCACGCGCGCGTGACCGAGCATCGGTCGGATTGTTTCCGGAAAGCAGAGGAGGCGGGTCGTCCAACCTGATCGGCAGTGGAAATGCGCGCATGCCGCGTTCGCCGCTGCCTGGCGAGAACATGCCGCAACACCCTCAGGCAGACAACTCGCCATACGGCTCAGCGCTCGCATCGATTCGCACTGATCGCGACGAGATCTACCGGCAGATGCAGACCATGACGAAGGATGAGCGGGACCAGATCCCCGACGTCCAGACATCCGCGGATGCGATCTACCGGAAAGGAATGCAGGTCGCGAGCACGCTCGCCGAGCTCGATCTACGTGACAATCGCGACACGCCGGAAGCAATCGAAACGGAAATTACCAGGCTCGAAGGTCAGGCGAATCCGCTCGACTATCGCGCCAGCGAGGAGCGGGTTCGCCGTCTTGCTCATCTCAAGAGGCAGCGTCGGGTGGTTGCTGATCTGGCGAAGAAACGAGCTGAAGCGGAAACAAAGCTCGAGCACTGCCGTCAGCTGCTGCGCAGCATGCGTCTGGAACTGCTTCGTTACCGCTCTGCGGGAATGGGCGGAGTATCCAGCGGCTTGACGATGGTCACTCAGCAGGCGCAGGTCGTCGTTAAGGAGATGGGCTACCTCTCGGATGCGGCCGCTGAGGTCAATGCGCTGTAGCCAAGGCTTATAGCAAACAGCAAATAGCTAACGCTGAAGACTTACAGCTAACCGCAGCTACTCGCTGTTGGGTTCTAGCGATAGCTATTTGCGATTAGCTGTAAGAATTTGAAGAGACCCATGAAACATCTCTTGGCTCCATTTGCGCTCCTCCTTTCCATTTGTGTTCTCGCATGCAGCGATAGCGCATCGGCTCGCACCGGCGCCGGCGCCGCGAGCGTCGACGAAAAGGAAACAACGAAGCCTACCGGCGCCGATCTTCGGGCCGATTCCATAAGACTGGATTCGACCGAGAGAGCAAAGATCATTCACGTGCCTCGCCCTGCAATCGTCCGCGGCCTGTATGTGAACCGGTGGGCCGCATTGGGGGAGAAAATGCGCGGGCTCATCGACATCGCGAAGACAACGGAAGTGAACGCGCTTGTAATCGATGTGAAGGACGACCGCGGGTTCGTGCTCTACAAATCACGAGTCCCGCTCGCTGTTAAGATCGGCGCTGATACAAATCGAGCGATGTCGCACGACAGACTCCGCGCAGTTCTCGACACGATGGCAGCGCATCAGATCTACCCAATCGCGCGTATTGTTGTTGCGAAGGACCCGCTGCTCGCTAGCTCCAGGCTCGAATGGGCAATCAAGCGGAAAGACAATCTTCAGCCCTGGATGGACAAGAATGGACATCCCTGGCTCGATCCCCATCATCGTGAAGTGTGGCAGTACGCCGCGGATCTCGCGAAGGAAGCGTACGACCTCGGCTTTAGCGAAGTGCAGTTTGACTACGTTCGCTTTCCCGACGAGAAGCGTCTCGCAACCGAGGCGATCTACCCACTCTCCAATGGCAGGCTTCGCGCGCAGGTTATCCGAGAGCAGATAGGGTTCGTTCGGTCAATGTTGAAACCGACTGGAATGTCGG
Source organism: Gemmatimonadales bacterium (assembly GCA_038253755.1). Taxonomy (GTDB): domain Bacteria; phylum Gemmatimonadota; class Gemmatimonadetes; order Gemmatimonadales; family Gemmatimonadaceae; genus UBA4720. Next base: position 8,395 of record JBBSGU010000033.1, on the reverse strand, counting down.
TCACGATCGACGTCTTTGGATTGACGGCGACCGATACGACGGACATGGGAATCGGACAGCAGTGGGAGATGTTCGCCGATCAGGCAGACGTCGTGCTGCCAATGGTCTATCCATCTCACTTCGCGCCGGGCACATACAAACTCGGGAATCCCAACGCGAATCCGTACTCGACGATCGCTCACGCGATGAAGGACATCAAGCGGCGCAGCGCAAAAATTCCGAACGTTGCGAAGATCGTTCCGTGGTATCAGGATTTCACTCTCGGATCGCCGCACTATTACGCCGAGCAGGTGCGGGCGCAGAAAAAGGCCGGATACGACGCCGGGTTCCAGAGCTGGATACTCTGGAACCCGGGAAGTCGCTACACCGTTGCTGCTCTCGATCCGGAAAACTGATCGAGCCGAAGTGATCGACGCTTAGCGGCGCTGCTTCATCCGCTCTTCGCGAAGCTTCTTCTGCTTCTCGACATTGGCGTCGAAAACCTTGCGCTGGTCACCGGTGAGAAGCTCATGGATGTCGTGCATTTGATGCTCTCGCATCTCGCCCATCTTCTTGCGGGTTCCTTCGTCCGGCGGCCCACCCTGCATGCCGTTCGGCATCAAGCTTTGCATTTCAGTTCTGTACTTGGCGTTGATCGCATCGACTTTCGTCTGCTGATCTGCGGTGAGAGTGACGCCTTCGAACAGCATCTGCATTCCGCGTCCACCGCGTCCACCGCGACCACCAGGTCCACCCTGCATTCCACCCATCGGCGGTGCACCAGCCGGCGGTCCACCCTGCGCGCTCGCAACCGTTGCACCGGCGCACAAGGCGATGCCGGCGACTGCGTATCTGATCCAGCTCATTCCATCTCCGAAGTAAACTGTATTGTAGTACCGACCGTGGTACTCATTCTCGTCACTAATACGCCAAACACGCGAAAAAGGTTGAACCTTGTTTCCGAATGTCGGTTTGACCCAAAGCGGCACAAATGGCGATTTTACAGCTATCTAACTCTATGACACACAACGACTTGACCATGGTGGTCTAGCGCTGGAGCCGAAATATGTTGATCTTACGCGCCACCAAAGAGCCACCGTCCTGACACGTTTTTCCGCGGCCATTAATACTGCGCCTGGAAATTCACTCAGACTGGCGACTAAAACGTTTTTTTCACCGATAGATACCGTCGAGCGCCGATCGTGACTGTAACCAGCCCCGCCGCCGATCTGATTTTTCCGCCGCCGCCCTCGAGCGGCGAGACGATGACCTACCCGCTTGGATGGGTTCTCGACAACGCATGCGGACCCGTGAAATACCGGTCGGCAAGTGAAATCGCGCGCGTCTCCGATTCAACACTGAAGGAAATGGAATGGCTCCCGTATGCATTCCGTCCGGCGCTGCGACTTGCACTCACGCAGAATGTGGATGGCATCTGGAACGAGTCGATGCTCAGTGTACCAAAACATTCCGGCGACTTTGCCGGTGTTGGTACCATTCCGGCTGCGCGACGACTTCTCGAGTACGGATGGGATCGCGAATCACCGCCACTCGCACTGTCACGCCGCGCACTATTCAGATTGCTCGCCGAGGACAACGATCCCGCCTTTTTGTACGAGCTCGGTGCAAAGGCGAAGGACAACGATTCGGTACGGCGTGGACGCCTCCAGCTTCGCGAAGCGGCAGCATCGGCACTTGCACAGGCCGGTTACGAATCAGATCCGCGTCTTCGCGGTGCTGCTCGGCGGATCATGGAGCGCATCGATGCGTATCTCAGCTCGCCGCTGGCCGAGAAGCCGTGGAAGAGAATCGGGAACGTGCATGTGCTGGCCGCTGAGGCATGCCCGCCTACGTTCCAGGCGCTGACTATGCTCGCGCACATGCCGATTTTCCGGAATGAGAATTACACGGAAATGGAGCGCGTGTACGAATACATCGCTCAACCGCATCCGCGTCAGGAATCCATTCAGATGGTCGGCAAAAAGATGGTCGAACAGCCGCAGTTCGTTCTTGGCGATCGCCTTCCGCACCGCAATGCAGTTGAGGATGACGTCCCTTTCGCGCTGATGTGGCTCGAAACAATGGCGCGGCTCGGCTTCCTGCGCCGAAACGAAAACTGGATGAAGATGTTCGAGCGATTCGAGGACGATCGCGATCGCACAGGCGTGTGGCATCCTCACAAGGGCTCGAGCGTCCCCGCGACGACGAACCCGCGCGTCTGGCCTATGTTCCCGCTGGAGGATCTTGCGGGTGGAGCTGCGAAGACCACCGGCGCGGCGTGGGCTGATGTCACTTTCCGGATAGGACTCATCGGTAAATTGCTTGGGCGCGAGATAAAGGTCATTTAATACACCGATGTTGCTCCCTGGACGCCTTCCGGCCCCGGAAATGTTTCCTGCCGGCAGGCGTGATCTTCGCGCTCACTTTGTCGAGCTCGCATCCGGAGTAAAGGTGCGAGTCGTCGAAGCGGGAAATGAAAATGCGCCGATAGTCCTTCTGATTCCAGGCTGGGCATGCAGCGCGTGGATCTTTCACGAGACGATCGGACCGATCGCGGACGCGGGCTATCGTGCGGTTGCTGTCGATCTGAAAGGCCATGGTCTGTCGGAGAAGCCGACCGGGCCGAACCACTACACGACCGTCGCGATGCGCGACCACGTCGTCGAGATCATCGACGCCCTCGGTGCGGATCGTGTTCGGCTCGTCGGACATTCGATGGGCGGCGCGATTGCTGGTCACGTCGCGACGGCGATTCCCGATCGCGTGGAATCCGTTGTGTTCGTCGCGCCAGTTGGATTCGCTGGTGTCAGGGGTTTGACATTTCTCAGGCTCATAACGAGCCGCCCAATCGCCCCATTCCTGCCGTCGCTCGGGAGCCGCGGAATCGTAAAACGGATGCTCGGAATGGTCTACGGAACGACGCGTCCGGTAAGCGAGAAGGACGTGGACGAATTCTGGGCGCCGACTCAATTCCCAAGCTTCGCCCGGGCACTGCGTGAGCTTCTGCACAACTTCAGCTGGGATGAACCATTCCCCGAGCTCGCGATGCCGTGGATGACGATGGTGGGCATGCGCGATCGGCTCTGCCTGGCCGATGATATCGGCCGCTATGCCGGAAAAAGCGGCGGCGCCGCCTCGGTCCTCATTCCCGATGTGGGACACGTCGTGTTCGACGAGAATCCGGAGTTTGTAAACGGGACGATCATGGCGTTCTTCGGGGGAAGACCCTGATCGGGCTTATATTTCCCGTACCAAAATGCGAAAAACACCAGCCCGGTCGACGTCGGAGAAAAAAACTCTGACCAAGGCTGTGAAAAAATCTGCGCCACGAGCCGCAAAAAGATCCGCGCCATCCGCCAAGGGTTCGACGACTCCACCCGCCGTTGTCGATGAGCCCGCGATCGCTGAACAGCCCGCGCTGAGCGCCGAAATCGTCAGTGAGATAATCCCGGGCGCAACGCTCGCGATCGAGCCCGCTGGCGAAGTTTTGTCGTTCGAGGATCTCGGCCTGATGTCTCAGTTGCTGGAAGCAGTAAAAGACGCTGGCTATTCGACTCCTACGCCAATTCAGCAAAGGGCAATTCCGCTCGCGTTGAAAGGGCGTGACCTCATCGGGCTCGCACAGACGGGCACAGGTAAGACCGCCGGTTTTACGCTGCCGATTATTCAGCGACTTCTCGAAGGACTGCACGGAGCGAATCCCGCATCAGCGCATCGCGTGAGAGCATTGATTCTCACTCCGACTCGGGAGCTTTGCATTCAGGTCGAGGAGAGCTTTCGCAAGTACGGAAAGCATACCGGCCTTCGCGTGCTTCCGGTATTCGGTGGAGTTGCAGTCGAGCCACAGACAAAGCAGCTTCGCAAGGGAATTGACGTCGTTGTGGCGACACCCGGCCGTCTGCTCGATCACATGGAAAGGCAGAACGTTGTCTTCGACGATCTGGAGGTGCTCGTCCTCGATGAAGCCGACCGAATGCTCGACATGGGTTTCGCGCCGCAGCTCAACCGCATCGTCGCGGAAGTGCCGCGTTTCAGGCAGACCTTGCTTTTCAGCGCGACCATGCCGCCTGAAGTGGAAGCACTAGCTCGCAAATACCTCAGAAAACCGATTGTAGTTCAGGTTGGAAGGCGCTCATCGGCTGCGAGCACCGTGACGCACGCAGTTTATCCCGTTCCGCGCGACCGCAAGACAGAGTTGCTGGCCGAGCTGCTGAAAGCGAAGGGAATGGACTCGGTACTGATCTTTTCTCGCACCAAGCACGGCGCGGACAAGGTAGTGAGGCATCTCGAAGCGAAGGGCATCAGCTCAACCGCCATGCACGCCGACAAGTCGCAGGGCGAGCGAATGAAAGCGCTGCAGGATTTCAAGGACGGCAAAGTACGCGTCCTCGTCGCGACGGACATCGCACAACGAGGCCTGGACGTTTCAGGAATCAGCCACGTCATCAACTATGATGTGCCACAACAGGCTGAAGACTACGTGCACCGCATCGGCCGAACGGGCCGAGCCGCAGCGACAGGAGATGCGTTCACGTTCATGGCTCCTGACGAGATCGCGATGGTTCGGTCGATCGAGCGGGTGATTGGCGAACCGATTCCGCGCATTTCGGTTCCCGGTTATGACTTCGGCTCAAAGGAAGGCGCTGGCGAAGTGACCGAGGTTCGCGCGACGCCGGTGACGATGAATAGGGGCCGCCGCCGTTAGTGCCTCACCCGGCCCAGGCGCGACACGTAGATAGTGTCCGCCGCTCGCCCGCGGGATAGTATCATCGTGAAATTCGCCGCGCCGTAGCCGACACCGATTGGCGAATATGTGATCGAGGTTTTATTCGTGGAGATGTCCACGCCGTGCGTGAGGCCGAGATCGCGGCTCGAGAGAAATTCGGTGGCAGTCCTGATTGAAAGCGACTGTCGAGCTGGATCGATGTCGAGAGTGGTCTGGATTCCCCGCGCGATCGCGATGTGTCGGGCACGGGAGAACATCGACTCTGCTTCGGTCGTAGCGCCCCGGACTTCGATCCGGTCAATGAAGCTGCCCGCTTTTGACAGAGTGATTGCCGCGAGAATCCCGGCCAGAGAGATGACGAGGACTATTTCGATGAGGGTGAACCCCGGAGTGAGCTTCGTTCTTCTTTCCATGGTTCTGGCGAGTTAGCCAAGCCGATTCGTTTCGCGGAATCAATTCGCGGCAGGAATCATCTTCTTTGGTCCGGACGCACCCGATGGGCTCATAGTCGACAAGTCCAGCGTTGGCGAATCCCACTCTGCGGGATTACTCTCTCCGTATGAAAATCACGATTGAATACTGCACTCTTTGAAGCTACGAGCCCCGAGCTGCCGGTCTGGCGGCTGAGATTCGTGGCAAATACCCGGACGCTGAGGTCGAGCTGATCCCGTCGCGGGGCGGACGATTCGAAGTATCCCGCGATGGGGTGCCGGTGTATGAGAAGTCGAAAACCGGACGTCACGCGAAGGCGGGAGAGGTGCTTGCCAGCCTTGCGAAAGTCGAAAACTGATTTTGTCGTCCACAGTTCGGTAATGGGTGTCTCAAAGCGTGGACACTTCGCTGCAGTCAAGAGTTTCGTAAATGTCGTAAATGGTTGGGGAGTATAGACTTAGCGTAATTGCCACAGCTGGCACTTCTGATGCAAATACCCATCTACATGACAACACTTTCGTTCTCGCGGGAAGCCGCGGGAAAGATCAATAGATGGGGGTTCGCTCTCCTCGCCGCGGGGATCCTTGCGGCGGGGAGGCCAGCGAGCGCGCAGTTACCGACGGGATTTCCGTCCCGCGTTCCCGGGCTCCCTGAGCGTCAGTGGAAAGCGCCGGTAGTTCCCCCCGAGTACCGGCCGCCCGCTGGCATGTGCCGAATCTGGATCGATGGCGTTCAGCCGTCGCGTCAGCCGGCACCGACCGACTGTGTAACAGCCGTGAAGAACAAGCCGATCAATGGATCGGTGATATTCGGCGATGACGTGCCTAAGGGTGGGAACGACAAACCCAAAAAGGAAAAGTCGAAGAAGGACGGCGACTCGTCCTCTGACTCATAAGGAGAAGCAACGATGAAACGCTTTGCATACGTACTTGGTCTCGTAGCAGCGACCGCGATGGCAGCGGCACCGCTTGCAGCACAGAGCAATGGCAACGGCCCATGGTGGGATCCGGGCCGCACGCAGCCGCAGACCAGCGGCCGTCAGGGAACCGTCGACGGTGGCCGCAACGGAAGTGTCTACGGTCAGCACCAGAACACGCAGGCCGACGGCGTCTGGCGCGCGTACTCCCGCGACCGAAACGGCAATACGGTATACATGCGCACGCGCTATGACTCGGATGGAAATCTCGTTCGGGAGTACGCGACGCGAAATATCATCGGCCGGTACAGCGTCATCGACCGCCAGGTGCTGAGCAACAACAACGGCCAGTATGGCAACCGCGGCACATACGATCGCCGAGGCAACCGGAACTCGAACGATCGCTGGGACCAGAACAACGGTCATGACAATGGCAAGCACAACGGCCGGTACAAGAACAAGAACAAGAACAAGGATCGCGGTGACGACCGTGACGACGACGACAGGTAGTTCCGACAGTCGTTAACGAGAGAGCCCCGGGTGGAGTGATTCCACCCGGGGCTCTTTTTATGCAAGTTGCTCAGCAATGCGAACCGTTCGCGACCAGTTTCTCCCTCCGGATCACTCCGCCTTCGTCGCAGCGGAACCGCCAACCGGGCGCGTCATCGTCATTGCTCCAACGCGAGCCGCGTGCGAGACAATCGAACTGGCGCTCGGCCTTCACATCGAGACTGTACTGGAGCAGCAGCACGGCGACGAGATTCGCCGGCTCGCTGCGGCACGAAAGGGTTTCGGGATCGTCGCAGGCACCGGGACTGGCAAAACACTCTCTGTGCGACCGATGGCAGAGACGATCCTCGGAACGAAAGACCTTCGGGTCGGAGTAGTGAACCGGGAGCGCGAAGCCACTCCGGAGACTCCTACGTGGAACGTGATCATTGTCACCACCGGCATTGCTCGACGGTGGTTTCAGGACGGCGACATTCTCGCGACGGACACGCTGATCGTTGACGAAATCCATCAGACATCGGCGGAGCTCGAGTTGTGCCTCGCGCTCGGCAAGCGAGTTGGTTGCCGTTTCATCTGGCTGTCCGCGACAGTCGATCCGACGTTCTACGCGAACTATCTCGAAGCCGCGGAAGTCCTTCAGAGCTATGCCTTCGATCCGGCGAGAGCTGCCGATGTCAAAGTCATCCGCAAGGATCCGCAGGAATTCCTCGACGACCGGTTTCTTCTGAAGGTCATCAAGGAAAAACGCGGTGTTGGAATGTTCCTGCCAACTCGCGCCGGAGTCGAACAGGCCGCGGAACAGGTTTCAGCGCAGTATCCGAAGATCAACACAGCTTACTATCATGGCGGTGAGCCGATTCGGGTCATTCGGCCGTTTCTGGAAGGCGGAGAGAAGAAACCGTACTTCCTTGCGATGACGGCGGCGGGCCAAAGCGCCCTCAATGTCAAAGGTCTCGACACGGTCGTCATCGACGACACGCGCTTTGGAAACATCATCGAGCGCGGGCGAAACGTGCTCACCCGCATGCACCTCGGCGCCAATGAGATTCTTCAGATGGCGGGAAGAGTGCATGGGCGAGTGGAGGGCGGGCGGGTGTTCATTCTCTCCGATCGCGACATTCAATTCGCGACGCTGAAGCCAACCGCTCCCGAATTCCAGCTCGCCGGCGACTCAGAGCGGGTTGCAATGACATGCGCCGACCTCGGTGTCGATGCTGCATCTCTCGATTTGCCGGTCCCGCTCGACCGCATCGCGTACAAGAGATCTGTGGCGCTGCTCGAAAAACGGGGCATCGTAGAGAACGGAAGGCTTTCGACCTACGGTAAATCTGTCGAAGCACTGCCGGTCGATCGTCCGTGGGCAGAGTTGCTCGTCAATGCCGACGACGAGCTCGTTCCCTACCTCGCAGTGATGAGCTCCGTCGAATCCCTTCACCGGATGACGCGCGAGGAGCGCGACCTCGGCGGATTGCTCGTCTCGGGCAGTGATCATCTCACGGCTTACAATCTCTACGCCGAGGCCTTTTCGCGTTGCGGTTACGTGGGCGAGGTCTATGGCTTGCCTCGCCAGCTCTTTACCGAAGCGATTGAAGAATGGGCAGAGCGACGGGGCGTTCTGGTGAAGGCGATCGAAGACGCGGCGCTTGGAATGGCGAGTGTGTTTCGTGGCATCGGCCTTCCGGTACCGAATAGAATGCCGCTGGCGCGCGACTCCATTCAGCGGAAGTTCTCCGAGCTGCTCTCGAAGTTCATGCCGTTCGATCTCGTGATCGACGAAGAGACTGCAGACGGACACGAAGCACGCGTGTCGAAGACCAGTGTTGCCGGGAGCT
>JBBSGU010000032.1:0-28922 GCA_038253755.1 Gemmatimonadales bacterium | reverse complement strand
CGTTGTCTGGGCCGAAGCATTTGTCCCGTCGGGAATGGCGGCTCTGCTCATCGCTGTTGAGCCATTCTGGATTGCCATCATCGAGTGGATCAGGCTGCGCGGACGGCGTCCGAGCACGGACGTCATGATCGGATTGATCGTCGGCTTGATTGGCGTGGTCGTTCTCATCGGTCCAGCTGCATTTCAGTCGTCAGCACAGCTAGCCCTGGGCGGCCGCGTGCAGCTCGTGGGAACGATTGTCCTGTTACTGGCGTCACTGTCGTGGGCAATTGGGTCGATCTTTTCGCAGCATGCCGTCCTGCCGAGGTCGGCGATTCTGGCTACGGGAATGGAAATGATTTGCGGTGGCGCACTGCTGCTCATTGCCGCCGTGGCAAGCAGGGAGCCAATGCACTTCGACTTCGCGAAAATCTCCGCGAGGTCGATATGGGGGTTTATCTACCTGACTACAATTGGCTCACTGGTTGCTTTCACGGCGTACCGCTGGCTTCTCGGAAACCAACCGCCGTCCCGGGTCGCCACCTATGCGTATGTGAATCCCGTGGTCGCTGTTTTCCTCGGCTGGGCGCTGGCCGGCGAAGACCTTTCGCTTCGCACGGCGATCGCCGCAGCCATCATCATTGGCGCAGTCGTGATAATTACGACCGCGCAGAGCTCATCACCGGCTCCGGAGAAGGCGTAACCACGCCGGGCGGCACGCGATGTTTCCCCGCGCCCTTTGGATCGAGCCCGAACTTCCCCATGACCCACTCGCGCCACTCGTCCATGATCTCGTAAAACGTCGGGATCACGATCAGGGTCAGCAGCGTAGACGTGATGACACCGCCTATTACTGCACGGCCAAGCGGGGCGCGGAACTCCGCACCTTCACCACGACCGAGAGCAACCGGAATCATTCCGGCGATCAGGGCGAGAGTGGTCATCATGATTGGACGCAATCGAATCGCACCTGCCTGAATCAGTGCTTCGCGTCGAGACAGACCATCTTTTTCGCGAGCCCACTTCGCGAAGTCGATGAGCAGGATGGCGTTCTTCGCCACGATGCCCATCAAGAGAATCACCCCGATCAGGCTCATGATGTTGATCGTGCTGCCGGTGATCATCAATGCTAGCATCACGCCGATGAGAGACAGCGGGAGCGAGATGAGAATCGCAAGCGGCTCGATGAACGATCCGAATTGCACGACGAGAATGAGGTACATCAACATCACGGCAATGCCGAGCGCGGTGAAAATTCGCCCGAACACTTCGGCCTGACTGTCAACTTCACCGCCTTGCGTAAGTCTCACGCCTGGAGGAAGAGTCATCTTGTCGATGCGCGCGTTAATGTCCTTCATGACCGAGGTCAGATCGCGCCCTGAGGTATTCGCCTGGACAGTGACAACGGGGTCAGCGTCCAGGTGTGTGATCTGTGCCGGACCGAGGCCCTGAGTGACCGTCGCGATCTGGCCCAGCGGAAGTGTCGATGTTCCACCATTCGGAGTCGGAATCACAAGCGGTAATCTTTCGAGATCGCTTGCGCGCTGACGTGCTTCCGGAGCGAGACGAACATTCACGTCGCGCATCTCCCCGGTCGGATCAACCCAGTCGCCCGCCTTGATTCCGGCGAACGCCGGACGGAGGGATTGAGCAACCTGGCCGATCGTAACGCCGATCTGTCCGGCGAGACCGCGATTCATCTGAATTTCGAGCTCGGGCTTCTGGCCTTTCGTCGAGAGTCCGACGTCGACCGCTCCCTTCACCTGCTTCACCTGGGCCTGCAAGGCCTCCGCCGCAATAGTGAGCGTTTGCGGAGTTCCTCCTCTCAGCTGAAGCTGGATCTGCTTCTGCGCTCCCTGGAAATCGTTGGTGAACACGTTCATTGTCGCACCACCGATGCGGCCGACCTCAGAGCGGAGCTGACGACCGAACTCTTCCGCGTGGATGTTACGCTTGTTCTTCGGAACGAGATGCACGTAGATGTTGCCGATATCGACGGCACCTGTGCCGCCGCCAAGCGTCGTGTACGTGTACTCGACGATGCCCTTATGCGCCCGCACGATATGTCCCACTTCCTCGGCCTTGATGCGCGTGTAGTCGAGGTTGGAGCCAGGCGGCGTTTCAATCCCGATATTGAGCTCTGATCTGTCATCCGAGCCAAAGAAACTCGCGCCGACAAGTCCAACGGCGGGCAATGCGAGCGCGCCGACAAATGACAGCAGGGCAAGACCGACCATCGCAAGGCGGTGATCGAGTGCCCATCCGATGATCTTCTTGTACCGCTCTGCCTGCTTGTTGAACCACACATTGAACCGGTCGAGCGTCCGCGCGATTGGATTGCGACGCTCGTGAGCCTCGACCTGCGGATCTGCCCAGTAGGCGGAAAGCATTGGATCGAGCGAGAACGACACGAATAGCGACACGAGCACGGAGCACGCGATCGTAAGCGCAAACGGCTTGAACCACTGCCCGGCAACTCCGTACATGAACGCAACCGGCACGAACACGGCGACGATCGAGAAAGTCGTCGCAGCGACGGCAAGTCCGATCTCGTCAGTGCCCTCGTGCGCCGCCGTCATGTGATCCTTACCCATCTCGATGTGCCGCACGATGTTTTCTCGAACCACGATCGCGTCGTCGATCAATATTCCGATCGCCAGCGACAGCCCGAGCAGCGACATCGTGTTGAGCGTGAACCCGAAGATCCACACGGCGACGAACGACGCGAGCACCGATACCGGCAGAGCGAGACCGGTGATGACGGTCGAGCGCCACGAGTTCAGAAAGATGAACACCACGAGCACGGTGAGCAGCGCGCCTTCAATCAGCGCCTCTTCGACGTTGCGGACCGAGTGGGCGACGCGCACGCCTGAATCGCGAACGACGTTGATCTTCACACCAGGCGGAAGATTCTTCTGAAGCTTGACGATTGCATCAGCAATCTTGTTGCTGACAGCTGTGGTGCTGTAGCCTTTTGATTTTGAAATGTCCACGCCGATGGCTTCCTTGCCATCGAAGTTGTTCACGTCGGCCGAGTCTTTCTTCCAGTACAGCGCGAGTGAGCGCTGTTCGCGCGTTCCGTCGAGCGCATCTGCAACCTGGCCAAGCCGGATGATCTGGCCGTTCTTCTGGGCCACGACGAGCTGCATGAAATCGGCTGGACCGTCGAGACGGCCCTGCAGACGAATTGCGCGCTCGTCGAGGTTTCCGTTCACGCTGCCGACCGGAACTGCGAGGTTTTGCGCAGCGAGGGCCTGGACGACCTGCCCAACGCTGATGTTCGCTGCCTGAAGCGCATCCGGCCGGAGCTGGATCGTCATCTCACGCTTCACTTCACCGACGATGTTCACCTGCGACACGCCAGCGATTCCCTTGAGCGCGCTGGTGATTGTCGGGTCTGCCATTCTGGTCAGCTGCGCCGGCGAGTACGCGTCTGACGCGAGCGTCAATGAAACGATTGGACGATCTGACGGATCGAGACGCCGAAGAATCGGCTCCTTCATTTCAACGGGCAGGTCCGAGCGAATCGACGAGATGGCGTCGCGAATGTCCTGCGTTGCCTGCGAGATGTCCTTTTCGAAGAGGAATTGGACGGTGATCTGCGCGTATCCATCGGACGCCGTGCCGTAGATCTTGTCTACGCCCGAGATGCCCTTGATGGCGTCTTCAACCGGCTTGAGCACTTCGCGCTCCACGCCTTCGGGCGATGCACCCGGGTATGGAATGCCCGTGAGAACGATGGGCTGCTGCACATCCGGGAACTCATCCGTCTGAAGACGGAAGAGAGCAAAAAGTCCGAACACGACAAGCGCCACCATCGCCACGATAGTGATCATCGGACGCTTGATTGCAAAATCCGAAATTACCATATGCCTATGCTCCTGGTTTTCTGGTCGGCGCTTTGTCCGACGGCGCCGACACCTTCACGATCGGTCCCGGCGTGATGCCCTGTGCGGCCCCGAGGAGAAGTGTGTCGCCGGCCTGAACACCCGATGTGATCTCGACCTTCTCCGATCCTTCGTCTCTCAGGCCGATCGTGACGGGAATCCGCTCGACCTTTCCTCCCTTGATCCGGAATACTGCAGGCACATTGCTGCGCGCGTCGACAGCATTGACCGGAGCGACGAGCCCCGTTCTGCTAGCGGCGGCAAGCCGGCCATTTGCGAAAAGTCCGCCGACGAGCTTGCCTTCGGCGTTCGGAATGGAGATGAACACGCGAACCTGTCGAGTCGCCGGATCGGCCGTTGGATTGACGCGAGTTACGCGTCCCGCGAACGTGCGCCCCGGATATCCGTTGACAGTGAAAGTGACGGGTGCGCCGATTCTTACCTGATTCAATGCTTCGGCGGGCACCGAACCTTCAAGGCGCATACTGGATGGATCGACCACGGTGAACATCGCGGCTCCCGGCTGAACGACGTCGCCCGCGGAAATCGGACGTTCGCTGACAATACCCGACATCGGTGTGGTGACGCTTGTATTGCCGACCTGCTTCGCGGCAGTCGCGAGGCGAGCGCGTGCATCGGCAAGTGCTGCGTTCGCACTGATAGATGCACGACGCGCCTGTTCGATATCCCGCTCGGCGATCGCACCAGCAGCGAGAAGTTTCTGTGAGCGTGCGAGCTCGCGATTCGCGATGTCCGCGGAGCTGCTCGCAGCGGTCACACCAGCGCGTGCGGAGAGGTAGACGTCCTGTAGTCCGCCACCATCGATGCGTGCGAGTGTTTGTCCAGAGCGAACCGTCTGGCCCTGGTCGGCATAAGTCTGGAGAACGCTGCCGCCAACCTGCGCGCGAATCATTGCTTCGCGCTCTGGTATGATGTTGCCGGACACTGTGGGTCCGCTCTGAAGAACGCCTGAGATCACAACTGCGATGTTCTCGACTCCGACCGTTGCGGTTTCCGTGGCGGCGGCGTTGGCGTCGGCAGCCGCTCCACCCTTGCAGGCAGCGAGTGACGCGACGGCGATGATGCAGAGAATAGCTGTCGTCTTGCGTGTCATCGAACCGGCTCTGTGTATGTCTTTCATGTGTTAGAGTGCGGGGGGTATTTGCTGATTGGCGGAAGCTGCTGGTTGCTGACTACTGACTGCTGACTGCTGACCGCCAGGCGCGGACTGCTGAGTGGACTGTTGCGTCTGTGTCTGCGACGTTGCAGCGCTCTGCGCCGATGTCCCGCTCTGGAGCGGAAGATTCGAAAGAAGTGCGAGCTTCATTCGAGCGATCTGAAGATTGCGCGCGGCCAGCGCACGATTTGCGTTCGACTGCTCGAGAAGAATTCTCGAATCGTTCAGCTCGAGCTGTGTCGAGATTCCTTCCTTGTACCGAACTTCGGCAATCGTATACGCCTTCGTGGCTTGTTCCGACGTTCCTCTGCTAGCCGCGAATGCGGCGTTAGCCTGGTTGAGGGCATTCATGGCGACACGCGCATCGAGAGACGCGAACTCCCGCACCTGCTGAAGTCTCGCGCGCGACTCGGCGAGATTTGCCTGAGCGACCATCTCGTCACCACGAATTCTGCCGCCCGTGAAAAACGGAATCGATGCAGCTACGCCGACCGTCCAGTTGGCTCTGAAGTCACTCTTTCCCGGAATTCCGTTACTCGGGTACGCGACGCCGCCGTACTGCGAGGTAAGCGAAACAGACGGAAGCCGTTGTGACCGCGCCACTGTGAGGAGTTGTTGCTGTGCGTGCACGGCTTCGGATGCCTGTCGCACCGCTGCCCGGTTCAAGGCAGCGGTGTCCGGGGCTTCGAACGAGGTGACGTTAAGGCCTGCCATGTGAATTCCTGCCGGCAGTCCTGAAGTGTCTTCGATTGACGTCGTGAGCGCGATTGGCTGCTCGAGCGGAATGTTCAGGAGCTGCTTCAACCGGAGATACGCAACTTCGCGATCGCTCCGGCGCTGAATCACCTGAGGACGTTGATTATCCCGCGTTACCTGCGCGCGAAGCAGCTCGAACTCCGAGACATTGCCGACGTTCTTGTTGAGCTGAACCTGTCGAAGAACATTTTCAGTCTGCGTGAACGATGCGTCCGTGATCGCCACGAGTCTGTCCGCGAGTGCCGCATCATAGTATGCCTGCGTTACGTCCAGGATGATCTGAGCACGTTGTGCTGTGAGCTCGATCTTCGCGACGCGTCCGCTGGCGGCCGCTGCAGAATTCAGCGCGCTAACGCGTCCGCCCGTGAAGAGCGACTGCGAGAACGAAAGTCCAAGGTTGTAGACGTTTGCCTGACCGAAGGGAAGACTCCTCAGCGATGCGAACGGATTGAGTCCGAGTGCGCATCGCGACGACTGTTCGAGCCCGAAGAGTCGGTCGGCCGTGCTGGCCGTCGCATCTTTCAGATACGTGTCGCATGGACCCGGCGGCGAAACGACTCTGGTGGTCGTATCAGTCGTCGAGCTGCCGCCGAATCCCGAGTATTGGGACTTGAGCGTCCGCGTATAGCTCCCCGATCCGTTGATCTGCGGGAAATATTGGCTTCGCGCCTGAATGAGCTGGCCTTCGGTGCGCTGAACGCCAGCGCGGGCGATACTCACTGCTTCGCTCTGTCCTTCCGCGATTTTCAAGGCGTCGTCAAGCGAAAGCGCGGTTCCCGACACCTGGAGATTGGCGACCGGTGCGGTCGGCGGCGTTGACTGTGATTGAGCATGAACCGGTGAGACGAAGATCGCGCCTGCAACCAGGAAGCTCAGCGTATTTGTCCAGCGATTCGATTTCGAAGCTTTCATATAGTATGTGGTGACTGTCGGAAGCTCGTCGTGGAGCAGTTTAGACTCTGACTCTGCGTGAGGGTCAAGACTCTCGCGGTGCCTTTGCAGCCTGGGTTTCTTTGACTCCCAAAGCGCGGAGGATGAACTGCGCGTACTTGCCTGGTGCCTTGTTTGCCGGCTTGGGATACGCATCGGGCATCATGTCTCGTCCCATCGCGTCGTGGAATAGCGATCCGATGAGCATCGCGGATGCGACGGCCGGATCGAACTCCTGTTCAGTAAAACCCCTTGACCGAAGTTTTCTGAAGTACGTGCAGAGCTCGCTCGTTGCGCGAATTGGTGCTTCGGTCGCGTTTCCACTGAGCTCGGGACGCTCCTCCATCTCCCCCATGCATTTGCGGATAACCGAGCTGCGCGCATGGAGGTGTGTGATGACGGCAGTGCTCCATTGCGTCAGCTCTTGCAGCGGGTTCTCAGGTTCGGCCGGAAGCGGATTCTTGAAGGCGCTTACATCGGACCCGCGAATGGCCTCCTGAAGGAGCGCCTCCTTGGATCCGAAATAACGGAATATCGTGACTTCGTTGACCGAGGCAGCATCTGCTATGCGCCGAGTGGTCGAGCCACGGAAGCCATGCTGTGAGAAGACCTGCACGGCGGCGTTGAGGATGGTAGAGCGTGTGTCCATGGGGCTTGAACCTAGACAGCCCCGGTGATGTATGCAAGTGGCCACTTGCTTACATCATATGTTTTTTGGGTGCGTAACTGCCGTTAACTACGATCGCAGTAGCTGTTCCTCTAATCCGGGTGATCCTGCTTTGGCCCCGGCTGCTGCTGACCCGGTTTGAGAGAGTTTGCACCCGCGAGAGAATCGGCGATAATCGAGCCTACCCCAATCCACTTGTGACCTGTGATCCCGGGAGGCCCGCCAAGCAGGAAACGGAAACTCAACAACCGTTGTGACTCTCGAGATTCGATCCTGTTGCCTCCCGTCTTGATAGCTCCAAGCGGCTGAGTCGATCTGATTTGGTCGAACAACGAGACATTCGGCAGGATTTCGCGGTAGGTCGTAGTCACTTCCATGCCGAGTATCGCGGGCTTAACCGTGCCGCCCTTGGTCAGCCGAAACTCCGCCCGCCTGATCTTGTACGTGGCGCTATCCATGAAGATCGAGCCTTCTACATCGGGCGCGATCAACAGCGAGTCGGGAGAAAAATCGATTCGATGCGTTCTAGCACCATCCTGATCGACTACACCCGCGTACTTGAAGCAGTGGTTGGTCAGGAAGGTGCGATCGGCGAGATCGGCTAGCGTAGGCAGACGCATCAGGCGAACGTCCCCGAACAACTTGCTCCGATCGTTGCTCACCACTTTTGCGCGCTTGTAGCGCCAACTGTCATCGCTTCGAAAATCGGCAGTGTCGTACTGCAGCGCATGATGCTTCGCGTCAATGTCGTATGTGTCGTGCGTCTGCGCGATTCTATACTCGAACGGATACGTACGCCGCAGCAACTGCTCACGTTCGGCGTTTTTTTTCGCTTCCTCGAGAACGATCGACAGCTCCGAATCTGCTACCGCACCGAAATCATCGGGTACGAGACATAACCTTGGCGGCGCCGTGACTTTGACTTCATCGAGCGCTGCGGCGATTCGATTCATCGTCACCACGATGGTGAGCGGAACATTTGCTGCGACCATGAGCATCGTGTCTTCAGGCAAATATCCTACCTGGCGGACATGAAGCTTGTATTTGCCTGGCGCCACGGCGTAGTACACGAATGCGCCTTCCTTGTCAGTGAATCGTTCGCGGCCGACTGGCTCAAGGCGCACAGTACTGTAAGGAATGGGACGCCCGGTCCCTTCTGCGACGATCGTTCCGGCGATGGTGACAGCACCGGGCACAATGGTGCCGGCTTCAGAAGAAGGCTGCGTCACCTGGGCGTTGATATTACCTGCGACTGCCGCGAGAAGCAGCAACAGCGGCGTTGAAGACTTCATTACATCTGTCAGAATGTCGTAAGAGTGCGCATGACGCCGTCCGCGACTTGGCCGGGCCAACATATGATGAGTGCGCGCGCAATGTCAAACGATTACTTCCAAACCCTTTGACGTGAAGCGCTGTCTGAAGCGGTAACCACTTCCGTTCTCACCTCGCTGCAATTCATCGGTACGGCCTAAAATGAAATACCTCGCGTTCGTCGCCTTCATCGTTCTGCCAGCGGACCTTCTGTCACAATCACCGACTCTGGCAAGTACTGCAGGCGTTCCGAAGATTCGCGCTGGGGGGCTGCCGGTTTCTTCCTCCGCGACGGCTTCGAGTGCAATGGTGTCGAAGGCCGCCATTGCTCCGGTGCTCGATGGAAAGCTCGACGATCCCGCGTGGCAGGATGCACAGTCGATCAATTCTTTCCTCGAGTACGATCCCAACCAGGGAGCGGAATCACGCTTCAAGACAGACGTCCGCGTAGTGCATGACGAGAAATACCTCTATGTGATGGCGCGGATGTACGACCCGTCGCCAGACAGCATCATCTCGCTGCTCAGTAGAAGAGACGTTAGAACGCAGTCTGAGCAACTCAAGCTTGTCATCGACTCCTATCATGACAAGCAGACGGCGTACCAGTTCGCCGTTAACCCTGCCGGCGTCAAGCGCGACTACTACGTCTCGAACGATACCAATGAAGATGCCACATGGGATGCCGTGTGGGATGTTGCAACCGCGATCGATTCGCTTGGATGGACCGCCGAATTCCGGATTCCGTTCAGCCAGCTCCGCTTCAACAACTCGGCCGATCATACATTCGGACTGATAATCGTTCGCGACATCGCGCGGACGGGTCAGCGGGTTAGCTGGCCGCTGATTCATCGCGAGCGACAGGGATATGTGTCGCAGGAAGCTGAGCTCACCGGCATAAGCGGAATAGGGTCGCCGAGCCGCCTGGAGATCGCGCCGTACGTGGTGACGAAGAACGAAACCCGCCCGTCCGGGAGTTCCTTCAACCATCCGCAGTCGTTTGCGGCGGGGGCGGACTTGAAATATGGCTTGTCATCCAACCTGACATTGAACGCCACGATTAACCCCGATTTCGGTCAGGTAGAGGCCGATCCATCGGTGCTGAATCTTTCAGCTTTCGAGCAGTTCTTCGAGGAGCGACGGCCCTTCTTTCTGGAGGGATCGGGGATTTTTACTTTCAACACGTCCTGTGGTGATATCGATTCGGGATGCACGGGACTGTTCTACTCGCGGCGAATCGGACGAGGTCCGCAGCTCGGCGGATTGTACGGCGACAATGCAAGCTCGACTAATACGACCATTCTTGGTGCCAGCAAGTTGACAGGTCGCCTCGGCAAGGGATTGTCCGTGGGTTTCCTGGATGCGCTGACGCAAAGAGAAGTTGGAACCGAGAATCGAACGATCGAGCCCGGAACCAACTATGTCGTGGGACGACTTCAGCAGGACATGAATGACGGGCAGACTGGCGTCGGAGTGATGGTGACGGGAGTGAACCGCAACCTTGATTCAAACACTGATCTATTTCTCCACAAGGGTGCGTACACCAGCGGTATCGACGTGCGTCATCGGTTCTTCAGCAAGAACTACGAAGCACGAGCGTATGTGGCGGCGAGCACGGTCAGTGGAACGGCTGACGCAATCGCGAGCACGCAGCGCGACGGGGTACATCGCTATCAGCGCCCGGACGACGACATCTTGTTCGATCCGACAGCGACGTCGCTCACCGGCAATGCGGAACGGATCTCGATCGGCAAGTTCGGTGGTGGAATCACGCGATTCCAGAGTGTACTTCAGCGCTTCTCACCTGGCTTTGAGACAAACGATCTCGGATTTCAGTCACGCGCCGACGAGCAGATGTTCCGCAACTGGCTCTCGCTCAACTACAACAAGCCGAACAACGTCTATCAGCGCGCGTTCTTCAATTTCAACACGATGCAGAAGTGGACCACCGAAGGTCTGCCGACCACTGTTGGGGTGAACACGAACTGGCATGTGCAGTTCAGGAATTTCATGTGGGCACATTTCGGCCTCAACACCAACGATTTCGCCGCGACTTACGATGACCGTATCGCTCGCGGAGGGCCGGCGTTGCGAAACTCGACAGGGATCGATGCCTGGAGCGGGATCGAGAGCGACAGCAGAAAGTCGTACAATGCACACTTTTTCTTTGGGGGATACCGCAAGGACGAAGGCCACACTCACGGCTGGTGGCTCAATCCGGGCGCTAACGTGAGTCTCGGCAGCCAACTCAGCGCATCACTTGGCGTCAACTACAGCTCGGACCTGAACGATTCGCAGTGGCGTGCAAACTTCGGCGTCAGCGGCGGCGATACGACCCATTACACATTCGCAAAACTCAGTCAGAAGACGCTGAGCGTGACGTCGCGCATCAACTTCACAGCGACGCCGGCACTATCGCTTCAGTTATATGCGGCGCCGTTTGTGTCCACGGGCCAGTATTCCAACTGGCGTGAACTGGCCGATCCGAGAGCTGCGAGCTACGCCGACAGGTTCAAGCCGTACGCTGGTGATCCGGGCGGATTCAACTTCAGGCAGTTCCGTTCGAACACCGTGCTGCGATGGGAGTACATGCCCGGTTCGTCACTGTTCCTGGTGTGGGCGCAGGGCCGCGAGCTCGATGGTGACCCGAGAGCGAGTTCAGTTTCCGGCATGATTTGACGGACACGTTCCGTACGCATCCTGATAACACATTCCTCCTGAAGATTTCTTACTGGTTCAATCCGTAGCTGCGGAATATCTCCGTTGCGTTTACAATGGTCATCCTCAGTTGGCACTTTTGAGTCAAGAGGAGAGAATCAAAAGTCGTTCAGTTGATGAGTAGCGAGTCAGCATAAAACTCCGACTCAAAGATTCAAGTACTTTTGATTCTCTACTCTTGACTCAAAACGTGACAACTGAGAAGTGATTAAAGCACTCCTGTGAGAGTTCAGTTTCTCACAGCTCGTAGCAACGCATCCACCTCGGCAGCGGCGACCTTTCTCGGAACCAGCCAGCGCCCGTTCTCGATTGGATCGGCTGGCACGCTGACACCAGCAACGCGACCGGAGCTATCGATACTCACCAGGGCCGATGCCATGTGAGTCCCGTCGCGGGTAGTCGAGATCAGCAATGCCCACGTTCCGTGAGAGGGCTTCTGCCATCTCACCGCATACATGCCGACCTGTGGAAGACGCCGGATATCGAGCCGCATCGACTGTCTCTTGCCATTCACCAGCCCCTCGGCCGTACCAGAGATATCGTAACTCATCATGTCGCCATGATGATACGTGCGGACAGTGAGAAACGCACCGCGGGTTCCCGGGTCAAACGGGTTTGCGGGATACTCGATAGCGATCCACGGTGGTCCGGCGGCGACCACGCCAGCGAACACAAGTGAAAGGACCGTTACGAACGCGAGCTTCTTGAGCGGAAGTTTGAGCATTGTGCCTCCAAGGCATCGGATGAATTCGGTTGCACATCTGAGATGCCGGTCACTTGTGTCGGGTTGGAAGCCAGAATCTCTACTTGGCTGGCCTCAGCGTTACCGCGCCCTTGAACGACCGAATAACTACCTGAACGCCACCGTTGCCTGTGCTCGTCACGAGTTCCACACCTCGACCATACCGACCGGTCGCAGGTGTCTTCGACGTCAGCTTGTTCGTTATGGTTCCGGCGATCGACACAATGTCGAGATCGGCGGGGCTCGTCGGAAGAATTCCAAGATCGATCGCACCGCTGTGAGAATCGAAATTCACCAACCCCCCGCGCTCGAAGCTTCCATCGAACCGAATATCTCCGGTGACACTTTCGAATTTCGCTTTCTCGAACTGAGATCCCCTTACCTGAATCTTTCCGCTCACGGTCGAGAGCGTGACGTCCGAGCTCTTGCCATCGAGAGAGACATCACCGCTGGCGCTCTTCGCACGAATCCATGACGGTGATCCGCTGATACGAATCGAACCGTCGATTGCTTCGGCGTTCACATCTGTCGGGTTGCCAACGACAGTAATTGCCCCGCTGACAACGTAGAGATCGAGACTTCCGTTGACGCCGGATACTTCGATCCCGGCGGTTGCAGTCTTCACCCATACCTTTGCCTTCACGGGTACAAAGACTTCGAGATTCGCCGGTGCAGGATTCCGCTCGTCCATGTCTTCGACGAACATCTTCATGCCCGCATCGCCGCCCCCCATGTGGAATACGCTCCCCTTTCCGATCGTCCCGCGAACGGAGACCGAGTCGCGATTCCATCCGGTGACCTTGACGCTTCCGCCGAGGTTGTAGATGCGGATGGCTCCGTCGGCATTGAGGTGAATGCCGCGGCTGATCTTCGTTTGCGCGCTCGCGACAGAAGCTGAGAACGCGATAGTGAGAGCAAGCAGCCCGCGGAAGTTGTTCATGTGCGGCCCATCTCGGTTGTCCGCTTCAAGAGGTCGATCTTTTGGCTGTAGGATGTGGTCAGCATGTCCACGAGAACTCGATTGGCTGGATCTGCTGCCAACGCGCGGCGGGCTTCGACGATTGCTCCGTCGATGATCGCGAGGCTCTGCTTCAACTTGGCAACAGTCTCCGGCGAGAGCGTGCTTTGCTCGCTCTCCAATACGGCCGAGAGCTGGTTGGCGGAGCTGATGTAGTCGTTCTCGACGCTGACGAATTCGCCGAATGTAGCTGGCCCTGGCTCACCCGTGGACCTGCGACCTACGGTAGTCACTGGAATCGTCGCAGCATTTCGTTCTTTCATCGCTGTGATCGTGACCAGAGAGGACGACGCAATGAGCGCGAATCCAGCCGCGATCAGGAAGGCAGGCCTCTGCCAGACATGAGGCGTCCGTAGCGATGAACGATCTCCAATCATACCCGGTTTTTCGATCGCGGCTTTGATCGCAACCCACGCGTCTGCGGGCGGATCGATCTCCCGCGGCAGCGACCGAACCTTCGAGAGAAGCTCGTTCAATCTTTCGTCCTGAGAAATTTCTGTCATCTGTTCAATGCCTTCATTAGGAGCTGGCGCGCCCTGTGGAGCTGCGCTTTCACCGTTCCTGTCGTCACGCCAAGCTGTTTTGCAATCTCTTCATGCTGAAACCCTTCGATCTCGTGGAGAACGAACGCCATCCGCGCGCCTTCCGGCAGACCGGCAATTGCGCGTTCGAGGTCGATGTGAAGATCGGGAGTCTCTCGAACGCTCTCCGCTCCGATACCTTCCGGATCTTCGATTGAAAGCACGCGTGCTGTTCGCCTGTTCTCCGACCGTGAAGACTCGAGCATCGCATTCACCGTCAGCCGATGAAGCCACGACGATAAAGCGCTGTCGCCCCGAAACGTCGACAGGCCTCTCCACGCGTGAATGAACACCGTCTGCATCAACTCCGACGCCGCATCCTGCGTTCCACCAGACAATCGCAGGCAAAGCATAAAAACCCTCGGCGCATTTTCCTTGTAAATCATCTCAAATGCCGCGGCATCCCCCGCTTGCGCCCGGCGAATGACGTCGAGCGCACTACCGGGATTCGTAGCGTTCAGTTCAGAGGCCACCGGGGGAATGGTCATTCCTTTCTTTGGAGATAGGATGCCGGTGGGGCGGTGTGGGTTGGAATTGAGTTTGAATCGTCCGCTAACATCAAAACCAGAACGGCCATTAACTACGATGGCACAGATGGAAAAGATGCACAGATGAAAACTGAAAACCAGAAATGAATTAGGGGGAACCTCGGAAACAGCATTCGGCCGAGAGTGGTTTCCCCCTTATCAGTTCTGCTGTTCCGCTCTCATCTGTGCATCTTTTTCATCTGTGCCATCGTAGTTAATGGCCGTTCCGCTAGCTGACACCAGCGACTTGCCTCTTCGGAGGTAGCGCGAGAGGCGTCGGCGGCGCCGATATTGCCCTCCGCTCACCGACTTGCTGCCTCCACATGGCATAGTAAAGCCCCATCGACTCTATGAGCTCCTCGTGTCGACCCTGCTCGATGATGCGACCGCGTTCGAGAACGTAGATCCGATCAGCATGCATGATGGTGGACAATCGATGCGCGATGAGGATCGTCATCACGGCGCGGTCGTTGGCGACATCCCGCATAGTGCGGCTGATCTCTTCCTCGGTCAGCGAATCGAGCGACGATGTCGCCTCATCGAAAACGAGAAGGTGCGGTTTTCGAAGAAGCGATCTTGCAATCGACAGCCGCTGCTTCTCACCACCGGAGACCTTCACGCCGCCTTCGCCGATTACTGTGTCGAGACCGTTGTCAGCGCGAGCAAGCAGCGTGTGCGCGGCCGCCTTGTGAAGCACGTCGAGACACTCTTCGTCGGTGGCATCCGGACGGACAAAAAGAAGGTTCTCCCTGATCGTGCCGGAAAAGAGTTGTGAATCCTGGGTCACGAACCCGATTCGCTCTCTCAGAGCATCGAGGTCGATGACCTTGCTCGAAAAGCCGTTGTAGAGAATCTCGCCCTGCTTCGGCGGATAGAGACCAACCAGCAGCTTCACGAGCGTTGTCTTCCCCGCCCCAGACGGCCCGACAAACGCGATCGTGTCTCCGCGTTTCACGTCGAACGAGATGTCGCTGAGCGCCGGAGTGCTCGCAGTTTGATGCGTGAAGCTCACATCCAGGAATTCGAGCGTCTCAAGGTCATCCACGGGAACGGGATTCGTCGGCTTTAGA
The DNA here is from genome assembly GCA_038253755.1 of Gemmatimonadales bacterium. Lineage (GTDB taxonomy): Bacteria > Gemmatimonadota > Gemmatimonadetes > Gemmatimonadales > Gemmatimonadaceae > UBA4720. Next base: position 13,562 of record JBBSGU010000032.1, on the reverse strand, counting down.
TCCTTCGGGATCGCAAGAATGTCGCGGAAATTCTGAAGCGACACTTCAGTCTCCCGATACGTGTTGATGATGTTTCCCAGCTCCTGTAGCGGGCCGAAGATGAAGAACGAGTAGATCAACAGCGAGAAGAATTGGCCCACGGTGATCTTCTGAGTGAAGATCAGGTACAGCATCAGGAACAGAATGCACGTCCGAAGAAGATTGACGAACGTACCTTGAATGAAGCTGAGGCTTCTCAGATAACGCACCTTCTTCAGCTCCAGCTTCAGGATCTTGTTGGTCGTCGCGTTGAGGCGCTGCACTTCCTGGTCAGCAAGACCAAGGCTCTTTACGAGCTCGATGTTGCGGAGTGATTCTGTCGTCGATCCAGCGAGCGCCGTCGTCTCTGCCACGATCACCTTCTGGATCACCTTGATCCGCTTGCTCAACACCGAGCTCAAAACGCCGAGCAGCGGGACAGTCAGCAGGAATGCAGGTGCTATGACCCAGTGAACGCTGAATGCATAGATCATCACAAACACCACGCCTACGAGCGTGGTAAAGAGCATGTTCACCGACAGGGAGATGAACTTTTCGACGTCGCTTCGTACTTTCTGGAGCTTTCCAAGGGTCTCACCGCTCCGCTGGTCCTCGAACACCGAATACGGCAGCTCCAGCGAATGACGAATGCCATCCGAGTACATCTCGGCGCCGAGTCGCTGGACGATCACGTTGACGTAATAGTCCTGGAAATTCTTTGCGACTCGCGAGATGAACGCCACGCCGACCGCCATGCTCAATAGCAGCGCAACGCCTCTAATGAACTGACCCGTCGTGTAATCCTTGTATCGAGTCGCGTACGAATCGATAACGTGACGGAAAATCAACGGATCGAGCAGCGAGAACACCTGGTTGATCGTCGCCAGTACGAGGGCCAGCGCAACCAGCCTCCAATATTTTCTTAAATAGCCGTACAGAATATCCATCAGCGTCGTTCCGCCACGAAGATCATCTCAGGTGAACCATCAGAAAGTTCAGTCCGGTCGAAGTTTCCATAGACTGTCTTGAGTCCAAAACCGCATCGCTCGAGCAGATGCTCGATCTCAAAGCGGCCGTACCATCTCATCGGGAATGCCATCACCATTCGCTCGGTGTTGCCGTCCTTGTCAGTAACATGATAAATCAATTCAATCTCGTTGACCTGTTTTGTCGCATTGATTGTCGAGACCTTTCCAGTCCTGCGCGCTTGTCGCCCATCATGCAGAGTCGTGGGTGGATAATCCTCATGCTCCCCCGTGGGACCGGCTGCGAGTCGCTTGAAATCCGGATTGAAGACGTCGAACACGAGGTGTCCGCCCTTCAATAGATGGCGATGTATAGACCGCAGCGTGTTGAGCTGGTCAGTGACCTCGAGAAGATGCTGGAACGGGCGGAACGGAATTGTCGCGAGCGAGAACTGATCGCGAAGGTCGAAGTTGCGCATGTCCATCTGTTCGAGTCGCACACATTGGCGGAGGCTCTCATCCTCGAGTGCCAGCAGCTCGTGGCAACGTTCAAGCATTGCGGGGGAGCGGTCGATTCCTGTAATCGAGATTCCACGCCGGGCAGTTGGAAGAAGGACTCGTCCCGTTCCGCATCCAACCTCGAGAACTCTCCCGGCAGACTTTACAGCTTCATCTACATAGAACTGAACGTCGCCTCGATGTCCGTAAGGGGAAGCGAGGTCGTACAGCTCGCCGATGTTGCTTACCGAATCGTAGCTGGAATCGCCTGATGCATTCATTAGAGCCTCCGGCGGATCCCTATCGCACACCCCTCGTGCGACGCGAGACCCACTCGGCCAGAAGTGACAGCGACAGGATTGCGAACAGCCACCATAATGATACCGATGCGCCTGCCGAAGCCAGCGGTATCGTGACGGCGGCGGAAGGCGGGCCGAGCGCTCCGACCAGCCGCGCAAGCGGGGCGTCGTCCGCGGTTGACACGGCTGCCGCAGATGCCGGAGGCGCGTATGCGACGCCCGCGACGGCATTCGTCCACCATTTTCGGTGGTCGGCGACCGAGTTATCCGAACCGGTCATCCGCCATCGCCACGTATCGATATAGCCGAGCTGCGTAACGCGACCGCTCACGACGCGGCGGGCTGCGGCTGCGACATTTCCGTTGCGACGATCGAGAACAACCGCATCGCCACGCATTCCGACAATCGGCGTTACCGAGAGAGATTGAAGTGTCATTGAGCCGGGCTCCGACTGAATTGCCGCCGGCGCATCGGTCTTGCCCGTGCTGCCTGCTCGTAACGAAGCAAAACTTTCCGATCCGGCAGCCGACGCTCCGAGAATGACACCCCCGCCATTGGCGACATATCGTGCGATCCCGGATGCGTAGGACGACGCAGACTTGTCGAGTGCAATCACCGCGGAATAACGCGATGTGTCGATCGGTTCGATCGAACCCTGAGTTACGCGAACACCGGGAGCGACAGCGGTCTGTGCGTCTACCTTCCAGCCGTCTTCTTCGAGCGCCGCGATCACGAACTTCGATTCCCAGTCGGCACTGCCGAGCACGAGAACGTGCTTGATCCTGAGCGAATCAGGCAGGCTTGCTCTGGCGGTTGTTCCCGATGAAGTAGCAGTGACGACACCGGACGCCGACGGAACTGAGATTCGCGCGCCTCCGTTTGCTGCACGCACTGTGTCGAGCGGACCAACCTCATCGCCCACAACGATCGCCGATCCAGCCGGCGCACTGACGAGAACGTTGTAACCTCCGCTCGGGGCAGCGATCGGTTGAACTTCGACTCCCACCGCCGGGAGTGATCCATTCCATGATACTTTGCTGCCCGACGCACGCAATGCAGCAAGCCAATCGCGCTGGCGAGGTGTCGGCACGCTGTCGAGCTGCACGGAAATCCGGTCAGGCGTGACGCCACGCCTCGACCAATCTTTCAATTCGGCAGAGAGAGCAACCGTGTGCGCGCCAACGACTGATTCAGGCTTGCCATGGTCGAGCGACAGCCACAGCATCCAGGCAATGACGCCGATGCTCACGACGCGGAGCACTGTCTCGACACCGCTTCGGGTTTCAGCGCGTGAGTGCATAAACCACGATGTTCACCCCGAAGCGTGTGTTGTCCACGGCCGAGAAGCGCTTGTTGTCAGGATGATAGTTCCATTCGGAGCTGTAGTCCTTGTTGCTGAACAGAACCTGAATGCGCCCGTCCCTGGTGACGGCTTTGAGATTCTTGTGAACGAGATTGTCGCCCCAGCCATTGAGCTCGTGACTTGTCGCGGGTGGTCCGTCGTCGAACTTGAAGAAGCATGAGTAGATCGGGTTCGTGTTCGGAAGGTCTACTGGCTTGCCGAACGTTCGAGTGATTTCCTCGAGCGCCGTTTTGCTGAAGATGCCGTCGATGTCGTGATTGTGATCGTCGATGAAGATCATTCCACCACGATCTACGAGCTTCTGAACGTTTCTCCGTTCTGCTTCCGTGAATCGGAACGGCATGTGACCAGTGAGGTAGACCAGCGGGTACTCGAGCAGTCTCTCCGATGACAGCGGCACGATCACTCCGGCAGGCGCCGTCGCGATTTCGGTGTATCGCGCAACGCTGTCGATCAGATTCGCCGGGAGTGTCGGCGCGCTGTCCCAGTCGCCTGATTCGTATCGCCCGGTACAAAAGACGAATTCAGTCACCAGGTCCTCGACCATGAAGGCAGTCCCGGCTGCGCGACGGGTTCGCCCGACAGCGCGCGCCGCGCGCGAAGGAGCGAATTTGTCGCGTCGGTGCCCTTACGGAAGGCATCTATCGCATCGCTCAGTGCCGCAGCGAACGTCGGCGCAGTGGACAGAGCTTCTACTCGAAGTAGAGTGATGTCTCGAATGGCATTTGTCGGATTGTGTGATAGAAGCTCGATCGCGTTTCCGAATCTCCGCTCCAAATCCGCATGCGCTGAATCTGCATACGACCTCGGCGTACGAGTGCTGGTGCTTCCTTTTTCCTTTCCGGCCATTCGTACCCGCGCGATGTCCACGATGACTTTCGGCGGGGTACCGCGCAAATACAGCCGGTTGGCAAGTCGCACTTTGTCCAACGCTTTCAACGCTACACGCATCGGCGGCAACGCAGCTTCGGGCTCGGCTATCTGGAGTGAGCGGACAGCTTGCCACAACGCATTGTATGCAAGAGAAAGATCCGGATTCTTTGACTCGGTCACATTGTCTGCTGGCTCCATCTGCTCTATATCCGGAGGTGGATCCCCCGCTTTTTCCTGACCGAAAAGATCCTGGCTTTCAAACAGTACTTCGTGAACTTTCTTGCGGACGCGATCCTCCAAATCGCCGATCCCGCCCGACCGACGCACTTTCTCGGCGTGGCTGATCTTCTTTTCTTCCTTCACCAGCTTCTCGGTCATCATGATGAGCATGCGCTGGCTGAGGGCCGAGCTGTCTACCGGTGGCGGAGCAGCTGCATCGACAGCGACTGAGTCATACTCGTCGGCGCGGGCAATTCGAAACGTGCGAGTGTCCGAGGTCGCTAGACCGGGACCCGTCAGTGTATTTACGTCTTGTGCAATTGCGCGAATCGAAACGATATCACCTTGATTGAGCTTCAGAGTCGCAAAATCGAGCGTAGACGAAATCGATCCGCTGCGACTCCCACCGAAACGAACGATAGAAGTGTTGATTGTTCGTGCAGAAAAGATTTCCCCTGAACCTGTAGTGATCAGATATTCGAAGTACGCGCCGCTGAGCCCGATATCATCAGTAGCATTCGCATTGAGATGAATGACGAGTTTCGCCACTCGCATCGTCGTGTCGCGGACAGGCGAAACGAGCACGATTTTCGGGGGAGCATCTGTTCGCGGATCGAGAACGACGATTCGCTCGAACCGTCGATCGTGAAACGTCAGCGCGACCGGTTTGGCCGGCATCGCGACGGCGATCGCCCAGCCGCCGTCGCGGTCGTGCGTATTCACAGGTGATGATCCGAGCGTGGCGGTGACTCCGGCAGCGGCTCCGTCGCCACGTACGACCAATCGGCTTCCGATCAGCGCCGTAACCGATGACGGGTCGTCGAGAGTTGTCGAGCGCTGGCCAGTGTATGATGGCGGAGTGAGATCGACGATGATCTTGTCCAGGCGATTGCCGACTATTCCGCCGGAATTCCGTAAGGATCCGCCGAGTCGGCCAAGTAGATCGCTGCGGGTGAGCGATGACGGCGGCGATATATATAGTAGTGCTGCCCCTACTGCGACCGCAGCGAGCGCTGGAATTACGATCCGGCGGAATGCGCGTCCCGTCACACCTGCGATGTCTTCTCGAGCAACTGCCGACTCGATTCCGTCCGCAAACGCGGAACGTTCGGGCTGAATCGCCGTGACTAGTGCGTAGTGGAGTCCAGGGATTCTCTCTTCGATCCAGAGTGCGACTTTGGCGAAGGAGGCCAGGTGTCTCGCGCGCCACATGAGCGTGCCCGCGACCAACAATCCTGATGCCACCGCAACAATCGTTACCCACTCGGGCGTAACTATTACGTCAGGCGACATCCGCGCGATCAACGAAAAACCGAATAAGACTGCGATCGACGTCGCAGCCGCCCACGCAAGTGCGGCAGTGATGGCACCGACGCTGAGCAACCGTTGTGCGTTGCGAACGCGCTCTGTCGCGGTCACGCTGCGCGACCCATGCGAGTTGTCTCTCGAGCCGTCGCCCGAGTGAACTCGTCCCTTTTCCGCCGAACAAACAACTCCGCAACTGCCAGCACCATCGCCAACCCGAGGAGCCACGGCGCCACCGCAGACCTCACATCGGCCCTCGGCTCGAACGAATCTCGAACCGCGAGTCCGCCGGTTCCAGCAAGCGCCGCAACTTGTGCGGGCGTCGCGGTCGAAAGGATCGAATGGTTCGAGCAGGGTTGCGTCATCTCGGCTGCGAACCGCACAAAGCTGGCTCGCAGCGGCAAATCGCCGATTGGATTAACCGGTACCTCGACAGACCGCACGCAACCAGCGCCGTCGGTCCATTCCAACGCGGCGGGCTCTCCGTCGGTCCACCTCGCGACTACTCGTGCGCCGCGAAGGGAATCGGCCGGGTACGTCCACTGTCTCGGAAACGCAGCAACGACCATCGCGCGTTCGGCAACGACGCCGCCGATTGTATCGGGCCTTGTCTTCGCGATCGCGCCTCGCGGACGCGCGGAAACAGACCAATCGACTAGAGCGCCGGGCGCTTCGGATGCCCACTTCGAATCGTCGGCTGTTGACCCGGATCTAACGATACGCGCAGGACTCGACGGAGCGATTTTGGCGACAGTTACCGCGAGCGGATCGCCGCTTATGGCTTTCAGCTGAATCGGCTCGTTCGCGGGCGTAGCGACCGGAGCAGCACCCGCGCGAACGATGCGAGCTCGTCCCTTCCATAGCGTGCGAATGCTGTCCGTCGCGGCGTCAAATTCGTTGGAGGCAAGCGGCGAAACGACAACCAACTCGAGACTGTCGGCTTTATCGCGCATCGAGCTTCCCGCTCTCAATGCAGAAATCAGAGCGCCGGACAACTTTCCTGCACGATCCGTCTTTGCAATCGCGCGTAGCGAATCAGCGATGCTGCCATTGACGGTTCGAGCTGCCGAATCAAAAAGGAGCACAGCGTCGCCATTTCTATAGTACTGAAGCGCGCTGTTGCGAACCTCCTGCACATTTCCCACTGAGCGCGAGGCATCGACAAGAATGACGCGAGCTGTTGCGTCTCTCGACGGCTTGAAAATAGGCCGTGCCAACGCCGCTCCGACCGCGAGGACGAGCAGGACACGCAACAGCATCAACAGCAAATCTGACGGACGCGTTGCTCGCGCCGTCGCTGTCGCCGGCAAGTTGGGAACGAACCGCGCAGTTGGTAGGATCGCCGCTATTGGCTGGCGAGTTACGATGAAGTGCAACGCGATAACTGCAGCCGCCACAACAAGCGATGCGACAAAAAATCCGGGAGCGAGGAACGTCACGCCGTCACCGCCATTCCGCGCGGTGCAGCAATCCGTCTAATTAGATGATCGGGGGTTTCTTCTCCAGCAACTGCCATCGTGTACGAAACGCCCGAATCGCTCCACGCGTGCGAAATCGACTCGCGCCAGGCAGCAAAGGCTTCGGCGTACGCATCCCGCGCGTCGCCAGTCAGCGGACGGCGAACGTCCGGAGCTTCAGGGTCCGCAACGAGAAGCATCTCCCTCGACGGTTCGAGCTCTTCGGGCGCGACAACGTGGATTGCGTGAATTTCCTTGCCGCCAACGATGCCTCGCGAAGCATTCGTAAGAAGCTCTTCCGTGTCACCCAGGAAATCGGTGATCAGCACGATTCGCCCGCTCACGCGCATGGCGCTCGTTAGCGCCGGGGATAACGGCTCATCACCTTCAGGACTTGCTTCCGACACGGCCCGAAGCATTTCGTGAATCACACCCTGTCGCGTCCGCGGAGGGAGTTGGACCGTCTTCCCTTTTTGCGCGATCACGAGACCCACGGGGTCGGCCGAGCTTCGGGCAACCGCAGCGAGTCCAATCGCGAGCTCAGTCGCAAAATTCCATTTTGCGTGGGTATCGACGGGAAAATCCATCGACGCGCTAGCGTCAAGAACTATCGTCGTCGGAAGAATCGCGCGATCGTTCGACAACCTTGTATAGGCGCGATCGCTGCGGCCGAAGAGTTTCCAGTCGATGCGACCGAGGTCGTCGCCCTGTCTGTACGGCCGGTACTCGGTGAACTCCGCTGAAATTCCGCGCATCTTCGACGTATGCGCACCGGGGATTCCACTGCGGATCGCCGACCGCGCAGGCCACCGGATTCCGCGAACCGAGTCGAGGAGCGCTGCGTAGTCAGGCGGGGTGTCGCGAACGGCGCGACCGGCTCGACCGCTCGCGAGTTTGCCGCTTCCGTCTCTCCAGCGAGCCATCGTTTCTAGAGCTTTATGTCGCTCTTCGGAGGCTTCACGTCCTCGAGGAGCTGATCGATGATCTGCTCGGCAGTGACTCCCTTTGCCTCCGCGGCGAAATTCGGCAGGACACGATGTCTCAGCACGGGCCTGGCAACGCGGATGATGTCCGCCGGCGCGACAGCGAATCTTCCGGCGAGAAGCGCATGCGCCTTCGCGCCCAGAATGAGTGCCTGGCCGGCGCGAGGTCCGGCTCCCCAGCGGACGTACTTCTTCACCATTTCCGAAGCTTCGGATTCCGCAGGACGCGTCGCCCGGGCGAGTCGTGCCGCAAAGCGAAGGGCTGGATCGGCCGCTGGAATGTCGCGGACCAAACGTTGAAGCGCACGAGTCTCGGGGCCGCTGATTACCGGACGAAGCGGTTCGAAATCGGATCCCGTAGTAGAACGAAGGATGCCAATTTCCGTTTCTTCGTCGGGATATCCGACGCGAACGTCGAAGAGAAAACGGTCGAGCTGAGCTTCAGGAAGCGGATATGTGCCTTCTTGCTCGATGGGGTTCTGAGTTGCGAGAACGAAGAACGGCTCGGGCAGCGGCATCGTCTCGCCGGCAGCGGTGACGCAATGCTCCTGCATCGCCTCGAGAAGAGCGGCCTGGGTGCGCGGCGGGGCACGGTTGATTTCGTCGGCGAGAACTATGTTCGCGAAGATCGGTCCTTTGACGAACCTGAACGAGCGGGCACCAGTCGCGCTGTCCTCTTCCATGATCTCGGTGCCGGTAATGTCGCTCGGAACAAGGTCAGGTGTGAACTGGATGCGGCGGAAATCGAGGTCCATCGCTTCACTCACGCTCCGAATCATCAGCGTCTTGGCGAGTCCGGGCACCCCCACCAGCAGGGCATGTCCGCCAGCCAGCAGCGCCATGAGGATTTCCTCGATGACGACTTCCTGACCTACGATCCTCCGGGCGACCTCGGCGCGGAGCCTGGCTGCAGCTCCGAGGAGATCTTCCCGTGACATTTCGAGCGATTTCGCTGTGACTGACTGTAGAGCCATTTGCCTCTGGTTAGCGGCTGAATCTGATGCGAAAGCTACGCCTCTCTCTCACGAAAAGTGGTGACACCAAACTGTAATTCTTTTGTAAGATCAGGCCTTACACGAGGTTATGCGAGGGAGTCCCGATTGCGGCCTCATGCGCCTGTTCCGATATTCGCTCTCGGCACATCCTGTGTCGCAGCATGATGCGAGGTCTCTTTCTGGCCGCGCATGACGTACGCACTGACCACGTCAGTCGCTGTACGTCGGTTGTCACCTCAAACACGAAACCAGTGAAAACAAGGCGAGACTTCCTCAAACAGGGCGGAATGGCGGCTGCCGCCATGGCCGCCGCCGGAGCGTTCAATCCGGCCGAGGCGATGTCGGGCTTGATCGGCGTGCCGCGCGGCGCAGACGAAATGCCCGCCGAAGACACCGTCCGCGAGCTGATGATGGTCGCGATCAACACCGCAAAGAGCGGTGGCGCGAGCTATTCCGATGTGCGCATCGGACGCTATCGCAACAGCATCGTGTTCACACGCGAACAGCAGATCGTGCAGACCGCCGATACTGATTCGATCGGTGCCGGCATTCGTGCATTGGTCGATGGAACCTGGGGCTTCGGAGCGACGAAAGTCCTCACGAAAGACGGAGTCGCAGCGGCGGCTCGCGAAGCAGTCGCGATTGCAAAGGCGAACAGAATCGCTCGCGACCAGCCAGTGGTCCTCGCGCCGACGCAGGCATATCCCAACGCTTCGTGGAAGAGCGACTTCAAGGTCGATCCATTCACGATTCCGATCGAGCAGCGCGCCGACCTTCTTCTCAAGGCAAACGCCGAGGCGTTGAAGGTGAAAGGCGTTCGTTTCGTGAATTCCGGTCTCCTGTTCATTAAGGAAGACCGGAGCTTCGCGTCAACCGAAGGTTCTGTAATTCAGCAGACCATCGTTCGCACTGCTGTTCCGTTCGCGATCACCGCCGTCTCTCCCGATTTTTCCGATTTCCAGACGCGCACGAACGTTGTCGCTCCGGCTGGGCGTGGATGGGAATACGTGCTCGAGCAGGACCTCGTCGGAAACGCCCAGAAGTGGGCCGGCGAAGCTGTCGAGAAACTCGGCGCGAAGTCGGTGGATGTCGGTCGTTACGATCTCATCCTGCACCCGACTCACCTCTGGCTCACGATTCACGAGTCGATCGCGCATCCCACTGAGCTCGATCGTGCGATGGGTTACGAAGCGAATTACGCCGGAACCAGCTTTGTCGCGCCTCCCCGGGACGTGCTTGGCAAGCTGAAGTACGGTCCGACCTTCATGAACATTCAGGGCGATCGTTCACAGCCTGGCGCGTGCGCGACGATCGGTTACGACGACGAAGGCGTGAAGCCCGAAGAGTTCATGATCATCAAGAACGGAATTGTGAACGATTACCAGACAACGCGCGAGCAGGCGAACTGGCTCAAGTGGTGGTACGACTCCAAGGGACGTCCAACGCACTCGCACGGATGCTCGAACGCGGACAACTGGTCCAGCGTTCAGTTCCAGCGTATGCCTAACGTCTCGCTGCTACCAGGCGAAAAAGAAACGAGCTGGGAAGACATCATCTCCGCGACAGATCGCGGAATTGCGATCATCGGCGATGGCTCATTCTCGATCGACCAGCAGCGCTACAATGCGCAGTTTGGCGGCCAGGTGTTCTACGAGGTGAAAGGCGGCAAGATCGTCGGCATGCTGAAAGACGTCGCGTATCAGATGCGTACGCCTGACTTCTGGAACTCGATGGACATGATCGGCGGCAAGAAGAGCTACTGGCTTGGCGGCGCTTTCAATGATGGAAAGGGCCAGCCGGGACAGAGCAACGCGGTGAGCCATGGCTGTGTGCCGAGCAGGTTCCGCAACATCAACGTGATCAACACCGGGAGGAAGGCGTGAGCCGCGAGACGAATAGAAGACGCGAGCCGCGCCGGCTGATCGGCGCGAATGAATCCATGATGCCTGCGAATGCGCTGATGTCGCGCGAAGAGTGTGAGGCGCTAGTCAAGAAGATCGTGGGCTTCTCGAAGGCGGATGAGATTTCCGTCAACGTGAACAGCGGATACCAGACAGATGTCCGGTTTGCGGCGAATCAAATGTCGACAGCCGGTGGTGTGATGACTGGAGGTATTGGCGTTCAGAGCACGATCGGGAAAAAGCACGCCGCTGCGACGACGAATGATCTTTCCGATGAATCGCTGAAGGCGACAGTAGAGAAATCGGAAGCACTCGCGCGGCTTTCCCCTGATGATCCTGAATCCATGCCCGGGCTTCCGCTCCAGACGTATTTGCCCGTGAATGGCTACTTCGAGTCGACGGCGAATCTTACGCCTGAAGCTCGGGCCCAGGCTGCGTTGACGGCTCTCGCTCCCGCTCGCAAGGCTGGTGACCTGACCGCGGCTGGTTTCATCCAGGTGAATGCCAACGCCGGTGCATTAGGAAACAGCAAGGGATTGTTCGCGTACAGCAGATCGACGAACGCGAACTATACGCTAACCGTTCGCACCACCGACGGAACCGGATCGGGGTGGGCGGGAGCCGAGAGTCCGGACTGGAATCAGATCAACTTCGCTGAAGTTGCAGACCGCGCGATGACGAAGGCGAGGTTGTCGCGCAATCCTGTTGCGATCGAGCCGGGCCGATACACGGTGATTCTCGAGCCGCAGGCGGTTGGAGATCTCGTCCAGCTGATGGGTGGCTCACTCGCGGCACGTAGTGCTGACGAAGGCCGCAGTGCTTTCACCAAGCAGGGCGGTGGCAACAAGATCGGCGAGAAGATTGTCGACGAGCGTGTCACGATTTTCTCGGACCCGCAGGATCCTCAGCTTCTCGGACAGCCGTTCGATGGACAAGGTTTGCCGCTCGCACGCCAGGTATGGGTCGAGAACGGTGTGCTGAAGCAGCTGTTCTATTCGCGCTTCTGGGCGCAGAAGCAGGGCAAGCCGGTGACTGGAGGTCCGAGCACGTTCAAGATGCAAGGCGGCACCACTTCTCTGGACGACATGATCAAGTCAACGGAGCGCGGAGTTCTCGTCACGCGCCTGTGGTATCTGCGTCCGGTTGATCCTCGCACGATCCTGTTTACCGGTTTGACGCGAGATGGAACGTTCCTCGTCGAGAACGGAAAGATCGCGAAGTCGATCAAGAACTTTCGGTTCAACGAGTCGCCGTTGTTCCTGTTGAACAATCTTCAAGCGCTTGGTCCGGCAGTTCGTCTTGCCGGCACTGAGCAGGGTGGTCCTATCGTGGTGCCCGCAATCAAGGCGAAGGACTTCAACTTCACGAGCCTTTCGGACGCCGTGTAGTCTTCGCCGATCGTTGCCGGAAAGGCCGGAATCATCGTGATTCCGGCCTTTCTTTTTTTTCACCCCTCGACTGAGAGTATTCCAATCCCGCCTTTCTGTCCGTGCCCAAAACCGTGATTGACAACAGGAAAATCGCCGGGCACGTCGCACATGAGTTCGAAACACATCCCGCCTCCAGCCGCGACATCCCATGTTTGTACGCCACGTATCGCAGATCCTGGTGGCGCTCCCAGATACACGGTGTCGAACTGCTCACCCACTACGTGGAAACTGCACGGATGGGTTGGTCCTGCATTTACAACCCAGAATCGGACTCTGTCGCCTACCTTCACCTTGATCGGATCCTTCACATACTGATTGGGGCGCCCGTTGAACATCACGTAATCGGGAAGCGTGACGAGCATCTTGTTGTAATCAAACGGCCGAATTCCGCCAACGGCCTCCCCGAGATAGTACTCGCTTTGTACGAGGACGAATTCCTTTGCTCGCGGCAGTGGCTCGCGCGGTGACACGACAATTGCGCCGTACATACCCGATCCAATGTGCATCAGTACTGGCGATGATCCGCAGTGATACAGGAAGGCACCAGCCCACTTCGGCTTGAACGTATACGTCACTGATTCTCCCTTCGGCACCGACCGGAATGCGTTCTTCGGATCGATCTGCGCAGCATGAAAATCCATCGAATGCGGCACGTCTACGTCATTCGTCAACGTGAACTCAACGGTGTCGCCCACTCGGCAGTGCACGATCGGTCCAGGGATGTCTCCTTCAAATGTCCACGCCGCCACGACCTCAGTGTCGGAAATGCGAACGGGCAGGTCTTTCGTTCTCCAATGAAGTTTGAGATTGCCTGACCCGAGCGGCGGCAATGCGGGATCGAACCGCGTAAGGATCGTTGGCGCCGGGGCTATTCCGGCCGCCGATGAGCTCGGATGACCACCTTTCAACAGTGCTGTGTCGAGTCTGCTGTCGGGGTTATGGAGCGCTGGCGGAACTCCTCCCTGCGTGCCGGCGGCCGGCGTATGTGCTGCTACTGCAGAGTCGCCACTTTTTTCGGCGACAGGAGCGCAGGCCGCAATAGCCGCTCCGACTCCAGGGATTGCCAGTGAAAGCAGTGACGCATTGCCGAGAAATCTGCGCCGGTTAGTTGGCTGGATGAGATCGGAAAGACGCGGAGGACTGTCCGGTGATGATGGGGTTGCCATGTTGATTCTTACCTCGCCCGAAGGCTCTCATGCATTCACTGGTTCGCCGATACCTGAAGACACGCATTCTTTGTCTCGCGACCCGGCCTG
>JBBSGU010000031.1:0-29138 GCA_038253755.1 Gemmatimonadales bacterium | reverse complement strand
GTTGGTATGGGGAAGGTACATCCAGTTAATGGGCGTTCAAGTGGCTGCCTTCGGGAAACCCAGACAGTTTGTCAGTCAAGAGTAGAGAGATGACAGTTATTCAGTCCTCGAGTTATGAGTTGCGTGAACGGACCGTGGGGTCGTTGACTCTGTACTCAAAGACTGAATTACTGTCATCTCTCTACTCTTGACTGAGAAACTGATGCTTCCGCCTAAACCCTCGCTGACGGACAAATATCGTTCAGCACACACTCAGCACACTTTGGCGCTCGAGCAAAGCAAATCCGGCGTCCATGAAAGATCAGTAGATGCGACAGAAGCGCCCAATCGTCTCGTGGAAACAGCGGTATCAATGCCTGCTCGACCTTCACCGGATCTGTCTCATCGGTAAGCCCAAGGCGAACGGCGAGCCGGCCAACGTGAGTGTCTACAACGACGCCTTCGTTGATCCCGTACGCATTCCCAAGAACGACGTTTGCCGTTTTGCGACCCACTCCTGGCAGCTCAACGAGTTCACTCATCGTGGACGGCACGGCGCCACCGTGTTTCTCTGAAACCGCAGCAGACATTCCCAGCAGACTCTTCGTCTTGTTCCGGAAGAAGCCGGTGCTCTTGATCAACTCCTCGAGGTCCTCCTGCTTCGCGGCCGACATGCTCTCCGCGTCAGGGTAAGTCCTGAACAAATCTGGAGTCACCATGTTCACGCGCTTGTCAGTGCATTGAGCGCTCAGTATCGTCGCGACCAGGAGCTGCAGCGGCGTTTCGAAGTCGAGCTCACAGTGAGCATCCGGATACTGTGCCTTCAATCTCATCAGAAGTTCTTCAGCGTGAGCCTTGAGCTCGGCCCCGCGTTTCTTCTTTCGCTTTCGGGGAGACTTTGCGGCCGCATTCGGGACGAGCTTCTTCGGTTTCGCAGTCTTCTTAGCCGCCGGTTTCGCGGCGGCTTTCTTTGCAGGGGTCAGCACCTAGTGATTCTCGCGCTTTGATCGGGCAAACGCGAGCACCTGCCTCCACGTTTTCGTGTTGAGGATGTCTTTTTTCCCGCACCACGCCTTTCGCGTCAGCGCTACTCCCATTTCGACGTTCTCGAGACTGGCTTCCGAATGGGCGTCGGGGCCAATCGCGATGAGAACGCCCTTATCGCGCGCGTCGCGGCAATGGCGCCAATCCAGGTCGAGACGATGCGGATCAGCGTTGAGCTCGATCGCGATCCCTGTTTCAACAGCTTTATCGATCACAGCGTCGATGTCGATCTGATAACCCTGCCGCGAGAGCAGCAATCGTCCGGTCGCGTGGCCGAGTATGGTCATCCGCGGATCGTCCATGGCCTTGAGGACGCGCGCGGTCATCACCGGTTTTTCCATCTTGAACTGCGAGTGCACTGACCCGACGATGTAGTCGAACAGGTCCAGCGTATCGTCTTCGTAGTCGAGATTTCCGCTCGGCAAAATGTCGCATTCGCATCCCTTGAGGATGCGAAATGTTTTCATTCTCGAGTTAAGCTCGTCGATCTCTTCGTGCTGTCGAAGAACTTTGTCGCGCTTCATTCCGCCGGCGTAGAACGCGAACTGGGAGTGATCGCTGATTCCGATATAGCTCCAGCCGAGCGCCTGGGCAGCCAGCGCCATCTCGGCGATCGACGCACCTCCATCCGACCATGTGGTGTGACAGTGCAGCGCGCCCTTGATGTCTTCGCTGGTGACGAGAACGGGCAGCTCATGAGATGCAGCAGCTTCGACTTCGCCCATTCCTTCGCGGAGCTCGGGCGGAATCTCATCGAGCCCGAGCTTGTTGTAGAACGCAGCTTCAGTCGCGATCGCTACATCGCCGCCGCGAACTGAGTAGAGAGATGTCGCACCGATTTCGATCGTCTTTTGCAACGCGTGAGACGTAATCTGCGCCACGTGTTCTTCGCTGCCGGTGCTTCTCCATAGCGCGATTGCTGCATCCTCACGCGGCGCGCACAAAAGATTCATTCGCACGCCATCGACGTACATAATCGAAACGAAGGCGCCGTTCTCGGCGGCTTCTTTCACCGCTGCCCCATTCGCAAACGATTTTGCGACTTCGACCGGGTCTGCAGCGCAAATCGCGACGATGTCGATGTCTCCGACTATCTCCGCGATGCGCCGGACCGAACCGGTGATGACTGCTTCGACAACGTCGGGGTGACGCGCGACTTGATCCTGTAACACCAGCGCCTGTGCAACGGCGCGGTGATAGCGCGTCTTCCGCCCAGCATCTCGTGCGAACGCGATCCCATTCAAAACGCGCTCGGTAGTCTTCGCCCCGAAGCCCTTTACTTTCGCGAGACGTCCGTCGTGAGCGGCTTCTTCGAGCTCAGCGAGCGTCTCGACACCCAGTTCCTTGTGGATGAGACTGACTTTTGCGATTCCGAGGCCGGGGATGCGCGCCATTTCAACGAGACCCCTCGGGACGTTCTCAGTGAGACGCGCGAGGTAACTCGACTCTCCAGTCTCGACCAGATCCCGAATGACGCCGAGCGTCGCGGGGCCGACACCCGGCGTGTTCTTCAGCTCGCCCGAATGAAGAAGCGGTGCGAGATCGTCAGCGCCGAGTGCGAGTATGGCTCCCGCCGCCCGCTGATATGCGCGAGCGTTGAAGCGCGGGGCGCCGGTGAGCTGAAGAAGGGCGCCAATCTGGTCGAGGACATGTGCAGCGGTGCGGGAGTCCATGCTCCCGCAATATGCGAAAACCTAGCCTTCGGTTCCCGCGTGGCCGGGCATGCGGTCGATCATCTCATGGAGCTGTTTCTGGATCAGCTCGATTTCCTGCCTGGCGCCTTCCGCGTCGAGAAGTCCGTTCTGCATGTTGATCGAAACGCGATTCATGTATTTGATCTTCATCAGCATCTCGTCCGTGGCGCGACGAAGGGACGTGTACCGGCGCTTGTCTGCGCGGGCGCGATGATAGCGTCGGGTGAAGTCCTCGAGCGTGAGCCGGCGCGCGAACTCTACCGCCTCGTCTACAGTGCGCCCTGGAATGGCGCCGTGATCGGGAATTCCTTCGCCGGTCTCGGGGTCAGCAAAAAACAGTCGGCCGATGTACTCGATGCCGTCATAGGCAATGCGGACAGAAACCGTGCACGGTTTTCCGTCCATCTCGATCGTTGTGAGGTACTGCTGAACGATTCCGAAATCTGACATTCGCTAATTGCGGGTCGCTGAAGAGTCCGAGGTGCTGAGGAATTCATCCAGCGCCGAGAACAAGGGGCCGGGCTGTTCAACGTAAGGTACGTGTCCGCAGGCGTCCAGCAGGACGAGCTGCGCATTCATCGCCTTTGCGCCCTCGATGGAAGACGCTGGCGGGATGGGATCGTCACGCCCATGAACGATGAGCACCGGGAATTCCATCGGCGACAACTTTCCGAGGAGATCGTACTCCGAGCCGATGCTGTCCCACACGCTCTCCTGAACGCGGCCGGTGATCCGAAAAGGCGTGAGATTTCGCGCGTTTCGCGGGTCGGCGAAGTAGCCCGCCACTGCCAGCTCGAACACCCTCTGCCTGTACTCCGCCGGATCAGTTTCTCTAAGGCCTGACGCCGCCAGTTCGTCGCGCATGGCCTTCACTTCCGGACTGTTCTGCCGCCGTGCGAACTCGGTCGCAAACTGCTTGCGGAAATCCATTCTCAGAGGTGCCGGATCGATCAGTGCCATTCGCGATGGCTTCGAGAACGACGTATTTCGATCCGCCTCGAGGCAGTAGTAAAGGGCGATCATCGCACCGAACGAGTACGCGACGATCGACGGGTTCGTCAGCTCGAATTCACGGACTATCGCATCGAGATCGGCAACGTGAGTGTCGATTGTGATCGGCTCGTGCTCGTCCGATTTCGACTTTCCGCCGCCTCGCTGATCGTACATGATCACATTGTACTTCTCAGCCAGATGTAGCATCTGCGGAAGGAGGTACGCGTGGTCTGCACCGGGACCGCCGTGGAGGACGAGCAGCTTGTCCGCGTCTGGCGGACCGTAGGCGACCCAGTACAGCGGGGTATTGGTGGTTGTGGTGAAGCCGCTTTCGCGTGGGGCGGGGATGGGGAGGGGCATCGACGGGCGAAGGTGACGACTCAGGCGGTCGTTGGAACGTCCAACGTCTTAAGGCGCGATGCCAATCAGTACCAACGGGACCGAGGGTGTGGAGCGCCCCTGTCTCAACAGATTGTAAAGCTCGGCCTCATAGTAGGCGATGCCTGAAGACATCTTCGTCTGCAGTTCTTTCATGGGAAGAATTTCAATTCCGACATCGATTTGTCGGCCTACGAAAAATGCAACGTGTTTGACAAATAGGTCGTAAGCGACGAAAGAATACTTGCCAAACTGAACTTCGATGTGGACCCGATCTTTGACGAAGTCGGTCTGATTGTAGGAATAGATTGCCTGCTTTCCGTTCGCGAGAATCTCCTCTTTCTGGGCCTTCGGATCCATCAGCATTGTCTGAACAATGAGCTCAGCGTCGGATGTAACCCAATAAGAAATCTTTTTCTCTTTCCAACCGAACGAATCGAGTCGACTCTTAAACGCGCGATTTAGCTCGATCGGGGCGTAGAGCAGACCCTGTAGAGCTTTCCGAGACTCTTTCGAAACCTTGGTCCGACAAGACTCTGCATCAATTGACTTGATGACTGATTCGACTTCTTTCCAGAGTTTCTTTTTGTGGACGAGTATGTGCTCCCGCCCATTCAGGTGAGAGTATACCTCAACGATTCTCAAACGTGGCCGCCTTTTGCCAGACGAGGATCGTAGACCGGTTTGCCCATCGGACGCGTTCTTAAGGTGCCGGCTCTGAGCGCATGAATTCGTTGCCATGCAATGTCTACATATTGTTGCTCGGTGTCACATCCGAGGCCAATCCGATCGTGTTTGATGGCGGCGATAACGGACGACCCAACCCCCAGGTAAGGGTCGAGCACCGAGTCGCCAGGACGGGTCATCGACAGAACCAGTCGCTCAATTAGTTCAACTGGAAACTGACACGGATGAACTGTCTTTTCCACATGATTGCTTTTGACGTTTGGAATTACCCAGACGTCGCCCGGATTCTTTCCAAGCGGGTTGCCGGAAAGTTCACCTCTTCTGGGCCCCTTGAACGCCTTCTTGTTTGGATACTTTGAGGGGACTCTTACTGCATCTACGTCGAAGAAATAATTGTCGGATTTCGTAAACCAGAGAATTGTTTCATATCTTCCTGAGTAGCGCTTTGTGCAATGAAGGCCATGCTCGAAATGCCAGACGATTCGGTTTCGAAGCATCAAACCATGGCTCTTGAAAATTGGATAAAGCAACAGGTCAAGCGGTGTAATTTCGCCGTTGGCGCTAACATGGTTGCCGACCTGCCAACACAGCGAGCCTTCGGGCGAAAGCAGACGCACACACTCCGCTATGACCTGAGTCTGTCCCGCCAGGTACGCCTCAATGCTTCTCTTCTTTTCGTAGGACTTGCCAATATTGTATGGAGGCGACGTGACAATCAGCTGCTGGCTTCCGTCACTCAAGGGCCGCATGAACGCAAGATTGTCAGCGCACGCAATCTCAACATCTTTATCGCGCTTTAGCAGTACTACTGCGTTTCGCATTGGTCCAGGAGCAGAGGTTTGTGACGTTGAAGTTAGATCAAAAATATCAGACAGCAAAGGCTGACTTTCGCCTGTCCGCAGCGTCGGGATAGCAATTTCTTCAAGGTCCATCCCCGGAAACTGTTTGCCGTGAAGAAGAGAACGAGATCAATCGACGCGTAGTATCATCAAAATCAAACTATCCATTAGCGGCAACCGGTCAGCCGCCACGTTTTCCAAGGGTTATAGTGACCTCCATTGGTTTGCCCGCGCGAAGGATCTTCACTTTCACCGAATCGCCCGGTTTGTGCGAGTAGAGCGCGTCGCTGTAGCTCTGAAGGTCGGTGATCTTGACTCCGCCGAACTCAGTGATGACATCATCCGCCATCAATCCGCCGACTTCGGCCGGACTTCCCGGACGGATACCGGTGAGCTTGAGGCCAAGTACGTCGCCCGCCGCCATGTCGGGCACTGAGCCAAGATAGACCTGCGATCCAGAGCTGGCGCTTGCGCTCATTCGAGGTGAAGCCGCGATGCGAACGAAGCTCAAGCGGCCGGGCATGTCATCGAGCGAACGAACCACGCGATAGGCGAGATCGACTACGCGAGCTTCGCCGCCCGAATTGATCTTCTCTGTGTCGTCGGTCGCGCGGTGATAATCGCCGTGGATATCGGTGAAGAAATGCAGGACCGGAATGTTCTTCGCGTAAAACGACGTCTGATCGGACGAGCCAAAGCCATCGCCACCGCCCGAGACCTTGAACGGAATTGCGGAGTGTGCATTTGCGCTGTCGACAATTCCGGGAAGCTCAGTCGCTGTCGCCGTTCCATAGATGAGGAGCTTGTCGGCATTGAGGCGGCCGACCATGTCGAAGTTGACCATCGCCATCACGCTGTCGAGCGGTACGGGCGGATGATCGACGAACCACTGCGAACCGAGCAGGCCTTCTTCTTCGCCGCTGAAATTGACGAAGAGGATCGAATGGCGCGGATGAGTAGCCGAGAGCATACGAGCGAGTTGAAGGACGGCCGCTGTGCCCGAAGCGTTGTCGTCTGCCCCGTTCCTGATCGCATCTTTTGCTTCGGGGTCAAGAGCAAACTTGGTCTCGCGACCGAGGTGGTCGAAGTGCGCACCGATGACGATGTATTGCCCGGCGAAATGGGGATCGCTGCCGGGAAGAATTGCGACGACGTTCTGGGTCGGACGACCGGCGGTATTGCCAGAATGAGCGTCGGCTGCGGAACGCGCGACGAACTTCTGGAGATATCCTGGCGAACCCTGCCGGAGCCTGAGCGTCGCATAACGGCGGGAGAGATAAGCCGCTGCGGAATCATTTCCGGCGGTGCCGGTGAGTCGGCCTTCGAGGCGATCGCTGGCGAGATAGGCGATGTCGTCGTGAATGACAGTTGAGTCGGCCGCCCCCGGCCGCATCGACAAGTCCGACGACTTCATTGCGGTTGCGCAGCCGCTCGCGAGTACGAGACCGACGGCGGTGATTGGCCGCAGGATGTTACGGATCATGTCCATGGACTCCAAGGCCAGTCAGGTGAGACAATCATGTACTAATAAAATGCGAAGTATGCAGATCAACGGGGAACGACAAGGTTGATCCAGGCGCCGAAGAATGGATCTTCGAGCCGGAGACGAGCGGTACCGAGACGCTGATCCTCGCGGAGAATATTCTTTTCCTCGAGGAGCATCAGCGATTTCTGGATTGTCGGAACAGGTACCCCATAGCGTTTCGACACGTCAGTCGACGCGAGGCCATTGCCTCCGTCTCTCAATACTGCGAGTAACGTCTTCTGCTGCGGAGTGGTGAGGTCGTTCCACAGCATTGTGTAGAAGGGATCGGCACGGAGCGCGGTCGTGTCGCGCATTTCGAGCACGTTTTCAGTAGTCAGATTCGTTTTTCTACCGGATTCTCGGCAGCCGTCCCAGCATGCGTGAGCGAGTGCTTGCACGTTGTACGGGACTTCCTCTCCAGCATGCAGGAGTGCCTCGATTGCATCGTCTGTTGCCGATATGCCGCCGCCACGAAAGCCTTCACTGAGAAACGCAGCAAATTCATCGCGCGGCAAGGGTCCCAAAAATCTCACCTTTCCGAGTTTGTAGAAAGGGCGCCCTTCCTTGCCGACCATGTCCGCGAGCAGGCGCGTCTTCGATCCAGCGAAAACGTACCCGACGTGCCGGTGTCGCTGTATCGCCGCCCGAATCTGACCCTCCGCCGCTTCGCCGCCGTCTTCGACTGCCTTCTGGAATTCATCGAGAATAACCGCCACAGGTCGCTTCGCTTTTGCGGCTGCCAACTCGATGCCATCAAGAACATCAGTGAGAAGTGGAATACTCGATTCCTTGTTCCTGAGCTGACCAAGCGACGCCGAAAAAGTATTCTCCGCCGGATCGTAGTCGAGCTTCGGCTGGAGATTTGAAAAAAAACTCCGCAGCATCTTGCCCGCTTTCTCAAGCGAAGGTGCCAGAGCGCGCGCGGTATCGGTCAGGAGCCGGCTCGCCAGATCTTCGAGCGAGGGAAAGGCCTGAACATCGTACCTGAGGACGATCGCCCGATCGTTCTTCTGCGACCGTTCGGCTGCGGCTCGCAGAATCGACGTCTTTCCGTAGCGCCTGGGGCCGATCAGGAAAAGTTTGCCCGAGTCGCGAATGGCATCTCGAACCTCCTTTACTTCGTCGCGTCGGTCGACGAGTTCATCGGGAGAAAGCTCTCTTCCGAACTCAAAAGGATTTTTCACTTTTCAAGGACGCGGAATTATACCAGTAGACATTATGCTAATAAGCATAATGCCAAAAAGCATAATCACAACCCTGAGGCTCTACCTCACAGCAGGACCGAAAACGAAAACCGCGACGATGGGCGCCCAACACGGCGAAGCTGCTCATCACCTCGCGCCCATCTTCCACTTCGTCCAGACTACAAAAGTGCTGCAGATCCCGCCCTGCGTCGTCATCTTCTGAATTTCCGGCGGGGCCTTGGCCTGGACCGTAAGCTTCAACCGCGGCAACCTCGATTCCGCGATACCATTCACTCGGAGACCCGCGGTCGGTGCCTCCAAGCATCGTGCTATCCCTCAACCTGGCGAAATGTTGTTGCGTAGAAGGTTGCGATAGCCAGGGACGGCCATCGACCACGTCGTTTTATCAGATACTCGGGATCAAAGAACTTTCCTTTCGAATTTTTCTGTCTTTCGTAGAAGCCTCTTGCGGACAATCCCACGCTACTAAGAGCCGTTACGCGCACGGTCTCGAGGGTCTGAACAGGGTTATTAAGAACAACGGTCACGTTGCCCTCTCGCACAAAGCTCAGCCAACGACCTGTTCGATCGGCTCAAAGCCGATTCGTCGCACGGACAGAAGTCGAGTACCGGCAGGTAGAGACGAAAGAACGAACCTCCCATCGCTTCCGGTTATCGCGGCTGGATCACGATCGTCAACGCTTACCCTGGCGCCGGAATTCCGGCACCTTTCGCATTTACAACCCGCCCGCGAAGAATCGCGCCGGCGCTTTGGGACGCCACAGGATTCACCGCTCCCGCTTGTATCAAGCCGACCGCAGAGTGGCCCAGTGTCAGGCTGGCGATCGCGAGCCTCGGCCTGAACACTACCCCTGCCGACGCCGTGCTGTCGCCTCCATGAGAGGCCTGAAGATTTGCCGTAAAATTTTCGGGCAGACCGCAGATTCTGAAGCTTCCGTTGCTCGTCGTTTTCGCCGAGGCGTGACGGAGAGTTCGCTTCAGGTTCTTGCCGCTTATCTCGACGTCAGTCCAGTCGAGCGTTCGGATCGGATCGTTCCGGAAACTGAAACCAAGGCGCCTTTGAGATAACCGCCGTTCACACTCTCGACAGCGATCCCCCTAACCGTTGCCATCGTATCCGGCGCCTGTGCTCCGCAAACACAGAGAGGCGAAAGTACCAAGACCGATGTGATTAAGATCCCGCAATAGGAGTTCATTTAGCCGCCTCCCTGAAATCGGCAAACTCAGGCTCTCAGGTTTTACTCCCGATTCGTTTATCGTGCAGTGAAATCAGTCTCGTCCGTAACGGCCCGACAAACTTCTGCCAACAGTGTAGCAGTTCGATCGAGATCTGCCAGCGAGACCATCTCGTTCGGAGAATGCATGTAGCGATTAGGAACCGACACAAGCGCAGTCGCGATTCCCTCACGCGCGATGTGAATCGCGTCTGCATCGGTGCTCGTGTGAAGGCCAGCCGCCTGCACCGAGTACGGAATTTTCTTTTCCTCCGCAGTTTTTCTGAGGAGGTTGAAGACCACAGGCGAGATGATCGAGCCGCGGGTGAGAACAGGTCCGCCGTCGATCTTCGCTTCGCCGAGCTCTTTCTTCTCTACCTGCGGGTGGTCGATGGCAAACGTGACGTCAACGACCATCGCCATCTTTGGATTCACGCACGCTGCGCAGACTCCGGCGCCACCGCCCCGATATCCGATCTCTTCCTGAGTGGTTGCAACCGCTACGACATGCGCCTTTCCAGGATTCTCGGCGTATCGCTTGAGCGCTTCGAGAACTACGAACGCGCCAATTCTGTCGTCGATCGACCGGGATACGATTCTCCCGTTCGGAAAATCCATCGTGCGCGAATCGATCACACCCGGATCGCCCACAGACAAATGCTCTTCGGCTTCGGCCTTCGTTTTAGCGCCGATGTCCACCCAAAGGTCCGTCATCTTCGACGCCTTTTCGCGATCCTCTGTCTTCATCAGGTGAATCGGTTTTTTCCCGACCACACCGAAAACGTCGCCATTTCGGCCGATGAACCTCAGTCTCTGCGCAACGAGCACCTGGGGATCCCAGCCACCGATTGGCGCGATATACGCGTATCCCTCGTCATCGATGTAGGTGACGATCACTCCGATCTCGTCGATGTGACCGGCCAGCATTATCGTGGGTGAGCCAGTCGGGTTTACCTCGGCTATGCTGTTACCGGCGACGTCCGCCCGCACCTTCGCAAACTTCTCAGCCTCCGCTCTCCAGACCCTGGCGGGTGCAGATTCAAAACCGGAAGGTCCGGGAGTGTCCAGTAACTTTTTCAGGAAGGCGATCGCGTTATCGCTGAGCATGGCTTTTGTAAGGGAAGTTGGCCGAATATAGCATCGCAATTTGCACTACTGTAACGTATCAACGTGAAATCAATCCTCATTACCGCAATCGCGCTCGGTCTGGCGATCAGTCTCCCCGCCCAGCAGCGGTCAATTCCTCTTTCGCACATCCGCTACGATGTCACTCTCGACTCGACCGCTGCGGCGACGCAGACGATCAAGGTCTCGATGACATTTGCGACGACGTCAGCCGGAACGATCCTGTTGTCCCTCCCGTCGTGGACGCCGGGCGCATATGAAATAAGCAACTACGCGCGGTTCGTCAGCGACTTCGGCGCTTCGAGCGGCGCAGACTCACTGAAGTGGGACAAGGCCGATCCGGACACCTGGCGAATCGCGTCAAAGCGCGCGGGAGAAGTGACCGTTCATTTCGACTCCAAAGCGGACTCACTCGACAACGCGATGTCGTGGACAAAAAGCGACTTCGGCTTCTTCAATGGTACAAACCTTTTCCTCTATCCCGAAGAGCAGGGCGCTGATTTCTCTGCTGCGGTTGAAGTTCATACCGAACCTTCGTGGCAGATCGCGACCGGAATGCCGAGGACATCGGCTAACACGTTCGCTGCATCGAACTATCACGACCTGGTAGACGCTCCCTTCTTTGTCGGGAGATTCGACATCGACAGCACTTCTGTGTTGGGGAAGACCGTGCGTTTCGTCACCTATCCGGTTGGGAGCATAACCATCGCGGCGAAAGCCACGGTCTTCCAACAGCTTCAAAAAATCATTCCGCAGCAGTCCGCGATTTTCGGTGAAATTCCATGGAAGGACTATACGCTTCTTCAGTTGGCGGACGAAGGATTCGGAATTGGGTCAGCGGCAGGTCTCGAGCACTCGAATTCCCACTTCGACATTATCTCTCCGGCCGTGCTGGGAAATCCGATTCTCGCGTCGCTATATGCCCACGAGATCTTTCACTCGTGGAACGTGAAGCGGCTCAGGCCAGTTGAGATGGTGCCGTACAAGTACGACCGCGAGCAGCCGACGACGCTTCTGTGGATCAGCGAAGGTATCACGGACTACTATGCCGATCTCACTGAGGTCCGCGGCAAGGTCATCACGGCACGCGGTTTCTACGCGACCACGACAGGCAAGATCAACGACGTTGCCGATGCAGTTCCAACGGCTCTCGAGGACGCTTCTCTGTCGGCGTGGATCAGTCCCGTGAATGGCACAAAGGATCTCTACTACGACAAGGGATCCGTTGCAGGCATGCTGCTCGACATTCTCATCCGCGACGCGAGCGATAACAGAAAGTCACTCGACACCGTGATGCGCGATCTCTACGAAACGACTTATAAAAAAGGGCAAGGATTCACCAACGCCGACTGGTGGGCAGCAGTATCGCGAGCGGCCGGAGGAAAATCGTTCGCCGATTTCGAGAAGCGGTACGTCGATGGCCGCGAGCCGTTTCCCTACGACAGCGTATTTCCTCTCGCCGGACTTCGTCTACTCGTCGAGCGAACAGTCACACCGTCGCTCGGCGTCTCCGTCTCGGGCGACGACCAGGGTCTTCGCGTGATGCAGGTGGTCGTTGCAGGTCCCGGCGCCGTAGCCGGCGTGCAGCTCGGCGATTATCTCGTAACTGTCGGCGGACTTGATGCGGCCGACCCAACGTTCTCGCAAAAATTCAATGAGAGATTCGGATCGACACCGCCGGGCGGAACGATCCCGATTGAAATCAGACGGGGCACTCAGCGACTGACGCTGAATGCCCCGGTGAGGTTCAACACAACTGAAGGGAGGCGGCTCATCGAGGTGACGAACGCGACGCCGAAGGCAATCAGGGTACGCGACGGCCTGTTGAACGGTACGCCTCAACAGTAGCCGCGTCACGCGGCGAAGGCCCCGTCCATTTTTCCTTCATCATCGCTTCGACATCTGCAATTTCGCGTGGTGCGCGTGAAATCCACTCGATACCGGTTGGCGTCACTATATAATCGTCCTCGATTCGTACGCCGATGTTCGCGTACTTCTGCACTGAAGGCCGAATCTTCGCGATCATCGCCCGATTCTTCGGCGTGTCGGGGAGTATCTCGAGCAGGTTCGAGCGAACGTATATGCCTGGCTCGATCGTGAACGCGCTTCCCGGAACCAGTGTTCCGTTCGAACTCGACGCGCCCGGATCATGCACGTCGAGTCCGATGCCGTGTCCAAGACCGTGCATGTAGTAGAGCGAGCGCTGTGAGCACTGGCGTCCGGCTGTATCGCAGTCGTAGGTAGCACTGGGGCCTTCGATCAGTCCGAGCTGAGACAGAGAACGATCGAGTGATGCGTTAGCAGAGTCGGACATCGCCCGACCCGATCCGTTCACCATTCCCGCCTTTTCGCCGGCGGCCTGCGCTGCACGAACTGCCGAGTAGATGTCGCGCTGAATCGGTGAGAACGTGCCGCTCGCGGGAACGGTTCGCGTAACGTCGGCAGCGTAACCGCGGAAAGATGCACCGATATCCATCACGATCATGTCGTTCTTGTCGATGTATCGATCGTCGGCGCTGTAGTGCAGCGTCGTCGAGTTCGGTCCCGATCCCACAATTGTCGAGAACGATGGGCGATCCGCGCCATTGCGGCGGAAATCGTATTCGATGACGGCCTGAACCTCGAACTCGTTCATGCCTGGATCGATCAAACGCATCGCGTCCTTCTGCGCGCCGACAGTGATGTTCACCGCTCGTCGAATGAAGTCCAGCTCACCAGCCGTCTTCACTCGGCGGAGCTGCCCAACTGCGGCGTTGGCTGATTTGGCTGCGGTTCCAGCGTGTCGCTTGAGAACTGCGGCAATCACCTGATCGTCGGGGCTCATGACTTCGTCGTTCGGCGTGTAGCTGCCGACAACCTGGAGCTGCGCGGACGGATCGGCGGAGATGAGCGAATCGAGTGTCGCACCGAGCGACGCCGCAGCGCGGCCGTCGAGACCGAGCGATGTTCTCACATTCGGAACACCAAGCCGATGCCCGGTCCAGACCTCTCTCGACGGATCGCTTGGCTGGACGAACAGCATTGGCGTTCCGACAATCGCGCCCTTCTTCACGACCATGACGAGCGAAGCATCGGGCTCACGAAATCCGGTGAGATAGATGAACGGCGAGTTCTGGTTAAAGGCGATGTAGTCCTGCTCGGGTTCGGGTGAGCCGAGTGCGACGACGATCCCGTCTTTAATTGAAGCGGCGAGGGCGGCTCGACGAGCCCCGTACTCAGAGTCCGGGATCTGGGCTGAGGCTGACGAAAACGCGATGAACGCTGAAAGGGCGAGGATTTTTTTCATCATCGAATAAGGGAGAAAGGAAACGCTAGGCGCCACAGGCCACAGGCCACGCGCTTTGAAAGCAGTTGCGGTTGCTGTTGGCGTGTAGCGTGTGGCATGTGGCGTGTGGCTTAGTGTTTCAGGACCGCTTTTGCGATCGTCTGCAGCTGCATGTTCGACGTACCCTCATAAATCGCGCCGATCTTGGCATCTCGATAGAACTTCTCCACCGGATAGTCCTTCGTGTAGCCGTACCCGCCGAAAAGCTCGACGCAAACAGACGTCACGCGCTCGCACACCTGCGATGCGAAAAGTTTTGCCATCGCGCCCTCACGGGCGATGTCCCGTCCCGAATCCTTCAGGCGTGATGCGTTGTACACCATTAATCGGGCGGCTTCCAGATCAGTCGCTGCCTGCGCGACCTGGAACTGGATACCCTGAAATTCCGAAAGCGATTTTCCGAACTGCTTTCTCTCGTTCAGGTAGCTGATCGCGGCCGTCAACGCACCCTGGGCGACACCGATCATCTGCGCCCCGATTCCGATGCGGCCTTCGTTCAACGTCTCGATCGCGATCTTGTATCCCTGACCAACGGGGCCCAGGACGTTCGCTTCGGGCACTTCGCAGTTGTCGAGGAGGAGCTCGACGGTGCTCGATGCGCGGATGCCCAGCTTATCTTCCTTCTTGCCGACGCTGAACCCGGGGAAATCACGCTCGACGATAAATGCGGTGATTCCCTTGTAACCCGCTGATGGATTCGCGTTGGCGAAGATGACATAGATGCCGGCTTCGTATCCGTTAGTGATCCAGAGCTTCTGTCCGTTGAGGAGCCACGTGTCGCCCTTCTTCTCAGCTTTGCAGGCCAGGCCGAAGGCGTCGGAACCTGAACCGGACTCAGACAGTGCGTACGCGCCCACTGTGTCCGATGTGAGGCGCGTCAGATACTTCGCTTTCTGAGCATCCGATCCGTAGCGATTGACCGGATAGTTCACGAGCGTGTTTTGAACGTCGCAGAGAATTGCAGCCGATGCATCGACCTTGCTTATCTCTTCAACAGCCAGCGTGACCATGAAAAGGGATCCGCCGGCGCCGCCGTATTCTTCCGGAACTTCGATTCCCATCAGCCCAAGGTCGAAGTATTTCGGAATGAGAGCAGGATCGATGCGCGCCGCCTTTTCCATCTCCACTACGCGTGGCCGAACTTCTTCCTCGACGAAACCGGCGACGGCGTCGCGGAACATCTCTTCTTCTTCGGAGAGCGTAGTGAGGGCTGGGCGAGCGTCAGTTTGCGTGGTCATCTGGATATTGCGGCGACAGGTAAGGGTCAGTGCTAGTGACCCGGCCTTATGGGTTGAGCCGGGATGCCACTATCTCGGCAAGGTGATGCTCGAGAGCACCAGTGCTTGCGCAGTAAATTGTGCCCGTGTTTGCTCCTGGTTTCATCAGCGTCCCACTCAGTACCGTGGTGATCATCGTCCCGGTGCCTTTTGCGCGCACTCGTGTGACGAGCGAAACGTCAACTGGGCTCAGATCCGCGTTAGGGCCAGAAAATGGACTGTCGCCGCAGTTGATAAAGGTCGAGACGGGCTTGTGGTCAAACTGCCGTGACCATAAAAGTTTCTGATTTCCCTGTTCGCCAGTTTCGCGATTGATCAGGGTGCGATCGACCCTGAGAACGGCGTAGGTTGACGTCACGGCGTCCCAAACCTTGTCAACCGGCGCCGGAAGGTCGACCGCTGTGGTTAGCTGATCATTGTGAACCTTCACCGCTCCCTGCTCATCGACGACCACAGTTCGATCGCCCGGCTCCTGGACTACTCCAGACGTTACGCAGGCGTTCGCGGAAATCACGACGAAAATCAGAAATTGAAGAGATCGCATGTCATTACCTCGGTGAAGTCTGTAAAACAACGCCAGCTCTGGTGCGTTGGGATGTTGCGAGAGGCTCAACTACCTTTGCTCTGCACGCGTCGCCGCAAAGCTGCCCGGAGCATGCGGGATCCCAGCATCTGTTGCCTGCCTGCTGATCAAAGGATGCATCTACTGGAAGACCGGCGCGGTCGAGAATGATCTCGCCGAGTTTTTCGTGAACTCCGAACGCGGCGGTTACCGAGAAGGTGACGCCGGGAAACGACGTCGCGACTTCGGCGACCATGCGCGGAATATCGGACGTTGAGTGACGGCCCGGCGACAGCATGTACGGGAACACCGTGATGTCGGTCGCTCCGGCCTCGACGCAGCTCGCGAATCCCGCAGCGACCGATGGCTCGGACAATTCCATGTGTGCCGGCTGGACGATTACGCCAGATCCGACCATGGCCTGAACCAGGTTCGACATGCAGACGAGCATGTCGTTGGCTTCCGGCTTCCTGGACCCGTGATCCACAAGTAGTATCGCTTTCATATCCACGGAAGATGACCGACGGGCGACCGCGGGGAAAGTGCGCCATGACGTGGTCCGTCAAAGAAGAGCTGTTGGGTGACGGACTGCGATTGTACCGCTAGGCCGGTGCTCCGGGGAGTGTGTCACGAAAAACCTCGAGGGCAAGCTCCACCTTTCCGAACGGGGCAGATACCTGGACGCCCTGTACGGATGGGCGAACACGATCGAGCATCTCGCGCGCGATCGCGATTCCTTCCTGAACGCCGTGCTCCTTCGACTTGTCGTTCGCACGTCTCATGCGGTCGATCACATGCTGCGGAACTGTCACCCCCGGAACCTCATTCGCGAGAAACTCGGCGTTCCTGACTGAAACGAGCGGCCAGATCCCGGCGATGATCGGGATGCGATTGCTGTCGAGCTTCGCAAGGAATGACTCCAACTGCTCGACGTCGAACACCGGCTGCGTGATGGCATACTCCGCCCCCGCCTCGACTTTCCAGGTGAAGCGCTTCAGCTCGTGTTCCAGATCGATCGCGCCCGGATTCACACCAACACCAATCGCAAAGCTCGTCGGTGCACCGATCGCGTTGCCGCCAGGATCGAGCCCGTGGTTCAGCTTGCTGACGAGATTAGTAAGACCGATAGCGTCGATATCGAATACCGCGGTCGCGTTCGGATACGGACCCATCTTCGGCGGATCGCCGGTGATGATGAGCATGTTCTTCAGTCCAATCGCCGATGCGCCGAGCAGATCGGAAAGCATGCCGAGGAGGTTGCGGTCGCGGCAGCAGTAGTGTGTGACCGTTTCGATGCCGACCTGCTGTTCGATCAACAGGCTCGTGAGCAACGCACCCATGCGACTCTGCGCGCGCGGTCCGTCCGGCACGTTGACCGCATCGACGCCCGCATCCTTTAGCGACTGAGTGTCGCGCAGCATCTTCGACGCGTCCACACCGCGGGGCGGAACGATCTCCACGCTCGTGACGAATTCTCCGCGCGCTATCTTGCCTGCGAACTTCGACCGTTCGCCGAACGGTATTGGGTCAACGCCTTTGTCCTCGACTACGATTGTCGGGAATTCCCCCGTTCGCTGCACGCGACGCGGCACCCGCGCCTGACGCGGTGACAGCGGACGAATCCCTTCGACCATCGCCTCGATATGCTCTGGAGTGGTGCCACAGCATCCGCCGACGATCTTCGCTCCTGCGCGCACGAGATGCGCAGCGTAGGTCGCCATGTACTCTGGGCTAGCCATGTACATGCTGCGTCCGCCGACTTCGCGCGGCATTCCAGCGTTGGGCTGCGCGCTGATCTTCTTCTGCGTGACCTTCCGCATGTCTTCTACGGCATCGAGGATCGTCTGTGGTCCAACTGAGCAGTTCAATCCAATCACATCTGCGCCGAAAGCATCGAGCGCCTTGGCGATATCGACTGCAGATGCGCCGTAAGGCGTGAGGCAATCGGTGCCAATCGTCATCTGCGCGATAACGGGCATCGACGGATCGACCTCGCGCGCGGCAAGAATTCCTTGCTCTATTTCGGCAATGTCCGCAAATGTCTCGAGCAGGAAGAAATCCGCACCGCCATCCTTTAGCCCCTGCATTTGCTCGGCGAAAATGTTTTTCGCTTCTTCATGCGAAGTCGGGCCATATGGCTCGAGGCGAATGCCCAGCGGACCAACAGCTCCCGCGACAAGCACATTGTCGCCCGCTTCTTCGCGAGCGATCGTTGCCGCTGCCTTGTTGATCGCGTGAACCTGAGATTCAAGACCATACGAGGTCAGCTTCGTGCGACTCGCGCCGAACGTGTTGGTCTCGATGATCTCGGCGCCGGCCTTCACGTACGCCCGATGAACGTCCTTTACGAGATCGGGCGCGCGAAGATCCAGCTCATCGTAGCACTGGTTGATGAACACGCCTTTGGCATACAACATGGTCCCCATCGCGCCATCGAATACAACCACCTGCTCGGGATCGAGCAGCCGACGGATGAGGTCCTGACGATCTGTCATCAACGAGCTCCAGTTGGTGCGTCGGTAATCGTAACTACGGGAGCCGACGAGCTCGGCGTTGTGACACTCTGCGGAATCGTGAACTCACCGGTTCCCACACGTTCGAGAACTTCCCGCGCCTTGCGGCGAGACGATCCATTCCAGGCCGCGATCGGGCCGACGATGGCGTAGGCAAAACCCG
The DNA here is from genome assembly GCA_038253755.1 of Gemmatimonadales bacterium. Taxonomy (GTDB): domain Bacteria; phylum Gemmatimonadota; class Gemmatimonadetes; order Gemmatimonadales; family Gemmatimonadaceae; genus UBA4720. The sequence goes on along the minus strand of JBBSGU010000031.1, from coordinate 10,615 downwards.
GAACACCATAACGAATGCCAACGTGAAAGAACGACAGGAGAATGGAGATCACGCCGACGACGGCAAACGCGAGGTAATGCCTGCTGTGCGTCTGAGCATCGTAAGCCGACAGCGCGTCGATCCCAAGCTGTGGCCGCGACTTGTACGTATGCCTGTAAAGAAGGGCAATCGTGAGAAACACCGCGGTCCAGCCAAGTCCGTAGACGATGAACAACAGACTGAGCTGACTGATTTGAATAGCAATCCCGCCGTGTCCGGAGATCATCGCCACGATTGCCGTCGCCATGAATTTTAGCGGATAGACATAGAACAGCACCGTGAACAACAGGAGCCATTCAGTATCAGCGTGTAAGAGTCGCCGAGTGCGTAGCGGCGGAACACGTTGGTGTGTGCGACCCAGATGAAGTAGAGTGCCGAGAAGCTCAGCGCGAAGGCAAAGAATCCGCTGAGGTTGTGCATCAGCTCACCGAAGTCTTTCGGCACTTCGAGACTGACGACGAGCAGTGTAGCGGCGAACGCGAACATCGCATCCGTGAACGCCTCGATCCTGGTGGATTCGTGCTCGCGCTCGGCGATCATGTGTCGGCTCGTGCTTCGGCGAGTGATATCTCGCCCGCTTCCGCGCGATCGAGCGCTACCGCGGGATCGACCGACTCGGCTTGATTGCTCGAGAATTTCTTTGCGACTTCAGTGCTGTCGGCGCGCGCGGTCGCATCATCGATGAATCCGCGCACGGCGTAGTACTTCGCTTCCGGATGGTGGATGATGACTGCCGCGGTGCTCTGCTCGGGGAGAAGCTGGAACGATTCGGTGAGGTCCATATCCAATGCCTCCTTTGCGGGGAGCAGCTTGAACACGGTCGCGTGGTCATCGAGATCGGGGCACGCGCCGTAGCCCCATGAATAGCGCTTACCTGCCTGAGTGCCAAGCTCTTTCTTGATGCGGTGATGCAGCCACTCGGCCGTGGCTTCAGCGGCTTCGACTGAGAGTCCGTGTGCGTAGAGCGCTTCCGAGTACTCGTTGTTGCCTTGGAGTTTCTCGAACTGGTGCGTCGCTTCCTTTCCGACGGTGACTATCTGAAGCGGAAGGACGTCGACGTCACCTGATTCCGTCGAGCGGATGTAGTCTGCGAGACAGAGACGCTCGCGTCCGACCATGCGAGGGAAGTGGAAGCGTGCGATCTCGCGGAGTGATCCGCCATCGCTCGAGTACGCTGCCGGATCGTAGACGATGATGTCGTTGCCGAGTGACTGGACGGGGAAGTAGCCGTAGACGGCCTGTGGTTTGATCCAACCGTTTTCGGATGCGTCTTTCTTGAGACGAGCGAGGGCCGGTTCGAATTCATTCTTGATCGTGTTGTCGTACGCTTCGCCTGATCCGCGCGCGCCCCATTGCAGGCGATACAGCTCGTCCAGGTCGAGGAGGTCGAACACTTCATCGATAGGAATGTCGCGCAGGACGCGAGTCCCCCAGAAGGGTGGACTCGGAAGCGGATTATTGGCGGCGACATCGCTGCGCGCTCCGCCCTCGTCGCCGGCCGAGATTTCCTTTCCGACAGTTGAGCGAAGGAAGACGTCAGTGCGCGCCTGTTCGAGATTCGTCGCGATGAAATCTTCGCGACGATCGTCCTGGAGCTTGTCCATCGTCTCGAGGCCTTCGAACGCATCCTTGCAGTAGAAGACGCCAGCGTCGTATTCGCGCTCATTCTCGACGAAGAGTGCGCGTCGTCCGAAGCGGCGGTTGATCGCGGCTCCGCCGATCAAGACCGGAATCTTCATTCCGCGCTTGTCGAGCTCTTTTACGGCGAGAGGCATCTGCTTCGACGTCGAGACGAGGAGTGCGCTTAACCCGATCGCATCGGCTCCGACTTCGACAGCCTTTTCGAGGATCGTGTTGACCGGGACCTGCTTGCCCAGGTCGTAGACAGTGTAGCCGTTGTTGGAGAGGATCGTGTTGACCAGTGATTTGCCGATGTCGTGCACGTCGCCGTACACGGTAGCTAGCACAACGCGCCCCTTCGTGTAGCCCTCGGCTTTTTCGAGAAATTGTTCGAGATGTTTGACCGCTTTTTTCATGACTTCGGCCGACTGAAGCACGAATGGGAGGATGAGCTCGCCCGCGCCGAACTTGTCGCCGACCTCTTTCATCGCGGGAAGGAGTACTTCGTTAAGAAGGGTAACGGGATTTTCCCGCACTCCCGCCGCGTCTAGCTGTAGTTCAATCCCTTCCTTTTTTCTGTGCAGAATCATCCAGTGAATCCGTTGAGCCGGCGTCATGCCAGCAGTCGGATCCGCTTTTTCTGTGGTCTCTGTGGCCTCTGTGTCAGAGCTGTTCGCGAAGTACTCGATAAAATGCTGGAGAGCATCAGGACGCTTATTCCAAACGAGATCGTTCGCCAGCTCGCGTTCCTGCTCGGAGATCTCAGCGTAGGGCCGGATGTGGGCAGGGTTGACGATCGCAGCGTCGAGACCAGCGGCGACGCAGTGATGCAGAAACACCGAGTTCAACACGGAGCGAGCTTCGAGAGTCAGGCCAAAGCTGACGTTCGAGACTCCAAGGATCGTCGATACTCCCGGCAGCTCGCGCTTAATGAGCCTGATTCCCTCAATCGTCTCGTGGGCAGAGTCGATCCACTCGTCGTCTCCCGTCGCCAGAGTAAACGTGAGACAGTCGTAGATGAGGTCTTCAGGAGCGAGTCCGTACTCGTCCACTACTATAGTATAGATGGCCTTTGCGACCTCGAGCTTCCGCTCGCGGGTTTTGGCCATGCCGACTTCGTCGATCGTGAGCGCGATGACCGCCGCGCCGTGCTTTTTGACCAGGGGCACAACTGCTTCGATCCGCTTGCGGCCGTTCTCCATGTTGATGGAGTTGACGATGCCGCGCCCGGGGATGTGCTCGAGGGCAGCTTCGATGACGTTCGCTTCGGTCGAGTCGATGACGAGCGGCGTCTCGACGGACATCGACAGCAGCTTCACAAGCGTCGACATCTGTTCAGCTTCGTCGGCCCGTTCGGTGACCGCGACGCAGATGTCGAGGACGTGGGCGCCGGAGTCTACCTGATCTCTCGCAACCTCCAAGATCCCTTCGTAATCATCTGCGAGGAGGAGGCGTTTGACTTTGCGGGAGCCCTGGGCGTTGACGCGCTCGCCGACCAAGAGTGGTGGTGGATCCTGGTGGAGGGTGATCGCTCGCATAGCGGAGCTTACGCGTGGGACTTTCTGGTGATGCAAGCGAACCCCGTTCGCGCCAACTTCGGCCCGGGGGCCGACGGTTGTGGCTCGCTTTTCTTCGACCGCGCGCACGGCCGCGACCACCGCCTCCAAGTGAGCCGGCGTAGTTCCGCAGCATCCACCAACGACCCGCACGCCGAAATCCGAAACGAATTCAGCCAGCGCCTGAGCCATTGGAGCTGCCTCTAGCGGATACACGGCTTCGCCAACTCCCGTATTGAGGGGCAGACCTGCGTTCGGAATCACCGACAGCGGTAAAGTCGCGTGTTCGGAGAGATACCGGATAGGCTCTCTCATGTGCTCCGGGCCTGTCGAGCAGTTAAGTCCGATGACATCGACCCCGAGCGACTCCAGCGTCGTCATCGCGCTCGCGATGTCGGTCCCTAAAAGCATGCGGCCCGATACATCGAGCGTGACCTGCGCTTGAATTGGAATCCGTCGGCCGATCTCAGTGAAGACCTGCTCGATTCCGGCGACGGCGGCTTTGACCTCGAGGATGTCCTGCGACGTCTCGATGAGGAGGAGGTCAACGCCCCCTTCTATAAGGTAGCCCGCCTGATCGTGAAAATTCCGCGACAGCTCGCCATAGGAGATGTTGCCGAGTGCCGGGTCGGAGCTCGAGGGGAGCATGCCCGTCGGGCCCATCGATGCGGCGACGAAACGTGGCTTCTCGGGAGTGCTGTATTTATCGGCAGCCGCGCGTGCGACCCGGGCCGCGCCGACGTTGATTTCTCGGACCTTATCGCCGAGTCCCCATTCTTCGAGGCGTCTTGGCGTGCTCTGGAACGTGCAAGTCTCCACAACGTCGCACCCGACTGCGAGGAACGACTCGTGGATCGCCTGGATAACGTCGGGGCGGGTGAGGACGAGATTGTCGTTGCAGCCTTCCAGCGATTTTCCGCCGAAGTCTTCCGGCGTGAGATTGAAGCGCTGGATGCTCGTGCCCATCGCGCCGTCGTAGATGAGGACGCGGTTTTCCAGGGCCCTGAGGTAGGGCGAATCGATGTTCTTACGGGTCATACAGGTACCTTAACGAAAAAGCCCACGCGTGAGCGCTGGGCTGGGGCGCTTTAGCGGAATGTTTAACGTGGCCGCAAGTTGCTTAAATCGCCACGGAAGAACGAAGTGAACAATACGCTCACGCTCGAGCAACATCAAGCCTCGCCTATTTCAGCAACTTCGCCCCAAGGGCCACCCGGCAATCCACGGCGCAACATCTACTGTAGTCAAGATCTCCCGGCGCGCGTCAACAAACTTGCCGCTCTGCGCCTGATCGATCTGCCCCCGTCGCGATTCAGCATTAGGACATTCGCCAACCTCGACCTTTGCATGGTTGTCGAGGACGCATTCAAAATCCCTGACCAATTCTCGCTGTGAAACGCCACTTGCCCGGGCGATCGACAGGTCTCGTAACACCGAACGCCACGGCACCGCTAAAGAAAGTCACAAGAAATTCGGCAGACGCTCTAACCCCATCGGTTGCACGCGATAGCGGTAAAGGTGTCCCGGCTGAATCAGGCATTACACCAAGTTTAAAAACCGCCGCACGCGCTTCCGGGCTCGAGATCTCCGTCCACGCCCCATGCAGCCCCGCGGCCACGCCAGGCGCAAGGCCTGGAAAGACGAACTGACCAGGCAAACGTATGGGAGCCGTTAGAATGGGAAGAGTATATCCGAGTACGGTTCGCACTATCGCCGCACGGTCGCCGGCAAACTCCTTGTATCCGTACGAGCTCAGTCCCTGCTCTCTTCCAATCTCAAAAATTGCCTGGGGAACGGCAGTGCCGGGAAGAAGCCCGGCATCACCTCGCGCATACAGCTGAAACGGACCGAGCTCACGTCTTGCCGCGAGGCGCGCTTCGATGCGCTGCCATCTGAGGTTTCCATCAGCGCGTTCGTAGTGCAACTGTGCACCAACACCACGATCGACGAACATTCCGCTCACCTGCGGATTTATCTGTAGGTCGGCGACAGTCCTGAAATAACTCCCCTCATCGATTCCGCGATTGACCTGGAACCCTCCTTCTTTCGCGACATAAATTCCCTTCGAGATGTTCCGCTGAACGGCGCGGTCCTCAGCTGGACCAACTTCCAGCCGTGCAATCGACCGCCGCTGAGCGCCGAGAGTTTTTGCAACAGACAGTGTGATGCTCCGTCGGTCGAGATAGTCGTAATTGTCTATGCTTCCAAACAAGCCCGAGAGTGTCGAACCAAACGAAAACGGCAGCTGAAAGTCGTTCGTGTGCGCCAGCGAGCGCTCCGCTCGAATACCAGTTGTGGTTCGGCCCAGTGTCCGCTGAATACCAAACATTCCCCGAGCTGTACGTTCCGCCCACGCATATCCCACCGATCCGCGAACCGATAATCCGGGCTCGGCGCTCCGAAACCGATGCTCCGCAGCAATTCCGGTGAATACTCCTTCAATGCGGTTGAACCGAAACACTTCGCCGAGTGAACGAGGCTTGAATCGGACTGAGGCGTCGCCAACTGTGCGCCATGCGTCAGGCGCGAGATCGTCGAAAGCAGCGTAATACGCGTCGCTGCTCGCGGAGCCGATCGGCACATGCCAGTCATTGAAGTTCTGCTGACTCGCGTTCGAGGCGAACGTGAGGTTGCGTGCGACTCCCAGCGGAACTTCGGGACCAGTCCAGGTCGAATCATTAGCCCGAATATCATAGAAGCGCGAGACAACTCGCACGATAGCGCGGAAGTCTCCGAAGAGACCGAAGCGCGCCTGGATCTCAGTTCGCTGATATGCAGGAAGCCAGTATTCGCCGTTCACTTCAACGTTGACAAGCTCGACGAAAGACGCGCCGCTTACGCCCGGAAGACGGCTGCCCGACTTGATCGTCACCTTACCGTTCTTCAGCTCGACCATTCGCCCGCGCATTCGCACGATCTGCTTTCGGTCCGCGTCGAGATACATGTCACCATAAAACAGCAACGCGTCGCCCTGTGCATCAGGTCTGGGCGAAACGCGGACCCGCGCAAGTGGAACCCTGCGGCCGCTCGTCGAGAAGAGAGTTACAGCAGTGTCCCCGCCTGAGAAGACGTAATAAACGTCGCGGTTTACAGCCAGCGGGTGAATCGCGAAGCTCGCGTTACCCGGATGGACTGTCTTGTTCGAAGATGTCGCTGATGTAACCCCAAGTTGAAGTCGATTGCCATACAGGGTTGGAGTGGTCCAGCCGCCGAATATCGACATCAGGCTGAATGTTGGGCCGACCGACTGATTTCTGTAACCGATCACACGCTGATCATATCGATTGGGGCTTCGAAACCGCACGTCGCTTTCGATTTGCTCGAGCTGCGCAGTGCGCTCGCGTGCTCCCGAATCGAGAAGCGCCAAAGACATCTCTGTCTCGACGCGAGCGCGATATGCACGCAGCCGGTCGGGAATCTGAAGATTTACGGCGGAGGCCTCTGCAAGCAGTGCCGTAAGCGCGGGCGAAGGCGCGCGTTGAGATGAGGCTGGTGTCTGCGCCTCGAGTTTGGCAAGCAGAACGATGGAAAAGAGAAGTTCAGCTGCCGTGCGATATATCAAGATATTTCAGGCCGTCGTTCGCGTGATTCCAGAGCTTTCAAAACGAGAATCATGCCACCTCCCTTGGCGGGGTCTTGCAACATCGGGGCTAGGCCGCACATTAGTGTGCCGCACCGTGGCTAACCTCTCCCCCATACAATCAACCAATGTTTCACTCGATCCGTTGGCTTGCATTGCTCACCGTTGCCGGGTTCTCGTCGGGCAATCTTCTTTCAACCGTCGCGTCAACCCGGAAAACTGCAGATGCGGTCGAGGCATTGGTTGCCAATGACAACCGCGCTCCCGCGGGCGTCCTGAAGGACGGTGTCCTCACGATTAGCCTCGTGATCCGATCAGGCGCGCTTCATAGCGAAGAAGACGCCGGTCCCAGCGTTCCCGCTCTGGCATTCGCGGAAACGGGCAAGCCGCTCAGCGTGCCAGGTCCGCTCATACGCGTCCGTCAGGGAACCGAGATTCTGGTCAGAGTAACGAATCCGTTCAAGGATTCGCTTCTCACTGTTCACGGCCTGAGCGATCACGATGACAAGCCCGAAGTCCCGCTGAAGATACCGGCTGGCGAGTCGCGCCAGGTGCGATTCACGGTGACAAAGCCCGGGACATTCTTCTACTGGGCCACGACAGGCAACCGTGAACTAGCAGACTTGCAATGGTTCGAGAGTGCACTCAACGGCGCATTCGTCGTAGATGCGGCCGGAGCCCCGACCAACGATCGAATCTTCGTTCTTGGAGTCTGGACCCGTGATGCCGACTCCACGTTGGCGAAACCACGCGCACAGCAAACCGTGATGACCATTAACGGAAAAGCGTGGCCGTATACGGAAAAATTTACCTACGCTCAAGGTGACACGGTTCGGTGGCGATGGGTCAATCCAACTGTCGACTCTCACCCGATGCATCTGCACGGCTTCTACTACCATATAGAAAGCACGGGCACGTGGGAAAAAGGAAAACAGTTTTCAGGAGACGAGCGTCCTCAGGTGGTCACCAATCTCATGCTTCCCGGTGCCACGATGAGGATGTGGTGGGTGCCGGAACGACCCGGCAACTGGATCTTTCACTGCCACTTTACATTTCACACTTCAGCCTTCCTTGCGCTCCCTCGCGACGATGAGCACCCGATGGAAGCCATGCCGGGAATGCCCGCCTCGAGCACAATGCCGAAAGGTGAGCCACCCCACAAAATGTCGGGTCTCGTGCTGGGCATCAGTGTTCTGCCAGGCGCAAAACATACGGTCGCGCTGAGCACCACAACGGTTCGAAATATCCGCCTCGTCGTTCAACAAAAAACGAAACGGTTCGGAAAGTTCATCGGCATGGGTTACGTCACTCAGGATGGAAGCGCCGAACCAGCATCCGACTCGGTTCTCATCCCGGGTCCAATGCTCGTGCTGAAGCGTGGCCAGCCGGTGAAGATTACTGTCGTCAATCATCTACCCGAGCCAACAGCGGTTCACTGGCATGGAATCGAGCTCGAGAGTTTCCCCGACGGCGTTCCCGGATGGAGCGGTTCACCAGGGCGGATCATGCCGCCGATCGCGCCGAAGGATTCATTCATCGCCGAGTTTGTGCCTCCGCGCGCGGGAACGTTCATCTATCACACGCACAACAACGAGCAGCTGCAAATGGGGTCGGGGCTGTACGGCGCACTGATTGTCGTTCCACCGGACAAACCATATAACGCTGTTACCGACAAGCTCATCATTGTCGGCGGCTCGGGCCCGGCCGACTCGCTACCCGATGGCCAGTCTCCGGGATACGTAAACGGGAGCAAAAGCCCGGCTCCGATCGATCTCAAGGCGGGAACCACGTACAGGTTGCGATTCATCAACGTCAATCCTGACTGGCGAATCCTGTTCGCGATCCTGAGCGAGTCGGGCTACGCGACATGGCGACCGATCGCGGTGGACGGAGCGGATTTACCCGTATCTCAGCGAATCAACCGGCCCGCACAATTTCTGACGGGGCCAGGCATGACCGCCGACTTCGAATACACGCCGGCAACTCCGGGTGATCTCCGGCTCGAGATAAAAACCATGCTCGCAGGTTGGATAATTCCGGTGCAGTTACGAGTCAGGTAGAGCCTCAGCGTTTGCGTATAGGCATATATATAAGTAATATGTATGCGATGAAGCGAACCAGCCTCTTTTTGGACGAGCGACTCCTCCGGTCTCTCAGCCGCGCAGCAAAGCAACGACAGGTAAGCGTCGCATCGCTCATCCGAGAGGCGGTTGCCAACTACCTCGCCGATTCGGTGAGCGGTGGTCGCCTGCCCTCTATTGCCGGACGCTTTTCAAGTGGCCGGGATGACGTCGCTGAGCGCAATGAGGAACTCCTTTGGAATGAACCTCACCAGTGACGGTCGTTGCAGACACGGGTCCGCTCTACGCGCTGGTAGATTCCGACGACGCGTGGCACGGCCGGGTTGTCGATTGGTGGCGCGCGAATCGGCAGTCCGTTGTCATTCCCGTGTGTGTTCTTCCAGAAGTTTTCTACCTCCTTCGCACACGCATATCTCCCGAGGCCGAAGCAGCGTTCGTGCGCGTATTGGCCGACGGTGAATTCACGTCCGAACCACTGGAGCCGGAAGACGTTGCGCGCTCATCAGAGTTGCTCGAGAAGTACTCTGACCTGGCTCTTGGGTTCGTGGACGCGACCGTGATCGCTACGGCAGAACGTCTGGATGTCACAGAAATCCTGACGACTGACCGTCGGCATTTTGCCGCGGTGCGGGCGCGACATACCAGATCTTTTCGGCTGAGCCCATAGGGCCACGGAACCGCCAGATAGCGGCGACATCCGCCTGCACATCTTGGCGGCCGGGGCGCGGTGGGACGCCAAGGCGCCTAATCCAGCAACGGGAATCGTGGCGACCGCGTAAGAATCGCGAAAGGGATTGAACGCTACTCGGTCAAACACACGCGAGGTTACCGCCATGACCCATGGACACTGGACGTTTATTTGCCAACATACGTAGTGTTACATAGGCGCGTACGCGGAGCGAAATCGGACGATGGACGAGAAGAATCGAAGGGCGGGCGTCACCGCTGTAGCGGTCATTCAGGCTGAGACATCCAGCACTCTCGCTGAAGGCCTGGCGCGGACCGAATCGCTCGTGAACGATGCCGCGAAGGCTGGTGCTCGAGTTGTGGTTCTGCCGGAAACATGGCTCCCCGGATATCCAGCGTGGCTGGACGTCTGTCAGGACGCAGCCCTGTGGAATCACGCGCCCGCAAAGGCCGTCTTCGAGCGACATGCGGCGGAGTCGGTGGACGTCGACGGAGCGGACGGAGCAGCACTTTCGGCAATCGCGAAGAGCGCGGGAGTCGTACTTGTAATCGGCGTGGTCGAGCGCATCAGCGCAGGCCCAGGCCGCGGAACGCTCTTCAATTCGCTCCTGACGTACGGCCCGGATGGCGCGCTTCTCAATCATCATCGAAAGCTGATGCCGACCTACACCGAGCGGCTGATCTGGGGGCAAGGAAACGCCGGCGGTCTGAGAGCCGTCGATACTCCGGTTGGCCGTGTTGGCGGACTGATATGCTGGGAGCACTGGATGCCGCTTGCGCGTCAGGCAATGCATGACAGTGGAGAAGACATTCACGTGGCAGCATGGCCCACCGCTCACGAGTTGCACCAGGTCGCAAGCCGGCACTATGCTTTTGAAGGAAGGTGTTACGTGCTGGCTGCCGGATCCCTCATGCGCGCGTCGATGCTTCCGCCGGAGCTGACACACGACCCCGAGCGTGTGTCGGGGCCGGACGATTTCGTGCTGCGTGGCGGCTCATCCATCATCGGGCCCGATGGCGCGTACGTCGTCGAGCCCGTCTACGATGCCGAG
>JBBSGU010000030.1:0-29552 GCA_038253755.1 Gemmatimonadales bacterium | reverse complement strand
GGGCCGCCGCGGGGCGCGGTCTACCGTAAGAGCCAGCTCGTATTCCCAGGGCGGGGGCGTACCGAAAGCACCGCCCGCGCCTTATCCGGCTTGTGCCGCGCCGATTGTTCGCGTCCTTTCTCAGCTGCCGAAAGCCTGTTCCACGTCTCCCATCAGGTCGTCTATCTCCTCGACTCCGCAAGACAGTCGAATCAAGCCCTCAGTGATCCCGAGCCGCTTGCGCATGTCTGTCTCGACCGAAGCGTGCGTCATTGAAGCCGGGTGACTGATCAGACTCTCGACTCCGCCGAGCGACTCGGCGAGTGAGAACACCCGGAATTTCTTCAGGACTTCGTTGGCCCGCTCTTTGGTTCCCATCTCGACAGAAATCATTCCGCCGAATCCCTTCATCTGTCGCTTGGCGAGTTCATGCTGCGGATGGCTGCACAGTCCCGGATAAATCACGTTGTCCTCGCCCATCTTTTCGGCCAGCCACTTGGCGATTACTCTGCCATTGCTGTCGTGACGGGGCATGCGGAGATGCAGAGTCTTGGTGCCGCGTAACGCGAGCCAGGAATCGAACGGGCCTGGGACGGCACCGGCGGCGTTCTGGATGAATTGGAGCTTCGTGGCGATGTCGTCGCTCTTTGTGATCGCGATTCCACCGATCATGTCACTGTGGCCGTTCAAGTACTTCGTCGTCGAATGGTAGACGACATCGGCCCCATACTCGAAGGGCTTCTGGAAGAACGGTGTCGCAAAGGTATTATCGACGATGAACATCGCGCCCTGCTTCTTTGCGATCTCGCTAACCGCGCTGAGATCGGTGAGGCGCATCAGCGGGTTCGTTGGCGTCTCGATGAGGATCGCGCGCGTGTTCGGCTTGACTGCATCGGCGATAATCTGCGGATCACGAGCGTCGACGAAACTGAACTGAAGCCCAAAGTTCTGAAGGATCTTGTCGAACAGGCGGAACGTGCCGCCGTAGACATTCTCGCCAGAGATGATGTGATCGCCCGACTTGAACATCTTCATGATCGAGTCGAGGCATCCCATTCCACTCGAGAACGCGAATCCGTGAATACCGCCTTCGAGCGCCGCGACGTTTCGTTCCAGCGCTTCTCGCGTAGGGTTTTTCCCCCGTGCGTACTCGTACCCCTTGTTGTCGCCGAGTCCTTCCTGGACGTACGTCGACGTGGTGTAGATCGGCGTCATGATTGCGCCGGAAAGGAGATCGGGGCGCTGGCCGGCGTGAATCGCCCGGGTGCCGAATCCGACTGAAAGGTCTTCGTCGAAGATGCGCGTCATAAGACTCTATCTGGAGGTGGTGAACCCGTCAAAGATAAACGCGCATGAGATGTGGCGCCGCTAGATTACGACCCAAGTCACAGGGAGATATGGAGACGGGATGGCTTATGAAGGTCTGATGGTTAGCGTGTCTGGCGTTCGAGGACGAGTGGGTGCAGCCCTGACGCCGGAAATCATGGCGAAGTTCGCTTCCGGATTTGGCGCGTGGGCAAAGGCCCAAGCTCGTGACGGCAGGGTGAATATCGTCGTCGGTCGTGACAGCAGAGTTTCGGGGCCCATGTTTCATTCGGTCGTGCTGTCGGCGCTGCAATCGGTGGGCTGCGATGTTATCGATGTCGGGATGGCTCCGACGCCGACCATCCAGCTCGCCGTCGAACACCATCACGCAGCCGGTGGTCTCGCAATTACCGCGAGCCACAACCCAATCGAGTGGAACGCGCTCAAGTTCATCGGTCCGTCGGGATTGTTTCTCGACGGCACCGAAGCGTCGGAGATGCGAGCGGTTGTCGATGGCGACATCCCTCGCGCGACGTGGGATCAGCTCGGTGTCATCGAGACCGATCCAGGTGCGATCGAGCGGCACATCGCGCAGATTCTGGCGCTTCCGTTCATCGATGTTGACGGAATCCGTCGGAAGGGATTCCATGTCGCTCTCGACTGCGTCCGCGGTGCAGGCGGCGCGTTCATGCCCTCTCTTCTCACACAGCTTGGCTGCCGGGTGAGCGCGATCAACCTCGAGACCGACGGAGTCTTTCCGCGATCGCCTGAACCAATCGCCGAGAATCTCGGAGAGCTCGAGGCGCTCGTGAAGTCGTCTGGTGCGGACGTTGGATTCGCGGTCGATCCGGACGTTGATCGTCTGGCGCTCGTGTCGGACGAAGGGAAGGCGATCGGAGAGGATTACACACTCGCGCTCGCGGCGAAGGTGGTTTTGAGGACACGAGAAGGCCCAATCGTCACGAATCTCTCGACGAGCAGAATCCTCGACGACATTGCGAACGAACAGAATCGCAAGGTCATTCGCGCGCCGGTCGGGGAAGTAAATGTTGCGACCCGGATGCGAAGCGAAAAGGCGCCCGTTGGCGGAGAGGGAAATGGCGGAGTAATTCTCACGGAGATGCATCTCGGACGAGATGCACCGGTTGGCGCCGCTTTGATTTTGCAGTTGCTTCTCGAAGAGAGTCGGTCGTTGTCGGCGATCGTCGCTTCGTATCCGCGTTATTCAATCGTGAAGGACAAGCTCGATCGGCCTTCGGTGGCTCTCGACGATGTTTACGGGTCACTCCGCAAGACGTTCCTGGATGCTGAAGTTGACACGCAGGACGGCCTTCGTCTTACATGGCCCGATCGGTGGGTACATGTCCGTCCGTCCGGTACAGAGCCAATCGTCCGCGTTATTGCGGAAGCGCCGACTGTCGAGGCGGCAAATGAGCTGGTCGCCCGGTGCCGCGAGCCGTTGGATGCCTTGTCGGATCTCGAGGTCAATCGGCTCGCTAGCGGAGAGTAACGGCTGGTACGGTCTTGCTCTTGCCACTTAGTTTCAGGGTTGGAAGAAATCCCCAATCAAAAAGGGCTCAGGTATGTGTGGAATCGTCGGTTACGTCGGAGACAGGGCTGCGACTCCGCTCCTGCTTGATGGATTGAAACGCCTCGAATACCGCGGATACGATTCTGCGGGCGTCGCCATCCTGAATGGCAAGGGAGTCGAAACCAGAAAGGCGGCCGGCAAGATCTCCCGCCTCGAAGCAGTCCTCGCGTCAGCCCCCGTTACCGGCAGTTCCGGAATCGCGCACACCCGCTGGGCCACGCACGGAGCCCCCAACGAGTGCAATGCGCACCCCCACATTGACTGCAAGGGTCAGATCGCGGTCGTCCACAACGGAATCATCGAGAATTCAACGACCCTCAAAGCCCATCTGGTCGAGCTCGGGCACAAGTTCGTTTCCGAGACCGACACGGAAGTTCTGGCGCACCTGATTGAAGAGGCGTTCGACGGAAATCTCGAGGACGCTGTCATCGAGGCACTGTGGCAGGTTGAAGGGACCTATGGAATCGCGGTAGTCTCGAGTCTCGATCGCGACAAGATCGTCGCTGCCAGAAAAGGCAGCCCGCTCCTCATCGGCTTAGGCGACGGCGAGTACTACATCGCCAGCGACGCCTCGGCCATCTTGTCGCAGACGCGCGAAGTGGTTTACCTCGACGACGGCGACCTGGCAGTCCTCACGAAGGACGGTTATCGCGTCATTGATCTTCGCGCCAGAGACATCGAACGCACCGTTCACAAGATCGATTGGGACCTCAGTCAGATTGAGCGCGGCGGCTTCGATCACTTCATGCTCAAGGAGATCTTCGAGCAGCCCGAGACAATCGAGAACTGCATGCGCGGCCGCCTCCTCGACGAGGAGGGAACGTCGAAACTCGGCGGCTTGAACATGACCGACGAAGAGCTCCTCAAGTTCGACAACATCATCATCACAGCATGTGGCACGAGTTGGCATTCGGCTTTGATCGGCGAGCACATGATGGAGGAGTTGTCACGAATTCCGGTCGAAGTGGAATACGCGTCGGAATTCAGGTACCGGAATCCGATCGTCAACGAGCGGTCTCTCTGCATCGTGATCTCTCAGTCCGGAGAAACCGCCGACACACTCGCAGCGATGCGAGAGGCGAAGAGCCGGGGAGCGAAGACGTACGGAATCGTGAACGTCGTCGGCTCGACGATCGCTCGAGAGTCTGGCGGCGGTATCTACGTTCACGCTGGTCCCGAGATCGGTGTCGCTTCGACCAAGGCCTTCACCAGCCAGGTCGTCGCACTTGCGCTGCTTACGCTGAAGATCGGCCGGCTGAAAGGCGTGTCGGTCGTTCGCGGCAAGGAAATCATCGAAGCTCTTCGTGCATTGCCGACGCAGGTCAAGCAGATACTCGACCGCGCCGAGGAAATGGAACAAATCGCCGAGGAATTCAAGCGAGCCCAGAATTTCCTCTACCTCGGACGCGGTTACAATTTCCCGACCGCTCTCGAGGGTGCGCTCAAGCTGAAGGAAATCAGCTACATCCACGCCGAAGGATATCCGGCGGCCGAGATGAAGCATGGGCCAATCGCGCTGATCGACGAGATGATGCCGGTAGTGTTCATCGCACCACACGATGCTGTTTTCGACAAGGTCGTGTCGAACGTTCACGAAGTGAAAGCACGAAAGGGAAGGGTCATCGCAATCACGAGCCGCGATGAGCCGTCGCTGGCCGGAAAGCTTGATTACGAGTTCAGAATTCCCGAGACGATCGACATGCTGACGCCGGTTCTGGCGTGTATCCCGCTCCAGCTGCTCGCTTATTACATCGCCGTGAAGCGCGGGTCGAATGTTGATCAGCCGCGCAACCTGGCCAAATCAGTAACGGTGGAGTAGCTCCTGCGCGTTCTGCTTCAGCTTGTCTCGCGCGCTGAAGTGCGCGTCGGCGGCAACTCAATCGGAAAGATCGGAAAGGGATTTGCGCTTCTCGTAGGCTTCACCACGACCGATACGGCCGAGAAAGTCGAGTGGATGGCGGAGAAGGTTTTTGGACTCCGTCTTTTCGTGGACGGCGATGAAAAGATGAACCTCTCGCTGGCAGATGTCGGTGGAGAGATTCTCGTCGTTTCGCAATTCACACTTTATGGAAACGCGGAGAAGGGAAGGCGACCCAGCTTCATCGATGCTGCGCGCCCTGAGCAGGCAATTCCGCTCTACGAGAAATTCATCTTCGCCTTGCAGTCGAAGGGTCTTCGTGTCGCCGCTGGCGAATTCGGCTCAATGATGGAGGTCGACTTGATCAACGACGGTCCCACGACTCTCTGGATAGAGCGTTGACGCAGCGTCGCAAATCGCGCCCATGACTCTCGTTTCAGATCTCGCCGTAATTCTCGCCTCAGCTTCACCTCGGCGACGTGAACTTCTTACACTTGTCGGCATTGCGCACACCGTGAAACCGGCCGACATCGACGAGTCTCTGCGACTTGACGAGCTGCCTGAAGCATATGCTGAACGATTATGCCGCAGAAAAGCCGAAGCAATTGCAGAGTCAAACAAGACTTCGCTCGTAATCGGCGCCGACACGATCGTCGTGATCGATGACGTTGTGCTTGGAAAGCCCAGGGATGTTGGCGACGCCGAGCGAATGCTGGGAGTGCTCAGCGGTCGGAGTCACACGGTGATGACCGCGGTGGCCGTGAGTTATCTCGGGAGAACCGTGTCGTCAGTCGAGCTGGTCGATGTCACGTTTCGTTCGATCAACGAAGACGAAATTCGGCGTTACGTCGCGACGGGCGAGCCGATGGACAAGGCTGGCGCGTATGGAATACAGGGTTACGGCGCGACGATCGTGCGCCGGATCGACGGTGACTATTTCGCGGTTATGGGACTTTCGCTCGTAAGGCTCGTGGCTTTGATGGCCGAGCTCGGGATTTCCTACGACTTCGCGCGGTAGCGTTCACTCCAGATGTCGAGGCGGTTCTCCACGTCGGCGACAGTGATGCGTGACATCCGGTCGCTCTTCGTTTGCATCGTCACCGGGCCGTCTGCCGGGCCATCATGGAAAGCGTCGATGACGAGGTCCTGAAACTTCCGGTACGGGCCAGTGCGGCGCGGGTCGGTGTACCCAATCAGCGAAATTACGGGAGTGCCCACCGCGACAGTCATGTGGAGTGGCCCGGTATCCGGTGACAGTACCATTTCCGAGGCGTCCAAGATATTTACGAGCTTTCGGAGGCCGCTGCCAAGCGCAGAAACAGGTTTCGACCTGCTCAACGAGAGAATCGTTTCGGCCGCGGCTTTTTCGCGGTCCGAGTTACCGCCCACCAGAACGGTTTGCAGTCCGTATCGCTCGGACAGGATGTCCGTGACCTCGGCCCATCGTTCCGGAGGCCAGTCCTTCTCCGGCTTGCTCGTCGCGACGACGATGGAAGCAATCGGTCGATCGAATTGCGCGACAAACTCCTGCTGCCACGCAATTTCATCCGGCCACGGACCAAGTTTCCACTCAACCGGTTTGGGATCGATGCCGAGCTTCGCGAGAAACTCGAAGTACTGGTCCTGCACGTGCTGCATTGGATGGCTCGGAATGCGCTCGGTTGTGAACAGCCAGTTTGCATCCCTGGCGCGCGCGCGATCGAAGCCGAGTCGGCGCTTCGCTCCCGATAGCGCGGTGATGATCCCCGCCTTGAAGTACACCTGGAGATCGACGAGCAAGTCGAAGTCCCTCCGTCGAAGCTCGCTGGCAACGTCCAAAAAGCCCCCAACCCCTTTCGTCCGGTCGAAGATGACGACCTCGTCGACGTTGGGATGATCTTTGACGAGCGATGCCGGCCCCGCCTGTAATACCCAGGTGACACGAGACGATGGGCGCGTGCGCTTGATCGCGTTGATGACCGGCAGTACGTGGACCGCGTCTCCCACGGCGCTCATCATCACGATGCAGATGCGATCCAGCGAAGTGTCGGTCACTTCGGATCCGACAACGCTGCAGCGCGAATGATCTCGATCTCGCCATCAGGTATCTCTAAGGCTTCACGCTCGCGCACCTTTTTCAGGGATCGCTCCAGCCGCGCGATGTTTGCATTTGCGACCATCGGATCAGACGGAATGTGAAAATGAATTCGGTCCACGTCGAGCACGTGTGCGCGCGCGCCGGCCGCGCCTTCCCACGTTACGAGAATATTGCGGACGTTGAGATCGGGATGATGTGCTCCCGCTTTTGCCAGCAAAGCGAGCAGACTCCCTGTCGCCACGAGACATTCCTGCCGATGCTCGCCCGAAGGGACCTCGCGCAGCACGACGGAAAGATTGTGTCCATCCTTGATCTCGCGTGTGGCGACATCACTGCGCCTGAAAATGCGGCCGGCGTTGTAAGTGACGAACGCCACCACCTCCGGCGTCGGAACGCCGGCAAGCCTGAGCCGAAGTGAATTGATCAGCTCACGGAGAGCTCGCGTTGGTGGAAAAAAAAGGTCGGAACCGGTGCGCCCAAGCGCGCCACCGCGCATTGCATGACGAACGACGACATCGCCTCCGCCATTGGGCAATGAGATAGCGTATGCCGGTATTCTTCCCCTGAACTCTCGGGCGTTCGGCTGCTTCGCGGCGTAGTCGTATAACGTGCCGCTTTCAATGATCGACTGAACTCCCGATCGGCTGCTTTCTATCGCGAGTCCGCGAACTCCGTCGCCGTCCAGGCGAACGTATCCGGGAAGTGAATCCGTGATCGCCACTATGAAGCGGCCCGCGCCTGTCCGATGGCGGCCAGAATTGCCCGCGCTTTGCTCGACGTCTCTTCCCACTCGCGCTCGGCAACTGAATCCGCGACAATACCGGCACCGGCCTGAATCGATGCGATCCCGTCTGCGATCACGCACGTCCTGATTGTAATCGCGAGGTCCATCCGCTTTCCGCCGCCCGCGATGTACCCGATCGCTCCTGCATATGCACCGCGCGATACCGGCTCGAGTTCGTCGATTATCTGCATCGCTCGGACTTTCGGTGCTCCCGTCATAGTGCCGGCTGGAAAGGTTGCGCGGAATACATCCATCGCCGACCTGTCGCCGTTGAGCGTGCCTTCCACCTGGCTCACGATGTGAAGAACGTGAGAGTATTTCTCGATCTTCATCAACTCGGTGACTTCGACCGTTCCGTATTTCGACACACGACCAACGTCGTTCCTGCCGAGATCGACGAGCATGATATGCTCGGCCCGCTCTTTCGGATCAGAGATGAGCTCGGCCGAAAGCTCGGCGTCGTGCTCGGGGGTTGTTCCACGTGGCCGGGTTCCCGCGATCGGCCGCAGTGTGACGCGGTTGTCCGCCAGACGCACCAGGAGCTCCGGCGAGCTTCCTACTATTTCAACTCCGTCCATCACCAGATGGTACATGTACGGCGACGGGTTGAGGCCGCGGAGTGCCCGATAGAGAGAGGTTGGATCGAAATCCGCTTTCAGCTCGATTCGGCGCGCGATCAACGACTGAAAGCAATCTCCGGCACGAATGTACTCACGAATCTTCTCGATGCCGGCGATGAAATCTTCGCGCTCGATGCTGGACGTTCCGGTCGCGACCGGGGCGGTTGCGTCGAGCGAGAGGGTCGTTAGCGGATTCTGATTTCGAAGACGCGCTTCGATGTCCTCTATTTCGCGACAGGCTGTTTCGTACAATGACCTTAGATCTGACTCGGCCGTTCCGTGCTCGACGATCACCCCGACGACAATGCGCGCGCGCGACCTCAGGTTGTCGATGATCACCATCGACCGGGTGAAGACGAACATCGCGTCAGGAACACTCGAGGTTTTCGGCGGACCGTTTGGCAGCCGCTCGATCAGCCGAACAATGTCGTACCCGAAAAACCCTACAGCACCGGTCCAGAACGCTCCGAGTTCGGCAACCTCAACCGGGATCGCGTCAGACAGCAGCCCGTCGAGGTCGGCCAGGGGATCTGAAGGAGTCCGGTCTCCATGCCAGCCAGCCTTTGGCGACCAATCCTGGACGAGCCCGTCCCGCAGTCTCCACGCAGCACGTGGCTCGGTGCCGAGGAATGTGAAGCGCGCCCACGTTTCGCCGCCGGCCGGTGCCGATTCAAGCAGAAATCCGAATCGACCGCGACGAAGCTTCGCATAAGCCGACACGGGCGTATCTGCATCGAGCAGGATTTCCGATGATACGGGCACGACAATCCTGCCCGACTTGCCGCCCGTTCGCGCAAGATCGGCGAAACTCTCGAATGAGGAGATCATCTGCTCAGGGAAAGCAATGCGTGATTCCCGCTTGAGGTCGATTGCTCAGGCGCGTCACCACAATAACTTTGTCTAATGAAGCAACGGTCAATGGTGTTGATGCTCGCTGTGAGTGCTTTCGGCGTCATTGCACCGCCCACAAAAGCGCGTGCACAGGACTGGAACGACGCGCGCACTCGTGTGCTGGTGGAGCAGGCGACACAACGTCGGGCTCTTCAAATAGCTGACACGGCACTGGCCGGTTATCACGCGGCTGCCCACGGGTATCTGACATTTCTTGCACAGGTGGGCGAAGGATTCACCGAACCGCCAAAGATCGTCAAGGCCGACGAACTCGCACTGGAAGTCTATTGGCGGGCGCCCAACCTCAGCAAGCAGTTGATCTCCGGACGACGTGATACCCTCCTCCTGCCGACGGACATCAATTATCACCGCGATCATCTCGGAATCATCCAGAACAACTTTCCCAACATCATCCGGCTCGGCGACGGCGACGAGGTTCGCGACGTCCCGCATCCATTGTCAGCCGACGGGCTGAACGAATACGACTTCGCGATTCGCGACTCTCTCCAGATTGGCCTTGGTCCGAGGACGCTGGAGGTCTATGAAGTCCGCGTACGACCTAAGAACGATCGGCAACCCCGCGCCGTCGGGGCTGTCTATATCGACAAGGAATCGGGCGAAGTTGTTCGAATGGCGTTCAGCTTCACGCGCGCTGCGCTCAAGGACAAGGAGCTCGAGGATGTAAGCGTCGTCCTCGAAAACGGTCTCATCGAAGGCCGATTCTGGCTGCCGCGGAGGCAGGAGATCGAGATTCGGCGAACGGGCACATGGCTCGACTATCCCGCGCGCGGGATAATCCGCGGCCGGTGGGAGATCTGCTGCTACGAAGTCAACAAGCCGCTGCCTTCAGGGATTTTCGCCGGGCCGGAGATCGCTCTCGCACCTCAAGGAACAAAGCCGACAATTCCGTTCACCGGGAAAGTTCTTGATTCGCTCCCGCCAGACGTCCGGGCTGTGACAGATGCTGACGTCGCAAAGGTTCAGGAAGAAGCTCGCGCGCTCGTTCGAGGCCAGGCACTCGCGAGAACGAGAAGCACCGCTCTATCGGCCCGAAGCGTCTCTGATTTTGTGCGCGTCAACCGGGTCGAGGGCATCGCTGTCGGTTCGGGAATCACGCGCCGACTTGGGGACGGATTCTCAATCACCGGGCGTGCTCGCTACGGCTTCGACGACAAGGAGGCGAAGAGCCGCGCGGAAATTTCCTATCGCCGAGCAAGCGGAGCAGGGATTCGGGCTTCGGCATATCACGATTACGCGATGGCGGGTGACGTTAATGAGCGGTCACTCACTCTCAATAGCATCGCCTCTCAGGAATTCGGCAGTGACTACACTGACCTTTACCGATCGAATGGCGGGTCGCTTCAGCTGCAGCTAGCGCCCGCTGGCGGATGGACGACATCGTTGGAAGGCGCAGTCGAGCTACAGCACAACGTGTCACTGCACGCGACGCCGGCAAGGGGACGCTACGAGGCGACTCTCGACGCAAACAATCTTCGCCAGCAGCGGCTGACTCTCGCGCTCGATCGGCCGACAATGCTCGGGCCTCTTGGCTTCGAGATTAAAAGTCACGCCGAAGCATCGTTCATTCGGTTCCGCAAGCAACCGCTGACGGACTATTCATCACTTGGACGGTTATCATTCCGAGCCAACGCGGAACGACCGATGGGAAATCAGCGATTCGTCGCGCAGACAATCGCCGCATCCGCCCGCATTGGCGACGCGTTCCCACCAGTACAGGACCTGGTCTTCCTCGGCGGTCCTGTCTCCGGGCCGGGATATGATTTTCATCAGTTCGCAAGTGAGAAGGGGTTCAGCCAGCGTCTCGAGCTACAAACTCCCGCGCCCTTCTTTTCCATCCCGCTCGGCCGATATGGGAAGACCCCATCGAGCGTCACGATCGCGCCGTTCTTCAATGCGCTGTGGGTGGGAAAGACCTACGTGGCAAGAGACCCAGCGGTTCGTGGTGCAGGTGGATGGCATCCCTCGATTGGAATCGGCGCGCTGTCTCTGTTTGATTTGCTTCGAATGGACGTCGCCCGCGGGCTTAAGGATGGACGTTGGACCTTTTCTGTGGACGTCACGAAAGATTTATGGAGAGTTCTCTAACAGGCGGCGAGAAAAGGTGATTCGCGTGCGGAGCGGATGAGGCAGGTCAGTCAGCTCTTTGCGACGTTGGGAGGGTGAAAGCCCGCAACCAGTGAGCCCGCGCTCCAGCCCGGCCGATGAGTGGATTCTTCCGATACTCGGCGACCTTGTGTCCTCAGACAAGGTTGCGCTGGCGGTCGATGCCATCGGCGAGGATGCAAGCATCTGGAGCGCCGCAATCCGGCTCAACCTGGCATCGGACGATGACCTGATCGCGGCAATTTCGCGGCGATCGCGAGTTAGTATCGCCGGTTCGCTCGAAGTCTCAACTGAGGCGAAGACGATTCTCCCGGAGCGAATCGCGCGGAAGTATCACGTGCTTCCCCTCACTGCCGACACGTCATCGATCGAGATTGCGACGGCCAATCCTTACGACATCGACTGTGAGCGAACCATCGCTTTCATCTGCGGACGAACCGTGCGCATGTCGCTGGCGTCGCCGATGGTGATCGCCGAGAGAATAGCGGAAGTCTACGACGGCGTGCGTCGAATGCCGTCTCGAAGTTTCGATCGCGGGTTCGACACGATAGATGGTGAGACAGTGATCAAGCTCGTGGATCGCGTCGTCGCGTCCGGCATCGACGCGCGAGCAAGCGACATCCATCTCGAGCCCGGGGAAAACGGTATTGCCGTGCGGCACCGTATCGATGGCCTGTTGCGCAACGTCGCGCTATTGCCCATAGCGGTTGGTATTCCGCTGGTGTCACGAATCAAGATCATGGCGAATCTCGATATCGCCGATCGACTGAGGCCGCAGGGCGGACATACATCAGTTGGTATTGGTGGAACCAGAGTTGACCTGCGAGTGTCAACTTTGCCCGCGTCGCAGGGCGAGAAAGTTGTCATTCGGATTCTCGATCAGCGCGCGGCGATCCAGTCGCTCGAATCGCTCGGTCTCGACGAGTTCGATGCGCCGCGTATGCAACGACTGCTCGAAACTCGCGAAGGTCTCGTCCTCGTCACCGGGCCGACTGGCTCGGGCAAGACGACGACCCTCTATGCCGCCCTCCGTGAAATACGGCGAAAGGGCTTGAATGTCATTACTGTCGAAGATCCGGTTGAATATCGAATCCCGGGAATCGTCCAGGTACAGATCAACGACAAGGCCGGACTTAGTTTCGCATCCGCCCTGCGGTCGATATTGCGCCAGGATCCCGACGTGGTCCTGATTGGAGAAATTCGTGACAGGGAAACCGCGGCGATCGCAATCCAGGCATCGCTCACCGGACATCTCGTCTTCGCGACGCTTCACACCAATGACGCCTGCAGCTCCATCACGCGGCTCACCGATCTCGGAGTCGAGAGCGGGAAGCTGGGCGCGGCGTTGAAAGGCATCATCGCGCAGCGTCTGATCCGCCGCCTGTGTCGCGAATGCCGAATCGTCGCGAACTCGGGCGCGCCTCGTCAGCTTCGTCCGAGCATCGCAGAGGATGTGATGGTCTTCACATCGACGGGGTGCGAGGCCTGTGGGATGAGCGGATATACAGGTCGGTTGGCTATTACCGAGATCGTTGTTGCAGACGCAGAGCTCGAGCGTGCAATTGTGTCCGGGGCCTCGGCAGACAGTTTGGCGACGATTGCGCGACGAGGAGGGTCGCGCTCACTTTGGGAATCGGGCATTGCGCGTCTGACGTCAGGACAGACAAGCGGCGACGAGCTGCTTCGCGTTCTCGATCAGGAATTAAAACCGGCGGATTCAGCGGCAACGACCGAGTTGTGGGACCTCTTCGAGAAGGCCGCCGACAAAGGAAACAGCTATGATTCGCGCAATGCCGAGAACTCTTCAGGAGTTACGCTACCGCATCGTCCGATGACATCTATCGTTGCCGGCGTGGTTGACGTCTACGTGATCCGGCCGTTACCGGGTGGATGGAAGGTGCTTGTCGTCCAGCGAGCGTTGGATACGCGATGCCCGGGCGCGTGGGAAGCGATCCACGGGAAAATTGAGACCGGCGAAGCTCCGGAGAACGCGGCGGTCCGAGAGGTGCGCGAAGAAACGGGTCTCGCGGTCGCGCGACTCTATAACGTCACCGTGCAGCCTTTCTACCTTCACATGTTCGGGACGGTGCAGATGGCCGTCGTCTTCGCAGCGTTTGTTGACGAGCCAGCCAGCGTCGAGCTCGGCGAAGAGCATCAAAAGTTCGATTGGCTCTCGCTCGAGGAGGCTGCCGAGCGATTCGTCTGGCCGCGCGAGCGTGAAGCTCTGGATCACATTCATCGGTTGCTGCGAACAGGAGATGCTGGTCCAGTCGAGGATGTCTTGCGGGTCTTCTAGGCTCTCTCGCAAATCCTCAGGGAAAAGCTGAAGCCTCACCATTCTAATTGCTTGATTCCAACCGATAACCCGTTTTTCTCACGGTAAGAATGTGGCGCGGAGCAGCGGGATCCATCTCGAGTTTTCGCCGGAGCTCTCCCACGTGAGTATCGACCGTTCGGCTCACGACATCCGAACCGTAACCCCACACTTCCCGCAGCAAGTCCAGTCGTGAAACGACGTTTCCCCTCCGACGGACCAGGGCCATCAAGAGCTCATACTCTTTCGGGCGAAGGATAATCGGCGCGCCGTTCAGAAGGACATCGTGAGTGCCGGGCATGATCTCGACATCACCAAACTTGAAGGGCGCAGACTGCTCGACATTCCCGTTCAATTTGCCCGACCGTCGCATCAGGGCATGCACGCGCCCAATCAGCTCCAGCAACCCGAACGGCTTCGTGACGTAATCATCGGCACCGTCGCGAAAGCCCCGCACCTTGTCGCGCTCTTCGGATCTTGCGGTCAGGATCAAGACAGGGACTTCGATTCCCCCGTCGCGAAGAGTCGACAGCACACGATACCCATCGACGCCTGGCAGCATCAAATCGAGAATGATCAGGTCTGGTCGCAAATCCTTCGCCATCTGCAAACCGCTAAGGCCGTCATGCGCGATGTTCGTCTCGAATCCCTCGATCTCGAGGTTGTTGGCGAGACCCTGCGCGAGGTCCTCATTGTCCTCGACAATCAGGATGCGTCTCATCTGACCGCCATGGAGCGTGGCTCGCTTTCCAGACTGTCTGAGTCCTCTGTAGTGTCGGCCGAGCGTCGATGGTCGAGCACCGCGGGGAACTCGACGACGAACCGCGAACCAGAGCCGGTCTGAGTTTGTTCGACCCAGGTTTTGCCGTTATGCCGTTCGCCCAGATCGCGTACGACCGCGAGACCAAGCCCACACCCAGTGCCGGTGGGTGTTTCTCCATTCCGTCCTCTCGCGAACGGCACCCAGATCTCATCGCGCGCGCGACCGGATACCCCGGGACCCTCATCATCGACAGTCAGTCGAATAGTGTCTCGCCTCTCTGACCGTTCAGGTGCGAGAATCGTCGGACGCATGACGATACTCGAGTGTCCTGACGAAAGGCCGACGCTCACAGTCTGTCCGACGGGGCCGTACTTCACCGCGTTGTCCAGAAGATTGATCAGAATTTGCCTGAACGCTTCCGGATCGACAAAGGCCGTCGCCGTTTCGTCCAGTGTTTGACGCATGACCACGTTTCGTGCACGTGCCAGCGGCTCGAACACTTCGATGACATCCGCGACTACCGGCGCAAGACGCAGACGTTCCGGAGACAGACTCACTACCGGACGTTCAGCTCGCGAGAATGCCAGAGTGTTGTCCACCAGATGCATCAGCCGCCGTGCCTCTCTCACTATCACGCTGGCGGCGCTGCTTTTCTCGCTGTCTGACCGCGCCCGGCCAAGGGTCAGCGTCTCTCCGAACAGAAGAATCTGCGCCAGAGGCGTTCGAAGCTCGTGGGACACGCTTGCGCTGAACTCGAGCCGAAGCCGGGCAAGCTCATGCTCTCGCTGAAGATTCCGAACGATGATTGCAGTGAGCAGCCCCGTAAGCAACAGCAGTCCGACCCAGACAGGAATCCGCGAACCGGGCACAACACCTCCCTGAAGTCGCGCAGTCGCGTCCGGTCTCAGCGCTACGCGCACTTTCATGCCGCCAGTGGACATCGCCAATGAAGCGGTATCGGATCTCAACTGTGGGGCCCACCCCTTCGACCTGAAAATCTCGCGCCCGTCAGGAATCGTCACCGATGCCGCAATCAGCGAATCGCTCGGCAAACCACGAGTGATCGCGAGTGGAAGGAGCGTTGGGTATCGCCACAGCTGCGTGATCACGCGACTCGCGAATACGGGAGCCGAAGTAACGAAGCCCAGCGCACCGATGATTTTGTCGGACTCATCGCGTTGAGGCGCGAAGCCGATGGCGACGGTAGAATCCCCGTTGCTCAAGAACCTCACGCCAAATCCGCCGGATGGCTGCAGCGACTGCGCGTCGAGCTGAGCACGCAGCCATTGCAAGTCGGGCCGGGGAAGAGGCGCAGTCTGAGAGGGAGTGAACGACCCCACCTTTGCCGCCGCCCATCCGGTTTCAGCGCGTCCAGAAGCGCTGGCTAACGGCGGCGCGATTGTCAGCGATCCCGATCGAGCGTCGTATCGAAAGTAGTAATCCGCGGGAAGATTGATCGCGCAATCGCAATCGTCCAGGTAACGTGCGCCGGCAACAAGTGTCGTAAGTCCGGCAATCGAATCGCGGTCGTTAAGCCGGTTGCCAACGAGACCCCGGAATAGAGTCGCGAGTCCGGCGGATATCGCACCATCACCAGCACGCGCGGTGCTCCACGCTGCGTATGCCGCATAATCCTGAAGGCCGCGCTCTGCAATCGCTCGCCGGGACTCGCCGGTGTTCCATGCCTCGTACACGAGCAGGCCGGCGATCGAAAACACGACCACCAACAACCCAACCAGCGCTGGCATGCCTTTCTTTCTAGGCGCACGGCTCATACAGGAATATTACGGCCGGTTCCACAAATGCACGACGACAAAAGTCGCCGGCCCTTCGACTCTGACCGTTCTCTGACACCGGAATCGTGGCCATCCAGCCGGACACGGGGCCAACTTCGAAAAATGAAAGAGACAACGTTTCTGGGACAGCCACGCGGCCTCGCGCTGCTGTTCCTGGTCGAGATGTGGGAGCGCTTCTCCTACTACGGCATGCGCGCCCTCCTCGTGTTGTATCTGGTGAATGCGCTCAAATGGGATACCGCGCGAGCATCGAGCCTCTACGGATCCTACACCTCGCTTGCGTACATCACCCCTCTGCTTGGCGGCTACCTCGCCGACCGGTGACCGAACGCTCCGTCGTTTGGCGGGATGAATGGCGTCAGGTTCGCGCGGTTTACGTACGATGCACCGGCGATTACGAAAATCACCAGGACCATCGCCTTGATGATAACGAGCACAGTATTGGTGTTCGCCGACTGCTTGATGCCGATGATGAGCAGCGCCATCACGAAGAAAACGATCAACGCTGCCGGAAGGTTGAACATTCCATGCGCGACTCCACCGCCTGCAATCGCGACGGTTTCGCCGGGAGCCGCCGACAGATATCCGGGCAGACGAAGTCCGGCATCCCCGATCAGGCTGGAGAAATATCCTGACCAGCCAACGGCAACGGTCGCTGTGCTGAGCGCGTATTCGAGGATCAGGTCCCAACCGATGATCCACGCCATCAGCTCGCCCATCGTTGCATACGCGTACGTGTAAGCGCTGCCGGCCACTGGTATCATCGACGCGAACTCAGCGTAGCATAGTCCCGCAAATCCGCACGCGACCCCTGCAATGATCATCGACAGCACGAGAGCCGGACCCGCGTTCTGTGACGCCGCAGTCCCAGTCAGCACGAAGATTCCCGTTCCGATGATCGAGCCGATTCCGAGTGTCGTCAGGTTCAACGCGCCGAGCGCGCGCCTGAGAGTCCCGCTCTCGGCGTCAGCGCGAAGATCGTCGATCGATTTCTTTGTGAGGATGCCCATGAGCCCACGATGCAAAGACACCGCAAGCGATGCCACGCCCGCGGTGTCAGAGAACGGTCAGGGCACGAGCCCGGCTATTTCGACTTTATTGTAGTGACGTTGCCGGGCGCTGTGGGCGCGTTGGGTTTTACGCGAACGCTCTTCGCGGGAATTCCAACATTGACGTGATACGGCCGCACATCCTTCGTTGCGACTGCCGATGCACCGACCATCCCTTCCTCGTTTACGTGGACGCCGGCGAGCACGGTCGCGTGGTATGTGATGCGCACGCCGTCGTCAAGCCGGGTGACAGCGTTGGTCACTTCGCGCTGATCGACGATGCTGTGGGTATGGCTGTAGATGTTCGCGTAATCGCTGATCGATACGCGGTTGCCGAGTACGATGCCACCACGATCGTCGAGGAGGACATGGCGGTGGACGACGACGTCATCGCCGACTTCCATGTTGTAGCCGAACGAGAATTCCACGTGTTGAAATGCCTTGAGGTTCGCTCCGCACTTCCTGAAAATCTTCGGTGCAAGAATTCGTCGAAGTCTGATACCGAGATCGACGTTCTGGCCGCCGACAGCTGTGCGATCGAAAGAGTACCACAGCCAGAGAAGCGGTTTCACTTTCTGGAATTTCTCATCTTCGCAGTCCGCGTAGTATTCCGGCTCGAGCGTGATGTAGCGCGGGTCAAGCGAAGACAGCGCGATGCGCGTTCCCGCCGAAATGGACTCGTCGTTCACTGCCGATTCCCAGTTGGCAGCGTACTCCGGATACATGATCTCGCAAAGGGCCTTTCGACATAGCTCGTTGCGATCGGTCGAGTCATCTGCCAGTCCTGAATCGATCGATTCAAGCCATGCGTCGGTCAACGGCGCTATCGAGCGGTCAGGAATTTTTCTGAGCGGGAGAAGTGCCATGGTCTTAGTGGTTGGTCGTCAGCTTCCGGTGCGGAGCGCTCTCGCACGGACGAGAGCGCGCTCGCGTTCGATCCGCTGAAGCAACAGCTCCCATATGGAGCTTTGCAGTCCCTGAAAGCTAACTGTCAGCGGATGGTTCACATCGATGTCGCCCGGATACACGTACACCGCGCTCTGCGTCTCCCGCTGACGCAGTCGCTGCTCGCCGAAGCCGGTGCTCAGGGGAATTACGTCAATCGGCCGGAAGTCCTGTCCCCCACTCGTGATCGTGAGGTCCATCGGGCTGAACCGGGCGTTATCCTCGAGGCCGTAGAACGAGACGTACCAGAGAGCAGGTGCGCGATTGCCGGAGCGGCGCGTAATTATCTCGATCGTGCGGCGGTTGCTCTCCTGAAGGTCACGCAGTGCTCGATACGAATCGGGTGTGAGAAGCCGAATCACCCCTTCATCCAGCGGAATCGCTCTCACGATCATACCATGCGGCTCGAGTCGAATCGCTATGTCATCCTGCCGGAGTGACCCAAGGCCTGCAGGAATGCCGATTGTTGCGGTACTGTCCTCGACTGGCACCACGGCAGCCGTGGAACCGGGCGTCGGAGGTGAACACGCCCCGATCACAGTCATTGCCGCCAGAACACCGCCAATTTTCCTCAGATGGGTTCGCCTCGCACGACGTCGAGCAGTCCCATCAGGGCAAGCGCGAGCTCGTCACGACCCTCGCCGGTAGCCGAGCTGAATGGAATGGTCTGGTCCTGCTCGAGCTGCAGATCGCGCATGATCACTCTTACGCGCTCGGCGCCAGCCTTTCGCGGCAGCTTGTCCCACTTTGTCAGCACAATGATCGTGGGGACCTCGATTTCAGCCAGAAAATCAAGCATAGCTTCATCATCTTCACTCGGGTCGCGCCGAATGTCCAGAAGCTGGACGACTCCCGCGAGGTTGGGAGTGTGCTTCAGGTATCCGTCAATCAACGGTCGCCAGTCGGCTTTTTTCTCTTTCGAGATCTTCGCGTATCCGTAACCGGGCAAATCGGCGAGCACGAACACGCCGTTCACATTGAAGAAGTTGATCTCGCGCGTTCGACCCGGCGTCTTGCTGACCCGCGCAAATGCCTTTCGCCGAACGAGGCAATTCAACAATGACGACTTCCCGACGTTCGAGCGCCCGGCAAACGCAATCTCGGGAAGAGTGGGTTCCGGACGCCATCCATCGACGCCAGCCATTCCGCCCAGAAACTCCAGGCTCCGGATAACCAGTGGATCCGGGCCGGGAACGCTGGTCATCAGTGGGTCGTCAGTCCATCGGGCAGCACGTCAGCCCCGGGTCGCGTCGCTTCACGCACTCTTGCCCGCCGCCGCGACGGGACTTCCTCGACGGCCACTTCGCGCAATGCGATCGCAAGCACCTCATCCATCGTCTTCACGGGATGGAATCGAACTGCCGCTCTAACTTCCTCGGGCAGCTCGTCGATATCCCGCGTGTTGCCGTAGGGCACGATGACGTCGAGCACCTTGTTACGATGTGCCGCCACCGATTTTTCCTTGAGCCCGCCAATCGGGAGCACTCTTCCGCGAAGCGTGATCTCACCGGTCATCGCCACGTCGCCACGAATCGGCTTGCCGGTCAGCGCGCTGATGACAGCAGTTGCGATCGCGATACCGGCGGATGGTCCATCCTTTGGCGTCGCCCCTGCGGGCATGTGGATGTGGATGTCGCGGTTGCGATAGAAATCTGTCTCGAGTCCGAGCTCCCGGGCGCGCGTTCGCGCGTAGCTCAACGCAGCGCTCGCCGACTCTTTCATCACGTCGCCCAGCGTTCCTGTTAGTTGAACCTTGCCGCGTCCTTTTACGACGCTCACTTCGATCTCCAGCACCTCGCCGCCAGCACTCGTGTACGCAAGGCCGGATGCGACGCCGACCTTGTCCTCCAACGAGGTGTCGTCGGGGTCAAACGGCGGCGTTCCTAGAAGTTCCTGCAGATCTGCCGCAGACACAACCTGCTTCACGGTCCCTGCCGGCTTCTCGGCCTGCTTGCGCGCGAGCTTCCTGGCGACGCGGGCAAGCCTGCGCTCCAGCTCGCGAACTCCCGCCTCGCGCGTGTAACCCCGCATGATCGCGGGCAATGCGTCCTGCTCCAGCGTTACATTCGCCGGATCCAATCCGTTGGCCACAAGCTGCCTTGGCAACAAATACTGACGGCCGATGGCCATCTTCTCGTGGTCCAGATAACCGGCGAGACGAATGATCTCCATTCGGTCGCGCAGCGCTTCCGGAATTCCGTTCAGGCTGTTCGCGGTAGTGATGAACAACACCTGCGACAGGTCGTAATCGACTTCGAGGTAATTGTCGTTGAACGCGGTGTTCTGCTCTGGATCGAGAACCTCGAGCAGCGCGCTTGCCGGATCACCGCGATAATCCTGCCCGAGCTTGTCCACTTCGTCGAGAAGAATGACGGGATTCACGACTTCAGCGCGACGCATTGCCTGAATGATTCTGCCAGGCATCGACCCGATGTACGTGCGGCGATGTCCCCTGATCTCCGCTTCGTCGCGCACGCCACCCAGAGCCATGCGGATGAACTTTCGTCCGAGCGCGCGCGCGATTGACCGGCCAAGCGATGTCTTGCCAACACCCGGAGGACCAACGAGACAGAGTATTTGACCTTCGATTTTTCCAACGAGCGACAGAACGGCGATGAAATCGAGGATGCGGTCTTTCACTTCCTCGAGGCCGTAATGGTCTTCATCGAGAATTCTGCGCGCATGAGAGACGTCGAGCACTTCGTCGGTTCGCTCCTCCCACGGGAGATTCACAATCCAGTCGACGAAGTTGCGCGACACCGTGAACTCTGGCGACATCGGCGACATGCGGCGCAGTTTTCTCAACTCGCGGATAGTTCGCGTCCTGACGATCTCGGGCAATGCCTTTTTCGCGACCACGGCTTCGAGATCTCCGAAATCATCGCCGTCCTCTTCACCCAGCTCCTTGTGAATCGCGCGCAGCTGTTCCTGGAGGTAGAACTCGCGCTGATTCTGGAACAGCGCGCCGCGAACATCGTCGTCGATCTTTCGTTCGAGGCGAAGCAGTTCGCTTTCGCTTGCGAGCGTGTTCGACAACGTCTCGAGAAGGTCCTTGAGCTTTCGCGCTTCGAGCAGCTTCTGCCGCAGCTCGAACTTGATCGCCATGTGCGCGGCGACTCCCCACGCCTGACGCTCCTCCGACTCCGTGCTCTGGATCAGTCCGACGACTTCCGGCGGAATGCGGCGATGCAGTGCCACATACTCTTCGAACAACGACAGGACACGATTCGCGAGCGCACGCGTTTCCGTCTCGGGAGCCGGGTCAGCCCACTCGATTGGCTCAGCAACAGCGCGCATGAAAGGCCCGCCTGCTACATACCGCGTGATTCGCGCGCGGGCGAAACCCTCGACCAGAACACGAGTGCTTCCATTCGGGAGACGTGCAACCTGAAGAACCCTGCCGACAACGCCGACACGGTGAAGATCGGCCGCTCCAGGCTCCTGCGTCTCGCCCTCTTTCTGGGCAACGAGGAGAATGAGTTTGTCCGTTTCTGCGGCTGCTTCAATAGCGGCGAGCGACGGCTGGCGGCCTACGAGCAGAGGAATGACGACGTACGGAAAAATGACGACTTCGCGAAGCGGCAAAACCGGGATGCGGTTTTCCGCCTGGAGCTTTTCGCCGTCACGGGAGAATTCGTGAGTCAAGTTATTTGTTGTTGAAGGGGCCCGTTACCGGCGCCCCATTGCCGGCACCAGCGCGATTACTACGCTTCCTTCTTGCGCCGAACCGGCGAAATCTCGAGAAGCGGCTGAGTGCCATTGGTGATGCACGACTCGGTGACTTTCACCTCGACGACGTCCTCGCGACTCGGGAGGTCGAACATGACCTCCATGAGCACTTCCTCGAGAATCGCGCGAAGACCGCGAGCACCAGTGCCACGCTTGAGCGCCTTGTTGGCTATTGCGGTGAGTGCGCCCTCGTCGAAGGTGATCTTCACCTCTTCGAGACCAAAAAGCTTGGTGTACTGCTTCGTCAGCGCGTTCTTCGGTTCCTTGAGGATCCGAACGAGTGACTTCTCATCGAGCGATTCGAGCGCAACGGTGACAGGCAGACGGCCGACGAGCTCAGGGATCATCCCATAGCGCAACAGATCATCCGGCTCGACTTCGGCGAACATCTGCGTGGCGTCAACTTCCTTCTTGCCCGTGAGGTTGTTGAAGCCGATCTGGCGACGCCCGGTGCGGGCCTCGATGATCTTCTCAAGTCCGTCGAACGCTCCACCGCAGATGAAAAGGATATCCTTCGTATTGAGCTGGATGTACTCCTGCTGCGGATGCTTGCGTCCACCCTGCGGCGGAACTGAAGCGACCGTGCCCTCGATGATCTTCAGGAGCGCCTGCTGAACGCCCTCGCCCGACACGTCACGGGTAATGCTCGGATTTTCCGACTTGCGCGCGATCTTGTCAATTTCGTCGATGTAGACGATGCCCCGCTCACACTCGGCGATGTTGAAGTCGCCGGCCTGGAGAAGGCGAACAAGAATGTTTTCGACATCCTCGCCGACGTAACCAGCTTCGGTGAGGGTCGTCGCGTCCGCAATCGTGAACGGGACGTCGAGGATCCGGGCCAGCGTGCGGGCGAGGAGCGTCTTGCCAACGCCGGTCGGCCCTATCAGCAGGATGTTCGACTTGTCCAGCTCCACATCGTCGTCCTTGAGAGACGTGGAATTGATTCTCTTGTAGTGATTGTAGACTGAAACCGACAGCGCTTTCTTCGCCTGCTCCTGCCCGATTACGTACTGATCGAGGACGTCCTTGATCTCCTGGGGCGACGGAACCTGCGTAATTGCCTCTGACACCTCGCGTTCTTCGTCCTCGGCGAGAATCTCGTTGCACAGTGCAATGCACTCATTGCAGATGTACACGGACGGGCCCGAAATGAACTTCCGGACCGAATCCTTCGATTTTCCGCAAAAGGAACAGCGGAGATGTTTGTCCTGCGACATAGGCTGAACCGAGGTGCTAGAGAGGCAAACGGGTGCTATTGAACAACTAACAGCAGGCTATGAGATGGTCAAGCATAAAAGCAGCTGGGGCCTATTTCTTGGTCAAAGCCTCTTCCATCTGGCCACGGTACGAGATCACGTTATCGATGATTCCGTAGGCCTTGGCCTCGTCTGCCGACATGAAACGGTCGCGATCCATGTCGCGCTCGATCTGTTCGACGGGGCGACCTGTGTGCTTGGCCATCAATTCATTCATTTTGCCGCGAAGGTAGAGAATTTCCCTCGCCTGAATCTCGATGTCCGAAGCCGTTCCCTGAGTCCCGCCGCTCGGCTGATGGATCATGATGCGCGCGTGTGGCAGGGCTGACCGCTTGCCCGGCCGACCCGCTGCCAGCAGGAACGATCCCATGCTTGCCGCAAGGCCCATGCAGTTCGTGTTGACCGGCGACTTCAGGAACTGCATCGTGTCGTAAATCGCCATTCCGGCCGAGACGCTTCCGCCCGGAGAATTGATATAGACGTGAATATCGCGCTCGGGATTATCGGCCTCGAGAAACAGAAGCTGCGCAATCACGACATTCGCCACGTCATCATTAATCGGCGTACCGAGGAAGATGATGCGGTCCATGAGGAGGCGGGAGAAGACGTCGTAAGTCCTCTCGCCGCGGCTGGAGCGCTCGATTACGTAGGGTGTGTACAGGGTCGGCATCGTTTTCTCAGCTCTCGGTTTGAACTTCGTTTTTGTCGAGAAGCCACTTGAAGACCTTGTCCTCGGTGAGGCTTCGCTCGATTTCCTTCAACCGTCCGCCTTTTTCGAGCTGGGCGTAAAGCTGGCCGGGATTGACCCCGCGCTTCTCCGCCTGCTCACTGATACGATCGTCCAGGTCCTTCTCAGTCGTGGCGAGTGATTCCTTTTCCGCGATCGTTTCTACTACGAGATCGCGACGAATCTGACGCTCTGCCATCGAACGGAATTCTGTCCCGAACTTTTCACGCTCTTCCTCGGGAATTTGATACGCTTCGGCGTAATTCTGCGCGAACTGTCTGACCCAGCTTTGCGGAACGTCGAACGGGTTTGCGCCGATGATTTCGTCGATCAGCTTCTGTCTCACTTCGGCGTCCGCGGCGCGGCTCGTATTATCGATCAGATCCGCGCGAACTGCGGCTTTCAGAGCATCGAGCGAATCGAAGTCGCCGACTTCCCTGGCAAACGCATCATCCAGGTCCGGCGCGGATTTTCTCTTCACGTCCTGGAGCTTGACGCGAACTGTCTTGGTCTGTCCACGCTCGGTCTCGTCCGGGAAATCGTCTGGCCAGCGGACCGGGCGCTCGACGGTTTCACCGGGCGTTGCTTCCATGATCAGCTCTTCTATACCCGGAATTGCCTGGCCTGATCCAAGGACGATCGGGTAGGAGTTTGCGTCAGTATCGATCTTGTCACCGGCGGAGATCTCGACGTTCACCATGTCGCCCGGCGCGGGCTTGCCGTCGACCGGAGCCCAGGTGGCGCGTTGATCGCGAATGTGCTCGATCTGTTCGGTGACATTCTCGTCGCTGACGACTTCATTCTTTCGCGTCACACGAAAACCGGAAATCCTGGCAAGGTTGATCGTCGGGCGGAGCTCGAAATGGAGCTCAAATGTGAGCGGCTCGCCGTCCTCGAATTTCAGGTCGTGGACGTGTGGCTGAGAGGCGACCTTCAGGTCGTCCTTCTCGATCACTTCCTTATATGCCTCGCTGACGATCGCCTCGAGCGCCTCCTGGCGGATGGCGTCGGCAAATTTTTTCTTCACCATCGTCGCGGGAGCCTTGCCCGGGCGAAAGCCCGGCAGTCTCACCGACGACGCATAACGGCGGGCCGCCTTATCCTCGGCTTCCCTGACCGATTCCGCAGGTACGGATACCTGAACGTGACGGTCGACGCCTGTGCCTTCTTTCTGGGTAATGTCGATCTTCATCCACCTAATATAACAGGGGAAACAAAGGCCCCCGACCGCCGGGGAATGACCAGCGGGAGTGCCATTGCGGCGGCCCCCAGGATGCCGGCCCACCACAGTCCGTGCCGGAGACAGATGGCGATCGGCATGATCCCGTTTATGGCGTAAACCACGGCCGGAAGGCGGGAAGTGGAGACCTTGGCCGCAAACGCCTCAGCGGGCACAACCGCGAGCATCGCCCGCGCGACGATTGAGCCCGTCAGAAACCAGCCGATCCAGTTGCTGAGCGGCATACCATAGAAAAAGCCGTCAGTATGCCAGAGCCAGTGGGTCGTTGCTCTGGACATGGCCGGGTCCATCGCTACATCCCAGGCGGTCAGTATCGCGCCTGCGGTGAACGCCCAGGCTGTTCGGCTACGCTCTGTGTCACGGGCCGGCAGGAATCGGCCGGTGAGCGCCAGGCAGGCGTATACCATGTAAAACCACGACAGGGGGATCGGGAAGGGAACGAGCCCGGCAATCCGGTAGCCCAGCAGCGTCGTGTATGAGTAGGGACCGAACGGCAGACCGGTGCTTGTCCCGAGCAGCTCGGCGGCCAGCGAGATTCCAGCGCCGACGGACAGTAGGCCCAAAGCTCGGCCAAGTCCAAACCGGTGCGAGGCATGAAGGAAGATTGCCACAGCACCCAGGAGAACGTAGGTCGGTCCCGACAGCATCCATCCGTAGCGATAAATGGTCTGCGCCGGCTCCTGCGCGAGCCACGCCGGAGCGTTACCCGCGAGAAACGTCGTGAGCGCGACGGTTGAAAAGACAATCACGCCGACGTGTGCGGCTACCAGCGCTCGCGCTGCGCGCTCCATCAGGCTGCTCCAATCATGTCAGCGACGATTTTCCCCGAGCTCAGGACTCCTGGAAGGCCTGCCCCCGGATGGGTGCCTGCCCCTGCGAAATATAGATTGGCGACGTCCTCGCTCCGGTTGTGTGGGCGAAACCATGCGCTCTGAGTGAGGATTGGCTCGACTGAGAACGCGCTGCCGAGATGCGAATTGAGCGTCTGGTCGAAGTAGCGCGGATCGATTTGTCGTTCAGTGACGATGTGCCGGGAGAGTTCCGGCAGATACCGCTCCTCGAGATAAGAGACGATCGCGTCTCGGTATGGTGTTGCTGATTCATTCCAGTCCACTTTCCCACCGAGGTGGGGAACTGGCGACAACACGTACCATGCGTCGCAACCGGCTGGTGCTAGCGAAGGATCAGTTGCGGTGGGACGGTGAAGGTAGAGCGAGAAGTCGCGCGCAAGAATCTTTCGCGAGAACACGTCTTCCAGAAGTTCGCGGTAGCGCGGGCCCATCAGAATTTCGTGGTGCGCAACATCGTCGTATTTGCGATCGGTGCCGAAGTACATGACGAAGAGAGACATCGAGTACTGCATTGATGTCAGTCGCTTGTCGGTATTCCTTTTTCGCACACCGGATGGCACGAGGTCGATGTAGGTCCGCGCGACTTCCGAGTTGGCGACAACGGCATCGGCGGGAACTGATTCGCCGTTTGCGAGTGACACGCTGGTCGCTTTTCTGGAGTGAGGGTGCACTTCAATCGAAGCAACTTCGGCGGACAACCGCATGGTGCCTCCGATGTCCTCGAACAGCTTGACCATTCCGCCGAGGAGAGCGCCAGTTCCGCCCATCGCGAACCACACTCCCCATTTTTGCTCGAGCGTGTGAATCAAGGCGTAGATGGACGTCGTCTGGAACGGATTTCCTCCCACGAGCAGCGGGTGGAAGCTGAAAACCTGCCGGAGGCGCGGATCGGCGACGTAGCTGTTGACGAACGAGGCGACAGTACGGTTGGCGCGGAGACGAGCAAGGTCGGGCAACACGCGCATCATGTCCGACAGGTGACCGAACGGCTTATCGATGAGTGCGAATCCGACGCGGAAGATTTCTTCCGCAGCGGGGACGAAGCGTAGATACCCGTCGACGTCGGCGGGATTTATTGCTCGAATCTGCCGAATGATCGAGTCCCGATCGCCATTGTACGAAAAAACTGTCCCGTCCTCGAATCGAATGTTGTAGTACGGATCGAGTTCAACGAGCGTCACGTAGTCACTGAGTCGCTTGCTCGCCAGAGCGAACAGATCCTCGAAAAGCATGGGTGCCGTGATGATCGTTGGCCCGGCGTCGAAGACGAATCCGTCCTGCTTGAAGACACGCGCTCGGCCTCCGGGATCTGCGAGCTTCTCGAGCACCGTGACGGAATGACCTTGCGCCTGCAAGCGGATAGCGGCCGCCAGTCCACCAAAGCCGCTACCGATTACGACAATCTTCAATTGTCGGTCAGGCCGGCTGAGTTCGGCGCTTGAACCGCCACGCGTCCCAGAGAATTCCCAATCGAGCCATCGTCCCAACGGATGCTCGAGTCGAGACCGAGTCGAAGTTGATATGCTCGAGTGCATCGAGTATTGCCGCATAACCGATCGCACATGCCGCCGCGCATCGTTGCGAGTCGGCGGACAACATCGAAATTCCCGGCAGGGCGCTTTCATAGAGCTTGCGCGCTCGGGCGATCTCGAACGTCATGAAGCGATTCCATCGCGGATCACCGGCGAGTGACCGGCTTTCGAGTACTTCGGCCCGTTCGATCGAAAAGCGTTTGAGATCATCCGTGGGGAGGTAGCACCGCCCATTGCGCGCATCTTCGCCAACGTCGCGAAGAATGTTGGTAAGCTGCATCGCTACGCCGAGGGTCCGCGCGTGCCGCGTTGCGATCTCGAGGTGCGCCTGCCCGCCTGGTACGCCGAATACGTGTGCGCACATCACTCCAACAGTGCTTGCTACGCCTTCGCAGTAGTTCTCGAGCTCTTCCCAGGTTTCGTAAGTCTCGGGCTCCACGTCCCGGGCGACGCCGTCGAGCAAGTCGAACATTGCCGCGCCTGGAATCGAGAATTCCCTCAGTGCCCAGCGTAGCTCCCGAAACACCGGTCCCTTCGGCCGGCCTTCGAGGGCCTCCACGAGATCCCTGCGATGAGCCTGAAGTTTCCGGGCGACTGACTTGCTGTTTGAGTCTCCCGCGCTGTCTACAATGTCATCCGCCTCTCGGCAGAAGGCGTAAAAGGCAAAAGCCGCGCGTCGTTTTCGTCCCGGAAGAAAATAGCTGGCAAGCGTAAAAGTGCGGGCGTGTTTCCGCACGATGCGTTCGCATTGTCGTGCATCGGACCGGACCATGGAGTTCATACCACCAGATCCGTGAAGCCGGATCGGTTGAACCGGTGTCAGACCCTGTCCTCCAGACCTTTCACTCCGGACCTCGATGCGCAGGAGGCGCAGCAATAGAATGTGCCGTCGTTTTCTACGCCGTGGCCGATGATCCGGCAATCGCAATGCGCACAATGAGGCGCAAGTGCGTGGATCGCGCACTCGAACGCGTCGAAAGTGTGCGTCTCGCCGCCCATCGTGACGGTGAACGACTTGTCGTAGCTGTTCCCGCAAACTTCGCACTGCGCCATTGGAGTCTCGTTGTGTGAGTCAGCCGCCTGACTGCTTGTTTCGGGCCAGCGTGGCCCTGGACCAATGTACTGTCGGCACCTCACACGGGTATTTTGAGAACATGTGCGGCCGATCGACATTGCATGATGCGCCAGTCAGCGTTCTCGGGAAATTTCATTTGCCGCCGATGCTACGCGGGTTCAAGCCGAGTTACAACATTGTTCCGTCTCAGGATCAATGGACGATTCTACTCGACGCCTCCGGAAAGCCGGCGCCACGTCAACTCCGATGGGGACTCGTCCCGTCGTGGGCAGAAGATCCGTCTGCTGGGGCTCGGCTGATCAACGCACGGTCCGATGCGGTTGCGATCAAGCCGTCGTTTCAGGCCTCATTCAGGAGCCGGCGGTGTGTCATCCTTGCCGACGGATACTACGAGTGGAGTGGAGCGGGGAAGACGAGGGCGCCGTTTTTCTTTCACCTTGCGGGTCATCGCGATTTTGCGCTCGCGGGATTGTGGGATCGCTGGCAGCGAGGAAAGGAGATTCTCGAGACGTGCACGATTATCACGACTGATTCGAGCGCATCAGCCGCGAAAGTCCATCATCGGATGCCTGTGGTGCTTACCCCGGGTCAAGCTCTCGAATGGGTCGATGCGCAGGCAAAGGAGTCGCGGCTCATCGATCTGATGGAGCCTTATGCCGGCGACGATTTAACGAGTTATGAAGTGAGCAATCTCGTGAATAGTCCGGCTAATAACAGCGTCGATTGCATTGCGCCGGCACAGCCAAAGCCGCGCCCGATCGAATTATCGCTATTCGATCTCTAACGGCTCTACCTATCTCTAGAGACGTTTCCCGGAACTCCTCCCTTTCCACGTGATACAGTTCTCAACGCCGGAATTCTCGAATGGGATTTTCGCGCGATTTTCGACCCGCAGCTTTCAGTATCCCAGTGGCCCGGCGAAATGACCCAGAATGACGTGATCTTCTACGTCGGCGGTGCCATGATCGGTTATCTGGTGATTCTGCTGATCGTGAATGCGAAAGGGGGGACTCGAACCCCCACGGATTGCTCCACTGGATCCTAAG
>JBBSGU010000029.1:0-29986 GCA_038253755.1 Gemmatimonadales bacterium | reverse complement strand
CTCTCTCTAACCGGCGTATATCAGCAGGATCAACCGTCGATGCCGCTCCGGGCCCTCACCGTCTCAACCATCAATTCCTTCAACTACTACACCCGCCAGATCCTCTGCTTGACAACAGCCCAGTCATATCAACCAAAAAAATGAGACTTTCGGCGGATAAAAGGCGGTGAGAGCAAAAGACCACAGAGTGTCGTTTCTGTGGTCTCTGTGGTCTCTGTGTCCAGGCCCGTCTCAGAGTTGTTTTCGCTAGACCCTTTGCCTACATTCCGCTATGGCAACCACATCTCGACCAGCATCGTCAAAGCCCGCTCAACCGGCGTCGTCCGGAGGCGGGCTTTCGCGTTTCAGGGAATCCGAAGAAAGGAACAACGGCGCGCGGCGGGTGCGTGAAGATGTCGTCCTGACGTTCGACGATGTACTCCTTTCGCCTCGTCATTCCGTCGTTCATCCGAGGGATGTTTCGACCAAGTCCCGTTTTACCCGGACGATTACGCTGAACATCCCGTTCGCTTCCGCGGCGATGGACACCGTTACCGAATCAGAGATGGCGATGGCGATGGCCCGCGCCGGCGGCATCGGCGTGATTCACAAGAACATGTCGATCGACCGTCAGGCCGCCGAAGTCGACAGGGTAAAGCGATCGGAGAGCGGAATCATCCTCAACCCGATCACGCTCTCGCCCAATGCAACGCTCCGTGAGGCCGTAACGCTCATGAAGCGCTTCAGGATCTCTGGAGTTCCGATCGTCGATGGCGACGGACATCTCGTCGGAATCATCACCAACCGCGATCTCCAGTTCGAACGCAATCTCGACCAGCCGCTACGCGAGGCAATGACATCTGAAGGCCTCGTGACCGCTCCGATGGGAACGACTCTCGAAGAGGCTGAGCGGATTCTCGGGAAGCACCGCATCGAGAAGCTGCCAGTCGTTGACGCAAAGGGCGCGTTGAAGGGACTGATCACGGTCAGAGACATTCATCAACGCCGCGAATTCCCGAATGCGAACAAGGACGAGCATGGCCGACTGATGGTCGCGGCAGCGATCGGTGCTGCGAATTTCCGCGACCGCGCCAAAGCGCTCGTCGATGCGGGAGTGGACGTACTTGTCATCGACACAGCGCACGGACATAGCGAAGGCGTTTTGAAGGCAACTGCCGAAGCACGAAATGCATTTCCGGATGTCCAGCTCATCGCAGGTAACATCGCGACGAAATCCGGAGCGGAAGCGCTCGTTGAGCGAGGCGTTGACGCAGTTAAAGTCGGAGTCGGCCCAGGATCGATATGTACGACGCGCGTAGTGACCGGAGTCGGCGTTCCACAGCTCACAGCGGTGTTCGATGCAGTCGAAGGTGCCGGCGACATCCCCGTCATCGCTGACGGAGGCATCAAGTACTCGGGCGACATAGTGAAGGCCATCGCTGCAGGTGCGTCGAGCGTGATGATGGGCTCGATGCTCGCCGGCACCGAGGAATCGCCCGGTGAGTCGATTCTGCTCGAAGGTCGCCGCTTCAAGATGATTCGCGGAATGGGCAGCATGGCCGCCATGCAGGACGGCAGCGCTGACCGGTATTTCCAGGAAGGAGAGCTATCGCCGAAGAAGCTCGTGCCGGAGGGAATCGAGGGACGAGTACCTTACAAGGGTCCGGTGAGTGACGTGATCTTCCAGATGGTCGGCGGACTTAAGGCAGGAATGGGTTATGTTGGCTGCGGAGACATCGACGAATTGAGGCACGACGCAGAGTTCGTTCGAATAACTGCCGCCGGTCTTCGCGAGTCACATCCGCACGATGTAGTCATCACCAGGGAAGCCCCGAACTACTCCGTATAGGGGAAGCCTGTCGTTGCTGTGTCTCCAGTGAAAGGGACGCTCGAACGTTCAGGCGTTACGGACGGGGACAAAATAGGCGCGGTAGATGTAAGGAAAATCTGACGACATCGGGGATGGTTTTTCCTTGACAACACTTGTCGTTGGGCAACAACTTCCCCCGGCTTCCTGCAGGTCCATGACGTTTTGCCGCTGCCCGTCCGGCCCCTTCAAGTCTGACGGCTCGTAGTCGATTCACTTCCGCCGGAATTCCGGAGAAACTCGAATGGGTATTTGGTCCAAGAAAAGCGTCGCCGTGCTGCAGGCAGAGGCAGCCGGAGAGGATGGCGCGCATACACTGAGGCGTGTGCTCGGTGCGTTCAACCTGACGACACTGGGAATCGGTGCGATTATCGGCGCCGGCATCTTCGTGCTCACTGGCACCGCCGCCGCCCAGTTCGCCGGCCCCGCCATCGTCTACTCGTTCATCCTCGCCGGACTTGGCTGTCTGTTCGCGGGACTCTGCTACGCGGAATTCGCGGCGATGATTCCCATCGCGGGCAGCGCGTACACCTACGGATACGCCACGCTTGGCGAGCTCGTCGCGTGGATCATCGGATGGGATCTGATCCTCGAGTACCTCTTCGGCGCCGCCACGGTCGCCGTGGGTTGGTCCGGATATTTCTCGGCCCTGATGAACGAGCTTGGCTTCAGGATTCCCGTTCAGTATACGGGAGCGCCGCTGGACGTCGTCGGGACGCATACCCTTGTTGCGTCCCAGATATGCTACGACCAATCGACGAACGAAGTGTTCAAGGTTGCCGCCGGTGCAGTCTGCGATACGAGCAAATACGCAATGGTGCACGGCGTGATCAATTTTCCCGCGATGATCGTCGTCGGGCTGATGACAATCCTTCTCGTCATCGGCATCAAGGAATCGGCTCGGTTTAACAACCTGATCGTGATTGTGAAAGTCGCGATCGTACTCCTCGTGATCGGCTTTGGCTTCATGTACGTCAACTCTGATAACTGGCATCCGTTCATTCCGGCCAACACCGGTGAGTCCGGCCAGTTTGGATGGAGCGGAATTGTCCGCGGCGCGGCCGTGATTTTCTTCGCGTACATCGGATTCGACGCTGTTTCAACAGCTGCTCAGGAAGCGAAGAACCCGCAACGCGACATGCCGATAGGTATTCTCGGATCACTCGCCGTTTGCACGGTGCTCTACATTCTCATGTCGCTCGTCATGACAGGCCTCACGAGCTATAAGAACCTGAACGTTCCGCATCCGGTGTACGTCGCGATTGCTGCCGCCGGACCGGCGCTCGCCTGGATGAGGCCGATCATCAATATCGGAGCAGTCGCCGGACTCGCGTCGGTGGTGCTCGTCATGCTGATGGCGCAGCCGCGAATCTTCTTTTCGATGGCTCGCGACGGATTGCTTCCACCTGTATTCGGCAAGATTCATCCAAGGTTCCAGACGCCCTACATCACGACGATTCTTACGGGTGTCGTTTGCGCCATCATCGCCGGTCTGTTCCCAATTGGATTGCTCGGTGAGTTGGTGTCGATCGGAACTCTTCTGGCGTTCGTGATCGTATCGGCCGGCATCATCGTGCTGCGCCGCACGAGTCCAGATATTCCACGTCCGTTCAAGACGCCTCTCGTTCCGCTCGTTCCGATTCTCGCGATCCTGATTTGCGGCTACATGATGGCAAGCCTGCCGATCGACACCTGGATTCGTCTCCTCGTCTGGCTGGCGGCGGGTCTGTTGATCTATTTCCTGTACGGCAAGTCGAATTCGCGTATCGGAGGTAGCAGCACCGCGGGTGGTTGATCTACTAACAGTTTCGAAAGAAAGACAAGCATCAATCGAGCGTCTCGCGCGGGAGTTTCGCGCGGGGCGCTCTGTCGCAATTTCCACACACATCAATGCAGATGGAGACGGTTGCGGCTCCGAAACAGCGCTCGCCCGAATTCTTGCCCAGAAGGGATTGACCGCGAAAATCGTCAACCCCACGCCGTGGCCCGACACGTATGAATTTCTGCTCGGCAAGGATGTCACGGATGCCACAGCGGAAGGCTCCGCCGCACTCAAACGCGCAGACCTGCTCGTCGTTCTCGACATCAGCGATGTAAAGCGCCTCGGCGGACTGGCCGATACGGTACGAGGCTTGACGATCCCCAAGATCGTGATCGATCACCACATCCCCAGTGATGAGCCGCCGAGCACCGAGATGCTGGCCGACACTAGTGCGTGTGCGACGGGAGAGTTGATCTATGATCTGGCGGTGACCCTTGGAGCAGAGATAACTCCGGAGATTGCCGTTTCGTTGTACGTAGCGATTCTCACCGATACCGGCGGCTTCAGGTTCGCAAATACGACCGCACGCTGCCTCGCGGTTGCCTCGCAGCTTCTGGCGGCCGGGGTCGAGCCCGAGGAAATGTATCGGCGCCTCTACGCGTCTCATCCGATTGGAAGGCTTCACCTTCTTCGTGACGCTTTGGCGACTCTCGAGGTTGATCCGGCGTACGGAATCTCCTGGATTTCTGTCGCTGCAGGCGCTGCCGAAGAATACGGATTGAAGTCGGAGGATCTGGAAGGACTGGCCGAGCATCCGAGATCGGTGGGTGGAACAAGGATGGCGATTTTCTTTCGCGATCTCGGTCACGGCAAGATAAAGGTGTCGTTCCGCAGCACGGGCGACGTTAATGTGAACGAATTCGCGAGGCAGTTTAGCGGGGGCGGTCACGCACGTGCATCAGGGGCGCTCATCCCCGGAACGATCGATGAAGTCCGGCACACTGTCGTGAATGCCGCACGGGAGTTCGTGGGCCA
Organism: Gemmatimonadales bacterium; assembly: GCA_038253755.1. Classification (GTDB taxonomy): domain Bacteria; phylum Gemmatimonadota; class Gemmatimonadetes; order Gemmatimonadales; family Gemmatimonadaceae; genus UBA4720. The sequence goes on along the minus strand of JBBSGU010000029.1, from coordinate 25,343 downwards.
GCGCTAGGCAGGTTCCCGACGTTGCACGGTACGATGGAGAGTCGTCCTTTCGGTGCATGCCTTTACGGAATACCCCCTTCAGACCGACACTGAGCGTCTTCGGCGAAACCCCACCCGCCGTAGCGCTGTCTGTGATTCTGCCATGCTACAAGGCGGCAGGGCTCGCGCGCCAGTCAGTGATGCGTCTCACTCACGCGCTGGCCGGTCGTATCCCCAGCTACGAGATCATCGTCGTGGACGACGGTATCGGCGATTGCGAGCCATTGCTTCGCGATATGCCCACCGGGCCCGGCGGGCAGGTTCACGTCATCACGCTTCCCGAGAATCGAGGAAAGGGCGGGGCAGTAGCGGCGGGAATGAAGGCAGCATCCGGTAAGGTCCGCGTGTTCACTGACGTGGACATTCCTTATGGAACAACCCCGATCATGCTCGTCGAGTCGCTGATCCGAACGCGCGGCTTTCACATGGTGATCGGTGACAGGACGTTTCCCCAGTCGCGCTATGAGACTGAGCTTTCGTTCGGACGCCGCCTGGCATCGGGTGTCTTCTCGAAGATCACGGCGACGCTGGTCACGGGCGGATTCTTCGACACGCAATGCGGACTGAAAGGGTTTCGCGGTGACATCGCTGAAGCGCTGTTTGGTCTTCAGCGGGTCGAGCGCTTTGCGTTCGACGTCGAGCTGATCTATCTCGCGCTGACGTATGGTCTGGAGATCAAGCGCATCCCGGTAATGCTCGAGAGCAACACGACGTCCTCCGTTCGACTCGGCCGCGACTCGTTCCTCACTCTGATCGACGTCTCGCGCATCAAGCTTCAACAGATGAGCGGCGACTATGAATCGATTCAGCTTCGCGGGCTTGTCGCACGCGAGTGTAGCACCGCGTCGGTGCCGCTCCGTACCCCCGCGATCGCCCACGCTGCGCTCAAGGTCCGCGCGTGAGCGAAGCGATGGGCGCTGGAGCAATTGAATTCCGGTCGGCCCGGATGCCTGTCGCTGCTGGTGGAGACGGCGCATTGGCCTGGGCACGCTCGAACTGGGAGGTCGTTCTCCTCGTAGTCATTTCAGGCGCAGTGTACCAGCCGTGGGATACGCCATATCTGCCGCTTACCGACTTCGGGATTTTCCTCGTCGAGCGAGGCACATCGCATTCACTCTGGTCACAGTTCGCTGGCATATCGGCGTACTACATCGCCGAAGGACGCCTGCTGCTGTTCGAATACATCCATCTCACGCTTGGCAGTGCCGCATTCGGGTTGTGGGCTCCGGGATGGCACTGGACGTACTTTGTGTTGATGTCAGCGGTGATCGTCCTTGCGAGACGGTTCCTGCGCGAGAGTGGCGCGAACAGAACTGCGACGTTCATTGCGCTCGGTTTGTTCGCGACTATGGCACCCGTTACGGAAGGATGGATCAAGCCGACCGGCGAGCCGATCGCAATGATTTTTTTCCTCATCGCGCTTCGCGCAGCGTTGAACTATTGCGATGCAGACGACTGGAAACGCCGCGCCTTCATCATCGCCGGCTGCGCTGTCGGAATCGTTTTTGCCAAGGAGCTTCTCGTCGTGCTCCTTCCGGCCGGCTGGCTCATTTCCCGCATCCGGCTGAAAGACCGGAACTGGAACTGGGCAGCATGGAGCGAACGCGATACTTACCTGGTCAAGGTCGCTGGCGCACTCGTCATCGTGGCGCTTCTGCCTGTTGCGTGGGTCCTCGCCCATGCAACGAAGAACAGCTACGCGTCACACTACGGGCATTCCCAGCCGTGGAGAATCACTCTCGAGCGGCTCGAGATAGTGCTCATCCCCGCGACGCCGCGACTCCGCCGCCTCATTAACATCATCGTCGATCCCGGTTTTTCACTCCTGCTAACCTTGCCGAGCCTGCTGTGGATTCGATTGTTCGTCGGCGGTGTGGCCACCGGACCGCGCCGGCGCATCATGTGGCCACTTGTCATTGCGACAGTCTGGGTTGCACTCGGCGTCGCCGCCTACTTCCCGTGGCCCACACGGGCAGGCTATTACATGCTGCCTTTCGCGCTCGGAACGGTGTTCGCGGCCGCGCATTCGTTCACGCTTCTTCTCGAGCGAAGCAAGTCGGCGCGGTGGGCCTGCATCTTCGGGTCCGGCGTTCTCCTCATTTCGACTTCGCTGGAAGCACGGACTATCCTGCTTCAGCACCAGCAACGCGCCCAGCTCAACGCGGAGGTGATCGATCGAATCGGCAAGCTCGGCGGCGCGCAACATCTCATTGGCGCGACTCCAAGCCCCACGGTTGGCAGAGGCGGCTGGGCAAGCCACTTGCGAGGGTTTGGATCGGTTGCCAACGGAATGAAAGTTGGCGAAGCGAAGGACATGGTTTGTGCCGACGCAAAGAAGGAACTCGGCACGACGCCGGGAACTATTGTAGTGAGCACGTCTGGCTGTGGCCCGATGTATCCGGGCGCATATTACGTGACCGCAACCGTGTCGAGCTGGCAATGGCCGAAGCTCTGGCACCGCAACGACATCGAGGGTCGCATGTACATCACGACGCACGACGCCTGGATTTCGAAGGGGTTGGGGGCGCAGCCATGACAGCGCCGGCGGCCGTAATCGATTATGAAGAGCACTGGTCGAATTCGATAGCGACCTACAAGAGTCATCCAACCAGCCGTCACCGCCGGCGGTTCGTGATGGACACGCTCAGCCGAATCAAGCCAAAGCCAGGAATGTTCGTCTTCGATTACGGCAGTGGACCTGGCCTGTTGCTCGAGCAGATCAAGGACGTGTACGGACTTCCCGACGCCGACCTCGGCGGCTCGGACATTTCACGTACGGGAATCGAGAAAGCACGTGACCGGCTTCCGGGCGGCAAGTTCTACGTCGGCGAATATCCTGATCTCGATCGTGTGATCGATATCGCCATCACGTCGGAAGTGATCGAGCACACGCCAGAGTATCGCGAAGTGCTCACGTGGATGGCGAAGCATCTCAAGCCGGGCGGTGATTTGATCATCACTACACCGGGCGGGACGATGGATCCGCCGGACGAATACTACGGCCACATTCAGCATTTCACTTTGCCGCAGCTCACCGCGATCCTCGACGAGCTTGGATTCACCGTGCAAATCGCGCGTTACTGGGGCTTTCCGCTTTTTACTCTACAGAAGTGGGTGACCAAGCGGAATTTCGACAGCATTCGTGACAACTACATGCACGGCGACCTCGACTGGAAGAAGCGCGCGATCTTCAAAGCGACCTATTACGCCTACTTCGTGCACGACATCCTTTCGATCGGGCCGCAGATCTTTATTCACGCGAAGAAGAACCGAGCGACGTAGACCGACCGGCCCGACGCCTATCCGTGCGGACGATTCAGGCTGTTCTCCGTAGAAAATCCGTCGGGATAGCGCTTCTTCAGTTTTTCGATATTCATCGTCGCAATCTCGCCGAGCCCGAGGCCGATTCCACGCGCACCCATCGCGCAATACCAGAGGACGTCGCCAATCTCTTTGGCAATCTTGTCGCGAGTCACGTCGTCCAGCGGGTGGCCGTGAAACACCACCTTCTTGACGTGATCGGCGATCTCACCAGACTCGCCCGACAATCCGAGTGCCGCGTTGTTCAGCAGCGTGACAGCGTCTTCGAGTGCCTGGGGGGAAGCTGTGCGGAGGGCGAGCTCCTGGTAGGTATCGAACTCCGGGAAGCTCACAACTTCACCAGATCACCGTACGTCTCCGGCCTGCGATCGCGGTAGAACTGCCATGTGTTACGCACCTCCCGAATCTTGTCGAAATCGAGTTCAGCAGTTACGAGCTCGGTCTTGTCCCGGCTCGCCGTGGCGAGGAACTGCCCGCGCGGATCGCAAAAATAACTCTGTCCGTAGAACTCGCCGATGTCCCACGGCTGCTCATGCCCAACACGGTTGATCGCACCGACAAAGTAGCCGTTCGCCGCCGCGTGCGCGGGCTGCTCGAGCTTCCACAAATACTCCGAGAGACCAGCGACTGTTGCCGACGGATTGAACACGATCTCGGCCCCATTGAGGCCGAGTGCACGCGCTCCCTCGGGGAAGTGGCGATCGTAACAGATGTACACGCCGATGTCCGCGTACGCGGTCTTGAACACCGGGTATCCGAGATTCCCGGGCTTGAAGTAGAACTTCTCCCAGAATCCGGGAGCGACCTGCGGGATGTGATTCTTTCGATATTTGCCGAGGTAAGTACCGTCGGCATCGATGACGGCTGCGGTGTTGTAGTACACGCCTGACGATTCCACTTCGTAGATCGGGACGACGATTACCATGCTGTGCTTTTTCGCTATCTCCTGCATGAGCTTTGTCGTCGGACCGTCAGGAATCGCCTCGGTCGAGTCGTACCATCGGGTCGTCTGCTCAGCGCAGAAGTAGGGACCGGTGAATATCTCCTGCATGCAGATTATCTGGACTCCCTTCTTCGCTGCCTGCTCGATGATGGGAATGTGCTTCGCAATGTTCGCCTCTCGGATCGTCTCGAGCGGCTCGTTGGTAGCACATGCGTGAGTGGCCTGGATGAGGCCGCATTTTACGATTTTCGACATTCAGCTTATTCCTGGTTCAGCTTTTCGGTGACTGTTTTGACCGCGCATCAAGATAAGATAGAACACGAAGCTCAGGGCAAACGTCACGAACCACGCATAGGTGTAGACGTGGTCGAATAAACCCGGATTTGCGACCTGTCCACCGGGAGTGGTAACAGCGCGCAAGAACCCCGGGATCACCGGGAGCACAGAGAGCACGAGTGCGCCAATGGCTCTCCAGTTGATTCCGTTGGAGTAGGTGTAGCGTCCCCTCAGAGAAAATAAATCGTGCAGGTCGAGCTGCTGCCTTTTCACGACCCAGTAGTCCGCGATGAGAATTCCCCCAAGCGCCCCCATCAGACTCGAGTAGCCGAGCAGCCACGTGAAGATGTACGCTGCCGCGTCGGAGTAGAGTTTCCAGGGCATCATCAGAACTCCAATGACCGCGGTAATCAGGCCTCCAGTCACGTAGCTGATGCGTCGCGGATTGAGGTTCGAGAAATCATTGGCCGGCGAGACGACGTTTGCCGCCATATTCGTCGTCAGTTGCGCCGCGAGCACAACCAGCGCGCCCGCGATAATCACCCACGCGCTCCCGATTTTCGTGATGAGCTCGACGGGATCCCAGATTGCCTTTCCGAAAATCACGATTGTCGCGCTCGTGACGGCGACTCCGATGAACGCGAACAACACCATCGTTCCAGGAAGTCCGAGTGCCTGTCCGAGTGCCTGAGATTTCTGGCTCTTTGCATAACGCGTGAAATCAGGAATGTTCAGCGAGAGCGTTGCCCAGTATCCGACGTTTGCCGTGAGAGCTGCCGGGAACAGAGTCCAGAATGGTGTCGAGCCCTGCTGGATCTTTGCAGAGCCGGCGAGGATATTGTCCAGCCCACCGCCATTCCTTATTGCCCAGAACAAGAGAGCGATGCCGCCGCCAAGAAGAAGCGGGGCCGACCAGCTCTCCAGCATCTTGATGCCTTCAGTTCCGTGGAGAATGATGTAAACCTGAATCCCCCAGAAAATCGCGAACGAAAGGCCGGTGTGAATTCCGATCGCCGACCATCCTGACCACGCCGCATTCATCAGCGCATCGAGCGCGAGTGCGCCAATCCACGTCTGGATTCCAAACCATCCGCATGCGACGATGGCGCGAAGCATGGCCGCAACATTGGCTCCCCGAACGCCGAAGCTCGCTCGGCACAGCACAGGGAACGAGATTCCATACTTGGTGCCCGCGTGCGCGTTGAGGATCATCGGCAACAACACGATGACGTTGCCGAGAAGGATGGTGCCAAGCGCCTGATACCATGTCATGCCTTGCTGCATGAGGCCGGACGCAAGCGTGTAGGTCGTGATGACGACCGCCATTCCTATCCACAGCGCCGCGATGTTGTAGGTGGACCACGTGCGTCGCGAGAGTGGCGTCGGTGACAGGTCCGGATTCCAGAGGGGACTGCCTGACAGCTCGTTGTGAAGGTCTTCGGATGCGTGCATTTGCTCCATCTGTGGCGGATGGGCCAGGGCGACCTAGTGCCCGCTGAGCGGATTGTGTACTGACAATCCGAGATCGAACGTGAAGTAATTCACGCCCTGAGTTGCCGTTGCGGTGGATGTGTTCAGACCGGGCACCTTGTACTTGAAGTTCTGTCCAACGTACCGAGCCTGCGGTGTAATGTTCAGAAGTCCGAGAAAGCCGATGTCCACCCCAATTCCGACTTCGTAACCCGGTTTGCGATCGGTCTTTAATTCCGTGGATTGACCCGAACCGTATCCACCCTGAAGTTCATTGAACGTCACCCCACCTTTTACCCACGGATGTATGATGCCCGCGCTGGGAGCGAGAAGTTTTATTCCTGCGGTAACGCCCTGAAGCTTGTATTTCCCGTCAGAGTTACATCTGGCGCTCTCGCAGTCGAAGTCGATGTGGTCGAACCCTGCATAAATACCAGCAGGGCCAAGTTGAACACCTGCGTCGAGACCATATCCAAACCCGGTTTTCGCGGCGTCGAGCACTGCAGAGTTGCCAGTGGATGCGGAGTTCTCGTTGAAAGACCCTGTCGGGAACGCACCACCACCGCGCAATCCAACGTAGATACCCTGCGCATGCAACGGCGCCGCTGCGGGGCAAACACTCGCCAGGACCATCGCTGCCCGGATGGATATTCTCACGCTGCCTCCATTGGAGTTTGTTCCACAACCCATCGTTGCGGTCATCAATACCGGCGTTTAGCCGGCAAAGTCAAGCGTGACTGCTAAGCCATGCCCGTGGCAGCCTCTGAGGAGATCTTGGAGCTCTCGTCGATGCGTTCCGTAGAGCGGGGAAGAATGAGCGTGAAAGTGGACCCCTCACCCACTTTACTCTCGACGACGAGATCTCCGTTCATTCGTCGGGCGAAGTCTCGACTGATCGTCAATCCGAGCCCGACACCCTCGCCCGGTTGACTCAGTCCTCGACCAATCTGGACAAAGGGCTCGAACGCCCGCGACAAGTCGTCGGGCTTTATTCCGATCCCGGTATCCTTCACATGGATCTGAACTGTGTCGTCACCAAATTCACATGAGACCACGACCGAGCCGGGCGGTTTCGTGAATTTGACACCATTTGTGAGGAGGTTGATGAGAATCTGCTGAGTCTTCTCGGGGTCGGCACACACCGCAAGACCGGAGTCGCATTTTTGATAGGAGTAGTTGATCTCCGATGACTTGAGTTGCGGTGCCAACAGCGTCTCGACGTCGCGCATGATGTCATCCACAGCAACATCGCGCGCATGGAACTCCATCTGGTGTGCGTCGAGCTTTGCGAAGTTCAAAACGTCCTCGATCAGGCCGAGCAGGTAAGCGTGGCTTCTCTTGATTCGGTGCAGGTCTGCCTGCTGCTCCGGCGTGACCGGCCCTCGGAGTTCCATCTGGATAAGCTGGACGTATCCGGAGATCGCGTTCAGCGGTGTTCGAAGCTCGTGGCTCATTGCCGCCAGGAAACTGCTTTTCGCCGCGTTGGCTGTCTCTGCAGCCAACTGCGCTACCTCCGCCGCTTCGGTCGTCGAGCGCAGTCGGCGGTTTGCGTGCTCGAGCTCCTCTGCAAGCGATCGGGCTTCGCGAAATCGATGCTCGAGTGCGCGATGGGCCTCAGCCGTCCCTCTCGCCATCCTGTTGAATGTCTCGGCGAGTTGAGCGATCTCGCGGTCGCCGGTTGAATCGACCCGTTGCGAGTAGTCCCCGCCGGCGATGGCGTCCGCGGCCCTCGTGAGATTTCCAAGAGGCGCGGTCACCTGGCGCCCAATGAGCCACATGGCTACGGCGCCTGCGATCAAGAGCAGCAGACTGACGAGCGTGAATTGCTTCAGTGTTTCGCGAGGAGCGGCCGTGACGGTAGCGATCGGGAGCTCGAGGACGACCACCCACGGCAATCCCTCTACTCGCGCCTCTTCGATAAGAACTCTTTCTTTCGTACGCGTGCCGGAATGCTCGACGGTTTTCATGCCGCTGATGGTCCGCGAATTTGACGGCGCCGCAACCGGCTTTCCGCCAAACGTAGTCCAATGCGAGCCGTCGGCGTTGTGAAAAAGAATTCCCACGTCCTGACCCGTGAGCCCCGCAATCTCACGTTCCGTCGCACTCGCATTGTTGAGACGGCGGTGTTGAATCACGCTGCCGATCCGCGTTCCGCTTACTACGACGGGATAGGCCGACGAGTAGAAAACCCGGCCGTCACTTTCGTAGAACGGGCTGGTGACCAGCGTTTTGCCGACAGGGGGGGCAATGTCCTCCTGGACTCCCTCGGTCCATGCCGTGCCCATGTCGGCGGTTCGCGAGCTGGTGACGATGTGGCCATCTGTCGCGACGATCGCGATTCCAACACCCGAGTCTCCAGGCGTTATGGCTTTCGCGAGAGCTTCGTTTGCAGCCGCGAGCCCGGATTCCGACGGCTCGTTGACCGTGAGGGCCGCAATCGCACTGGGATCGGTGGCAACCGATTCCAGAATCTTCGCGTTCCGCGCCTCGGCCGTAGCGATAAGGGCGCCGAGTTGCGCTGTGACTTGCTTGACACGTTCCCGCTCGACCTGCTCAGCCGCTGTCGTTACGTACCGATAGGCGAGAGTCACTCCAACGGCGAGAATCAGGACGAGCACTCCCGTCATCATCAGCGGCAGCTTCTTTTCCAGCGACATAGGCATCCGCGGTGTCGCTGGCTGATTCTTCGCGGGCGTCAAACCCCGGACTCGCTGGCCAAGTCTATTGGATCCCCGCCGTGGTTCTGGGCAGCCACTGTCCTCTTCCTTCCTTTCCTACCACCGCATAGTCGTCGACGATCACTTCACCGCGCGAAAGAGTAGTTCTCGAAAATCCGGCAAGGTCCCAGCCGGAGAACGGCGACCAGTCTGCATTGGTCTCCATCATCTCGGTATCGACGGTCATTGTCGTCTTCGGGTGAATGATCGCGAGATCGGCATCCGCTCCGACTTCGATCGCCCCCTTTCGGGGATACAGGCCCATGATCTTCGCAGGATTGGTGCTGAGCTTCATGCACATGTCTTCGAGCGTGATGCGATGCTTGAGAACGCCATGAGTGTACACGAGTGGCATCAAGGTCTCCAGCCCGGGCATTCCCATCGGGATCTTCGTCCAGTCTCCGCCCCACATCGCTTTCTGCTCGCGTGTGAAGGTGCAGGTATCCGTGGAGATCACTGATACTTCGCCGTTCTTGAGCCCTTTCCACAGACGCTCTGAATCTGCTGGCGTCTTGAGTTGTGGGCAGCAGGCGAACAGATGCCCGTCCTCACGGTCGAACACGTCGTCATTCAACACCAGATACTGCGCGCACGTTTCGGCGAGAACTGGGACGCCGCGCTCCTGGGCAGCCTTGACGATATCGGTGCCCTGTGCGGTGGACATGTGCACGATGTAGAGCTGCCCGCCGGTTACTTCGCTCCACGTGACGACACGCTGAATCGCTTCGGACTCGATGAAGTTGGGGCGGGTCATTCGATGGAGCCGAGCACCGTACGTCTTCATCAGCTCGGGCGTGTGGTGGCGCTCGATGAGCTCGTCCAGGACGCGCGATGACTCTGCGTGAACCAGGAGCATCGTGCCGTACTCTTTCATTTTCTCGAGGGTGCCGAACAGCGCGCGATCGTCTGACTGCCAGCCCTCAGACTCGTAGATCATGAATTCCTTGAACGTGGTGAATCCGCGATCCACCATGCCCTTGATCTGATCCTTGTGCTCGTTGTATCGCGTGATGCATATGTGGAACGTGTAATCGATCATCGCCTTGCCTTCGGCGCGCGCCATCCATTTGTCTGCGGCGTCGTTAAGCGAATCGCCGGCATATGGTATTGCGAAATCGATCAGCGTCGTCACGCCACCTCGGGCTCCGGCGCGGGTGCCGGTTCGATAATCGTCGGCGGACACGGCGCCCATGAAAGGGAGCTCGAGATGAACGTGGACGTCGAGGACGCCGGGGATGACGTGATGGCCCGACGCATCGATCACCTTCGTATTTGGTGAAGGTTCCAGGTCAGGGCCGATGGCTGAAATCTTTTCGCCGCTTATTCCTATGTCAGTGGTGTCGGTTCCCCGTGGGGTGACGACATGTCCACCCTTTACGATCGTATCGAATTTCACTTGAACTCCCACATGGTCAATTGTTCCCGGAACATGTCGTTCAGCGTGGTTCTCTTCCGATGGACTCGCGCAGCGTTGCTGATATTGACGCTCAGTCTTGCTCCTGCTGGGTGTCAGCCGCCGAAGGTTTTCGCCGTTTCGGCCCCTGGCAACGTTATACCTCGTGAAGAGGCGCCTGCCGCCGACGCCGTTGTGATCGACACGCGCAAAGCGAAGAAATCGAGCCGCGCCGACATCGTGCTGATATACGCGGTCGCTTTTCTGATTCTTGCCGTGCTGTACTTCAAGATATCGAATACCGACGCGCACTAGCTCGAAACAACCCTCTTGAACGATTCGTTGAAGACATCGAGTGCAAAATCGGCGTCTGCAGCTGTAATGCACATCGGCGGCTTGATGCGTAGAACGGTGTTGTCGATTCCGCCCTTGCCGATCAGCATTCCCATTTCACGTGTCGCCTCGAGTACCTCCATCGCCTCCTGTTTCGCCGGCTCCTTCGTTCCCCGGTCGCGAACGAGCTCGACGCCGAGCATCAGTCCCATGCCACGCACGTCGCCGATGATGTTGTGCTCTTTCGAGAGCTTCTGAAGGCCCACCTTCAGACGACCTCCGACGACGCGCGAGTTTTCCTGGAGCCCGTCTTCGTCGATCACGTCCAGCACCGCACTTCCCGCAGCCATGCAAACCGGATTTCCACCGAACGTGTTGAAGTGAATCCGTTGCGTTAATGCCTGGGCGATTTCCATTCGCGTCGTTACCGCAGCAAGCGGCACTCCATTGCCTATTCCCTTGGCCATCACGACGAAATCGGGAATCACATCGAAGTTCTGGAATCCCCAGTAATGATCGCCGGTCCTGCCGAATCCGGTCTGAACCTCATCTGCAATGCACAGTCCCCCATGTTGGCGGATTATTTCGTAGGCTTCCTTCAGGTAGTTCTTCGCACCATGCGTTGCACCGCCTACACCCTGGATCGGCTCAGCAATGAAGGCCGCGATGTTTCCCGACGTTGAGAACCGGATCATGTCGCGAATGTCGGCAGCACTCTTGCTGGCGATCTGTTCGGGCGTGCCGGTAAACGGACTCCGATACGGATCGGGGTTGATCGCGTGATGAATGCCCGCGCTGACATTCGTCGGATACTTCCAGGTGCTGTGCGACGTGAGCGTATTGCTCGACGGCGACGCACCGTGATACGCATTACGCAACGCGATCACGTCATTGTTACCCGTGTACAGTCGCGCCATCTGAATTGCGAGATCGTTGGCCTCACTGCCGCTGTTCACGAAGTACGTGACATCCAGCCCCTTCGGCATCTTCGACGCGAGCTTCTTCGCAAGCGTCGGCATTCCGGGATGTAGATAAATGGTCGTGCCGTGCTGCAGCGCGTCCACCTGATCGTGAATCGCCTTCGTAATCTTCGGATTGCAGTGCCCACAGGAGACCGTGACGATACCGCCGAACATATCGAGGTAGCGCTTGCCCATCTCGTCGAACAGCCACTGCATGTGACCCTCGACGATCATGATCGGATCCTTGTAAATCGTGAAGATCGCGGGGTTGGCGTACTGCTTCCGCATCGCCATCACTTCTTCGCGCGACGGGCCCGTGTACGGCCGCGGACGATGATCGGTCGGCGGCATCTGAGGCTTGTTCGACTTCGTTTCTGTCGTCGATTCAGCCATTGGCATCGTTGCCGTCATGAGCGCGCTGCCTGCTGGGCGTCCAGCTCCGCCGGAATCGCGTAACCTTCAACCGGCTCGTATCCACCCTGGTAATCCGCCGTGCTGGGCCGACGAATGCTGGACTGGAGAACGACGCGATCGCGGCGCGATCCGCGGAAGTCCTGAAGCGAATGCCATCCATCGATCGCTTCATGCTTTTCGAGGAACGCAGAGTACTGCTCGTTAAGCTTGTTGATGACGTTCGGCCCAATCGCATGATCGAGCATCGCAGACGTGCAGACCTGAACTGTTCCGCAGCCGAGCATGAAGTAGGTTAGCGCCTGTGACATGTCGGAGATACCGCCGATTCCCGAAAAGCTCTTGTCGGGGAACGCGTTGGTGAGCTGCGCCATCTTGGCGAGCGCCATCGGCAGAATTGCGGGGCCGCCGAGTCCGCCGCTAGAGACGAATCCGTCGACGTTGATCTCGAAGTCGAGCGTCTCTGGATCGATGAGGGGAAGTGACGGGAACGTGTTCGACGAAACGATGGCATCGGCACCGCCGGTGAAGCACGCCCCTGCTTCGACAACGATGTCGGCAGTTGCTGGAGTGAGCTTGCACCACACTGGAATCGTCGACACTTCCTTCACCGCTTCGGTGACTGTCGAGCAAAGAACTGAGTCCTTGCCGATGTTCGACCCCATATCCTTTCGGTCCATATGGGGACACGAGAAATTCAGTTCCAGTCCGTCGGCACCCGCTTCCTGACAGGCCTTGGCGAGTGTTTGCCAGTGGCCGTGCTCCTTGTCGTTGCCGGATCCGGCCATGATCGACGCGATCAGCACCTTCGTCGGATGCGCGGCCTTGATTCGCTCTATACGCGGGATCCACCAGTCGATCGGCTTGTCGGAGATGAGCTCCCAGTTCCACGATGAATGCAGCGCCGCGTTCTCCCGCTTCTTCATCGACACCTGCGCCGTTTCCTGCGAAGTGCGCATGAACTTGGCTTTCGCTCCGTAGACGTTCACGACCGGGTGAAGTCCGATTGTCTTCGTGACGACCCCGCCCCAGCCGGCGTCGAACGCTCGCATGATGTTGCTCTCTGATTCCGTCGGCGGCGCCGACGAGAGCATGAACGGGTTCTCGAAATGAATGCCGGTAAAATCGACTGAGGTATCTACAGCCATTGCTGCCTCCGTTAACGTGGCCCAGCTATCTGATTGATCGTTCAGGACATCCAGTTCGTGCCGTGCTCCTGATTCCATTTGGTCGTCATCTTTTTCGATCGCGTCCAGAACTCGATCGAACCTCTGCCCGTGATGTCGCCGACTCCAAATCGCGAGTCACCCCATCCACCAAAAGAGAAGGGCTCGCGCGGTACGGGCACCCCTACGTTGACGCCGACCATGCCGGCGCTAGCGTGCTCCATTACGTAGCGCGCGGTTCCGCCGTTCTCGGTGAACACTGACGCGGCGTTTCCGTAAGGCGACGCGTTTTCAACGGCGAGAGCGGCATCCAGATCCTTTGTGCGAATGATCACGATCACGGGTCCAAAAACCTCTTCCTGTGCTATCCGCATGTCGGGCGTGACGTGGTCGATGATTGTAGGCCCGACGTAGTATCCGCCTTCTTTTCCTTCAACGACTGAATTTCTACCATCGACAAGAACGATCGCGCCGGCGTCTTCGGCCTCAGTGATAAACGTCTCGATTCGCTTTTTCGAATCCGCCGAGATCACGGGACCGAGATTCTTGCCCGGCACGACAGTCTTCGCATGCTCGACCATCCGCGCGATGATGTGATCGGTGTTCGACACCGCGACCATCACTGACGCCGCCATGCATCGCTGTCCCGCGCATCCCGACATCGATGCGACGACGTTGGATGACGTCATTTCAAGATCGGCATCGGGCATCACGATGAGATGATTCTTCGCTCCGCCAAGTGCCAAAACTCTCTTCAGGTTCGCCGTCCCGCGACGATAGACGAGCTTCGCGATATTCGTCGACCCAACGAAGCTTATTGCCTCGATGCCGGAGTGATCGCAGATGGCCTCGACGACATCCTTTCCCCCGTGAACGACCTGAAAGACTCCTTCAGGCAATCCTGCTTCCTTCAGCAGCTCCGCGATTTTGTTCGCCGACAGCGGGACCATCTCCGACGGCTTGAGGATCATGCAATTCCCCAGCGCAATCGCATTCGGGATGGTCCAGTTGGGGACCATGTTCGGGAAGTTGAACGGAGCGATCGAAGCCACCACGCCGAGGGGAAATCGCTCGATGCGGCATTCGACGCCTCTGCTCACTTCGAGAACTTCACCGCCGGTCATCTGGGGAAGTGAGCAGGCGAACTCAGTCAGTTCCATCGACTTGAGGACTTCGGCCTTCGCCTCGGCGTAGACCTTCCCGTTTTCCTCGGTCACCAGGGCGGTCAGTTGTTCGATGTCGCGCTCAAGGAGCGTTCGATAGCGGTAGAAGATCTGGACGCGCTCCTTGATTGGCATTGCCGACCAGGCGGGGAAGGCAGCCTGGGCCACAGCAACCGCGCGATCGACGTCCTCGCGCGACGAGAGCGGGACCTTCGAGATGACGGAGCCGTCGCTCGGGTTGAACACGTCCAAATACTCATGCTCGCCTTTGACGAAATCGCCGGCGACGTAGTTGCGTACTTCGGGGTATTTCATGTTGTCCTGCGGGTAGTAGATCTAAATGCAAACTGGCATGTAAACCACTACACAGCAAGGGATTTGGGGGTTATTGCCAAACGTGGTTTTCAGCGGTTTTGGGAGACGCCCCTGTTAGTTTTCCGTCCATGTCCGACAACCTCCAGGTCCGCATCGACGCTGCGCTTTCCAGCGTCCGAAACAATCGCCTCGGCGTCAATATCCTTGAAGCAGGAATGGTCCGCGACATCGCCACTACAACCGACGGCAAGGTTCGCTTCAGCGTTTTGTTGTCCGCGGCTGATGACGCGACGATCGTTCGCGATGCGAGACAGGCTGTCGAGCAGCTCGACGGAGTGTCCGAAGTAAGAGTGGACGTGAAGGATGCGGCGCAGCCGCAGGGCATCGCAGTGAGCGCAGCGAAGACAAACGAGGCTCTTCCGCCAAAGCCGCAGGCGAAACCGCGGTCACTGCCGGTGATGGGTCAGGACGCGCAATCACAGAAAGCTGCGGTTCCGGCACCGACACCGGTGAACTATCCGAATCTCGGCACAGTCATAGCCATTTCCAGTGGAAAGGGCGGCGTGGGTAAATCCACCGTCGCGACGAACCTTGCAGTTGCGCTCGCGAAGCAGGGCGCGCGAGTCGGGTTGATGGATGCGGATATCTACGGGCCGAACATTCCGCGGATGATGGGAGTGAACCAGCCGCTTCAGGTGGACGAGAACGCGCGCATCATCCCTCTCGAGGCGCATGGAATCAAGCTCGTCAGCATTGGATTTCTTATCGAACGCGATCAGCCGGCCATCTGGCGCGGGCCGATCATCATGAAAGTCATCACTCAGTTCCTCCGTGATGTGAACTGGGGACAACTCGATTTTCTTCTTGTTGACATGCCTCCAGGCACCGGCGACGCGCAGCTTTCGCTCGTTCAGGCTACTCACGTAACGGGTGCGGTTATCGTGACGACGCCGCAGGAAGTGGCCGCTGGCGACGCTCTGCGCGGCGCGAAGATGTTCCAACGCGTCGACGTACCTGTGATCGGCGTGATCGAGAACATGAGCTGGCTCGAATGCCCTCACTGCGGAAAGCAGACGAAGATTTTTGGAGAGGGCGGCGGTCAGCGGCTGGCGGACGAAATTGGCGCTCCGCTGCTCGGACAGATCCCGCTTTATCCGCAGGTGCTCGTGGGCGGAGACACTGGCGCGCCGATCGTCGTCGCGGAGCCCCACTCCGTTGCCGCAGCCACTCTGATCCGTGCGGCTGAGAAAATCGCCAATGCTTATCCCTCGGCTGAGCCGGCCTGAGCCGGCCTGAGCCGCAAGTCTAAAAGCGCGCCTTCTCGGCGATTGCTGCGTCCTGCAACGCTTCGGAAGGCTGTCTTTGTGGAATGCGTGTCACTTGCCCGGTGCCGGCGCGAAGCTCCGATGCGAGCTCTCCACCGGTAAGCACGGCAATCATCGTCCAGTACATCCACGTCAGAAGAATGATCACGCCACCGATGGTCCCGTACGTTTTGTTGTACGAGCCGAAGTGTGCCACGTACGCACGAAACAGCAGGGTTATCAGAACCCACAGCAGTACTGTGAACGTCGCGCCAATGAGAACGTGCACGACTTTCTGCTTCACGTGCGGCAGGAAGTAGAAAAGAGATGCAACGAACGCGACGAGAAGTATTAGCGCGATCGGGTACTGGATAGCGCTCCAGAAACGTGTGGTCTCGCCACCGATGTGAAACAAGCCCGCCGCGAATTCAAGAATCTGCGGACCCGCCACGAGGACTAGAGTGGCCCCGCCGACGACGATCACTGCAACGACGGTGAAGAACATCGACAATAGCCGCAGTTTCCACCACGACCTTGGGTCGTGGGCGTCGTAAGCTGTGTTCAGGGCCCCTCTAAGCATGTCTATTACGGCAGAGCCTGAAAACGCCGCGAGAACGATCCCGACAGACACTAATCCGGGCGCGTTCTGGCCGAATACGACATCCTTAACGACGCTGCGAAGAAGGAGGTACGCTTCCGCCGGCAGCGCCACCGAAAGCCTGGTGAGCAACCGGTTCACTATTTCCTGCTTGTTGCCAACGAGGCTGAACAGCGGAGCAAGGAACAGGAGGATGGGAAACAACGAAAAGAAAAAACTGTAGGCGGCCTGGGCCGAGAGCCCAAGCACGTTGTCTTTCCAGACCTCTGTGAAGGTCTTCCTGAGGAGAGCGGCGGCGTCGTAGCCTTTTATCGTCATTGCCGATCATAGTCGGCAACTTTGGTTCCTACAGGGGAATTGTCCCGGTCAGACCGGCAGAGTAACCGGTCGTTTGAAGTCGCCGCGCCAGTAGGAGAGAAGAACGGCGCCGAATCCAGCAGTTACTGCAATGAAAGTCACGGCGGCAGAGAAGGATGCGAGCATCGCGCCAATCAACGGAATCCCGCTGAGCGCGGCGGTGACAAGCCACAATCCCATATAGACGGCGCTGCCGGTAACAAACGCCCTCAGCATTCTGCCGTGCGGCGTGTCATCTCTGCTCTTTCCGCCGCCGAGCGCTGCGCCGGTCATCGTGGCAGCGGCGATGAATCCGAACATCGCAATTCCAGTGACCGCGAAAATGAACGCCATGAGGCCGAGAGGAATCAGCACTATTCCGATGAGAGTCACGGCGAGAAGCGCAACGACCGCGATCGCTCCGGGAATAATCGCAACCTGTCCCAAGAGTCCGGTCAGGATGGATTTTCCGACGCCGCCCTGCATCGTCCTGATCACGATCTCTAGCTTGTCGGGTCCAAATGCCATGAGGGCAAAGCCAACGACCGTGACGATCAACAGCCAGCTGATTGCCATGCCGACCGAGCGCAGAGGTGTGTGACGCATGACGCGCATTGCGCGCAGGCCACGAGCGCCGCGGAACTCACGGACAGTAGCGAAGCCCCGGAAATCCGAATCACGAGCGATCGTTCTAATCCGTCCGCCCACAGTGCCGCCGTCAAGACGCACGACGCCACCGATTGCTGTCGCTTTGCCGTTTACGCGTCCGCCCTTGTGAACGATTACGTCGCCGCCAATTGCGGTCGCGTTTCGTCCGACCGTTCCGTAAATGTCGAGATTGCCGCCGAATGTGGCGACAGAGCGAGGCGTGGTCGTCCCGGCAGGAATCGTCTTGCCTTCGTAAGCCACGACCGACCCGCTCCTGCCCTGTCCAGCCGACATCGTGACGCTCTGGGCTCGACCGCCGCCAGGAATGAGAACAGCGGCGACGATGAATAAGAAAGGGGCCGGGCGACGCATGATCAGGCGGCCTTCCGGCTTGCGGACGCTGCGGCCTTGAGGCCGGCGGTGGCTAGACTTGCGCCGGCAACGAACGATCCGATGACGGCGACTCCCGTGGTGGTGCTTGCAGCAGCGGCGGTCCGGGCGGCCGTGACACCAGCGCTGGTTGTAGCATCGGCAGCGAGTCCAGCCATGAATCCAACAGCTCCCTGGCCAAAGACCCGGGCTATCAGAACGAACAGATCTACATTGAATATCGTTACAAGCAGAACCGCCGCTACGGCAGTCCCGAAAGTGGCGACGAGAGCGGTGGCGGCGAGACGTGCAGGAATCGAGCGGCGATAATCAGGTACTGCGGGCGCGTAGTTTTCGCGGCGAACCGGCGGCGAGATATAACCCGGCGCGACGGCTCTCGGCTGCGCAGCAACGGGAACCCCGGCGCCGGCAATTCGCACGCGTGACATCACCTTGTCCGCAAAATGCGGAGAAGGCGCAAACTGCGGCAGGTCCTTGATGGCTGCCGCGATCGGCGCGAATTCTTCGTCTGAGTAATCGTCTATCAAGGGTTCCTCACACAGGGCTTACGGCACGGCCACGACCCGGGTTTCAGGTTTCTGCAAATGATTTTTCTGTCCCGGAAATCAGCCAGAAAGGGAACTTTTTCTCTCCAACGGAACGGCATCAATTGACGTCCGCCAAGGCGGTTCGGAGCTCGTGCCGTGCCCGATGGATGTAGGTCTTTACCGTGCCCAGGGGCAGCTTCACGATCTCGGCGATCTCTTCGTACGACTTGTCTTCGACGTGTCTGAGGATGATGCAGGCCCGATACTCGGGGCGGAGCCTGCCGATTGCGCGCTCGATTGCGGAGCCGAGCTCCTTTGATTCCAACTCCTCGAGCGGCGATTCGTTCCCTGAGACGACCGCGATCGAGGTGGCGCGTGCGGATTCCGAAGTGACGGCATCCGGGGCCCCCTCAATGCTTATGGTATCGAGGCGGCGCCGGCGAAGGTGATCGATGGTGAGATTATTCGCGATCTTGAACAGCCAGCTCGAGAATTTGAATTCGGGGCTGTATCGATCGAGGTTGTTCAGGACCTTGATGAAGGTTTCCTGCGACAGGTCCTCGGCGGTTTCGCGGTCGCGCACCATGCGAAACACAAGCGAAAATACGGGCCGTTCATATCGAGTGAGAAGCTCTCGATACGCGGCTTCGGAGCCCTTCTTCGCCAGCTCGACGACGGCTGGATCGGTGAGGCCAGAGAGTGAAGGAGAGATGGACCCGGCAGGCATTTGCGGAGACTAAGTTAGCTTGCCCCTCTATCTTGTGCCGGACAACTTTGAAATGATGGCGAGAGCAACTGATACATTCGCGGCGCTTCGCGCCGCGGAGGGCGGGTCGGAAAAGAGCGATTACGTGCAGCAGATCTTCTCGGAGATCGCCCCGCGCTACGATTTGCTGAATCATCTGCTCAGTCTCAACATCGACCGAATCTGGAGACGGAAGGCGATTGCGCAGCTCGGTCTCGCGCATCGCCGTGGCGGCTCATATCTCGATTTGTGCGCTGGCACGATGGATGTGAGTGCCATGCTCGCATCCGAAAAGAGTTTTCGCGGCTTCATCGTGGCCGCTGATTTCGCGGAGCCCATGCTGAAGGCAGGGTGCGGTAAGGCGCGGGGGCGTCCGATCGAGCCAGTCACTGCCGATGCACTTCGCCTTCCGCTGCGGAGTACGTCGATGGCCGGTGCGATCGTCGCATTTGGAATTCGCAACGTGTCCGGTCTCGACGCAGCACTCGTCGAGGTACTTCGAGTACTCGAGCCCGGTGCGCGGTTTGTCATTCTCGAGTTCTCCACGCCGCGATCGAAAATCATCAATGCCGGTTACCAGCTCTATTTTAACAAGGTTCTTCCGGCGATCGGCGGCTTCATCAGCGGGCACCGCACTGCATACAGCTACCTGCCGCGGTCGGTTGCGAATTTTCCGTCTGTCTCCGAGCTTGCAAAAAAGATGAGCAACGCGGGATTTGTTCGCGTATCGCACAAGTCGCTGTCGTTCGGTATTGCGGCAATCCACAAGGGTGAGAAGCCCGGTTGAAGTCCTAGGAGACTTTCTTCGTCCTTCCCATCTCGGCAGGGAAGCGCTTGAACCACGACGACAACAGAAGCAACTCGTCGATCTCGTGAGTGGGGATACTGGTCGTCGGTTTTTCCTGTAACCCGAAGATGTCCTCGACCATCCGCTTCATCTTGGCGCGCTGCCATGACGACGTCGGCTTGTCGATCTCGGCCCGGACGATACCGCGTTTGACCATGTACACCTTGTCGGGGCCTTCCTGTCCTTTAACCGTGTAGACGAACGACAGATTTTCGACCGCGAACCGCAGTCGCCCGAACTGTTCGCGTAGTGCTTCGAGTCTGCCAAGCTTGTCTCGATACGACGCCGCGCGCTCGAATTCGAGTCTCTCGCTGGCGGTTTCCATGTTAGTGCGCAGCATCTCGATCGGGCCGTCACTCGCACCGTCGAGGAACGCGCGCGCCAGCGCAACACGCTGATCGTACTCGTCAACGGAACAGCCACCGGCACAGGGGCCCAGGCACTTGTGAATCTCGTGGCGGATACAGCCAGGCGTGCGATGCATGAGCTGAAAGAGCTCCTGCTGATCGCTGAAGTGCATCTTCGTGTCGGTTTTGCAATCGCGCAGCAGCAATGCGTCACTCAACTCACGAAGCGCTTCACCGATTCTCTGCGCGCCAACGAACGGGCCGTAGTACACCGAGGCATCGTCGGTTGAAGCGCCCCGGACGACGACGAGCTTTGGTGCCGGCGGTTTCGTGAGCTTGATGAACGCGTAGTGAAGTCCGTCGCGTTTCATTGCCACATTCAAGCGTGGCCGGAATTTCTTGATCAGCCGCAGCTCCTGCAGAAGCGCAGCGAACTCGCTCGGCGTGTACTCCCAGTCGATGGCTTCGGCTTCGCGGAGAATACGCGCGCCTTTTTCAGTGGGGTACGCACAACGGAAATAGCTGAGTAGCCTGGTGCGAACCCGTTTCGATTTTCCGACGTAGACCACCTCGCCGGTTGATGAAAGCATGCGATATGTACCCGGCCGGTCCTTCGCGCCCGACTTGACCAGCTGCCTCATTAAGGCGATCTGTTCTTCACTTGTCGGCTGGTGACGCTTCGACGCGTTCCGAATGCGCGTCATGTCTGGCAGGTGGCGCAGAAGACAGTGGCGCGCCCGTCGATCGCGTGTGTGCCGATCAGCCGCCGTCCGCAACGAAGGCAAGCGAGGCCATCGCGTCCGTAGGCCTGGAGTTTCTCCGCAAATCTTCCGCGTTCGCCTTTGGCATCGCGGTAGTCACGGAAGCTCGTCCCGCGAAGCGCAATTGATTCCCTGAGAACAGATACTATTTCGTGATGCAGCGATTCCGCCTCGGAATCGGACACGGAGTTGGCGGCGCGAGATGGGTCGATCCCGGCGCGCCACAACGCTTCATTGGCGTAGATGTTTCCGATTCCCGCGATCCTGCGCTGATCCATCAAGACCTTCTTTACCGGCTGATTCGTGACCCGAAGAAGCCCCGATAATTGCTCGGCGGTGAAGGTCTGGTCAAGAGGTTCTTTTCCAAGGGCGCCCAAGTATTCGTCGAAACGCTTCGGATTCATCAGCGCAACAGTACCGAGACGACGGACATCGCAGTAGTGAAGGGCGCGTCCGTCGTCGAGAGCGAGGCGTAGCGTGGAGTAGGCAAGTTGAGCGGGGTCGAGGCCGGAGTGCTCGACGATCATCGCCCCGGTGAACCGCGGCTGGACGACCAGCCGGTCTCCAGTTGAGAGGTCTGTCACGATGAGTTTCGCGCGCCGCCAGCTGCGGACGATCGTCGCGTCCTTCAGTCCTTTCACGAAAGTACGCGAGGTGACTTCGCGCAGGACGTCGGATTTGGAGACGCTTGCAGACAGGATCTGTCGACCGGCGATGGCCTCGTTCAGATCGCGGGCGATCGTCTCGGTTTCAGGCAGCTCCGGCATATCGCTCCAGCTCTCGCCGGCCTATGTCGCGTCTGAACTGCCTGCCGTCGAACGAGATTTTCTCGGCGTAGCACTGCGAGGCCTTCGCAGCTTCGGCGATTGTTGCCCCAATCCCCGTCACTGCCAATACCCGTCCGCCCGAAGTGATCAGCTGCTCGCTTTCCTTGTCGCGTTCTGTCGATCCGTGAAAGACGTGAACTCCGTGCGGTACGGGAGGCATGCGTATTGAATCCCCGGTGCGAGGATTATCGGGATATCCGTGCGACGCGAGAACTGTCGTCAATGCGAACTTGTTTTCCCATTCGATTGGCGGAGAGCCAGCGAGTGAATCCCCACTGGCGACGGTCTTAATCAGGTCGAGAAGAGAACTCTTCATCAGTGGCAGGATCGCCTCGGTTTCGGGGTCACCGAAAC
Organism: Gemmatimonadales bacterium; assembly: GCA_038253755.1. Lineage (GTDB taxonomy): Bacteria > Gemmatimonadota > Gemmatimonadetes > Gemmatimonadales > Gemmatimonadaceae > UBA4720. The sequence goes on along the minus strand of JBBSGU010000029.1, from coordinate 3,150 downwards.
GGCAATTGAATTCGACGACTCTCGGACCGCGATCAGTCAGCATCAGGCCGGCATACAACAGGCCCGTAAACGGGCGGCCGGCTTTCCGCATCGCGGACAGCGTTGGCTCGAAAACGGTGTCGGATATCCGGCCAACCATTTCGGGCGTCGCGATGGAGACGGGAGTATACGCACCCATCCCGCCAGTGTTCGGGCCGATGTCGCCGTCAAGCAACCGCTTGTGATCCTGCGCGGGGATCATCGGAAGAAAGTTTGTTCCGTCTGTGATTGCAAAGATCGACAGCTCTTCGCCAACCATGAAATCTTCGAGCAGTATTTCGCTTCCCGCAGCGCCGAACACGCAGTCGCGAAGCATCATGTTGATTGCGCTTTCTGCTTCTTCGTGGCTTCGCGCGATGACGACGCCTTTCCCGGCCGCGAGGCCGGATGCCTTGACTACGAGAGGCGATCCCATCGCGGCGGCTGCACGCAATGCGTCATCCGCATTTGAGAAGTAAGCCGCTTTCGCAGTTGGTATCCCAACTTCCGTCATGAGCGATTTCGCAAATCGCTTTGACGTCTCGATCTCGGCGGCAGCTTGCGTTGGTCCGAAGATGGCATGGCCAGCCTCTCGAAACATGTCGACAATACCCGCCGCCAAAGATACTTCAGGTCCAACAATCGTCAGGTCGATACCTGCTCGCTTCGCGAACGACGACAGGCCACGAATGTCATCCGCCTTGAGAGGGACGCACTGAGCTAATTCAGACAGGCCTGCGTTGCCAGAAATGCACGTAAGCTCGAGCGACGGATCGTCGCAAAGAAGCTTCCATGCGATGGCGTGCTCTCTCGCCCCGTTGCCGACAAGTAACGCTTTCATGTCGGATTGATAACGCAGATTTTCACCGGCGGCCTGCGCGTTTCGCCCGAATTGCAGATGACGATTTCATGATCAAAGCTTAGTCGATAGAGGGCGGAATGGACACGGCGATAGACGAACTGTGCGTCTCCAAATCCCAAGGAACGAATCATGCAAAGCGAAGGCTCGAACAACCGACGGTGAGGTCACCGCCCGTATTCACGTGGCGTTGCGAAGACAACGCTGGAGCGGCCGATGCTAGTGTGGCCACTTTCACCCGCCCGCTAGCCATAGGAGCAACAGCATGGAAGAACAACGCGCCGACAGCGACGCACATCTGGTGATCGCTGACCCGGATGAATTGATGCGTCCGGCCACACGAAGACATTTCGTTCAAATGATGAGTGCGGGAGGGGCAATCATGATGTTGCCTGCCGTATTCAGTGCCTGCACGATGGCGCCGACACCGGGGGTCGGTGCAACAGGCGCGTTGACGTTCGATCTCCGGACGGACATTGGAATCTTCCGCCTGGTCCATACGCTTGAACAGCTGGAAGCGGCCTTCTACACAGCGGTCGTAGCTAACGCGAGCTTCACGAACTTTTTCAACGCCGCAGAACGTGAGCTGTTCACGGATCTCCGGAACGTCGAGATCGTGCACCGCGAGTTTCTTCGCACAGTGCTCGGCAGCCAGGCTGTTCCTGATGTGACGGGCGCGATAAATGGCGCGACACTGACCACGATATTGTCGAGCCGCGACAGCATCCTTGGCGCGTCGCGACTGTTCGAGCACCTCGGTGTGTCGGGTCTCAACGGTGCAGGCAAGTATATCCAGGACGCTCGGAATCTCCTTCTTGCGGGCAAGTTCGTATCTGTCGAAGCGCGTCACGCAGCTGCGCTTCGGGACGTTGCTCCCCCGGCGGGCCAGAATGCCAATACCGCCTTCGCCGGTGATGACATCGTCGATGGGAACGGCATGGACGTAAAACTGGAAGCCGGCTCGGTGCTCGATCACGTAGCCGCAACACACATCGTGCAGGACGGCGCGCTGAGCTCGAAGAACATCACATATGCGCCCACCGGGCGGCAGGGTAAGCCATCCGCCGATTTCTTCCCAACCACGCCGTAACCCGGAGATCGATCAATGAATACCCTGCAACAACCAATTCTTGACGGGATCGATCCGGAGATTGTCGATCGTCTCGTCACCCGCCGTGACGCTATCAGAAAGGGCGCTTCGGTGACGTCCGTAGTCGCCGCCGGCATGGCGATGGGCTCAATTCCTGTCCTGCTTGCCGCCCTGTCGAAGGATGCGTTCGCCCAGACTCCGGCTGCAATTCTGGATGTCCTGCAATTCGCCTTCATTCTCGAGAACCTCGAAAATGAGTTTTACCGCGCGGTGCTTGGAACCAGCGCGGTGCCCGAGCAGAATGCGGCATTCAACACAGTTCGCGCGCAGATCCCTGCCTTCGCAAAGGAGGTGTTCGGGCAGATCCAGAAGCATGAGCAGCAGCACACTGACTTTCTCAAGAACACCGCGATCCCCCTTTTTGGCGGAACCGCGCCGTCGCTTAGCGCCAGCGATTTCGATTTCACCGGCGGCAACGGAAGCGGCAATGGCCCCTTCCTTCAGGCAACCACACAACTCGATCACCTCCTGCTCGTTGCTCAGGCGGTCGAGGATACAGGCGTACGTGCATACAAGGGTCAGGCCGGGAGACTTCTCATCAATGGCGACGACAAGGCCGATGTGGCGCTGGAAAGTGCGCTGCGCATCCACTCAGTCGAGGCGCGGCATGCGTCGAAAATTCGCCGTATTCGGCGATCGCTCAACGTTGGCGATGCATCGCTTCCTTACACCGGCTATGTGCGCGGCGGCGGCGTTGCTGCGGCAGGGGCCGGTAATATCAACAACCCTCCCGCCGGCGCAGTAGCGGCGCTTGGTCTTATCTACGCCGGCGAGGACAACACGTCTCACGTCGTGTTCAACGGAACGGCGGCGGCGAGTATCGACGCGGCTACTCTTTCCGGGATGGATGTCATCGGGAACGCGGCTGCGAGACGCGATGCTGCGATGATGGCGTTCGACGAGCCGCTGACCAAGGAGCAGGTGGTGGCCATTGTACGCGGGTTTATCAAGGACGACGCCGGGCGCGGTCTTCCGTAAGATCCAGCTCTTAATAGCATGGCGGGGGCGTTCCGAAAGGACCGCCCGCGCCTTATCCGGCTTGTGGTGAGCCCGACATGGGCTGTGATTTGGGGGTGAAAGTCCTCTCGGAACTTGATCGCAGGGACCGGAGTGAACCGCAAGG
>JBBSGU010000028.1:0-31594 GCA_038253755.1 Gemmatimonadales bacterium | reverse complement strand
TTCGATACGATCGGACCAACGTAACCCAGCGAATGGACGAGATCCGGGTTGGCCTTGCGGAGCTGTAGAGGAAGAATGGCCTGCTCCCAACCGTACCTGTACGCCCTGCGCATTGCTACGACGGGGCACACGACCCGTCTGAAATTGGCCGCCGGCGTGATGTCGAGATCGGCGGACTCGCGATTCACATAGACCGTGAATTCGTGGTCCTCGTCAAGACGAGCAAACGCCGTGATGAGCGATCTCGCATAAGTCTCGGTTCCCCCAACCACACCCGGAATGAGATACAGGAGGTTCAGCGCAATTTTCACCGGTTCAGTAGTCTCGAGCGATTCCGCTCGCGGGCGCTGATGACGAACCGTTGAAAACTTGTTTTGGTCCCTGAGGACTCCAACGAAGTCTCGAACCGAAAAGCATCAGGCTGTACGCAACTCCGACCATCGTCATCTCGTAAAATGAGCCGGCGAAATCACCACGATTGAAATCGACTACGAGTGCGAACGCGATGAAGTAGAGGCCCGGATGCTGGTCAACCGACCGTACCAGCTTCACGAGGAATAACGACAGGATCGAGAAGATCAGGAAGGGACCGAGAAAACCGAAATTGAGGAAAGCCTCGGTCACGGGTGTGTATGCGAACCCCATCAGCTCCACGGAACCGAACGCTTCCCTCATGAACTGAAGGGACAGGCTTTCGGGCTTGGCGACCCAGATTGCACGTGGGATGAAGAGTCCCGGCGCGGTAAGGTACGTGGATCCCCAGCGAAGAGGGTGCTGATGCAACATGTAGTACATCAGCGTCTGAATGGGCGACACGAACTCGTTTTGCGTGACCAGCACCTGAACCGGGTCAAGTTGGGCGAGAATCGCGGGATTGTAGGCGACCTGTCTCACGATACCGAATGCGTTCATCCCGAGGAACGCCAGCAGTCCGACCACGACGGTCTTCCTGCCAATCACCGCATGCCGTCGCGTTGCAACGACACCGAACAGGAAGATGAACATCGGCAGGAAATCGCGCCGGTTCCCAAGCGAAAGCGCGAACAGGACGAACAAGGCGACATACACGACGAGCCATCGGCGAACCGTTGTGCTGAGCCGATTCCAACCGGCGAACATGTACATCACGAGACCATTCATCATGAAAATCGCCACCACCCATAGCTGCGTGCCAAGCAGCAGCGTTTTCCTTCGATCGAGGGCGCCTGTGAGATCGAGGCCGCGCGACACTGCGTATCCGAGCAGGCCGGCGAACGCCAGGATGAGAACCGCCGTATTGGAAAATGTTGGACGGATGCGGTCGAACACCTCGGCAGGCACGTCATGCCACGGCTGGCGATACCACCACTGGACGATATTGAATCCGAGGAAAGCAGTTCCGAACATGAACGCTGCCTGTCCAATCCCCGGCTCGGGAAGCCCGAGTCCCAGCGTAGTTACGAGCGGCAGCGTCGCGCCGTAGAGAAACAGAAACACGACGACGAACAGGCGAATGTCCTGTAGCACCCACCGGCCGTCGTAAAGCCGAATGAGGGCCAACGAGGCCAGGAACTGACCAACCAGAAACCACGTCGCCGAGGCAAGCCCGGAACCGAACGCAAGCTCCACGATAGACAGCAGGTGCAGGCAGCCCGCGACTCCGAGAAGGACTCCCGAACTCGCCGGGAACCGGCTCTCGACCGCGACGTCTTCGATCAGCAGCGGATTACCCACGATAGCTTGACCTCGTCCCGCTGCGCGCGATTCGCTGGATTTGTGCAAGCTGACGGCGCGCGTAATACCGAACCATCCATCCATTCACCGACCCGCGAAGACCATACGCCTGCTGAAGGTATTTCCAGTGCTTGGAAACCAGATACCTCGTATTCCGCCATGCGAGTATCTCGAAGCGGAAGCGATTGATACGATGTCCTCCGCTCGCGCAGATGGGTCCCCTCAAGTGAAAGCAAACCGTTGATGGCGTGAAATACACCTTCGCGCCCAATGTACCGGCGGCGAGATAGAAATCGGTTTCCTCCCTCCAGGAATTCCCCGCGTACCATGTGTCGAATACCACGGTGTTGAAAAGCGATCGCTTGATCAGCGCGATGGAATGAAGAAACGGCGCTGGGACAGGCGCGGAGGTGCGCGCGGAGAAATCCGCGTCCATATCCCCGAGATCGAAAACCTCGCTCGGCTTGCGAATCGGCGTCGGCGGATCGACCAGGCAGGAAGTGCTGAATTCGCCCGGAACGCGCGCAGTCACAATACGGCCCGCGATCATCGAAGCGCCAAGCTCCTTCGCTTCTAGGAGGAGCGTCGAACAATAGTTCGATGCAATCCAGACATCGTCCTCTCCGAACAAGACCCATTCCGTGTCACTGGCTGCAATTCCCGACATCCGCGACGCGGGCTGGCCTAGCTGAGTGTCGTGACGAATCACGCTCACGGGAATCGGCGCACGCGTCGCCCAGTCTTCTATGCGCTCTTTCGTTCCATCGGTCGATCCGTCATCGACGACGATGATCCTGGCAACATCAGGGTGGCCGAAATACGACGGCCACACCGCCCCGAGCGCGCGGATGCGGTTGTACGTTGGAATAAGAAGGGTGATCGATGCGGTCATCTCTGCGACGCACCTGAGCCCGCCGAGGCCAGCGATGCAGCCCTTGTCGCGCTTGCCTCCCGTGCCCGCGGAAGATCGCGGTAGCCCTCGATGCCCCCGCGAATGACGTTAACGGGAATGCGAAGGTCTCGCTTGACGACACCAATCACCGTCATGGCAGTTGCATGCAACATCAGTCTTGCACCGTAACGGACTCGCCACAATGGATCGTTGCCAATCGCTTTCCACACGAATAAGACGCGCGAGCGCTCGCGCTCACGCATCTGAGAGTGCAGCGGGGGACGATTGATGGTGCTCGGAAAATGATCGACCGCGACCTTTGCCGACGAAATCATTTGCCAGCCCGACTTCCGAACGCGGTGCGCAACATCCACATCCTCATGCCAGAAACTGCCAAGCGCCTCGTCGAATCCTCCAACCGCCTGAATCGCCTTCCGCCGGAACGCCATGTTGCCACCACTCAACCACTCGGCCGGCTGGTCTTCAACAGGATGCGTCGCCGGGCCAACATTGAAGCCGCCCCAATCGATCTTGTAGCGGTTCGAGGTGAGTCCCAGCGCTCGGTACACGGTCTTTCTTGCCAGGTTGTAGTGCCCCGGATGATCGACGTATCCGCCAACGCCGCCAATGGCCGGGTCATCGAAGAACCTGACGATCGTTTCGACCCAATGATCGGGAAGGCGTACATCATCATCGAGAAAGGCGACGTTCTCGCCCCGTGCCATCGCCAGGCCGGTGTTTCGGGCGCGTGAAGTTCCGAGCCCTTCAGCGAATTCTGCAATCTGCAGCGTGAGCGTGCCCTCGAACAACTTTCGAATGCGGGCTGGTGTCCCAGAGTCGTGCGCCTGAAGCACAAGAACAACCTCGAATGGACACGTCGTCTTCTGCACAGCGAGATCACCGAGACAAAGCTCGAGCGCTTCTGCGCGCTTGTACGAAGCGACAATTACCGAGAGTTGAAGTTGCATCGAATCGCTACGAGCGTTTCATCGCTCGCCAGTGGCCGAGGAGGCCAACGCGATCGAGCCAGTGACGAGTAGTGTTGCGTGGAATGTCGTACAAATTTACCTGCCATACTCCGGTCAGTCGAGTCATTCCGCTGAAGTGTTCCTTCACCACTTCCTTGCGTTCGTGACACGACTCCATGTAACTCGCTTCGCTCGTTCCGCCCATGCTCATGTCCGAAACGACCACGTCGATGAAGCGCCTCGACACTGGGTGAGCAAAGCAACGAACGACGTGATCGTAATCGGCGGCGATTCTGTACGACGTGTCGAACTTTCCGATCTCGTCGAACACTCGCCGCTTTACGAACGTTGAAGGATGACAGATGGTCTGGCGGGCGAGGTCTTCCAACGTGACAGCCTGTCCAACAGTGGCCGACGTCGTTCCGTCGCCGAGGACCATCCTTCCGTACAAAAGGTCCTCCCCCTTCCCCGATGCCATCGCGTTTTCGATTGCTGTAGCCGAGTGCAGCCTGTCATCCGAATTCGCAAAGAGGATGTACGACTCCGGATCGGTTACGAGATCGATGCCCTTGTTCATGGCATGGTAGATCCCGGAATCGGGCTCGCTCAGCCAATATCCCAGCGAAGGTTCGTTCGCACGGATGACATCGAGAGTGCCGTCGGTTGATGCGCCGTCCACGACGATGTGCTCGACGTTTCTGTACGATTGCTCTGCCACAGCCCGGATTGTTTCCGCGAGGTGTCCAGCGCCGTCGTGAACAACGGTGATGACAGAAACCAGCGGCTGCTTAGGCGATCCGGCTGCAAAAACCCCGCGAGTTCTGTTGCCACCTTCAATTCCCGGTTTCGGTGCAGTCATGACGATGCACCGCTTCCAGGCATCGAATCCGCGGTAAGCCAATTGTCGCGAAGCGCGAACTCTCTCCACTCACGCTTGAGAGCCAGGCGGCTGTCGTACCGCGCGCGGTTGCGATAATAGAACGTTCTCGCTAGATCGATTCGCCAGGCGGAATTGCCCACTGCCCGGCGAACCAGAGATTTTACGCCTGAGATTCCTCGGAGCGCGGTGAATCCAACTATGCGCCTCGCGAGGCGACCCGTACCGGGATGCAAACGACGGAAATCAGTATAGCTGTCGCAGTATCCCTGGTCGGCGAATCTACTATTGAGGTACGCCTGCGTCAGTCGCGATGCCGGAATCATGTGATGCGTCACGGAAGTTCCCACATACGCGAACCGGTATCCGAGTGCCTTGATCTTGAGATTGAGTCCGGTCTCGTTGTCGCCTGTGAACTCGCCGGCGTTCGTGTCGGGATTGAATCCCCCGGCGGCAATGAACGCATCGCGCAATACCGCCTGATGGCAGCTATACACGCCGGGATCTTCTTCCGACACGATGAGCTGCGGCCCGAGGTCCAGCAGGCTCAGCAGCGCATTCTTGCAATACTCCAGCACCCAGACAGGCGGCTCGGTGTCCCACCGGGGCAATACTCGTCCGGTGACGGAGCCAACATTGGACCCATCGACAAATCCGCCGATGATCGTCTCAATAAGATTCGGCTCGGCCAGCATGTCGTCGTCGGTGAAATAGAGAACCTCACCCCGGGACGCAAGCGCGCCGCTGTTGCGCGCGTGATGAGCGCCTCGACGGCTCTCGCTCAGAGCGCGGATACAATTCTCGCGGGCAGCGAGCGCCGTCGTCACCGATGCAGTGTCGTCAGTCGATGCGTTGTCAACAAGGATCAACTCCCACCGATCGCGTGGATACGTCTGCTCGAGAAACGACTCCACTGTCTGTTGCAGCATCGTCGACCGATTGTAGGTCGGGATGACGATCGAGACAAACGGAGTGTCCATCACGCGACGAGCCTCTCCACGATCTGGAGAAGCCGGTCGCGAAACTGTTCCGGTCCCCATGCGGCTGCATGCATTCTCCCCTTCTCCGCCAGACCAGCGCACAGGGCATCATTCGTCCATAGACGCTCGAGACAATCGAAGATCTGATCCACGGATCCCGGGTCGAACAGGAGAGCAGCATCACCGACCTGATCGGGAATTCCGTAGATCCTCGAGGTCGCCACTGGACAACCAAGCGCAAACGCTTCGAGCTGCGGGATGTTCGTCGGGCCGAAATAGGTCGGCATCACCAGCGCTCTTGCCGCTCGGTACAACGCCGGGACGTCGTCGTCAGGAACATAGCCGAGGAACTGGACGTTGTCGTGAAGTCCAAGGCGTTCTACCTGAGCCTGCACATCAGCGAAACCGTTGCGCTCCTTAGTGCCGACGAGCAAGAGGCGCACATCCGGATGAGTCGCCTTCAGGCGAGCGAGCGCGTCGATCAAGCCAAAGTGGTTCTTGTGCCTGTAAAACTGCGCCGGGTAGAAAAAGAACTTCGTCGGCACGTTGTATCTGGCGAGGATCCCGGCGTCGCCACTGGGATCAGACGCGTAGATGTACGCCGGTGCGATGTACGGCAGAACGTGCACCTTGTCCGACGGAACGTCATACGACTCGATGAGCTGTTGCTTCCCTACTGCTGAGTCCACGAGCACACCCTTAGCCCACCGGCTCGTCTCGCCGAAATGGAATTCGCGCAGATCGTACTCTCCATTTTCTGATACTTCGGGAAAGCGCGACTCGTAGCGATGCATGAGGTCGTGTACTGTTCCGAGCGCGGGTATGGGAGCGCGAAACGAATAGCGGTCGTGATTGGGGCAGATCCACAGATCGCAATCAGCGCTTTGAAGGGTTCTGACATTCGAATCCAACCGCGCAACGGTTTTGCGCCACAGCGATTGAGGCAGCCGCGCGATATGCCACGCCTTGTTGAGCGCGCGATTCATTGTCGTGTCATCCAGACGAAGCACTCGCACACGCGACGGCATTACATCGAGCCACAGAGGATCACCGACGGCCGCCGTTATCTCGAACTGCAACGGAAAGGCAAGCACCGCATTGAGCATGGCCTGCGTGTACTGAAAAGCGCCTCCGCCGGGACTGGCCGAGAGAAGCACTCCGATCTTCTTCATCCGCGACCAACGAAGCAGGCGCCCCACGTGTCGAACCCGGGTGGATCGTCAGACATCCACGACCTGGAGTCGATCAGCGTCATGTCTGCAGCGCTCAACGCCATTTCTATCTCTGGAGAAAAGAGGTATCGCATGTGATGGGTCTCGCGGAGCACCTCACTGACGCCTGTGATTCGATCCGTGACCGTCACCGTGTAATTGACGTCAACGACGTTCGTCTCCGCGTGAATCTCCGGCACCGCAATGCGATGCACGTCGGTCGATTCGTCCGCGAGGTCCTTCGTCGTTACAGTCGGCCACTGGCGGAGAACCGCCGGTCCGTACCAGCAGTCGAAGACAAACACCCCGCCCGGCTCGAGATGCTCGCGTGCCGTTTGAAAGGCACCGGCAAGATCCTCATTTGACGTCTGGTAGCTCATGACATGGAATAGCGAGATCACGGCGCCGAACTTCTTGCCAACTCGTGCCGATCTGGCATCACCTTTCGTGAAATGCAGTCGTGACTGGATATCCGCGGTAAGATCGCGACGCCGGGCTTCCGCAGATTCGAGCATCCCTTCACTCGTGTCGATGCCTGTCACCGAATATCCGCGGAACGCAAGCTCAGTCGCATGCGCGCCCGTACCGCAGCCAATCTCGAGAATCGACTTCGTTCCCGGAGCGTGGCGCTCAATCAGACCAGCGACGTAATCAGCTTCGCCTGCGTAGTCCTTGTCACGATACAGCAGATCGTAATAACGAGAGTACCCGGCAAAAACTGTCATGCGAAGACTTCCTTCACCGACGCCGCAACCCGCTCCATCTGAGCGTCGGTCAATGCCAGACCGCTCGGTAGATAGAATCCGCGACGCGCGATGCGCTCTGCGTTTGGGTAGCACTCACCAGCAAATAAACCCATCCGCAGGTATACGGGCTGCTCATGCATCGGCCAGAAAAAAGGGCGTGTGCCAATGCCGAGCTTTCCGAGACGGGCCATCGCTTCTTCGGCGTCGAACGGAATGTCATCGTCGATGACGAGCCCATACACCCAGTTGATGTTCGCCGCAAAATCTTTCTCGGGCACTGGAAGCGAAATTCCACGGGTTCCCGCCAGCAGCTTCGTGTATTTCGCAAAGATGTGGCGTTTTCTCGCCACGAATTCGTCCAGACGCTCGAGCTGTGCAAGACCAACCGCTGCCTGAAGATTGGTCATCCGGAAATTCCAGCCGAGCTCCTCGTGAACGAATCGGCGGGGCGGACTGAATCCGAGATTGCGAAGCCGCCGGCATCTGTCGGCCAGTTCATCATCGTCGGTTACCACCATTCCGCCTTCGCCCGTGGTCACGTGCTTGTTCGGGTAGAAGCTGAAGGTAGAAAGTTCACCAAACGATCCGCATGGCTTTCCGTTGTAGGTCTGTCCGATCATCTCGGCCGCGTCTTCGATGATAATCAGCTTGTGCCTCGCAGCGATCTCGAGGATAGGGTCCATATCTACTGGAAGGCCGTAGAGGTGGACAACCATGATCGCGCGTGTCCGAGGCGTGATTCTGGCCTCGACTTTCGACACGTCCATGTTCCAGGTATCGGGCTCACAATCGACGACGACCGGGATTGCTCCGAGACGCGAAATTGCCGACGCGCACGAAATGATCGTGAAGGTCGGCATGATGACTTCGTCACCTGGTGAAAGGTCGAGGGCCGCGAGAGCGGCGTCGAGGGCAGCGGTTCCGTTACAGACGGCTATCCCGTGCTTTCGTCCAACCCGGGCGGCGAAGAGCGTCTCAAACTGACGAATGAACGGACCTTCGGAGGAAATCCAGCCCGTATCGATGCATTCGTTGAGGTATTTTCGTTCGTTTCCATCGAGCACCGGTTCGTTAACCGGGATCATGGTCAGGTTATCGGCCATATCCTTACAAAATACATCTATAGAGCGCCTTGGTGGGACACTTTCGGCAGGTGGGCGCAGGCGGGCTGATCGAGCGGGGTCAGCTCGAAAACCTCGTAGTTCTCGTCGGTCGTCGCTCCCTCGAACTGGTCGAGCTTGCGCGCCCGTGTAGACAGGCGGGCCTTTTCATCTGCGGCCCAAATAAAATCGGCACCGTGAAAGGCGCCATGAACTAAACCGGTTGGCTTGGTGAGGAAATCCGGATAGCCAATCGAAATGAGAATCGGGCTTCCAGTTACGCAACCCAGACTGTCAGCAGCGTCAAGCAGTTCGCCGAGCGTGAGGTCGTGCTGACGATGAGCGCCAGCAGCGAAATACACCCTGTAGTGATACTCGTGCTGCCGTGGCATATAGATGCGATTCGTCACGTAGTACGGCATCGGTTCCATCAGATAATCCGGCTCGCTGATCAAAATCGCATTGGAGAGTCCGGGAGTTGAGCCAATGAGGCGGCCGAATGCCCGGCTCGACGACGATGGGTGGGTGAGGTGCCGCCGAACGACAATCGGAAACGCAATCGCCTGAACGAGCATCATTGGAAGGAGCCCGAGCGCGACACGCTGCGTGAATCCGGCGCGCTCGGATTCGTTCTTGTCTCGAATTGCGATCCAGCAAATGCCGACGATCAGGAAAGTCACGACCCCCTGATGACGTATCGCCGCCGTATACACATTCTGAAAAAAAATCTCGAAGCAGAGAATTGAAATCACGAACGCCGCCAGATGCTTTCTGCTTCGCCACAAACCCCATGCGATCGCGACGATGGCAAGATCGACGATGACGCGAGACGCGATCACTGGATCGATGGAGGCTCTTATCCAGGGCAGTTCGCCAGAGGCTGCGATGCTCGAGATGTAGACGCCCTTGAGCCCTTTTCCCGGATCGATGAAGATCGACTGCAGAACCTGCGAGGTGCGGGTTTGGTGGAAGGACGATGCATAACTCATATATCCGGAAGGCATTGCCGAAACGATCGCGATGCCTATTCCGGCAAGAGCGATGAACACTCCCCCGATTGACGACGGCCGGAAAAGATGGGTTCTGCGTCGTTCGTCGAGAAAATCGAACGCCCACAGCAGCACAACTATCGCGCTCGCCACCGCAGTATGAACGCTGCAATTTGCCGACAGAGCGAGCAGAATGCCGATTGGAATGGCGTGACGGTCTCGCGACCTGAAGAGTGCGCATGCGGCGAGCAAAAACATGATGCCGATTCCGTAGTTGCGCGCCATCACGCTGTATTCGTAGCCGAGGAACGCCCCGAAAACCGTGAGCAACCTGAGCCAGAACGGAAACGGGCTGTAGCCAAGAATCAGGTAAGCCGTCACGGCGCCGATCAGGAGCGCCAGCACCGGTAGAACCAGATTAGAATGCGTGATTGCAAAACCGGCTCGAAGCAGCGAATACCACAGCGCCGGGTGCCCTTCCTGATGGAGATCCCCAAACATCGCTCCCCAGCTTGGGGCCCTGATCGCAACGGACAGCGCACGCACTTCATCGCGCCACATTTCGTGTCGGGTTGCAACAAACGATGTAAGGGCAATAAATACTGCCAGCGGAATCCAGACTTGCGCGCGAGCCGGGGTTTCGTTGGCGGGGTGCGCGCCGGAGGTCACGATGACTGTGCCTCGAGCTTTTTCCCTTCCCGATCGAAAAGCGAATAGCGTTTAATTCCCGAACGGTGCAGACGGAACTTCGCCGACGTCGCGAGAACTCCCATTCCGTACACGACGGAGCGACCGAAGTTGATCGACGACGCTTCTGCGAAATACCGTGTCGGGCACGATATCTCGCCAATCCTGAAACCGAATTGGGCTGCCTGCGCGAGAATCTGATTATCAAACACAAAGTCGTCGGAGCATTCCATCAGCGGGAGCGTTTCCAGAACTTGCCGCGTGAATGTCCGGTAACCCGTGTGATACTCGGAGAGCTTGATGCCGAGCACCAGATTCTGAAAAGCGGTAAGGGCGCGGTTGGATACATACTTGTAGAGAGGCATCCCACCTTGTCTCGCGCCTTTCCCGAGAATTCGGCTGCCGAGGACAATGTCGAATTCTCCGGATGCAGCAAGCCATCCCATCGCACCGATGAGGCGCGGCGAATACTGGTAGTCCGGATGCAGCATGACGACGATGTCTGCGCCGCGCTTCAGCGCTTCTGCGTAGCACGTCTTCTGATTTCCGCCGTATCCACGGTTGATCGAGTGGACCACGAACGGGATGCCGAGCCGTTCCGCGACTTCAACCGTGTCGTCGCCGGATGCATCGTCGACGAGCAAGAGGTCATCGACTACATCCGAGGGAATTTCGGCAATGGTTCGCTCGAGCGTCTTGCCGGCGTTGTACGCCGGAAGAACGACGATGACTCTTTTTCCGTTGATCATGCGGCTCGCATGCGGAGGTTCAACGCGGGATCGTAACCTGATCGGCTGAAACACCGACGAATCGTGTCTTGTCCTGATCGCCGGCGTAGGGTCCCTGTTTGACCTCGACCATCTCCACCTCTTCGAGAACCTCGAAACCATGTCCTCCGGTAGCAAGGAGAATCACGTCGCCTGCCTCGAGTACGCGGCTCTCGAGGTATTTCTGAGCATTGTCGTAAAAATCCACGCGAAGTTTTCCGCGCTTAATGAACAGCACTTCCTGCGTGTAATGGACGCTGCGGTCAACCGGATTATGGACGTGCGGGTCGATCACCTTTCCGCTCGGATGGCGCATGTAGGCGAGCTGCTGAGACAGGTCGTTCGGCGTGAAAAAATGAATGCCCGGTTCGGAGAACCGGTGGGACATTATCACGGCGAGGAGCTGGTCTCCGGTTTTCAGGGTCTCAATCATGGGGGGAAGATAATACCAAACAGCCGGCCAACGGCTAACGGCTGACGGCTGACGGCTGACTGCCAACCATGACGACGGGTTCCCGGCGAGGAAAGAAGCGTTTCAGCTTGAGAAAGTGCTTCTCATAGAGGTGCCAGCTTGCAAACGCCAGGAGAAACGTCAGCAGCGCGGATACGATCGAATACGCAAGGGCGGCGGCCAGTCCCGGCGGTTTCCCTCCGGAGAACGTGCGCATGTGCAACCCGACAGTGTCGAGCGCGATCACCAGGGGGAGATGGAAAACGTACATCGCGTAGCTGTACTTGCCGGCGACCATCAAGGGCCGGAAATTCAATGCCTTTCGGACTGTGGCGTTGCCGGGTTCGCTGCCGATGCCAATCGAAACCGCCGAGGCCGCCATCACGGCCAGCAAGGGAAATCCGATGGTTTGCATCGAAACGCTGTATCCGAAAAACCGAACGGATGGCAAGTTCACGACGATCAGCAATACCAGCGCGAGCACGAATGCGCGCGGTGCCAGTCGTTCAACTGACTGTCGTCGGCCCGGATCCCGGTAAATGACGGCAAGCCAGGCACCAATGGCGAGCGTGTCAATCCGCGCGGGCGTGAGTACATAGCCGCCAGTGTGATGGAACGGCGTGGTAAAAAGGAACAGCCGCACCGCCAGCGCAAATACAACCAGCCACATGCAGACCTTCTCGAGAGATTTGGCGCTCAGTAGCAGGACTACGGCGGGCCAGAACATGTAGAACTGCTCTTCAACCGCAAGCGTCCAAAAGTGGTTGGTCCCGGGCGGGATGATGACGCCGTGGAAGACCGCGAGCAGATTAGATGTGTATGTCCAGAACCACACCTTGATGTCCCAGGGAATGCGGTACGGACTGGCGGGATCGAGATGAAGAACTGCCGGCGCAAGGACGAAGTACGCGAACAGAAAGCCCCAATACAGGGGAAAAATTCTCAGGATTCTACGAGCGTAGAAATTCCGGAAATAGTGAGTCGATCCCTTCGCATCGAGCAGTAGTCCCGTGATGAGAAAACCGGACAGCACGAAGAAAAGGTCAACCCCGACCCAGCCGTTCTGGACAAAAGTGTAGACGCCGTATTGCAGTGCGGAGACGGGTTTCTGCACAAGCCAGAAATGATCGAACAGCACCATCAGCACTGCGAGCCCGCGAAGACCGTCGAGTGGAGCGATGTGCTTTTCATCTACAACAGCCTCCCTCGGCGCGGCCGTCAACAGTCGATCGCCGGTGTTGTGTATCGGCCGTTACCGGCTGGCTCGAGTACGATCACGCGCCTGAATCCTCTTTTCCGGGCCTTGGCACATAGAGCCGCGGACGTAAGGTCCTCGAGAGTCTGCGGTTTCGTTCGACGCGCGTACGCGGTCAAGCCGTATTGATCGGTGCGATCGCACGAAGCGGGCGGCATTCCATCGAGCAGCGCGAGTCCCGACGTCGCAGGCCCAACCATCGGAGCAAAGCTGCATCGCTCGGGCTCGCTGAAAATATTCCAGAACGCAGAATCTGATTGCGGCACGAACAGCAAAGTTTTTCTCTTCAGCTCGCGCGGCTCCGCATCGAGAGCGCGAAGGGCCGAGATCATCCCGTAATCCGGGGCCTTCTGTAGACCAGCGGCCAGCACGTGCGGATCGCGAGCGTGCGCTGCGCCTGGCGCCTCGACCCCGGCGTACGAGTAGAAGGCCTTACGAAGTCCAACATTCATTAATTCCGCCCCCCGCACCGCTCTGCCTGCATTGAACAGAATCGTGGTACCAACAGGAATAGCGATGAGCACAACAGCAACTGTCGACAGGCGAATCGACGCGAGCCCGCTGCGCCGGTCCACCCTGCTCAGCCGCCAGATCCATCTCGCAGCAACTGCCATCACCAGTGGCGCGGCGACCCAGCGCTGAACATCTGAGAAGTAGACCGCCGATCCGCCGTGGATGTCGATCAGCTCGCCTGGAATAAATCCGCAGACTGCGACGACAGCCACGATTTCGGCGTCGAACAGTCGTCCGGCGCGAAGTGCAGCGACCAGATCTGAAAGTGTCGGCAGTTTTTCTTCACGAACGCGCAGCGCGATGTACAACAGCGACCAGAAGAGATGGCCGAGGATGAAGTAAGGCCACCATCGTCCATCGGCGTAGTGGCGCATGAAATTGAACGGGACGATTCCCTGATTTTGCGCTGCAACGGACACGAGCTTGAACGTGACAGCGGAAACCGCGAGCGCGAGGATGGATCCGGTGAGGAAAATTCGGGTGCGCAGAAGGCCAGTTCTCAAGATCGTCCACAGCAAAGCCGCGAGCGCAAGAAGCATCAGCGATACTTTCAGGAAACCGAGCGAGACCAGAAGAAACGGGACGATAAGCAACATGAACAACGCGTTGCCCTTCGCATTTTCCTTTCGTCCAAACCACCAGACAACCGATAACCCCGCGCTGAGGACGAACACGCAGAGGCCGGTCAGGTAGGACTCTGATATGAGCAGGTGCCGATTCCATACCGCTAACGCGTCGAGTGCGGTGCTCGGAATGAAGCCGATCGTTGCGCCAATAAACGCGAGCCATGCGACCCAGTCTTCCTGAATGGGTTTCGAGATCGAGGCTGGCTCTTCGTATGGCCGTTGCTTTCGCCACGCCGCTTTCGCCTCACCGGCGAACAACAGGAGCGCCGCGAAGAAAACCGGCGCCATCAATACCGTCGGCCCAAGGCTGTAGAACGTCAGCACATCCACGCCGGCGAGATCCGCCCACTGAGAATTCAACCACGCCGACCCGTAGTGATACGGCGTATACGGCACACCATCCAGGCCGGTACTCGGCACACCGTACGCGCGCATCGAGTTAGCCATGCTCGCGTAGTAGAGCGGGTCGTGGTGTACGTTCGCGCGATCCGAGAGCTGCTCCCAGAAAAGCGGCGTCTTGTACCGCGTGCCCCACGCAATTCCTGCAACCCACGCAGTAAACAAGACGAGCAGCCCTGCTACAACAAGAAGTGATATCGCTCGGCTGACGCGTATCCATCGAGTGAGCACGACCACGAACGATGCAGCTCCGGTGATCGCGATCGGGACGCCGAGGTTGACGTGCGTCGGATACGCGATTGCACCTGCAAGAGCCGAAAGTGCGATGCACAGAAGTCCCAGTATTGACTGAGAGAGCCACCACTTCGGCGTGTCATGGCGTCGATTCAGCCACTCCGAGAGGGCACTTGGTATGCAGATTACGAACAACGCCAGGCCAAGAGTTACGGCTACCGCTCTCACCGGATTTGCGAATCCGATCCTGAGAACGAAGTAGACAGCAGCAAGACCGCACGAAAGGAGGCTGCCGAATACCGTGGAGGTCAGCCGATCGAGTCGCGCGGCGGGGCCGTTCGCGCCGGGGGCGTTCACAGCACTGCTCACGTCGCGCCCGACTTGCATGAGATGTCGCGCCTGACAACGGAATCTCCGGGAAATCTCATCGAGATGACTCTCGTCGCCCCGATTGCTTTCGCTCTAACGCAAAGAGCAGCGTCACTCGTTTCTGCCGGTTGCTGTGACGCCACTCGGGGGCTGAACGAACCGATACCATAGTATTTGCTCAGCTTGCATCCGACTGCCGGCATTCCGTCAACCATCGCGATGCCGGCCAGCGCCGGACCTACGAACGACTGGAACGAACACTCGGCCGGGCGCGCGAGGCTCGTCCAGTAATGATTGTCCGACTGAGGTACGAAGAGCGCCTCGCGTCTTCGGACCGGCGAAGGTGTCGCCTGTAACAGCGCGAGGGCTGTTGCCATCGCATAGTTGGGAGACTTGCGCAGTCCGGTGGCCAGAATCGCGGGGTCACGGAGGTTAACGAAATTCCTGATTCTTCCGGTCGAGACTGGATAGCCCGCGATTTGGTAAAGCTGCTCCCTGATCGCGACGTTCTGGCGGAGCATGATGAGCGGCCAGCGCACCGCGTTCGAGATTATGGATCCGACCGCTGCGATGAAAAGGAGCGCTGTCAGCAATCGTCGCGTCGGCCAGCCGCCAATGCCGGGATGCGCATCGGGACTCCGAGCCGGCCACAGCCGCGTCCCCGCAAACGCAATCCACGAAAGAAGCATCGCTCCCGCAAGCCAGCGCTGTACGTCGGAGAAATAGAAAGCCGACCCGCCGTCGATATGAATGATGAGGCCAGGCACGACTCCAATCAGTGCCAGCGTAACAATCAGCTCGACGTCGATGATTCGACGCTCCTTCACCGCAGTGCCAAGCTCGCCGAGGTCGTGAATATTCTCTCGACGGAGTCGATAGATCGTGTAGATCCACGTCCACGCCAGATGCACGAAAAGAAAAAACGGCCACCACGGCGGTGGAACGAAGTCGGATAGATAGTCGAGCGGTACGAAACCTTCCCGATGGGCCGGAAGGGAAACCTGCTTGTAGGTCAGATAAAACACGACGGTTGTGATCAGTATCGCCGCAAGAAACGGAATGCGGCGATAGAGTCTCAGGCGCCACCCGAGGTACACGATGGCTGCGAAAGCGAGCGCCATTAGCGATATCTTCAGATAGCCGAGGAGGACGATTCCCGCCGGGATCAGCGCGATTAGAAAAAGCATGTCGATCCAGCCGAGCTTCGACTCAGCCAGCGAGTTGGTTTTGACTGAGAGTCCGTCGGCCCAGTTCACGACAACCGCGGCGAACAGCAGCGCTGCCGGCACCGCGATCGTGTAGGATTCAGAGATCATGATGTTCGACGTCCACACGCCCATCGCGTCGAGCCCAGCGATTGGAGCGATGCCGACGGCGATGGCGATAAACACCGCCCAGAACGTGCCGCTCAGTCTTGTCGGGTCCGAGCCTTCATCTCGACGCCGATTTCGGAGAAAGATCGCGAGCGCAACGATGCACCCGAAGAAAAATGGAATCACGATCACCGGAAACGAGAGCTGGTAGAATTTCAGCACGTCGATTCCAATCAGGTTTGCCCATTGTGCGAAGAGCCACGCGCTTCCCCAGTGATACGGGACGTAGTTCAGCCCGTCGATTCCGGTGGTGGCAACGTGATACGTGCGCAGCATGTTGCCAGTTGCCGCGAGATTCAGCGTGTCGTGATGAACCTTGCCCGTTGCGATGAAGGTCTCGAAGTAGAGGGGGTTCTTGTAGATGCGTCCCCACACCACGCCTGCTGTCCAGACGCCGAACGCGATGCTGCCGGCGATGTAGGAAAGACTGCGCCATAAGCCTTGCTCGTACAACCACGTAACCAGGATCAGCGTGAAAAAGACCAAGCCGACTAGTTCGAGTATTACCGCAGAGTTGCCGATAATCGGAACAGCCCGGCCGATCAGGCCAGTGGATCCGATCGTTACCAGCCACAAAAACGGATGCGAGGCCCACCATCGCGGCTCGCGATCGCCGATCGCCCGAATCAACGCAGTCCTGAGGACAACAGGAAACGCGAGTAGAAACAGCGCGAGTTCGAGCGTCTCGAGGATGGGGCCGGTGGGATTGTCGAATCCGATTCGCAGGACCCAGTACACCGCGGCAATGGTTGCGGAGACAATTCCGGCAAGAACCACCAGCGTCCGCGTGTCCGGTGAGCCGGCAAAGCGTCTCACCCCAGCGTCAACCATTTTGAGGTCAGAGACCGGTCGATCTTGCGACGACATAAAGTGGTCGCTGCTTTACCTCGTCGTAGATGCGGCCGATGAATTCGCCGATGACACCGATGCAGATGAGCTGAACGCCACCCAGGAAAAGAACTACGACGATAGTCGATGCCCATCCGCGAGCGGTGTGTGAACGTCCGGTGAGCTGCTCGATCGCGAAAAATATTCCAAGCAGAAAACTCCCGGCCGATGCGAAGAATCCCATGTACATCGCGAGGTGCAGCGGCGCCTTCGACACGGACATCAGTCCATCAACTGCGAGTCCGATCAGCTTGCCGAAACTGTATTTCGTTTCGCCCGCAAAACGGGCCGGTCGCTCGAACTTGATTCCGGTCTGCCGGAATCCGAGCCATGCGCGGAGACCGCGCACATAGCGGTTCCGCTCGGGCAGTGAGTTCAACAAGTCCACCACCCGACGGTCCATCAGCGAGAAATCACCGGTATCTACAGGGATCTCGACTTCCGAGACGCGGCCAACGATCCGGTAGAAAATCCGATAAGCGTGCCGGATCAGGAATCCGCTTCCCTCCCGCTCTGTTTTCTGTGCGTAGACAACTTCGTATCCTTCGCGCCACAGCTTGATCATCTCGAGGATGAGCTCGGGAGGATCCTGAAGGTCGGCGTCGATCACCACAGCGCATTGGCCGGTGACCGGGTGAAGGCCGGCGGTCACCGCTGCCTGATGCCCGAAATTCCGGGAGAAATGGATCGCCTTAAAGCGCTTGTCCGACCGGCAGATAGCATCGAGCATCTCGGCCGACCGATCCTTGCTTCCGTCGTTGACGAAGATGATCTCGAAGTCAAAGCCCGCGGGGCCAAGGACCTGGAGAAGGCGGGAATGCAGCGGCTCGATGACGTCCTGTTCATTGAAGACAGGAACGACGACAGATAGCAGGGGGCCGTCTGCGGATTTGATTTCTCGTGAATTGTCAGGCATGCGCGGCGAAGAATGCCGAATCAGTGCGTGTCATTGCAAGCGCAGGTGGCGAAAGGCCCAAAAAAGTGGTGTTGCAACCACATGGGTACGAGGCTGGTGCTCGGTGAGGGCAGGAGTTCAGCGAACTCTCGAGATCCACGAGACAATCCACCGGTCGTTCTCCAGCCGCCGCAACTCCAACCCGCCCTGGAGAAGCTTTTGCTGCAGTCCATCGAAGTGAGCGATCGATGCACTCTTCGAATGAATTAGCCAGCCGCCGGGCCACGTTTTTCCATCGCGATCGATGTAGATATCGCGCCGGCCGGCTGGAAGGCTGCCGATGATTTCATAGGGCTTCGGAAGCCAGGATTTGTCGCTCGTCAACTTCTTGCCGCCGATTTCCCAGGCCGGAAGCATCAGTCGTCCATCGCCGATCACAACCACCGGATCGGTCGGTTTCACTCCGTCCTGCGTCAAAAGACTTTGCAACGACGCATCCATCGCTGGCACCTGGCTCACAATCGCCGACGGGGCTAGCTGCGGGCGCGTTATCTCCGCAACAGCGCGATCATGTCCGAGCGTCAACACCACCGGCAGGACGAACGCCGGCACGAGCGCTGCCACGACGATCTCATGCCACGCCGCGGAGAAATCGGATCGGATTGTCCTGATCAGCAGCGCGGCTGAGTAGATGACGATTGGAGCGAGGCTGAGGACGTTCACTGGATGGCTACGGCCGGTGAAGTAGCTGCCGATTGACCAGGCGCATCCCCAGAGTGCCGCGAACATGATGAGACGCTTGTTCCGCCAATCGGTCGACAAGTAAAGTGCTCCGGCCGTCGAGATGGCGAAGAACACGAGCAGGAGAAACCAGACCGATCCAGTCGGATCGATCGGCAGCGCTCCGAAACCGCCTCTGCTATAGAGAAGAGCGTATTCGATGTAGCCGTGGAAATCCGGAGGTCGTCCGACTATCAACCGATATGCAACTTTTACGATGATGTAGATCGCGTTGGCGGTAAGCACCGGCGCGAGGACGAACAATGCCAATCGCTTTGCGATCCAGCCGTTCGTTCGGCCGCTCTCCTTCCAGCTTGCTGCTGACTGCACGAAGAAGATCGCCAGCGCTGCGAACCATATCGCAGAGCAATAGATCGCGGCCTCCGCAGACCAGACAACGGCGAAGATCCAGATCAGCGAGCCCTTGATCACGAATGATTCTTCGTCGATGGTTTCGCGCTCGACGATCCAGTGCACAAGAGACGCGAGCATGATAAAGACCGGAACGAATCGAACCGGGCCACCGGACGGCGTCATCTGCGCCGACAGCAGCAACCCGTTTGAGCGAGGACGAAAAAACAGAGTCGTGAAGACGACGACAAAAGCAAGGACCGAACCTGGAGTTCCTCTGCCCATCCTCCGAATGCCGACGTACATCATCGCGGCGACAACGGCGAAAACGACTGACTGGAAGAACCAGAACGACTCCCACGCTGTTCCCGGCAGTACTGTCGGAAGCAGAATCGACAGGAAACCGTACTGTGACGGCGTATCCCAGAGGAGCTGGCCACCCTCACGCATCTGTTCGATCGGGCCGATGTAGAAGCCCCAGTGATAGAACTCGACGATCGGAAACGTCCGGAAACTGAACAATGCGAGAGAGGCAATGGCGATCCAATCGAGGATCGTCAACTGAGAGCTTCGGGCGACTCCCTCGACTCGCGTTTCACGCAGAACTACGCAAGCACAGTACGCGACGATAACGCCGACGATCGCCGCCTGTGGCCGAAGAATCAACCAGCGTGTGGCATCACCCCACGAGACAAGTCCGGAAACGGCGACCCACCCGAACGTAGCCGCGGCAAGCGGCGGCAACTTTATCCTCCCCGCGCCGGCCTTGCGATACTCTTCCCGCAGTCGAATCAGCGCGACCGTGGCAGCGCCGGCGCCCAATGCGAGTGCGAGACCGACAACGCGCCTCGGCGAGAGGGCGACGTATCCAACAGCAGCGAGCAACGACAAACCAACGATACCGAGCTTCGCGACGCGCATCCTCTCGCCGCCCCGCGCGAGCAGCCACACCACCGGCGGATACACTACCAGCAGCGACATGTACAGCGCCCACTCGATCGTTTCCTGCTGCCCGCCTCGGCCCATCAAGTGGATGAGGCCCGGGACCAGGAACCAGCCCGCAACTACTCCAACAACCCCAAGCGACGCGGGCCACAAGTCTGAGAGATTCTTGCGCCCGGCTTTGCCGATCAGGGAGTCGCCGCGGATCACTATCCGTTCACGATCTCGAGAAGTCCGGCCTCCGACAATCTCCTGGCGGTCTCGGTCACCTTCCCGACGTCTGACCCAATTGAATCGGCAATTTCGAATACATCCCGTGTCCCATCGGCATAGGCAAGTACGTTGGTCATCGTCCGCGCTTCCAGGCCGGAGCCCCGGGTGCTGAGATCGGGATACAACCCACGCTTGCCAAGCTGGGGTTCGCAAAGCACGGTGGCGCGGTAGACCATTCGGGATTCGAGCGCACGCAACGTTTTCTCGTAGAGCGCGTATGCGCCGGCCAGTCCAGCCGGGGTTACAAGCGTCAAGTCATCGAGCGACGTGTGATATTCGGGATAACTGTTATACCGGGTTCTCATCAGCGACACGACAGGCAGATCGACGCCGGGACTACAGTATTGCCGCTCATCGCTTCCGCGATCGAGATACGAATACTCGATGTGGTTTGGCGCGTGCTCGGAGATGGTTCGCTTCGCGACACGGTCGGCGAGAGTACTTCCATTCCGTGAGCGCAGGAACGAATAGGCGCCGTCATCGCCGACGCACGTGAGAACGAAGCCCGCAATGGTGTTGCGCTTCATCTCGTCGAGATTGCGACTGAGATATAGAATCGAACCTAACGTCTCCGGAACAAAGACTATCCGGTAGGTATAACGCCGATCGGGCCAGGTCTTGATGAGACGCGCAAGAGCCGTCGCCACCATTGGGCCCGACAGCTCGTTGTTTGCCATCGACGGATGACAGATGTACGTCGAGAGAAGAACCTCTTTCGCTTCGCGGCCTTTCAGAATTACTTCGCCGTACGTTAGTGAGCCCGGCGCGAGCATCGCGTCTATCACGACGTGATACCGGCCAGGCTTTAGCGATTCGCGCTGCGCGTGTGTAAGGCAGAAGCCCCAGCGTCGGTTGTAGTACGAAGTGACATAGGGAATCGCGGTCGGCTGCTCTGGAAGCGAATAGAGATGCGGCTGAAGCTCGTCGATCGTCATCAACTCATCGACGGACTCTGAGTATCCGACCAGATGAAGATTGTTGTCAGCGAAATCGATGACCCTGTTTCCGCTCTCATCTTCGATCCACGCTGCGCGCGGATTCCACTCATCCGGAACCGTCCAGTCGAACGCTTTCGTCCCGGTCGGCACCTCGTGAATCTTCATTTCCGGGACGAGCTCTTTCAGATACGCGAGCGTCTGCCGAACCCCGTTTCCTGTCAGGCTCCGACAAATCGGAAACAGGTCGGTCGCCCAGCGATGCATCTCGACACCGGCTTCGTCTGCTGTGGGCGCGCTGTTTACCATGAGATTCATGAGTGCGGAGGCTCTGGCGACTCGAAGTCGCCGATCATGAATCTCCGGCCCGTTTCCTCGTGCGCAAGACGAACCCACCTCTGGGTTTTCTCGTCCAGCAGGGCGAACGGATCGTCTCTCATCGCTCTCGCCCAGTGATTGGTCAGCGCTCGGGCCGACGCAACAAGAATTTCCGGATGTTCGAACAGCCGAACGCAGATTCCGGCGGCGATTGCTTCGTCGAGCAGACGAGGCCAGTCGTAATCGAGACCCGAGCCCAGTGGTCGCACGTGGTAGTCGAGAAATCCGGGGTGCTCTTCCCCGTCGATCACCACCACGCCGCGAAAACTCTTGTCGTACCGATAGATCGGTCCCCCGCTCTTCCTCTCAGCATAGTGGACGATCGTGTTGTAGTGAAACGTGTCTCCATAATAAAGGATCACCGCATCACGCTTTTCCATCTCGGCGAAAATCGATTCGCCCCCGAAAGGATCTGTTTCGTCACCCCAGCCAACTGCTGGCGACTCGCCGATGCCGCTCACGGAAAACATTGGGATCGGGGTCCGCCACTCTTGTCTTGTCTGCCGGAAATGCTCTGGTAGAGGACCAAGCTGACACGGATCGTTCGCAAGATCGAACCGATGCGTGCGCGGGAAGTCATAGTTGAAGGACGGAAGCCACAAGCCTCGACCGGCCGCAGCGACTGCTAGTACGTCGAGATGCGAATCGAGCAATGCAGCGCGGTCCCGACTGCGGGGAACAAGCCGAGCGGTGCGGAACGGATCAGAGTGAACGAAGAGCGGACCTTTGCCCAGACTCATCGCGAGCTCGCCGATCTTTTCACCGATGCCGTCCGTCACTGTTGCTTGAACCGATGACTCACTGGAACCGCACCGACGATGATCTTGTGCGGACAAAGCTGCTTCTGAAGGTGCGAGCGAAAGTGCGTCATGAGTGATCGGCGGTCCAGGGAGACGCCATCTTCGGGCTCGCAGATGATCTCGATGTGCTGTCCCGTGATTGGATTTGCGACACCGTACGCTTTTGCTCTCAGTACGCCGGGATACGTCAACGCGAGTCGTTCAACCTCGCCAGGCAAAATCTTGAGACCGCCAACATTGAACACTTCGCTCGCGCGTCCGACAATCCTGATGAATCCGTCTTCTTCCTCGACGACGTCTCCGGTATTGTACCATCCATCGACGAACGGGGAGGGCGCGTTGAGGTAGCCGAGCATGCGGTTCGCTGACCGTATCTGTAGAACGTTTTCGACGATGCGCGTCTCCAGTCCAGTTCCCCCGATTTTCATCCACAGACTGTTTCGCGCTTTCGACTTCACCTGAAAGACGCCGAGCTCCGATAGTCCGTACGTCTGACGGAAGTCGACATCTGGCAATAGCGCACTGAGCCGGTCGAGCGTGCCCTGATCCATGCGCTCGGTTCCATAAGTGATCACGCGGAGTGATGGAAGACTGACTCCGTCGAACGATCCCCCGAGCAACATCATCCGCAGGAAAGTTGGAGTCGTCGGAAGAAGCTCGATGTTCTCGCGGCGAATCGTCTCGACGATTGAATCCGGAGTTCGCTCGGGCGGCGCGATCGTAGTGCCGCGGTTGAACAGTGTGTGCAGCATCGTGTTGATGCCGCCGGCGTGATCGAACAGCAGGAAGTTCAGCGTCCGCAGAGCGGGACGGACTTCCGTGTATCGCGCGAGAAAATTCTGGAAGTCGTGCAGGATCGCCTTCGGACGCCCCGTTGTGCCGGAGGAAAAGAAGATGATGCCGGGATGCTCGCGCGTTCTGATCTCGGTTATCAGCGGGTTGGCGAGGTCCTTACGCTCTATTCGAGTGAGCGACCCATCGCGGATCATCCACTCGGCGCCGGCACTCTCGAGGAAGTAGTCGTGATCGGGCCGCGTTCCATTCGTGAGCGGAACGACGATGGCGTTGCGATCGAGGAGCTGCAGCATTGCGGCGATGCTTGGCCGATCGAAGTCACCGACGATGGCTACGATATCACCGGCTTTGACCGGCGCGAGGAGAGCTTCCGCTTGTTTTGCCGCGGCCGCGATCCCGGTGAAAGTGAGGCGGTCCGTCGGTGTGATCAGGAACGGCGCGTCATTTCCTTCATTGCGCGCCGCAAGCTGGTCGAGAATGCCCACTCACGCACCGCCGACGTGTATCGTCTCTCCGCTGATCATCGAGCTTTCTGGCGACAGCAGCAGCGAGACGATGTTCAGCACGTCGCCCGGCACCGCCTGCTTTTCGATGATCTGCCGGCTGACGACCGCGTCGATCTTGTCGCGCGGGACTTTTTCAATCAACGCGGTGTCGATGGGGCCTGGCGCGATTGTGTTCACTGTCACGCCGTGGGGCGACATCTCCCGGGCGAATGCACGGGAGAATCCTTCGACACCGGCCTTGGAGGCGATGTAGATCGCTTCTCCCTTGATCGCGAGCGGAACGCCGAGCGTGGAGAAGTTTATGATGCGACCGTTCCCACGACGAATCATGGCAGGCGCAACGAGCTGACACATGAGAATCGTGCCGATCAGGTTGGTGTTGATGATCTTCGCGACGGTTTCCGGTGGCGTGGTGATGACAAGATTCATCGACGCGATTCCCGCGGCATTCACGAGAGCGAACACGGACTTGTCGCGCTTGAGATCACCGAGTGCGGTTGACAGTGACTTCGCGTCAGACACATCGGCGGAGCGCACTTCAAACGGAGCGTCGCCCTTCGACGTGCGACTGAGTCCGATGACGCGATAGCCACGCTCGTGCAGGGCCATCGCGCAATGGCGTCCCAACCCGCGGGACGCCCCGGTGACGATGACGGTGTCCTTGTCGCTCACGCTGGCTGTTGATTCATGAGATGGTCGGCGAGCGAGCCGATGTTGCGCAGAACGCTGCGGGCTTCGGACATCGCGCTGTCGGATGTCCAATCCCAGTTGAAGCCGAGATTCTCGCGCGCGTAGTCTTCCACGGCGAGAAGGAGCACGACGAGGTCGGCGGAGTCCAGAACTCTGTTATGACCGATGAGGGGCGTGTCGGCGCCGATCTTCGCATCCGATTCGCCGATGAGCATCGAAACCTCATCGCTTATGAATTTCTGTATCCCGTCTTTTCCGACCGTCATTTGGAGTCCTCTGAATCTCTGATCAATTCGTTCCCTCTGCATTTCTTCGCATTCAGACTGGACCTACGGCCGTTACACGGATTTGACAGATGCAACGGGTCAGGTACGGTCGAGTGTTGCTCGCGGCCAGAATTCGCAAAGATGCTGCGGAAACGAATCTCAGCTCTTCGAGCAAACAATCATTAATCGAGTATCGGGATAGCTTTGCACGACCTGAATCTCGCTGAAATGCTTCCTTAACGCAGCGACGAACTCATCCACCTTATACCAGCCAAACGAATCAGGCGCCTTCAACATCGCCGGAAAAAAGCCCGGATCGTCAACGATCATTCGATCATCGCGGTTCACGAACTCGACGCAAAGATACCGCGTCGCGAGATCGCTGAGTGTTTCGGCAATTCTCTCGAACGAATGTCCCTGCCCCAGCGCAAGATGATGGACAATCGCGAGGGCCAAAACCATCTCGCACGCAAGCCTCTTTTCTGGCGACGGATACAGTGGGGCAACTCCGCCGATTCTGGACAATGACGGCTCATCGTCGAAAGTCTTTGCAAAAATATCCGGCGGCGGCGCCATCAGATTCGCAACCAGAGGAAGCACGGCCAGGCGTTCACGCTTCGCAGCGGCAAACAGCGAGTCAATGCACGCCTCGTCCAGATCTACGCCCACGACATTACTTCCAAGTTTTGCGGCGAGCAGCGAAAACCAGCCGGTGTTGCTTCCGATGTCGAGTACCGTCGCCGGACTGAATCGCGTGAGAGCGTCGTGCACGGCATTCTGCTTGTTCGTCCAGTCAGCCGAGGGCTCTGACGCAAACGCTTCCTTTTTGTCCGCGTAGTAGCTGCTGTAGGCGCTGCCGCGCACCGCCACGTGCATTCCATCCAGCATCTTCGCAAGAAGCGCAAAGAATTTTCGCTTTACCGGACCCTTCTCGTTGAGTGCCATTCTGAGCCGAATGTCATTCAGCTCGTACCGCCCGCGCGCTGCCGGCTGGCCGGCAAAAACTTCTCCCCGTAGCATCCCCGAATCCGTTGCATTCAACGGAGTATCTGCGAGCCGTTTGCGCGCCTCCGCATGACGGCCTTGCCTCATCATCTCCAGGGGAAGCCCGAAGTAGGCGTCGTAAGTCAGCCGGTACATGCGGTACAAAGCGGCCGAGTACTCGTCCCACATTCCAAAACCGGTTGGCGCTTTTGCATCGGCAAGATAGCCCTGCTTCGGAAGGTCAACCGCAGGAATGATCGAAGTGAAGTCAACGAAGACCGGCTCAGTTCCATCGAACAGAATGTTGTACGGATGCCAGTCTTTAAGCGTCAAACCATGCTCGCCCAGCTTCTGGAACAACTCGACATGGAACCTGGCCGCAGCATGCAGCATCGACGCCGGCCACTCGTGCGGGAACGTCACGAAGGGCACTCGCGCATGCTCGAGTGTCAACTCGTAGCCGAGCTCGGCGTGTGGATTGTGGGTGGGCTCGCGGGTCGCGACGATGCCGTGCTTGAAGAGGTCGTGAGCAATGCAGGTTTGAAGGACACTGCGTGCGGCCGCCGACTTGCCCGGATAGATGCCACGCAGAACCCGGCCATCACTTACGAAGGTCTCTCCAACGTCATCGAAACCCGCAAGACGGGACACTTCCATGCGACGGGTTACGCCCAAACGTCGGAGTCCGCCAGCTCGACGAGCTTGCGGTTCATCAGAAAATCCTCGCCTTTCATCAGCTTGTCACAGATGAAATCCAGAAACGGATCCGCTCCGGGGAGCAGCTGATCGCGGCGGTCGTGCTGGAGATTCCACCAGAGCGAGCTCTTGTCGCGAACGAGAGGCAGCGGAATCTGCCGCTGAATGAAGTAGGAGTGTCCATATGTTCGCGCGAGCCGAATCTGCTGTTCGTCGAGCGAGCGGAGAACGGGCGCGTATTCCAACAGCGTCCTGTATGCGTCGATCGTAAGACCGTCATACGTGAATCCCTTGCCGCCGTAGTGCGCCTCTCCTGCAAGAATCACCGGCTTACCCTGAAGCGCCAGCTCGAGTCCAGCCGTTCCGTAGACGGTCACGGCACCGTCCACCACACTAAAAAATTCCAGGGGACTAATTTGCTCCTCAGCCGGAATCACATGAACGTGGGCCGGAAGATTCGGAAAACGTGAGTCGATCAACCGTTGAACTCCCGCTGCCGGATTGTCGTACGCTTCGATCGGATGAACCTTGATCAGCCACTGCACGTCCGTGATCCGAGACACAGTCTCAATGGTATCCACCATCCACTCGTCGAACGACGAGTACGCCATCGGCGAATAGTCTGACACGCTGTCCCAGTTGATGTGGGCCATGACGCCCCA
This sequence comes from Gemmatimonadales bacterium, assembly GCA_038253755.1. Lineage (GTDB taxonomy): Bacteria > Gemmatimonadota > Gemmatimonadetes > Gemmatimonadales > Gemmatimonadaceae > UBA4720. The sequence goes on along the minus strand of JBBSGU010000028.1, from coordinate 4,603 downwards.
GATCGGCTTGTTGGGATCGAGGTTGTATTTCTCGCGAAATGCTTCCGTCTCGCCCGTGTACTTCGCCATGCGCTTCATGTCGAAGCTGACGCCCTGGTGGTAACGCCGAGCGAGAAACGTTCTAAGGCTTTTGTCTTCCGCTTCGGCAAGGGGCTGACTGCTGAGGTCGTCCCACACCTTGTCGCTGAGCTTGTGAAAATCGACTCGCGATGCGTCGAGGATGTGACGAAAGAAAAATCTCGATGTGAGATACGATGCCTTCCATCCGGTGACCGGAATTCCTCTCGCCATCGCTGTGTGGAGCGCCGGGCCCCAATCCACGTAGGTTCCATGCGACATGAACACGCGGTCGGGCTTGAAACGGTCGAGAACCTTGCTCGCCGCCTCCGCCGTCACCATTGCGCTGAAAGCGTACTCGCGGACGATGTCATCGCGATCGCCGAGCTCTTCACCCTGGAGAAAACGCGTGATGGTTGACCAGACGTTGTTGCCGATCGCGAGTCCGTTGTGCTCGAGCGCGCGAACGTTCTTCGAATTGACCGGCTCAGCCCGCTTTCTCAGCTCGTCGCGGCGCTCCTCCGAGACAAAATCGCCGATTGACGAGTAGGGTATACCCATGATGTTGAGAACCGAGCGATTCGACGCGATGCACGATGCACAGAGGTCTCGCCAGTTCTCGAGCGGAACGCCATCGGTGACCTCACGACGAACGCATGCGACGTACGGGGCATCACAGATAATCGCGTGGACGTTGTATCCGCGAAACCTGAGGGCAGCCGCAATGACGGACTCGACGTGAAGCAGCACGTGCATTCCGCCTGGCACCCAGAAGAGAACCGTTGGCGCTCCGGGCGATGGCGTCGGAGCGTAGTCGTACAGCTTCTCCATCTTCCACCGGCGGTACTCGTCGGTGTGAGGGAACAGTCGCTGCACGGGCCCCGGCATGCGATTGATCGCGTGCCATGCAGTCGCCCTGATGGGTACGGGTATCTTGTCGAGAAGTCTCGGCACTGGCTGACGTTGTTTTATGAAATTTTGTGAACCACACCGCTTAAAATTGCCCGCGGTCTGAGCCTCAGGTCCGTTCCGCTGGCTCCCACACGATCACCGAAGCGGCGAGCAGAGGATTCGGTCCGAACACGGCCTTTCGCTCGTCGAGGATTTTGACCGATCCAGCTTCCCATTCCTCATGGAGGAGCGTCGCAAGATTGGTGTTGCAATCATTCACCTCAATATAGCGCCGCCGAAGTAGGCCCAGTAGGGTCGAGTCATCGCAATGCTCATAGCACGGCTCGATGAGAACTACCGCCTTTGGACGCAGCGCCGCCAGGCCCTTCAGGAACGACTTCTCGAGCCTTGGTTCGTAGTACGCCGCATAAGAAGTGAAAATCACCGAGCCCGATGGAATCGACACGTCGGTCACTGTTCGAGCCAGCAGGTCGCACTCGCCAGCCGTGACGTTCACATTTTCGGCTTCGCTCACGTGCTTGATGAGCTGAATTCCGGCCGGGGTCAGTTCGAGACCGAACATTGGTATCCGGGCAAATTCCGGTCTTCGCGCCATATCTACGATCACGCTGCCGTATCCGGCTCCCAGCTCTACGAGCGCCGATGCCGGCAGATACTCCTTGAGGATTCTCGCGACAAAATCCCGGTAGCGGAGGTGCGCATCTTTCGCTGTCGTCTCGAACAGTTCTGACCCGTCCGCGTAGACGACGAGCTCATCGCCGCCCTGCATAATGAGGTCGAGGTCCGCAAGACGAAGCGGCCACGGACTCTCTTCGACTTTTGCCAAAAGAGAGCCCCACTTTTCGAGTTGATACTCGCGCTCGATCTCCGCGCGATTCTTGACTCGCTGCTCCCAGGGCTCGGTGCCAACAAGCCTGGCCGGCCACGCCGAATAACGTGGGAGATCGTCAACGGTCGGCTTTCTCAGGCCGCGTCCTCGGCCATTCGGCGGGCGTCAATTGCGTTGGTGTCGCAACCTTCGAGTGAGCGAGCGCCTGCGACCACCTTCTCGAGAGCGGTGACAACGTCATCGAGATCTGCTCGAGTCACATTGGCGTGACAGAAATTGCCGACCATGACATCGCTTTCCCACATCGCTTCGGCAACAGGACAAATCCCGCGCTCGTAACTGACGCTTCCCTTGTAGCCCTCATAGGTAAACGGAAATCCTTCGCTGCCGAAAGCAATTCGCTTCTGATAGAGAGGCATCAGGTAGAGAGGCGGTGCATACCGCGTCGCCAGCGGAATCCCTTCCGCACGAACGGCTTCCGCAAATCGCTCGCGTGTGACGCCGATCGTATTCGCGTCGAATCGAATTGCATACAAGTAGTAGCCGTGCTTGACGCCGGGCCTTACCACCGGCGGCGTGAGTCCCGGTATGTCGGCGATGCGCTTCGTCAGGTAGTCGGCTGCTTCGATTCGCGCAGTGAGCAGAGTATCAAGCTTCTGTAGTTGGGCACTTCCAATGGCGGCTTCTATCTCCGTCATGCGGTAGTTGAAACCGACCATGTTCACGAGACTCGCGGTGCCTTTACCCTCGACCACCGCTTCCGCGTGATTGCGAATCAGTTGAAGGCGTTCGGCGAGAAGCGGATCGTCGGTGACAGCGATGCCGCCTTCTCCAGTGTGGATTGTCTTGTGGTAGTTGAGGCTGAAGACCCCGATATGTGCGAGCGTACCGGCGAAGCGACCGTTGTAAGTGGCCCCCGGAGCCTGCGCGGCGTCTTCGATCACGACGAGCCCATGCTTCGCAGCCAAAGCCATGATCTCGGCGAACTCAGCAGGCTGACCGAGGATGTCCACGGCCATGATCGCTTTCGTTTGCGAAGTGATCCGAGCTTCGATTGTCTTCCCGGTGATGTTGAACGTCTCGGGATCGATGTCAGCGAAGACAGGTATCGCGCCGTATGCGAGCGCAGCGGTTGCCGATGCCGTCATCGTGATTGGCGAGACGATGACTTCGTCGCCCGGCCCGACACCTGCCGCGCCAACCGCTGCGCATAAGGCCGACGTCGCCGAATTCATCGTCACCGCATGGGCGACGCTGAAGTATTCCTGCCATTCCTCTTCCAGCTTTCTGACGTGCGGGCCGCCAAAAAACTGCGGCGACCACGTGCCGAGAAACCCGGAGAGATTTCCTGAATCGAGGACGCCGAGTACGGCCCTTTTTTCCTCGTCGCCGAGGGTGCCGTAAACCGGGAAAGATTTGGTTCTGGTTGGCGAACCGCCGAGGATTGCGAGCTTGGACATGTTGCTAAAAGATGGCGTTGCGGCGGGACGATTAGAAGTCATTCCGGTTCGACTTGCGTTGTTTCCCGGTCTGCCAGCGGGGGTTGGGGCACGGATTGAACGGGTGGGACTGATCAGGGACGTAACTACGGGATAAAAAGTGTTGGTCTCTCGTCACCGCCGCGGTTGCCGCGATTCGACAAGCGCCAATCGTTCCCCCAAAACAAAACGCGAAGTGATGCCGTACACGCGGGCCGTAACACCCGTCTCTGATCAGTTCCAACCGTCCAATCCGTGCCCCAATCCCGTGGTAGCCCCTGAGCTATCCCGGCGGAAACGAGAGATCAGACCTCGACGACTCGCCCGCCGAAAGCGGATGATCTAAGAGCAGCGTCCGCAATCCTCGCGGCAGCCACGCCATCCGCGGCGGTACACAAAGGAGCCCTCCCAGTCTCGATGCACTCGACCATGTCCTCGACGGCGTGCAATACCAGATTCCGACGATCACCAAAATCCATCTGAACGCGACCCAGCTCGACATATCCTTCGTACCTCGGACTCGGTTCCGGCCTATAGACCTCGATCTCAAACCCGGAATCGATAATTCGTACGCGCCCTCCGGTCCCGAACAGGTCCATTTCGAACGTCGTGTATTTGGTGTAGTCGAGCGCGCGGAGCGTCGCCATAACCCCGGATTTCAAAAAGAGCGCGACATCCAGTGTCGGATCCTCGCGCGTTTCGTTGAGAATGTTCAAACCCGACACATGGTCCACTTCTCCAGCGAAATAGCGCAGCATGTCAAACCAGTGGGTGCCATTATGGAACGTCCCCTTGATATAGACGCCCGAAATTGTCTGGAGCTCGCCGATGCCGCCTTCGTCGAGAAATTTCTTGAGCGCGCGAAAATTGGTGGCGTAGCGCCGCATATAGACGGTAGCGAGACACACACCCTGCCCTTCCGCCAGCGCCGCCATCTCCTCCGACTCAGCCAGCGTCATGCCGAGCGGTTTCTCGCACAGAATTCCGCGCGGTGAATTGGGTCCCGTGAGGACTGCACGCAGAACGGACCCATGACTCGCTGTCGGCGTGCAGATGCTCACGACATCGACCCCCTCGTTTGCCACCAGCTCCTCGGCCGTCGTGTAGAGCGACGTCACTCCCCAGAGTTTTCCCGCCGCCGTGAGCTTTTCCTCGTCTGAATCACACAGGGCCACAAGCTCAGTCTTGTCACAACGCTCGTATGCCTCCGCATGCGTGAAGACATCGCCCTTGAGAAGCGGATCGACGCTCAGCTCACTGCCGATCTTCCCGCACCCGATCACCGCCGCGCGAAGCACTATCGCACCGCTTTCTGCTGGACGTGCTC
>JBBSGU010000027.1:0-32328 GCA_038253755.1 Gemmatimonadales bacterium | reverse complement strand
TGCGGCGCAGCAGCAGTTTCTGTCGATTCGGCCGGATCGATATCGCCGGTTGAAACTGCATTGCGGCCGGCACACGCGGCGCACGTCGCCGCCAGAGCGAGCCAACATACCGATCGAGCATTCATCACATCTCTCCTTTCATTGCGACCGTCCAGCCTGATCCCGCGGCGACTACGGCGCCCACGTAATCGGGTCCGATAGGCAGCATTGCTGTTGTGAACTCAGTATCGTCATCGGCCTGAACACCGGGGCGTCGCGCCATGCGCGAGCCTTTCCAACTTCCAAGCCCCCGCCAGACGCTTGCGCCGCGTGCCTTCGTTCCCGCTTCGCGTCGGCACCAGATAGCCAGGAATGCGCGAATCATTTCGTCAGGCGGCAATGCTTCGAGTTCGGCGTGCTCGTTAGGAGTGAAGAAACGCTTCGACAATTGGAGGGCTCGTTCGATGTCGCGAACGCGCTCCATGTCGATTCCAACTTCCCGGCCCGACGTAACCGCGATGAGACCGAGCCCGCCGGAATGAGTGTTGTTGAAGAAAATCTTCTGCGATGTCTGATCGAACAGCGCAGGCTTTCCGTCACCTACGACAGTGAATTGAATCTCGGCTGGCTCGACGCCGGTGTAGAGACTTAGCACCTGACGCATCCTGCCGCGTGAAATCACATACTGCCGGTATCCTCGCGAGTCGATAAACCCCTTCGACCGTGCGTGTTCGCCGCGCGACAGGATGTTGAACAGTCTGGCGACATCTTCGTCGGAGACGTCGAGGCGGGATTCCCAAACGTCAATGGCGTCTGGAGCGATTTCAATCAAGACAGAACCCCCCGTCTGCAGGGCCGGTTGGAGCAGTTTCAATCAAGAGCGATGATCTCCACGTCCGCGTACCCGTTTTCGATTGTCAGTCGCGCCAGGGACGGCAGGAGCTTGAATCTCTGCGGCCCCGCTGCTCCGGGGTTCACGAGCAGTTGGTTTCCAATTCGGGAAACAAGCTGCCGATGGGTGTGCCCGTACACGACGACATCCTGACTGTATTTCGCCAGCAATCGCTCGGCGGTTGGCACTCCGACCTCATGCCCGTGACTGACGTGGATCGAGAGGCCCGCCGCGGAAATTGAGATCTCACTTGTCAAGCTTGGGTCATTTATGTCATCCGTGTTGCCATAAACGGCCCTTACTGGCGCGATGATGGCCAGTTCTAATAGAATATCGTCGCCACCGACATCGCCCGCATGCAGAATCGAATCGACACCTGCCAGGGCCGAATGCACCGACGGGCGCAACAGTCCGTGCGTGTCCGAAATCAAACCGATCACCATACGATTCGAGCTGTCATCCATTCTCTATATTACCTGAGCGATGTCATGGTCACGACTCTCCCTTCAACTTGCCGCGCGATCGCTAATCCGGCCTCGATTGGGAATCGCCCTGCTTCGAGTGGCTTGGCGGTTTCGCGCCAACGAATGGTATACGCGGTTTCCGTTCCTTCCGATTCCTGACGCCACATACATTCGCTGGCGCATGAATACGGCCTACGGCGACTCCAACGCCGTTCCTCCGGCGCATGACGTCGAGCGGTATGCGCGGTGGGCCGTCAGGTGAACGATCTGATCAAGGCCCAGGCGTTCGGCTTGGGTTTCGATCTCGTTGGGATCACCCGGCTCGGTCCAGCGCAAACCGCACCGATGTTCGAGGCGTGGCTGTCGCGAGGATACGCCGGCGAGATGGGCTACATGGAGCGTTGGGCCGAACAAAGAAGAGACACCCGTATCCCGTTCGCCGGGGCAGTAAGCGCCGTGGTAGTCGGGCTCAATTACGGGGGAACGTCGGCAAGCGGACCCATCGCCCGTTACGCGCGCGGAGATGACTACCACGAAATCATGTGGCGAAAGCTCGACTCCCTGCACGAATGGATTCAGGAGAAAACGGGACGACCGATTTCGGGAAAATCCTACGTGGACACCGGTCCAATTCTCGAGCGCGACCTGGCCAGACAAGCCGGACTTGGCTGGTTCGGGAAGAACACGAACCTCATCAATCCGCAGATCGGATCCTTTTTCTTTATCGGCGCGCTGCTCACGGATCTCGAGCTGGAAAGTGACACGCCTTTTGAAGCCGATCGCTGCGGAACGTGCACTCGCTGCCTCGATGCCTGTCCCACACAGGCGTTCGTGGACGAGCGCGTACTCGACGCGACGAAATGTATTTCGTATCTGACGATCGAAGCGCGCGGGGCGATGCCGGTCGAATTGCAGGAGAAAGTCGGTTCGCTGATCTACGGATGCGACATCTGTCAGGATGTCTGTCCGTGGAATCAGCGATTCTCGAGGGACGCTTCTCTCGCCGAATTCGAGCCGCGCTCGGTGCTGGCATCGAACGACGCAACAGAGATCGGCGTAGTCATTCTTCAGATGGACTCCAACGAATTTCGAGCGGCCTTCAAGGGTTCCCCGATGAAACGCGCGAAGCTCGAAGGCTTGAAACGAAACGCTGAAGTTGCCCTGAGAAACGCGCGCGAACTGGCAACCAGCGACCGCTAGTTTCCTTCTCCGCTGGGCTACGGATTTGCAGTTGTCACCCGCAACTCTTTGAGGTGACAATGGAAAAATTCAAGGTCGGCTACTTTGTGGGTAGCCTCTCGAGTAACTCGAAAAACCGCAGGCTTTCGAGGGCGCTCGTGCGCCTCGCACCGCCAGAACTCGAGATGAGAGAGATTTCGTTCAAGGATCTTCCGCTGTACAACTCCGATTTCGACGCGGATTATCCACTCGAAGGGAGAGCGTTGAAGGAGGCGCTCGCCTGGGCCGAGGCGATTCTCTTCATCACGCCTGAATACAATCGGTCGATTCCCGGCGGTTTGAAAAACGCAATCGACTGGGGGAGCCGGCCCAAGGGCACGAACTCATTCGCTCGAAAGCCGTCGGCAACCATCGGAACGTCTCCCGGAGCGATCGGAACGGCCGTCGCCCAACAGCATCTTCGCAGCCTGCTCGGCTTCTGCAACTCACCGCAGATGAACTCTCCCGAAGCGTACATACAATTCACCCCCGACCTGATCTCCGAAGACGGGACAGTCAACAATCCGTCAACCAAAGAGTTTCTTGCTAATTACATGAAGGAGTTCCACGCGTTCATCGCTCGCGTTTACACAGTCCTCCCGCGCGGAGTCTGAATCGACATGTCATCAATGCACCGGACAATCGAGGGAGAGGTTCTGGTGAATCACCTCACTCACGACGAGTGGATGATAGACCAGGACATTCTTTCCCGGCACGGACGCACCGCCCGCACGCTCGTGAAGGAAGGTCCCCTCCGCCTGACGATGATGGCCATTGGTGCCGGCGGAAATCTGCCAGCTCACACAACCAGCGGACCGGTGACGATTCACGTCGTCGACGGCGAGCTCATCTTCAAGGCCCTGGATCGCGAATATCCGCTGGCAACCGGCGATGTCCTCGTCCTTGCTCCAGGCGTCGAACACTCGGCCACCTCCGTCGGCGGCGGCAAGTTTCTCCTGACTGTCTTTCACGCGCCTTCAGCAGGATCGCGCGAGCCGCCGCAGTTTTCCCCGGGCTGATCCCAACTGATCAACGACAAGGAAAGGAGCATCACAATGCGTTTCATGGTAATGGTCAAGGCGAGCAAGGATTCGGAAGCGGGTATCCTGCCGAGCGAGCAGGAGCTGAGCGAGATGGGCAGGTTCAACGAAGAGCTGGTCAATGCCGGCGTGATGCTGGCGGGCGAAGGACTCAAGGCGAGCTCGAAGGGCGCACGAATCCGATTTTCCGGAAGCAAGCGCACAGTGATCGACGGACCTTTTGCGGAAACCAGGGAGCTCGTCGCGGGTTTCTGGATTCTTCAATGCAACTCGAAGGACGAGTGCATCGAATGGATGAAGCGTTGCCCCAATCCGATGCCTGGTGAAGAGTCCGAGATCGAGATCCGGCAGATCTTCGAGGCCGAAGATTTCGGCGAGGCCTTCACCCCTGAGTTGAGAGAGCAGGAAGAGCGGCTCCGCGCGCAGTCCGCAGCCCAGAGGTGATATCATTGTAGTTGATGCTCCCACACGCTCTTGCTGCATCTGCCCGCGCGCGGGCAATCGCTGAAAATCGACCGGTGCTCGTGAGCTTTACTGAACGAGTGCCGGACCTCGATCCGCTCAGTGTTCTCGCCGGAGTAGAAAGCGGCCTGGAATTCAACTGCCTGGCCGAGCATGCGGCGGCAGGCATGATGTACTGGACTCGGCCGGATGACCATTTCACTCTGGCTGGTTTGGGCGCAGCCGCAACGCTGACCGCAGAAGGTCCGGGCCGGTTTGCTTCGATTGACCGCTCGTGGTCAGAGATGATCAAGGGCTCACTGATGAACGGCGACAGGTCGGAACGACTCCCCGGTCCCGTCTTGATGGGCGGGTTTGCCTTCGACGGCGATGGTCCACGATCCCATACCTGGAGAGACTTTCCCAGCGCTCATCTCATCGTTCCGAGAATGCTGCTAACGGCGGGCGACGGAAAATGTTGGAGCACTTTTTCGTGGATGGTTTCGCCTGACGGCGAGCCTGACATCGCTCTCGACACGCTGATCGAGCTGCGAGACAGCGTTCTCGCATGCGAGGCGTCCATTTCGAACGTCGAGACTGCACTGAACGATCCGGCGGAGGCGCCGGTGTTTCGCGATTCGCTCGATGCGAATCCGTGGCGCGAGATGGTGTCGCACGCTGTCGATGCTATCCGTGCTGGCGAGATGCAGAAGGTCGTGCTCGCGCGAACAGTCGAGGCGACAACGTCCCGAGCGTTGAGCGTGTTCGAGCTGCTGCGTCACCTTCGCACTTCACACAGCAGCTCATTTGTCTTCGGATACTGGCGAAAAGAGTCGGCATTTCTTGGCGCAAGTCCGGAGCGTCTTGTTCGCATCGATGGACGCAGCGTACGAGCAAGCAGTCTTGCCGGAACCGTCCGGCGCGGAGTCGATCAAACCGAAGATGAAGCGCTTGCGGCACAGCTCGTAGCAAGCTCAAAGGATCAGGCGGAGCATGCGGCAGTGAGGAACGCGCTCCGTGCAAAGCTCGCGGAGGTTTGCGATGACGTGGTAGCTGCGGTTAGTCCGGCGCTCCTGACTCTTCCACACGTTCATCATCTGCACACCGCAGTAACCGGACGACTTAGGAGTGACAACTCGCTGCTCGACCTGGTGGGCCGGTTGCACCCCACTCCGGCCGTTGGCGGATCGCCCCGCGGCAAGGCGCTCGATTTCATCCGCGAGAACGAGCGCCTCGACAGAGGTTGGTACGCTGCGCCGATCGGATGGGTAGGACGAGATGCTGGCGAGTTCGCCGTGGCGCTCAGGTCTGGCGTGATTAGCGGTTCCGATGCGGTGTTATTTGCAGGCTGCGGGATCGTCGCCGACTCGGACCCGGACGAGGAGCTGGCGGAATCGATTCTCAAGCTTCAGCCCATGGAATCGGCCATCGCTTCCGCGTTGACCTCTCCAACTTCCGACTCGACAACAGTGGCAGGCTCGGAACACCTTCAGTGACGATGGGACCAGACAAAAAAGCGTTCGCATACGTCGGCGCGTTCGTCGATGAGCTCGTGCGCGCAGGCGTGCGGCATGTGTGCGTGTCGCCCGGATCCCGTTCGACTCCTCTTGCGCTGACGATTGCGGCGAATGCGTCACTGAAGATCTGGATGCACATCGACGAGCGCTCGGGCGGCTTCTTCGCTCTCGGACTGGCGCGTTCTCTTCAGGAGCCCGTTGCGCTTCTCTGCACGTCGGGAACTGCGGCGGCGAATTTTTTTCCAGCGGTGGTCGAAGCGAAAAGCTCAGGAGTGCCGCTGCTCGTGTTGACCGCTGACAGGCCGCCGGAGCTGCGCGAGGTCGGTGCGGCACAAACGATCGACCAGAACCGGCTGTTCGGCGCGCACGTAAAATGGTTCGTAGATGTTGCGCTGCCTGAGGAATCACCAGATTTGCTTCGCTATGTGAGAACGCTCGCTTGTCGCGCGGCAGCGCAAGCGAGGGCGACGCCGCCGGGGCCGGTGCATCTCAATTTTCCGTTTCGCGAGCCCCTCGTTCCGTCGCCGATTGAAGCGCCCGCAGGTTTGTCGCGTGATGATGCAGAGGCATGGAGCGGACGGGCTGATCGCGCCCCATGGGTGAGAGTCGAGGATTCGCCGCCATCTATATCAGCGGGCGCAGCGAAGCACCTCGCCAGGAGACTGACCGCTGCCAAGCGACCTTTGATCGTCTGCGGGCCACAGCCTGACACATCTCTCGCTTCAGCATTGTCCGCGTTGGCGAAATCGATTCGGGCGCCGCTTCTCGTTGATCCGTTGTCTCAGGTTCGATGGGGCGCACACGATCGCGACACACTCATCGATCGATACGATGCAATGCTGCGCGATTATCCAGTCGCCGATTCCCTGTCGCCCGATGTAGTTCTGCGCATCGGCGCCATTCCGACATCCAGGACGCTCAACGAATACCTCAAGCGCCAGTCTGGAGCACCGCTGATTGTGATCGACCCCGCTCGCTGGCCTGACCCATCGTTACTGGCAAGTGAGATGATTCATGCCGATCCGCGAACGGCATGCGAGGCGCTCCTGCCATTGATCGACGGCGCCGACAGGCAATCCGACTGGCTTAAGCGCTGGCAGCATTTGAACAAGGCGGCCGGCTCTGCGCTTAATCGCCATCTGTGCGCGCTCGACGAAGCGTTCGAGGGCCGCGCTTTGAGTGACGTAGTGGCGAGCCTTCCGCAGACAGCGACGATGTTCGTGAGCAGCAGCATGCCCGTTCGTGATCTCGATGCATTCGGTGCGGGCGATATGCGTTCGATTCGTGTGCTGTCGAATCGCGGTGCCAACGGAATCGATGGAGTGGTGTCGAGCGCGATGGGAGCGGCCGCTGCCAGTCGCGAGACCGATGGTCGTCCGCTTGTTCTGGTGATCGGCGATCTCGCGCTCTACCACGACATGAACGGCCTGCTGGCAGCGAAGCTGCACGCTCTCGATGTGACAATCGTGGTGATCAACAACGATGGTGGCGGGATTTTCTCTTTTCTTCCGCAGGCCGCTCACGATGAGCATTTCGAGAAGCTGTTCGGCACCCCGCATGGACTCGATTTCGAACCGGTAGCCGACCTGTACGGAGCAGTCTATCAAAGGGCTGGCGATTCGGCTTCCTTGAGACAAGCCATTGTGGAAGGCGTGGCAGGAAAGGGTCTGCACATCATCGAGATTCGTACAGACCGCGCGCAGAACGTTGAGCAGCATCGAGATGCGTGGGCGGCAGTCGCCGCCGACCTGACCTCACTTTAGAACCGTGACTGAAGCCGAAGGCGTTACGCACCGCGATTTTGATGCGGGCGACGATCTCCGTCTTCATATCGCGGAGAGCGGTGAGGGCCCGCCCCTCGTTCTGCTGCATGGATTCACGGGATCCACCGAAACCTGGACGCCGTTTCGCACCGCACTCGACCAGGCCTATCGGGTAATTGCAATTGACCACCCGGGTCACGGCCGATCCAGCTCGCCATTGGACCCATTGCGGTATCGACTTGATCGCTTTGGCGACGACTTACTCCGGCTGACTGACTTTTTGTCGCTCGAACGGGTCGCACTTGCCGGTTACTCCATGGGTGCTCGTGCCGCCCTCAGGTTCGCGATTTCTCATGGGGATCGAGTGGCTGCTCTGATGCTGGAGAGCCCAACTCCCGGAATCATGGACGACGCTCGGCGACTGGTCCGTCGAGCGTTCGATGCATCGCTGGCGAACGACATCGAGCGCGATGGGATCGAACAGTTCGTCAGCCGCTGGGAAAGGCTGCCGATATGGGATACCCAGCGGAATCTTCCCGACGCGAGCCGCGCTCACCTGCGGGCGCAGCGACTGCTGAACGATCCGCGCGGATTGGCAAACAGCCTTCGGGGTGCCGGTTCCGGCGAAGATGGTCCTGTTCTCGATCAAGCGGCCGGAATCCGTGCGCCGGTGCTGATCATTGCCGGTGCGCTCGACCCCAGGTACGTGGAGCTGGGGCGATTGCTCGAGAGGTCAATACCCGGTTCACGTCTACAAGTTGTCGCGAACGCCGGCCACGCGGTCCACCTCGAAATGCCCGATGCGTTCACCGCCGTGATGACCGGGTTTCTTTCGACGATCCCATCCGCCGGCGGCAGCTGGACGTAGCCCATCGAACATCCACCCCGGCATTTTTAGATTGCAACAACAATGAATTCAACAAGCAAGATCGAGGAGATAGCATGACCGCGCAGTGGACGTCGATCAAAAGTTATACGGACATCAAATACGAGCGAGTCGAAGGCGAGCCGATCGCGAAGATCACGATCAACCGCCCCGAAGTTCGCAACGCATTCCGTCCGGAAACCGTGTCCGAGCTCATCGACGCATTTGAGCATACTCGCGACGACATGACGACGGGCGTGATCATCCTCACCGGTGAGGGCGATCAGGCATTCTGCTCGGGTGGCGACCAAAGAGTTCGCGGCGACGGCGGATACGTCGGCGGCGACAAGATTCCGCGACTCAACATTCTCGACGTCCAGAAGCAGATCCGTTATCTGCCCAAGCCAGTGATCGCAGTTGTCGCCGGCTATGCGATCGGCGGCGGCCACGTTCTTCATCTCGTTTGCGATCTAACCATTGCCGCCGACAACGCGAAGTTCGGACAAACCGGCCCGAAGGTAGGAAGCTTCGATGGCGGATTCGGCGTGAGCCACCTCGCACGCACCGTTGGGCACAAGAAGGCCCGCGAGATCTGGTATCTCTGCCGACAGTACGACGCACAGCAGGCGCTCGACATGGGTCTCGTCAACACAGTCGTGCCTCTCGCGCAGCTCGAGGCCGAATCACTTCAGTGGGCTCGCGAGATAGCTGAGAAGAGTCCGATGGCTCTCCGTTTTCTCAAGGCCGCGTTCAACGCCGACACCGATGGCGCAGCCGGTCTTCAGCAACTCGCCGGCGATGCGACGCTTCTCTACTACCTCACCGAGGAAGCGAAGGAGGGAAAGAACGCGTTCCTCGAAGGACGCAAACCCGACTTCGGAAAGTTTCCGCGCTTCCCTTGAGCACAGCGGCCGCGGTCGAGATCAGCCCTGCGCGAGCGTGGTTACTCGCGTCGCGTCCCGCAACGCTCCCTGCCGCTGCGGTTCCAGTGTTCGTCGGAGCCGGCGCGGCGATAGCCGAGGGTTTCGCAATTCATCCGCTCGTGTTGGCGGTAACTCTCGTCTGTGCGCTGCTCATACAAATCGGGACGAACTTTGCCAACGACTATTCTGATTTTCATCGCGGCGCCGATCACGAAGGCCGACTCGGCCCGGTTCGCGTAACGCAAAGTGGTCTGATCACTCAGGAAGGCGTGCGACGCGGAATCGTTATCGCTTTCGGACTTGCTGCTTTGCTCGGCGCGTGGCTCGCGTGGATTGGCGGATGGCCGATCGTTGTGATTGGCGTGCTTTCGATTCTCTCCGGCCTGGCATACACCGGCGGTCCCTTTCCGTTTGGGTATCACGGACTTGGCGACGTATTCGTCTTTGTGTTCTTCGGATTGATTGCGGTAACAGGCACCGCTTTCCTTCAGACCGGAACTTGGAGCCAGTTTGCTCTCGCGTTGTCGATTCCGATTGGATTGCTTGTAACGAACATCCTCGTCATTAACAACCTTCGGGATCTTCCAACCGACCGCGCGGCGAACAAGCGCACGCTCGCGACAAAACTCGGCGATCGCGCCACGAGACTTGAGTACGCGCTGTTCATCGTCATCTCATATGCGATTCCCTTAGTCCTCGCAATTACTGACGCATCGCACCGATGGCTGATTATAACGTGGCTCACGCTGCCACTCGCATTCATTCTCACCCGCACCGTACTCGGCGGACTTGCCGGAAGAGAGTTGAATCCAATACTTAAGAAGAGCGGACAACTGTTGCTTGTCTTTGGCGTGTTGCTAGCTGTCGGCGCCGCGATCTCAGGCGGATGATGGAGAGCGCCGCAGCTTTCCCTGACTGGGTAGCGCACCAGGCAAGGACAAGACCGGGTCACCCGGCGCTCGTTGTCGATGGAAAGACGTGGACGTACGCCGAGCTCGATGCGGCTGCGTCGGGTCTGTCGCGCAAACTCGCCACGCTTGGTGTCGCCGCCGGAGATCGCGTTGCGACGCTGCTGCACAACAGTTTCGAGATGGCGGTCCTGCCCCATGCTACACTTCGGCTCGGGGCGATTCTCGTTCCGCTGAACGTTCGGCTGAGTGAACGCGAGCTCGCCTGGCAGATCGCTGATTCAAAGCCGCGTATGATCATTTCTGATCGACGCACTCGCGAGCGAGCGAGCAACGCGCTTCGGGAGCATGCATCTGTTCTGGCTGTATCGACGGACGAATTGGCTGGATTCGCGAAATCGACTGTCGCACTGCGATTCGTTCACGACGGGGCCGCCGTGCTGGCGATCATCTATACGTCAGGCACCACAGGTCGGCCGAAAGGTGCGATGCTCACCGTCTCGAATTTCTGGTGGAGCGCTGTCGGATCAGCTCTCAACGTCGGCACACAAGCGGGCGATCGATGGATTGCCTGCCTGCCTCTGTTTCACGTTGGAGGATTGTCCATCCTGATTCGGTCGGCGATTTATGGAACCACGGCACAGGTGTTAGATGGCTTTGACGAACAGGCGGTGAATTCAGCGATCGATGACGGTGCGACGATGATCTCGGTTGTCACGACGATGCTCGAGCGGATGCTGAATGAGCGACAAACGCGGGCATATCCACCGACACTTCGATGCGTTTTGCTCGGTGGTGGTCCGGCGCCAGTCTCCCTTCTCGAGAGATGCGTCTCGATGTCCGCGCCGGTGATTCAGACCTATGGACTCACCGAGACGTGTTCGCAGGTCGTGACACTTTCGCCGGTTGAAGCTGCCGCTCGCCACGGAGCGGCTGGGAAGCCGCTTTATCCAAACGAACTTCGCATAGAACCGGCCGCGAACGTTTCATCCAATGACGGCGCGGGTGAGATTCTCGTTCGCGGACCTATCGTCATGGCTGGTTACCTCGGCCAGGCTGATGTAACATCGCACGCTATGCGAGGCGGCTGGCTCCACACGGGTGACTTCGGCCGGCTCGACGACGAGGGATATCTGCACGTCCTCGACCGCCGCGATGACTTGATTGTTACTGGCGGCGAAAACGTTTATCCGGCAGAAGTTGAGGCGGTGTTGTTCTCACATCCGTTCGTTGCGGAGGCGGGAGTGATCGGCATCACCGACAGCAAGTGGGGGCAGCGTGTCGTTGCGATTACCCGACTGTCAAGACTGAGCGACGGTCCCGCTCCAGATGCCGCAAGCCTCGATGCATATTGCCGCGCGCGTCTCGCCGGATACAAGATCCCAAAAGAATTTCGATTCGTAACTGCGCCGCTGCCGCGCACCGCGTCAGGCAAGCTGCGACGATCAGAACTTCGCGATTTAACGGGTGATTCTAAATCGTCGTAACGATATCACGCTGACCACTGAGCGGCGAAGGTTTCGACTCGCACCGTAATGTCATCCACAAAATCCAGATCGACATCGAATCCAGGGCCAGCCTGATCGAGTGGAACTCTCACTCTGCCTCGATCATTCATCGTCCACGGCTTTGTTATCACATCGCGCGTCCAGTAGCGCGCGCTCGGCGACAGATCGCCCGGCAGGCTGAAGTTCGGAAGCGAAGCGAGAGCCACGTTGTAAGCGCGTCCGATTCCGCACTCGAGCATTCCGCCGCACCAGACAGGAATCTCCGCACGCGCGCAACGATCGTGAATCGCGAGCGCCTGCTGAAATCCGCCGACGCGGCCTGGCTTCAGGTTCACCACTCGCGCGCTGCCGAGGGCGAGCATTTCCTCCACGCGGGTGTCGCTCGAGATGCTCTCGTCGAGACAGATTGGAGTGGCGAGAAGCTGCTGGAGCTCGGCGTGATAGACGAGGTCGTCGTGCGCGAGCGGCTGCTCGATCATTGCGAGTCCGAGCGTGTCGAGTTCTTCAAGAGCCTGGCGATGCGCCGCGTTGTCGAGCGAGTAGCTTCCGTTGGCGTCAACAGTTACCGCAACGTTTGACGGAAGAGCTTCACGCACGGTCCGCGCAAACTGCACGTCGCTTCCTGGCGCGATCTTCAACTTTACGCGGCGATATCCTTCCTCGCTCGCTGCTAGAGCTCGACTGACAAGCGCATCGGGAGTCGCGTGCATTCCGAGCGCGATTCCGGTTTCGACCGAGGCCCGGGGTTCACCTGCGATGCCGCTCTCCGCAGCGAGCAAGGCCGCTAATGAGATCCCGCGCTGCAACGCGAAGAGGGACCAGACGCCCATCTCCACCGCGGCTCTCGGCATTCGATGTCCGCGAATACTGCGATCCAGGGAGTTGTGTGCATCGCGTGGCGCAGAAAACGATTCACGAAGCGCGAGCGGAATGATCCACTCCGACAATGCGAGCCACGACGAATCGACTGTGTCGGGACTGTAGGTGGGAAGAGCTTCAGCTACGCATTCGGTCCATGTCGAGCGGCCATCGGCGTCGGCGAGGGCGAGGAGCAGAATACGTCGCGCCTCGACCAGGCCAGCCGATGTTTGAAAGGGCTCCACAAGCGGGAGACGAATCTCCCTCAGCGTGATGCGGCCGAGCCGGATCACCCCGGCCCGTTCCCGCAATTACTCAGGCTTCTTCGCCGAAGGCGGAAGCATTCCGTTGAGGCGCATGTAGATCGCGAGCTGGCTGTAGTGATCGGCCCAGTCGCCCGTGGTGAGAGTCATGACAGCGGCACGACTCATCTTGCGACCACCGAACATCGGCAGCTCTTCGGTCAACTTCGAATCATCGACGCCTGCGAGCGACTTCGTGCAGAACTCGAACGTATCCTCGAGAAGCGCGACGAGTTCCTTCTTCGATGACGCACCCGTCAACTTCGCGCGGGCCGGCGCCTTCGTACCCGCGATCGCGCCGCACAGGAAATCATTCCCCTGATTCAGATGCTGAACGATGTCGCCAACGCTCATCTGGGCCGGAGTGGGCTTGTAGCTGTATTTGTCTTCGGGAATGTTTCTGGCCGCGGCGAGCAGGTTCTTCGCTTCGGTTGAAGCGAAATCACGGAACGCGGAGGCGACCGGTGCCTGGGCGCCAGCGGAGCTCGATACAAGCGCCGTAGCAAGAGCAGCGGTATATAAACCGATACGCATAATGACCTCGTTGGGGGGAGATCCCAATTCTGGTACCGGGACCCCTTCATGTCCAGCGACAGATGAATCACGCGAGCTTGTGGTCGGGCCCCTTACTATTCTCCATGGTACCACTTGAGAGAGCCCGCCGATCGCTTCCCTGCGATAAATGAGAATCGTTGCTGGCAAATACGCCGGTCGGGATCTTGTCTCGCCACAAGGCTCAAGAGTTCGACCGACGTCCGAAACTGTACGCTCGGCGATGCTCGACATGCTCAGGCCGGATCTGCAGAAGGCCAGAGTCATCGACCTTTTTGCCGGCACGGGGGCGCTTGGCCTGGAGGCAATCTCGCGAGGCGCGTCTTACGCCGACTTCGTTGAGTTCCGCCCTGACAGCCTTCATTCTCTCAAGGCGAATATCGCGGCCCTTAGACTCCTGAAGAATACGCGCATTTTCAAGCGCGATGCATTGCCATTCGCGGCCGCCCTTCAACCCGACAAGTACGACATAGCATTCGCCGATCCTCCGTACGGATCGAAAATGCTCGATCGCATAATCGACACGTGGACGCTCAATCGTTTCGCGCGAATTCTCGCGGTAGAGCATCGTATAGATCACGAGCTCCCAAAGGGCGCAGCGCATCGCGTGTTCGATGACACCGCGATAACTATCTATCGCGTTTAGCGGTCGGCTACTTCGCTGCTAACGCCAGTCCTTCGTGACCATGGAGGTTTCATCACGAAACTGCGTCCCCGAACGATTCGAAGTTACCGTCCCACAACAGAGTCCCGATGGTCCGCGACACGCCGTTTTTTCTCGCAAACGACGACCCGCGGTGCTAGACTAAGCCAGTTCCTCCAACGGGCCCGCAGCCGCGTCGTCGATTGACCAATCCAACTTCGTCAACCTCAGAATCCGACCTCCGCGCCCGCGTGGAGAAAGGACTCGCGCCCGGATACGAGATTCAGGATGAGATTGGCCGTGGCGGAGCGGGAATTGTCTATCGCGCGCGCGACACCAGGCTCAAGCGCGAAGTAGCGATCAAGCTTCTCCCGCCTGATCTCGCGTTTCGGTCCGACGTTCGCGAAAGATTCATGCGGGAGGCGGAGACGTCGGCGCGTCTCAACCATCCGAACATCGTCCAGATCTATTCGGTGGATGAGAAAGACGGACTCGCCTACTTCGTCATGGCTCTTATCGAAGGCCAGAACCTTGGGGATCGCGTCCGGATGGGCGGAGCGCTCCCGTTTGCAGAGGCGAAGAAAGTCCTTCGCGAAGTAGCTGACGCGCTCGCTTACGCCCACAGGCACGGTGTGGTGCACCGCGACATCAAGCCGGACAACATTCTGATCGACGGGCAATCGCGCCGCGCGATGGTGACTGATTTCGGCATCGCGCGAGCGGCAACCGAGGGCGACTCGCGCCTGACAGCGACGGGCACGACGATCGGAACACCATCGTACATGTCGCCGGAGCAATGTGCCGGCGATCGCCAGCTCGACGGCCGGTCCGACCTCTACTCACTCGGCGCCGTCGCCTACTACATGCTCACCGGTCAGCCGCCGTTCACCGGACCGACGACACCGGTGATCATGATGAAACAGGTGACGGAACAGGTCGTGCCGCCATCGCGACTTCGTGCGGGGATGCCGTCCGATCTCGAGCGAATCGTTCTTCGCCTCCTCGAGAAAAATCCGGCGAATCGTTTCAATGAGGGTTCGGATGTTGTTGCTGCGCTGGACGGCGCGCCGGTAGAGGCTGTTGAGACGTCGAGCTACCCTGGATACTCGCCGGCGCAGCCGCAGCACGGCAGGTCAGCATTCGGACTGCCATTTGGACTGCCCACTGCGCCGATGGCGCCGATGTTCACCGGCTTTGAGCATATGCCTGGTTACAACGCCCAGATCATGGGCATCAGATCACGCCGCGAAGCAAGAACAGCCAGAAAGGACGAGCGTCGACGACTGAAGGATGCGAGGGAGGAAGCGAAGCCATTGCCCGACAGGATTCGCGGATTTCGCAGGCGGCTCGCCAGCTATGTGGGCACGACGACGTTCCTGTTCGGCATCAACGCCGTGACGCAGGCAGGCCAGCACCATTTCTGGTGGGCAGTGTTTCCCGCGATGGGCATGATGATGGGCATCTGGGGCGAAGCGGGAAATCTGTGGGCGGCCGGTGCGCGTTTCCGTGATGTCTTCGGCGCCACTCTCCCTCCTCCTCAGCCGCAGCCAGGGCTTCATGGCTCACAGATGCCAACTCTTTCGGAGCGGATACCAGAAGCGCCCGAAGAGCTCGTTGGAGTAAGCCGCGAAGTGATGGCAGGACCGGGTGGAGAGGTGCTTCGACAGGCAGTGAATGATCGTCGAACCGTTCGCGATCTCATCGACCGTATGAGCGACGGCGATCGCGCGATGCTTCCCGACGTGAAATCGACGTCAGATGGACTCTACGATCGGATTGCCGCGCTTGCCGTTGCTCTTCATCGTCTCGATGGAGAGATCGGGCCCGACCGTTTGTCAGCGCTCAACGATCGAATCGAGAAGCTGGATGCGTCGAAGGCCAGCACTGATAAAGATCGAATGATCCGGCTCCTTCGGCGGCAGCAGGACATGCTGTCGAATCTCGTTAAATCGCGAGACACATTGGCCGAGCAGTTCGAGAGTGCGGGTCTTTTGCTCCAGAACTTGACGCTGGATCTGCTGAAGATGCGATCGTCAGGTCTTCAGTCGGGGCTCGCCGATGTAACGAGCGTTACTCAGGAAGCGCGGTCGTTATCGAAGGAAATCGGGTACGTCCTCGCGGCCGCAGATGAGCTGCGCGATATCGATGGTCGCCCCGGGGACAGGAACGTCCGCTAGCTCACCGGTGGACTCTGGGAACGGGTGACAGCCCTACCGCTGGGAAAGGCTGAACAGCCTCACCGCTGAGGACGGCTGTTACTGCGGTAAAGTTGTTCAACTGTTATTGACGACACCGATCAGCAGGATTCCCCTTCGGCTTATCGACGACGACTGCATGATCGAGGTTGGCCACTCTCACGGCAACGTCATGGACGAGTTGGGCGACGCGCGCGAAGTGATTGTAATCGATGTACTGCGGCTCATCGGTGAGCATGTGATAGTCACGATGTCCACCCGTTGAGAAGAACGTGATCGGGATCCCCCACTTCGCGTACGACCAGTGATCGCTGCGGCAGTAGTACTGATTCGGGTTGCCGGGCGTGTCGAACGAGTAATCGAATACAAATCCGGCATGCGTGTCGCTGTTCACGTCTTCGACGATATCACCAAGCTCTGTTGAAAGACGCTTCGACCCGATCAGCTGAATGTACGATGGACCGCCCTTCGGGACGGCGTCATCAGCCCCGCCTCGCCCAATCATATCGATGTTGAGCTGCGTGACGATCGAGTCGCGGGGAACAGTCGGATGATCGGTGAAGTATCCCGATCCCCACATCCCAGCCTCTTCGCCCGTGTGCCAGACGAAGATGATCGAACGCTTCGGCTTCACCGGTGCTGCTGCGAGGGCCTGAGCGATCTCGAGGACACCGACCGATCCCGTGCCATCGTCATCAGCGCCGTTGTAAACTGAATCCATGCGCGGACCACCGTGTGCTGCGCGCAGGCTATCCTTCAGAAAGTTGATACGCTCCCACTCCTCGGGGGACGGAACCCTCGGACCTGACTCCTGACCGTCCCGACGGGCAACGGTATTGAATGCCCGAAGCGAATCGTGCTCCACCGGCGAATGGCTGAAGCCGATATGATCGTTGTGCGCGCCGATCGCGATGTACTCGTTCCTGAGCTTCGGATCGCTGCCGGGAAGAATCGCGACGACGTTGCGGCCGGGACGCGGTGTCTCGGTCTGATGGATGTTCATCGAGATCGTGCTTCCGAGCGCACCTTTCTTCAACGAGGAGAGCGGTGCGCCGAAAAGTGCGTCGCCCGCTGAATTCGTCGCGCTGATCGAGAAACCGCGGAACCGTCCGGGCGCTGCCGGCGTCGCCGATCGAAGCGAAATGCTCGTTCCCATGAGCGCCGGACGCGTGATTGCATCGGAAAGTTGCGGTCCGCGAATGGTGACCGTGGTCAATGCACCTGCGACTGACGAGCGATAGCGCTGGAAGCCTGGCGTCTGCGCAAAGGCGCGGAAGCCCGCGTTGGATTCGTTCGGCGTGAGCACCAGAATCTTTCCGGCGACCGATGCTGAATCGATCAGGTTGAGAGTGTCGTACTCCATCCCGCCGAAAATCACCTGCCCGCCGGTGGCCGAGATTGGCGTTCCCGTCGCAATGAAATCGCGTCCAGCGACGAGAGTCGTGCTCCCCGCCGTGATTGTACTCGCACGGTCGAGCACGCGGGCGTAGACCGGAATGTCCTGGAAGTAGGTGCCATTATCACCGGCCGGCATCAGTCCAATTTTCCTCGCCTGATCAGCGATGTATTGAGTTCCCTTGAGATTCCCCTCGAAGCCGATCTGGCGGCCGAGCATCGAATCGTCGGCAAAAACGTAGAGACGGCTCATCAAGTCGCCCGGTGTAATTGCAGCGACCGTTGGACGTGCCGGGTACTTGAGCGGAAGATTCGACGCGGGTACCGGCGATGTCGTTCCGTTTCCGGACGTCATTGCAGTCGAGCATCCGGTGACCATAATCGCAATCGCGACGGTCATGGTTGACTGGCGCTTGAGGAGAGCGTGGGTTTTCATTGGCGTTATGGGAGACAGTATTTGACTGCGAAGGCAGTTTGCGCGACCTGACTACCGGGTCGGCGCCCTACTCGGAAAGCAGGAGTAACTCTGACCTCTTGCATACGTACTCGTGAGCGAGGCCTTCTGTTGAAGCGCCGCTCTCCAAAACAGGTCGAGATTCGTGATTCCGGGAACCGGCTCAGGTCATAACCCAGAGACCGTGCTCATCCTGTGAAGTGCGGCACGGCACGCTGCTCTTCCATATGGGAGCCGGTCACGACAACGTTGTGTGATGCGCGCAACGACCGATCATCCCATAGTTCACGTCGAGTACCCCGATTGGGTGGACTCGCTTGTCGAGTGGGACAAGCCCTACGTAACCGACGACGAACGCATGCGACTGGCCATCGCCGTTTCGCGAATGAACGTTGAGAGGGAGACCGGCGGGCCGTTTGGAGCCGCGATCTTCGAAGCAGCGTCAGGACGGATCGTTGCAGTGGGCATGAACAGCGTCGTGCGACTGGCGAATTGCACGCTCCACGGCGAGATGGTCGCGTTCATGATGGCGCAGCAGAAAGTCGGATCGTTCTCTCTCAACGGACCGGGCCTGCCAGCTCACGAGCTCCACACTTCGTGCGAGCCATGCGCCATGTGCCTCGGCGCCACTCTCTGGAGCGGAGTGAACCGCGTGGTGTACGGCGCGGCGCGCGAGGATGCATCGCTGCTCAACTTCGAGGAAGGTCCCGTGTTTCCGGAGTCCTACGAGTACCTCGAAGAGCGTGGCATTTCGATCGTAAGAAATGTCCTCCGCGACGAAGCGCGAGCTGTTCTCGAGCTGTACCGATCAAAGTCCGGCCGGATTTACAACGGCTGACGATCGAGGGGCCTGGCTGGCCGCCGGCGTTTACATCGCGACGCCGGTTGATGAGACTACCGCGCGATTGACCTTCGGTGCAACCTTCCTCCCGTGAAGCTCAGGCGTAGTACCCTATTTGGCAATGAGGACGGCGGCGTGTGCCCCATGGTTGTTTCGGCGCCTCCGCCCCCCTGACCAGGAATCGTCCTCGATGACCGTGAAGCACGATCCCACGCACTTCGCCGAAGTCCAGGCGGCGTTGCGTGAAGCAAATCTCGCCTTTGCGGGGTCACATCAGGGAGAAGGTCCTGGTCGTCAGCCGGTTCACACCGTGTACGGCGGCGCCCAGCTCTTTGCGGCTGACTCAGTTCCAAAACTCGGGTCGATTGCGCTGCGTGCGATGAATCAGTACATGGCGGACGCCGCCACGCTTGGACGCGCGCTTGGTATCGCCAACCATCCCGCCCTCGCGACAATCGACAAGCGGGTGCGCGAGAAACTTGCTCGCGAGCCGATCGAGGATTTCCGAATCGACTTCGAGGACGGGTACGGAAACCGCCCGGACGCGGAAGAGGATCACCACGCGGCCGTTGTCGCCGACCAGGTAACGAAGGGAATGGCGGCGGGAACACTGTCGCCGTTCATCGGACTGCGTGTAAAGCCGCTCAATGAGGAGATGCGCGTTCGCAGCATTCGCACGCTTGATCTTGTCGTTACCAGGCTTGTTGAGAAAGGTGGATTGCCTGAGCGTTGGATCGTCACCATTCCGAAGGTCACGATCCTCGAGCAGGTGGACTACACGGTCGCCGTTCTCCGCCAGCTCGAGCACAAGCTTGGCCTCGCGGATGGGAGTCTTCTGTTCGAGCTGATGGTTGAGACTCCGCAAATCATCATGGACTCGAAGGGAACATCATTGCTTGCGCGGGTGCGAGATGCTTCGGACGGACGTCTTCGCGGTGCGCACTTCGGTACTTACGATTACACGGCCGGCATCAACATCACGGCCGCACACCAGAAGATGCGTCATCTCGCCTGCGACTTCGCGAAGCACTTCATGCAGGTAGCGTTTGCGGGAACCGACGTCTGGCTTTCTGACGGATCGACAACGGTGATGCCGGTTCCGATTCATCGTCCGGCGGCTGGTGAAACACTGACGCCGAAACAGCAGGAAGAGAACGCTGCGAGCGTTCATGCAGCATGGAAGCTCCACTTCGATGACATCCGCCATTCACTTGCCGGTGGATTTTACCAGGGCTGGGATCTGCATCCGGCGCAGCTCGTCACTCGCTACGCCGCGCTGTACAGCTTTTTTCTCGAAGGCATCGACGCGGCTGGTGTGCGTCTCAGCAACTTTGTTGGCAAGGCGGCGCAGGCCACGCTGGTCGGCGATGTGTTCGACGACGCAGCCACAGGTCAGGGGCTTCTCAATTTCTTTCTTCGCGGAATCAACTCTGGCGCGATCACGGAGGAGGAGGCGCTTCAGATGACGGGGCTGACTGCAGAGGAGTTCCGCGGCCGCAGCTTCGTCAAGATCATGAGGGGCAGGAAGTGAAGGAAGAGAAGTGAGCGGCAACACGTACGAGATTCTCGATCTCGTTGCGCGATGGGTTCACGTCATTGCCGGAATCATGTGGGTCGGCAATTCACTTCTCTTCAACTGGCTCGACCGCAGCCTGGATTCCGCGAATACGCCGGGCCAGACACGGAAGCCGATCGGGTCGATCTGGCTGCTGCATAGCGGCGGTTTCTACTATGTAGAAAAGACTTTGCTGGAAGGCGAGGAGATGCCTGCGCCGCTGCACTGGTTCAAGTGGCAGGCGTACACGACCTGGCTTACTGGCTTCGCGCTTCTCTTCATTGTGTACTATGCCGGCGGCCGAGCGTCGATGTTGGACGGCTCGTCGCACGGACTCAACAATGTCACGGCGAGCCTCATCGGCCTCGGCTCAATTCTCGGCGGATGGGCACTGTATGAAGTCATGCAGCGGTTTGTCGCTCCACGGCTTCCAGGCGTCGCAGCATTCATCTGGATCACGGCGTTCATTGGAATCGCAATTGGGATGACGCAGATACTGAGCGGGCGTGCCGCATTTCTTCACGTCGGCGCGATGCTGGCGACCATCATGGCTGGCAACGTTTTCTGGACGATCGTTCCGTCCCAGCGCGAGCTCGTAGCATCAGCGTCGGGCGATCATGGCGCGGACCCCGCTATCTCCGCACGCGCCAAGCGCGTCTCGATTCACAACAACTACTTCACGTTCCCGGTGATTGCGCTGATGGTCAGCAATCACTTCCCCGCGCTTTACGGGCATCACCTAAGCTGGTTGATCCTTCTGGTGCTTGTCGCCCTTGGCGCGGGCGTGCGGCACGTGTTGAATCTTCGATGGAGGATGCCGTCCTGGAAACCCGCTCTGGCGGGAATCGTGGCTGCTGGTATCCTGTCATTGTGGGCGATCGTGACTTTGGGCAACCGGGTCGAGCCGATTACACCGCCGGTTTTCGCCGGACCCGTCACTTTCGCCGACGCGCGTCACATCATCGACCGGCGATGCGCTGTATGTCACTCCGAGCGGCCCACTGACGTGACTTTCGGGGCGGCTCCGGCAGGAGTTAAGTTCGACACGGAAGAACAGATCATTGCGCGCGCTGCCCGAATTCGGGAACGTGTGGCGGTTCTGAAGTCGATGCCCCCCGCCAACAAGACCAACATCACGGATGCCGAGCGCGCGATGCTGGGGCGATGGGCGGAGCAGGCAGTCGCGCGTTAACCGAGACCTGATTTGACCGATCTCCTCGATAATCTCAAGCGAACACTCGGCGATACCTACGCCTTCGAGCGCGAGCTCACCGGCGGGGGAATGAGCAGACTGTTCCTCGGCGAGGAACGAAGTCTCAACCGAAAGGTTGTTGTGAAGGTTTTCTCCGAGCAGCTCTCGGGAAGCGTACGTATCGAGCGCTTTCGCCGGGAGATACAGGTCTCGGCACGCCTTCAACATCCTCACGTGGTTCCCGTTCTGTCATCTGGAGAAGTCGACGGACTGCCTTATTACGTGATGCCGTTCATCCAGGGCGAGTCGCTCAGGGCTCACCTCGATCGGAGCGGTGAGCTTCCTGTCGCCGAATCGGTTCGCCTTCTCACTCAGGTTGCATCGGCGCTTTCGTACGCGCACAAGAACGGCGTCGTCCATCGTGACATCAAACCCGACAACGTCCTGCTGTCGGAGGATATCGCTGTCGTTACCGATTTCGGAATCTCCAAGGCACTCGCGGACTCGGTGATGAAAGGAGACGGCACGCTGACCATGGGCGGGCTGACCGTAGGAAC
Source organism: Gemmatimonadales bacterium (assembly GCA_038253755.1). Lineage (GTDB taxonomy): Bacteria > Gemmatimonadota > Gemmatimonadetes > Gemmatimonadales > Gemmatimonadaceae > UBA4720. The sequence continues at coordinate 10,266 of JBBSGU010000027.1, read as the reverse complement.
TCCGGCGTACATGGCGCCGGAGCAGGCAGTTGGAGAGCCGAACATCGACCACCGCGCTGACATCTATTCATTTGGTGTCGTTGCCTACGAGATGCTCACCGGCACTCCGCTGTTCACCGCGCGCACTCAACAGGCGCTGATGGCGGCACATGCCGTGACAACTCCTGAACCCATTGAGCGGCGACGACCCACCATTCCCGAGCCGCTCGCACAACTTGTCATGCAATGCCTCGAAAAGTCTCCGGACAATCGACCGCAAACGGTGCAGGAAATAATTCAGCGTCTCGGGGATTTGCATCGGCCAGCCGCAGTGCGTTCCGCAGACCTGGCGCCGACTATTGCCGTCGAGCCAGTTACACCGGTTCGGTCGCGGCGCAAATTCCTCATTCCGGCAATTCTCGCGATCATTGCCGCAGCAGCAGCCGCCGGCTATGTGATTTTCACGAAGCCGTCAAAAACCACAGAGATCAGCTCTATCGCCGTGCTGCCGCTCGAAAATGTCGGTGGAGATTCCGCCGACGAATATTTCAGCGAAGGAATGACCGATGAGCTCGCCAACGCGCTGAACAAAGTTCCGGGAATGCGCCTCGCATCTCGAACCTCGGCGTTCACGTTCAAGAATAGGCGTGGTCTCTCGGTGCAGGAAATCGGCAAGCAGCTCAACGTTCAGGCGATCGTCGAAGGATCCGTCCGTCGCGCTGGCGGCCGGCTGAAAGTCGCAGCGCAGCTTACCAGCGTGAGGGACGGACTTTCCCTCTGGTCCAACACCTACGAGCGTCAGTCGAATGATGTATTTGGCGTTCAGGAAGATGTGGCCCAGGCGATCGCCGCGGCCGTGAAGCCGAAGCTGATTGGCGGCACTGCAGTGACAGGCATTGCAAGTCGAGCGCGCGGCACCGACAATCCGGAAGCCTACGACCTGTACCTGCGTGGACAGTTCTACTTCAACAAGCGCGGCGCGGACAACCTGAGGCAGTCGATCCAGTATCTCGAACAGGCTATCGCAGCGGACTCCAATTTCGCTCGCGCCTACGCAACGCTCGCTACTGCCACGGCCCTGCTTCCAGAGTACACCGATTCTCCCAGCGCCGGCGTCACAGAACGCGGACGAGCAGCGGCCACACGTGCACTCCAGATCGACGGAACACTGGGGGAAGCCAACGCAGCGCTCGGGTTGATGGCGGTGCACGACTGGAATTTCGTGGAGGCAGGCAAGCGCTACCGGGCCGCCGTATTACAGGAACCAGGCAACGCCATCGCGCAACAATGGTACGGCGAATACTTCTACCATACCGGACAGGCCGACTCTGCGTTTTTACGCCTTAAGATGGCCCAGAAGCTCGACCCTTTCGCGCAGATTATTCCAAGCGCCATCGCTTACGAGCTGATGGTCGCCAGGCAATACCCAGCCGCAATCGACGAGATCAACAAAGGAATTCAGCGGTATCCAGATATCGGCATCGCCCACGCGGTCGCGTCCATGGCAAATCTGTTCGGCGGCCATCCTGACGTCGCCGTCAGAGAGGCAGAAACCGCTTCGCGCCTCGACCCCGAGCTCGTCATCAGGAAAGGCCAACTAGGGTTCATCTATGGGAAAACGGGGCCGCGCGACGACGCGCTCAAAATTCTCCGGTCACTCCAGGCCGATCCTGCCGCCGGAAAAAGCACGCAGCTGGCGCTTACCCAGATCTATTTGGGCCTCGAGGACTATCCCAACGCGATCGCGCACCTGACAAAGGCGGTTGACGAGCACGATATCGCACTGGTTACGAGCTTCACGCCGCTGCTTCATCCGATGTTCGATCCGCTGCGAAGTGACCCGCAGTTCACCGCACTGTTGCGTCGAATGAACCTGGTGAAATAGCTGGCTCAGCTACCCCTGTAAGTCGAATATCCGAACGGGCTCAGCAGCAACGGAACATGGTAGTGCTCCGATTCGTCGGTAATGCGGAAGTTGATCTGGATATCGCCGTAAAAAGAATCGCGCTTCGACCCGGCGAAATAATCGGCCACTGAGAATGAAAGCATGTAGTCCCCGGCGGCCAGAGATGAGCCCTGCTCGAGCAGATCACGAACCCGCCCGTCATCGTCGGTAACACCGGAACCGATGAGACTATTGTCGCGCCGAAGTGTGACGCGCACACCCGCTGCCGGCTTGCCGAGCGACGTATCGAGAACGTGCGTGCTTATGGTGCTCATTCCGGCTCTATGCCGACCAGCTTTTCCAGCCGGAGCCGCGTGATCTTCCGCACTTCATCCGACGCAATGTTCAATTCCTTCTCCGGATCGTTCTTCAAGCGCGAGCGCGCGATGTCGAGGAGGTCGTGCGCCGACTTGCCGGCAGCATTCACAATGTAGATGTGACCGAATTTGCGCTCATAGGCGATGTTCACGAGGGACATCTGATCGTGCACACTCGACGATGCAAGCTGAACCTTCGTCTGCTCGGCCTCCGACCACCCGCTCGCAAGTCCTGTCTGATTTGCCTTGGTCCCTTTCTCACCAATTCGAGGATGATGAGAAAACGCCTCGTGCCAGTCATCCGCGCTTGTCGTAGCCCACGCGACATCGGCATCGTCGAGAAGCCGCGTCGCCGACTCATAAGGCCGGCGATCGAGCATCGCGTTGACCCATGACGTCGCGCCGCAGCACGCACGAAGCAGCTCCGCCGCCTCGTCGCGGGGCATCGAGTTCAACTCATCGAGAGTTACTGTCACTATGTTGTCGCTCTGCCGAGGAGTCGTAGTCGGGCGACTCCTCCGTCGGGGTAGATGTTGAGTCTCACGTGAGTAGCTGCGTGTGGTTTGGCCACATTGAACGAATGACGAGAGTGCGGCTGCAGCGGCGAATTAGCAACCAGTGAGGCCCACTTTGCGGTCTCAGCGTCGAATGTGCCGGTCGAATCTAAGACATCGCACCACTCCAGCATGCACGAGCCCGGAGAATTACCCTTGAAGTGATCCGTGTCGATCTCCACGCGGTCGATCTCCCCCCTCCGCGCTAGCTTCACGACGCTCCATTCATGTCCTGGTCCGCGGCGGCGTTTCGTTTCCCAGCCATCTCCCATGTGAGTTGAACGGCCGGGAAGGATGAGGTTCTGACGGTGTCCATAGTGCATGTCGCTGCACGAGACGACGTAGCCGCCGTTTTCCATCGCTGCGAGGTCGGCTTCGCGACCATCAAAAATATTTTTCGGAGCAACAACGGCACCGTGAGCCCTGAGCCGTGCGACTCCGCCGTCGGGGAAAATGTTCAGCCGAAGGTGAGTGACTCGCGGCAATTCACTTTCCACCGTGAACTCATTTGGCGCATTCCCAATGAGCTTTGACTCGGCCAGCAGCGGCGTCCACGAAGCGTTTGAGCCGCCAAGCCACTCCGCCGACGGCGTGCCTTCAACAGCGGCGGCATCGATGCTCGCGCTGTCGGGGTAATTGCCGGTGAACCAGGAAGTGTCGATGACAACACCGCTGATCTTTCCAGGCGTGCCAAGCCGTATGATCGCCCAATCGTGTCCGGCCGAGCGGCGACGACGGGTTTCCCACCCATCCATCCACTTGCCGCGCTCGGTATAGACACCATCGCGCCATTCCGGCGCACCCGGTTTCAGCAGCGCTTCCTTGGGCGCGAAGAATTCATCGTTGGCCGCGAGCACCGCCCCGCCAAGCCGCTCCGACGCGAGGTCGACCAGGTCCGTGAATGATGTCATCTACGGTCAAATTTCAGTTCTTTCACGCGCTCAACATAACATTTCGGCCGCCGACGTACGTGGCTTCGACGTTGCCCAGCAAATGCTGGCCAGTGTATGGAGTTAGATGGCTGTCGAAAGTGGAGCGGTGCGGCGACTCCGGATTCCAGATGACGATGTCGGCGTCGTATCCGGCCGCCAGCTTTCCCCTCTGATTTTCGAGTCCGGCCAGTCGCGCAGTCGCAGAGCTCATCCACCCGGAGACCCTGTCGATACTGAGTGACCGAGCGGAGGCACCAGTCCATACCGCCGCAAGCGAGTGTTGAAGCGACGCAATTCCTCCCCAGCACGACGAAAAGTCCCCGCCCGTTTGCTTCAACGAAGGAATGCATGGAGAGTGATCTGACGCAATGAGGTCGATATCGCCGTCTATCAAACCCGCCCAAAGAGCGTCACGCTCTGCGGCACTGCGGATTGGCGGCGCGCACTTGAACTCCGTCGCTCCGTCCGCGATCTCCTCGGCCGCAAAGGTCAGGTAATGCGGGCAGGTTTCGACCGTCAGCGGCAGGCCTTTGGCTTTTGCTTCGCGGACGATGTCGAGCGAAGTCGCAGATGAGAGATGGACGATGTGAACGGGTGTCGGACACCACTCCATCAATCGGACCATCAACCGGATCGCTGATTGCTCAGCCTCCACCGGTCGCGATGCGAGATAATCCGAGTATCTGTGCGACGGAGCACACGACCGAAGCAGCGACGGATCCTCGGCGTGCACCATCAGTGGAAGTCCGAGCCGCGCAAGAATCGGAAATGCGATACGCAGATCAGCTTCTGTGACGTTCTGAAATTCGTCAACCCCTGACGGCGTGAGAAAGCACTTGAATGCGCGCACTCCGGCATCGCGACGGCCTTCAAGATCGCCGGCGTTCCCGGGAACGACTCCGCCGATGTACTCGACATTAACGATGGCCTTGCCGCGGGCAGCTTCTTGTTTCGTTTCGAGAGCGGCAACAGTAGTTGTTGCTGGAATCGAATTGAGCGGCATGTCGAGAAGCGTCGTAATTCCACCTGCCGCTGCGCTTTTCGTTGCGCTCGCAAAACCTTCCCACTCGGTGCGGCCGGGCTCGTTCACGTGGACATGCGTGTCCACAATCCCGGGTATCACAACTGAATCCCCTGCGTCGTGGACTTCACCATCGTCCGACGTGTTGTCCAACGCGCCAATGCGAGTGATGCGTCCATCCGCGATGTGCACTGTGCCAGGTCGAATCCCTTCGGGAGTCAAAACCCTCGAGCTGCGGATTACGATCACTGGCGCGGTACGGTCGTCACGTTCTCTCCCGCTGGGCAGTCAGCGGTCAGCGGTCAGCGCTCGTCAATTGGTATCCGACCAGAAGCGCTTGAGCAGATTCATCGATACCCGGCGCCGATAATCTGCCGTTGACCTTACATCGTCAATCGGCTTCAACTCTCGACCGAGAATGTCCGCAGCTTCGTCAATCGACTTCCCCGATGCAAGCGCTCTCTCAGTGTCAGGAACTCTCACAATGGTGGGACCCACAGAACCAAATGCAATCCGCGGTTTGTCACTCCGCACCGCCGCCATCACGACCTTGGAGATCGCCTGAGCGGCGCGCGTCCCAACTTTGCGGAACCACTGCTTCCCTTCAATCGGCCCAATCTCGATCGCGACGATCAACTCGTCGGGGCGCATGACGGTCTTCCGATAGCCGGTGTAGTACTCGTTGATTCCGACCCGTCTTTCACCATCGACGCTTCGAAGAACAACTACTGCATCGACTGCCGAGAGAACGGGAACACCATCGGCAGCCGGAGATCCGTTCGCGATATTTCCGCCGAGCGTGCCGCGATTCTGAATCTGGACTCCGCCGACAAGCCCCGATGCCTTCGCGAGCATCGGAACGTGCTCGTTGACGAGATGCGATTGCATCAGCGACGTATAGCTGGTCAGCGCGCCGATGACGAGCGTGTCCTCGCGCCTTGCGATGGTGCGTAGCTCGTCGAGGGCCCAGATGTCAAGGAACTGTCGCTGCACCAGCGTCCCGAAGTTCGACGCGACATAGACATCGGTAGCGCCGGCGACCGGCATTCTCTTTTCATCACGCAGGATCTTTAGCGCTTCATCAACCGAAGTCGCCTTCCTAAGATTCATCTCCGAAACGGAGGTCTTCATTCGATCACCAGCGTGCCTGCGCTCTCGGGCACGGACATTCCCTTCCACTTGAGCACCGCGCGATAGATGGCCGAGTAACCGGTGCAGCGGCAGAGATTTCCAGCGAGCGCTGTTTTCACATCTTCCAGTGTCGGCGCATCACCGAGCTTCATCGCGGCCATGATCATTCCCGGCGTGCAGATGCCGCATTGCGCGCCGACCTCGTTCATGAAGAGCTGCTGAAGCGGATGATCGCCGCCGAGCCCTTCGATGGTAACGACGTCTGCACCTTCGACTTGTCCAGCCGGGATGATGCATGAGCAAACCGGTTCGCCGTCGATGAGCACTGTACACGCGCCACACTCACCTTCGCCGCAGCCCTCTTTCACTCCGGTCAACAGACATTCTTCGCGAAGAACGTCGATCAATCGGGCGGCAGGGTTCCCTGTGATTTCCTTCATAGTGCCATTCAACGTGAATTGCATCAGGCGGCCGCGCAGTTCGAGAGATGCTCTGGAGTCGCAGGGATGTCTCTCACATCAAGTCCCAATTGCCTCAGCGCATTCACCACTGCCGGCGCAGGTCCGTCCATTGGAAGCTCGCCGAGTCCCTTCGCGCCGAACGGGCCACCGGGATATGGGTTCTCCATCATCACGACATCCACCTCGGGCATGTCCAGCGTAGTTGGTATCACGTAGTTCGTGAGCTGTCCGTTCGCCATCGCGCCGTTGCGCATCACGACCCGCTCGAGAAGCGCGTATCCGAGTCCCTGTGCGGTCCCTCCTTCGATCTGCCCACGCGCGAGTGCCGGGTGGATCGGCCTGCCGAACTCCTGGACTGCGGTGAGCTTGATCGGCTTTACTTCGAACGTGTCCGCATCGAACTCGAGCTCCGCCACATCGCATCCCCACCCATAGGTCGCGTAAGCATCGCCGCGATACAGAGAATCGTCCCACTGAATCCAGTCGGGCGGCTCGTAAGTCCGTTCGACGGACAGCTCGCCATTCTTCGCGTAATACTCGGCCGGGCTCAATCCGCCGAGCTTCTCTTTCATTTCGTGTGAGCACTCTTCGAGAATCTTGCCGACTACCATGCAGGTGCGTGACGCGACGGTTGGTCCGCTGTCGGCGACTTTCGAGGTATCGGGCTGCGCCACTTCGACGCTCTCATATGGAATTCCAAGCGCATCGGTGACGATCTGCGCGTGCATCGTACGGGTTCCCTGACCGATCTCGGTGCTTCCCACCGCTATGCGAACTCCGGTCGGCGTCAGCTCGAGACGCGCCTTCGACTTCAGAGTCTTCTCTCCAGCGCCGGTGAATCCTGCTCCGTGATAAAAGAGAGCAAGGCCGATCGACTTGTTCGTTCCCTTCCACGCAGCGCGCTTCTTTACGAAGTCGGTGCGACGGACTGCTTCTTCGAGCACCATGTGCGCACTGCAGTCATCGCGAAGAATCTGTCCGGTCGCCGTGATGTCGCCTGGTTTCAGCGCGTTGATCCGTCGCAGCTCGATCGAATCCATCCCGAGCTGCTCGGCGATCCGCTCCATGTGCACTTCGACGGCGAACTCTGTTTGCGGTGCGCCAAATCCCCTGAACGCTCCGTTTGGTGGGGTGTTCGTGAATACTGCCTTGCCTCGAATGCGCGTGTTGTCGCACAAGTACGGACCTGCCGCGTGGATGCATCCGCGCGAGAGAACGGTAGGGCTCAGCGTGACATACGCTCCGCCATCCAGAATCACGTCGATATCCATCGCGATCAGCTTGCCTGCTTTCGTTACTGCCGTGCGATGACGAACGATCGAGGGATGGCGCTTGGTCGTCGCGACCATGTCTTCCTCGCGATCGTAAATGATCTTCACAGGGCGTCCCGACTTGAGCGCGAGCATCACCGCGTGACCTGCGATCATCGACGGATACTCTTCCTTTCCGCCGAACCCGCCGCCTGTCTCGGTTTGAATCACTCGAACATTCGGATGAGCGGAGCCGAGCAGGCAGCGAAGTGCCTTGATGACGTAGAACGGGCACTGAACGGAGCCGTAGATCGCAACTCCGCCATTCTCAGGAACCGCGATAACCCCGTTGGGCTCGATGTAGACGTGCTCCTGGTGTCCGGTCGTGTACGTGCCTTCTACGATCACGACATCGTCGCGACTCGATGGAGCATCTACATCGCCCTTCAGTATCTCGATCGACTTGAAAACGAGGTCCGATTTTTCGGGGTCGAATAGCGGCTCTTCTTCCTCGTACTCGATGACGACCTTTGCGGCGTTGACCCTTTCCTTGTCTTCGTGCGCCAGCAACACGATCGGCTCGGCCATGTGCTTCACTTCGTGCTCTGCAAGGAATGGCTGGTCCTGGGACATGAGGTCAACGGCGTTCTTCGACGGAACGTCGTGGTAGTCCACGATGATGAAGCCGCTCGTGTCGAAATCGTATCGGATGGACTTGATGCGACCGCGGGGGATCGTTGACCGGATCGTCCGTCCATGGAGCATGCCCGGAAAGACGATGTCATCCGCATAAAGGGCGGCGCCTGTTGCCTTGCCTATGCCGTCCTTTCGGGCGACGCTGTTTCCGACGGCTGACATTACGATCTCACTCCGATTGTCGAGACTCTATTTCGCGAGATTCAACCTGCAAAATGCCCTGCGCGGTGAGGAGCGGCAACTGGCCCCAACCGTTGACCTTAGGCGGGGCTGACCTGCGCGTCCACTTACATTGAAATAGATGACCACCCATAGAGCAGTCGTGGACGCATTGAATGCCGCTGGCGAAGCGGGGGATTCAGTCGTACTCGCAACGGTCGTTCGAGTTACGGGATCGAGCTATGGAGGAGTCGGCGCAAGAATGGTGGTGCGCATCGACGGCTCGACCGTCGGGATCGTCAGCGGCGGTTGTCTCGAAACCGATCTCGCCGAACAGGCGCGCAAGGTACATGAAACAGGTAATGCCAAAGTCGTGACCTACGACACCCGCGCTGATGATGACGCTGCATGGGGTTTGGGCCTCGGCTGCAACGGTCTGATCGACGTTCTCCTCGAGCCTCTTACTTCAACGCAGGCGCGTGCGGTCGCCGGTCTATTGTCGAAAGCCCTTCACAAGGACACGCAGTCGATTCTCGCAACCGTCATCGGCATCGGTGAATTCGGAAACGGATCACCCGCTGTTGGCGCGCACGCTCTGTTGACGAGGGATGCGGTTAAGACAATTGGCAACTGGGGTGATGGATCGATTCTCGAGCGCGCAAAGAAATGCACGGATGAGGCACTCGCTGCCGGACGACGCGGCCTAATAGCAGAATTCGAGAACGTGCAGGTGGCCTTCGAAATCATTACACCAACAGTTCCTCTCGTCATTTGCGGAAGCGGTCCCGACGCCGTGCCACTCGTTCGCTTTGCAAGTCAGCTCGGCTGGGATGTCACTGTTGTCGATCACAGGCCAGTCGCTCACGCGCCAGTCGATCGCTTTCCCGAAGCAATCGTTGTCGAATGCGCGGATTCTTTGAAGCTTAAAGAATCGGTCGCGCTCACGCCCCACACCGCCGCAGTCGTAATGTCACATCACTACGCGCGCGATCTCGAATACGTTCGCTCACTGCTCGACGCAGGCATTGCTTACATCGGCATTCTCGGTCCGCAGGCACGCACCGAGAGAATGTTTGCGGAGATCGCCTCACAGAATGCGGGATCGACTCCTTCGAGACAATCCGTCTTTGGCCCCATCGGGCTCGACGTCGGCGGCGACGGACCAGACGCGATTGCCTTGTCCATCATCGCCGAAATTTCGGCCGTCACGAGCGGGCGAAAGGGCGGCCATTTGCGCGATCGTAATGCCCCGCTTCACGCAGCGGCAACTGTCAGCCCTGACCCGTAATTGGGGATTATTTATCGCCAGAAACACTTCGACTCCGCTGCGAATCGGTGCCATCGTCCTCGCCGCAGGATCGTCTTCGCGGCTTGGTGAATCCAAACAACTCATCGATCTCGACGGATCGCCGCTTGTCCGCCGAGCAGTCTACTCTGCTCGGGATGCCGGTGCGCATCAAATCATTGTTGTCGTCGGAGCACTCGCGGAAAGCGTTATCGCAGCGGTTGGCAATCTCCCCGATGTTGCTTTCGCGTTAAATCGAAATTGGCAATCCGGGATCGCCTCGTCACTGACATCTGGAATTGAAGCTGCCAGACAGTTGAGTCTGGATGGCGTTCTTGTTATGACGACTGATCAGCCCTTGATCTCGGCAGTCAGTCTCCGAAAACTCATCGAAGCATTCGAAAGCGGACATCGCGTCGTCGCGTCCGCCTACGACGACATCGTTGGAGTGCCCGCAGTGTTTGGATCCGAACACTTCGACGATCTGATGAAGCTCGAGGGCGACGAAGGTGCAGGACGCTGGCTTCGCGCTCGTC
>JBBSGU010000026.1:0-32373 GCA_038253755.1 Gemmatimonadales bacterium | reverse complement strand
CTAGCTGTTTTCAGCGTTTCTCAAAATCGAGGTTCGGCTGGTGCTGCTGGCAATGCTCACCGCACCCGAGCCTGTATCGATTCTTCGCGAACCATCGGTAGAATTTTTCCGCGAGCGGTCGGACGAAGGGAATCGAGAATATCCACGTGATCAGCTGGCCTTTCGGGAGAACATCGATGATGTGCTCGAGCGCCGCGGCCCCTTGCCAGGTTGTACCGTTGCGATTCTCGATGAATTGCACAGACTCGAGGTATGCCGGCGCGGGGATCCACGGGTAGCGCGCTGCGAGCGTTGGAGTCTGTGATGGAAGAATCTCCAACTTGCCTTTCCGGTCCCAATTGATCAGGGCAGCGACGAGCTTCTTGCAGACCTTGCAGCATCCATCGTAAACGACGGTGTAAGGCCGACCGGATAATCCGGACATGATCGCGCGTTCCGGAACTTCGTGTCCATTCACGGTGAATTGAACGACTGGGACCGTCATGCTGTCTGATCGGCGGCTACTGTCTTCTGTCGCGCGGTTGCTTCAGTTTCTTCAATCGTCGTGACGATGTTCGGAGAGTGCGTTAGCGTAGCGTGAATCGCGCACATCGCAGCAACTCGCTCTGCCGCCATTTTCCTGGCCGCCGGCAGCGAGGGCCATCCGATCTTGAGCGCGATGTCGCCGACGCGGTGCGGATTGTCCGCGAATGTCCACTGCACGTCAACGACAATGTCGTCGGACTCGAGCTTTGCATTGCTCGCCCACGATGCCAGCACAGAGTACGTGCAGAAGGCGAGGCCGCTTGCCATCATGTGAAATGGCGAATAGAGCTGATCGGCGGATTCAGCTTCGATTGTCATCGGGCCGGTGGTCGGCTCGAGGCGGATCGCGTCCTCGGCAACCAAAGTGATCTTCATGCCAGCCTACCTAGCGAGAATCATTCCCTGGAGCGGATGGCTGCTGCTGGCTCAGACAGTGAAGCGTTCCGAGACCCCAGACGAGATCGAGCGAATGAATTCCGACGACTTCGCGGTCGGGGAATTGGCGCGCGATTATCTCGAGCGCGATGCGATCGTTCGCGTCGTTGAAGGTCGGCACGATCACAATGCCATTTGCGATATAGAAATTCGCGTAGCTCGCAGGAAGCCGCTGGCCATCCATTATCACAGCACGTGGATATGGAAGTTTCACAATCCGCAGCGGGCTTCGGCTCGATGCGCTCTCAAGTCGCGCGAGGTTATCCACCGACGATGCGTTGTTGGCATCGTTGGGATTCTCCTCGAACGCGAGCAATACCACGCCGGGCGAAACAAAGCGGGCGATGTCGTCGATATGCCCGTGAGTGTCATCGCCAACACACCCTTTGCCAAGCCAGATTGTGTTAGTGATGCCAAGGTACTCCGCGAAGGCGCTCTCGTAATCTTCGCGAGTCATTCCAGGGTTTCTAACCTGCGTGTCGCTGAGCAGCCATTCTTCCGTGACCATCAGCGAGCCGGCCCCATCGGTCTCGATTCCGCCGCCTTCCAGCACCAGCCACTCGCCGCGATCCGGGCGCCGCGCAATCAATCGCGGTAATCCCGTGATCTCCTCCACCGCTTCGCCGACTCTTTCATCGAGCGAGTGATTGTCGTACTTCGCCCACCCGTTGAAGTGCCAGTTGACGAGCTCGATGTCGCCGTCGCCTGTCCACACGAAAGTCGGCGCCGAGTCGCGCAGCCAGACCCGGTCGGTGGGCACCAGGTGAAGTCGATGCCCGCCGGACGCAACGCCGTGCGCATCGAGCGCGGCTTTCGCGCTATCGAGGATTTCTTCGTCGTTGCACAGGATCTCCACTCGCTCATGCGTGTGAAGCGCGCGAACAATCTCGGCGTAGACCCACGGAACAGCTCCGAGCTTACCCGGCCAATCCGGCTCATGATGCGGCCACGCGATCCAAGTCGCATCGTGCGGCGCCCATTCCGGCGGCATGGTGCGGGCTGGAGCTTTGGTCGAACGAGGATCAACCGCCCGCGTGCTCATTATCGCGGACCGTTCCGAGCTCATCCGATATACCGATTGAGAATCGGGCCGTAGGCATCGATCCGCCGATCGCGCAGGAATGGCCAGTTGCGGCGAGTGTCTTCGATGAGCGCACGATCGCATTTTGCGACGAGCACAGCGGGATCGGTTCCGGCTTCAGTCAGAATTCGCCCGAACGGATCGCAAACGAACGAGTGTCCGAAGAACTCGATGCCATCTGTGCCTTTCTCTTCTTCGTGTCCGACGCGATTCGCTGCGGCGACGAACACACCATTAGCGATCGCGTGCGCGCGTTGAGCCGTGCGCCATGCGTCGACCTGTGCTGTGCCGAACTCGGATTTTTCTGACGGGTGCCAGCCGATTGCCGTAGGATAGAACAGGATCTCCGCACCGAGCAGCGCGTTGATCCGTGCGGCTTCCGGATACCACTGATCCCAGCAGATCAGCACCCCAATCTTCGCGTAACGTGTATTCCAGACGCGGAAACCGTTCGCTCCCTTGTGCTGATCGTCGTGCGAGATATGAGAATCGCCCTGCGTGAAATAGTATTTCTCGTAGAAAAGCGGATCGTCGGGGATGTGCATCTTTCGATAGACGCCGAGCATCGTGCCGTCGGCATCGACGATCGCGGCGGAATTCCGGTAGACGCCGGCCGCCTGTCGTTCGAAAATGGGAACGATGAGAACCGTCCCCAGCTCCTGCGCGACTTTCTGCATTCGCTCCACCGCCGGACCCGGAATCGCCTCGGCAATATCGAACCGCTCGGCCGTCTGGGCCTGGCAGAAATAGGGAGCGTTGAACAGCTCCTGAAGGGAGATGATCTGAGCCCCGCGGCCTGCCGCTTCGCGCACGCGCTCGATCGCATGATCGATGTTTGCGCGAGTGTCTGCTGTGACGGATTCCTGAATCAATCCTACAGTTACTGGTGTGTTCATTATTCGAAAGCTGATACGTTTATCCCGACACAGGAAGTGGCGTGAGACCGGCCTGCTCCCATCCACCTCGTCTAATGAAGCCATGACAGACAAAGAGCCCGAAAACACTCCGGATACGCGTCTCGTTCCGGACGAAGGAGCGGTCCACGAGAGCGCGCTAACCTCGGCAGAACCCGGAGCGCCCGGCGCCCCGCCGTCGATGGTAACTACGCTTCACGGAACTCCACTGCCAACCGGCATCGATCGCCGTTCGCGCAGAAGCAGCCGAATGCACAGCGCATTTCAGGCCATCAAGGCGCAGCATGCTGGCGAGCAAACGCCAATGCAGGGTTTCGCCGACTGGCTTACTCGCGTCGCCAGCTCGACTGGTTTTTTCGTCTTCCACCTCGTCGGCTTCGCCATTTGGCTTTTCTGGAACAGCACCATCAGTCCGCTGCCGAAGTTCGACCCGTTTCCGTATGGATTCCTGACGATGGTCGTTTCGCTCGAAGCGATCTTCCTGTCGATCTTCGTGCTCATGAGCCAGGGTCGCGAATCCGCGATCGGCGAGCTTCGTGAGGAGCTGACACTGCAGGTAAATCTGAAAATCGAGGAAGAGGTGACGAAAACCCTTCACCTCGTAGCCGGATTGTACACGCGAATGGGCCACACGATCTCGCACGATCCGGAATTGCAGGAGATGCTCAAGCCGCTCGATCCGGCTCAGATGGAGCGCGAAGTAACGGAGCAGATTCACAAAGCCATACCGCGACTGCAATTCAAGAAGAAACCGGGGGTTGCTCCGCCAGCTTGAACTCATGACTGAGGACTGAGGATCCGCATATGTCCTCAATCCTCAGTCAACAAGCTGCCGCAAGACGAAGGGAAGGATACCCCCGTGCCGGTAGTAATTCATTTCTTCGGGAGTATCGATCCGCAACAGCGCGTTGAATTCCTTCACGGATCCGTCTGAAGCAGTCGCGCGCACCGTCATACTCGAACGCGGCTTCACGTCGTCCGAAATCCCGACGATATCGAATGTCTCAAACCCCGTAAGTCCAAGAGTCTGTCGAGTTTCTCCATTAGTGAACTCGAGCGGCAGCACTCCCATTCCGACCAGGTTCGACCGATGGATTCTCTCGAACGACTCGGCGATCACGGCACGAACTCCGAGAAGCAGCGTTCCCTTCGCTGCCCAGTCGCGCGACGAGCCTGTCCCGTACTCCTTGCCTGCGATGATGACGAGCGGAACGCCGGCCTGCTGGTACTCCATCGAACCATCGTAAATGGAAACGGGTTCAGCGCCGGGAGCAGTTGCAGTCCAGCCCCCTTCAGTGCCCGGTGCTAGTTCGTTTCGAAGGCGAATGTTCGCGAACGTTCCGCGCATCATTACCTCATGATTTCCGCGCCGCGCGCCGTATGAATTGAATTCGGTTGTCTTCACGCCGTGAGCGATCAGCCATTTGCCGGCCGGACTCGCCGCGGGAATCGAACCAGCTGGCGAGATGTGATCGGTCGTGATCGAGTCGCCGAGCATCGCGAGCAGCTTAGCGCCGGAAATCGGACGAACACCCGGCGGTGTCAGCGTCATCCCATCGAAGAACGGCGGATTCTTCACGTACGTTGAATTCTCATCCCACGCGTAGAGATCGCCTTCGGGAACCGGCAACCCGCGCCAGCTTTCGTCTCCGTAAAACACGTTCGCGTACTGAGTCTTGAACATTTCGGCTTTGACCGAGCGAAGAATCTCATCTTCAACTTCTTTCGGCGCGGGCCAGATGTCGCGGAGGAAAACCGGGCCGTCAGCTCCAACTCCGAGTGGCTCGGTATTGAAGTCGATGTCCATTCGTCCGGCGAGAGCGTAAGCCACAACGAGCGGCGGAGACGCGAGATAGTTGAATCTCGTGTGCGGATTGATTCGCCCTTCGAAGTTTCTGTTACCCGACAGCACCGCAGCGACGACGAGCTTGTTCTGCTCGATCGCATCAGAAATCGGCTGTGGCAGCGGCCCTGAGTTTCCAATGCAGGTCGTGCAGCCGTAACCAACAACGTTAAAGCGAAGCTTCTCCAGCGATTCGAGAACGCCGGCAGCAGTGAAGTAATCGGTGACCACCTTCGAACCTGGAGCGAGACTCGTCTTCACCCACGGTTTCGTCATCAAGCCCTTCGCTACTGCATTACGAGCAAGTAGTCCAGCCGCGAGCATCACGCTCGGGTTCGAAGTGTTCGTGCAGCTCGTGATCGCAGCGATCACAACGGCGCCATGACGAAGCCCGAAGTTCTCGCCGTTCATCGTCACCGGCACGGCCGATTGTGCGCCGGCCTGATCCTCAGTCGTTGTGGCGACGACCGCTTCAGACAACTGAGGCGACGCCGATACTGACATCGCCTGCCTCGCCGCGGCAACCCCTGCCATCGTTCCCGTCCTCCCCAGATCCGCCGCGAGTGCTTCCTTGAAAAGTTGCTTCGCAAGTTTCAGCGGAACCCTGTCCTGCGGACGCTTTGGTCCGGCCAGGCTTGGCTCGATAGTCGAAAGGTCGAGGTCGAGCGTGTCGGTAAATACCGGATCGGGCGTTTCATCTGTGCGATACAAACCCTGTGTCTTCGCGTACGCTTCGACGAGTTGAACCTGCGCCTCGTCGCGTCCGGTGAAGCGGAGGTACTTGATCGTTTCAGCATCGATCGGGAAAAAACCCATCGTCGCGCCGTACTCGGGCGCCATGTTCGCGATTGTCGCGCGATCGGCAAGCGACAGCGATGACAGACCAGCTCCGTAGAACTCGACGAACTTACCGACGACTTTCTTCTGTCGGAGCAGCTGCGTGACAGTTAGAACGAGATCGGTCGCCGTCGTGCCGGGTGACAGTTTTCCGTGCAGCTTGAATCCGACGACTTCCGGAATCAGCATCGAGACGGGCTGCCCGAGCATCGCAGCTTCCGCTTCGATTCCACCAACGCCCCAGCCGAGTACGCCGAGTCCGTTGATCATCGTCGTGTGTGAATCCGTGCCGACGAGCGAGTCGGGATACGCTGTCGATTCTCCATCGACTTTGTTCACGAATACGGCCTGCGCGAGATACTCGAGGTTGATCTGATGGACGATTCCGGTGTCCGGAGGAACGACGCGGAAATTTTCCAGCGCTTTCTGCCCCCATCTGAGGAATGCGTACCGCTCCTGGTTTCGCTCGAACTCCAGGTTCGCGTTGATCAGAAACGATGCGTCTGATCCGTACTCATCGACCTGCACCGAATGGTCGATGACGAGATCGACCGGCTGAAGCGGATTGATCTTCTTCGGATCGCCGCCGAGCTTCGCGAGAGCGTCGCGCATTGCCGCGAGGTCGACGACGGCCGGAACTCCCGTGAAATCCTGAAGGAGAACGCGCGCCGTTCGAAACGCGATTTCCTTTTCCACTTTGCCCTTTACGTCCCAGCTCGCTAGCGTCTCGATGTCGCTCTTCTTGACGAACTTTCCGTCTTCGTTACGAAGAAGATTCTCGAGGAGGATCTTGAGACTGAATGGAAGGGATGCTGCCCTGCCCCCCGATGTGGCGTTGAGCGAGTCGAGGCGATAGATCGTGTACGACTGCCCCCCGGCCTCGAGCGTGGACCGGCTTCCGAAGGAATTCGGGTTGGTCATGGTGTCTTCTCTTGAACAGGTCGCGCCGTGCGCTGGCCGGTTACTCTGAGCCACTGACGCCCTGGGTTTTGGCGGGCGTCAGGCTGAGTTAAATGTAGCACCTCTCACTTCAGGATGCCTCGAGACGCTTCTCGCGCTCTTCCGGCGTCTTCGCATCGGCCGACTGCGGCTGATTTTCTTTCCCGTTCGACTCTGCCGGCTCCGCGTTGATCGCATACGTCGGGCAGTGATGCACGAAGTCGCCATCCGCCGGCGACCAGTCAACAACCGGAATCCTCGGCACCGCCTTACCCTCTTCGTCCATCGCCATCAGCGACGGTGCAAGTGCGACGCAAATCGTGCAGCCGATGCACTTCTCGCGGTCCACCGAAATCCGCATAGCCCGTCGAGGAAAAATTCCCGTCTCGGCCGCAAGGCATACGTCGAAATGCTCCAGAGCTTCCATCGCGGCGCGGTATCCTGCATCGATCAGCTCTTCGGTGTGACTGAAACTGAACCAGCCGATGTGCGACACTCGCGGCCGGATGAGAATCATCGGCGGGCCAGTCCACTGCTCGAGTGGCGCGAGCTGCAGGGCGTGCATCATCGTCGTCGCCGCGCGCATGTAGATCGCGGTGAACCCCTGATGCGCGATCTCTCTTTCCGTCACCAGCGCGCTGCTGCCCGTATCAACGGCAATCACGGCGTCCATTCCCTGCGATGCGACTCCAGTTGGGAGATTGTCCACCACGCCGCCATCCACACAGCTCCGGCCACCAACATCGCCCGGTGGATAAAAGCCGGGCAGCGCGCATGACGCATAAACAGCGTCGAGAACGCTGACATCCTGAAGGCCGGGCAGTCCCCACACGACGGGCGATCCGCGCTGGAGGTCCACGGTGTTCACAAGCAGTCGAGTGTTGAGATCCTCGAACCGTGTGTCACCGACAACCGAAGCGAGAACCTCGCGCAACGGCGCGCCCTGATAAATCGACGGAGCATGCGACCGCTCGATGAGCATGCCGAGCCGGTTGAGCCGGAAAAGGTCCCGGCGCCGAAGATTCTTTGCGTGCTCCGTCATGTCTTCGATCGGCATGCCCGCTGCTGCGGCCGCGCAAATCAAGGAGCCGATGCTTGTACCGGCTAACACTGCGGGCTCGATCCCCTTTTCTCGCAACGCTGCAAGAACACCGATGTGTGCGAACCCCTTTAAGCCTCCGCCGCCCAGGACGAGGGCGATTTTCGGGCTCCCGCTGTAGTTCGTCCATTGTCTAGAATCAGCTGGCTCAGGCGGCGAGCGCGTTGGACGTGTGGCTGGAGTTCTCGGATGGCGGTTCGCCATAAGTCAGCTGCGTATTCGTAGTGAGAGGATTTCCCTTGGTCGACGATTCTGTCGAGAATATCTTTGGGGCGCCAGTGCGAAAAGTGCCTGAGAAGAGTCCGATTGTTTCTGCCAGACTCAGTTAATTCCGCAGCGCCGAGTCACAGGCGGCAGCCTCGCGCTCAACGTCCGCGAGACTCTTTGCCTGAGCGCCCGAGAGACGTCGGCCTGTCTTTATGCCCTGCCATATATCCGAGCTCTTGCTGAATAGCGCCCGAGCTTCGCGCCACTGCGAAGTTCGTTGAGCCGCGGAAATGTTCAACTTCGTCATCGAAGCGTGAAGTTTCCCTGCGCCGAGATACGCGGACGCCAGTGTCACCTTCGCCTTCATGTTCGCCTTGGTGCGTACCATCGCAGCTTCAGCAAGCGGGATCGCCTTTGCGAACATCTCGGCAGCGCCGCCGAAATCGCCGGTTCGCGTGAGAACCTTCCCCGTGCCCGTATAAATCAGGGCAAGCTCATCCGAGTGACGCATGTTCGAGGGTTCGCTTACGCGCAGCTTTTCCTTCTTCGCCGCGGCAATGCGAAACTCGCTCAAAGCCTCGCGATCGTTTCTCGAATCGCTCAACGCTTCGGCCAGCAGGTAGTGCGTGAACGCAACATCCTGTCGATGCTCCGAGCTGCCTGCATCCCGCGCTGCAAGCTCCTCGGCTATGACAATAACCTGCCGATGGATACCTGCTGCAAGGTCCGGTCTTCCCGACGACCGCAGGTCTCTCCCGAGCCAGTTCATCATCGCGCCGCGATTGCGGCGCAACAGGGTATTCGTCGGGTCAGCCGACAGCATGGTGTCCAACATTGCGATCGTTTCGCGATCGACGGCAATTGCGTTGTCGAGCTGCCCCGCATCTGCGAGAACTGATCGAAGTCTCGCGTAACCCGACAGCAGCTCGAGCCGTCGAGTGGCATCGTTCGGGTCTGATGCGAGCACACGCTCGAGAATATCCACTGAGCGTCTCACCTGCGGAGCACCCAATGTATCACCTGCAATGTTCCCGAGATACCCTAGGTTCATGAGGCTATTGGCAAGGCCAACTTTACGATCGGTGTTTTGTGGTGACTCGCTTAGCAGCTCTTCCCGCAGCTTCACCGATTGCCTGTAGCTCGCCAGCGCGCCCGGCACGTTGCCAAGATTGGGATATCCATCCATTCCCTGGGTGTCGCCCAGGAAGTTGTAGAGCTCCGCCATTGCGCTGCGATTGGCAGTGTCAGCGGGATTCCTGAGTCGCAATGTACGTCGAATTGCGATCGCGCTCTGGTAATCGTTCGCGGCCTCGGCGAGCTCGCCTACGTTGCTGTTCATGTCGCCGAGGCCGCCGTATCCGCTCGCGAGCTCGTACTGGAACTCGGGTGACTCCGGGTTGTCGAGGGCGAGCCTCTTTCGAATCTCCAGAGACTTCTGGTAACTGATCAGCGCACCGCGAGTGTCACCAAGATTCGAATTGTAGGAATTGCCCTGGACTCGCCCGACGCGTTCATAGGCGGCTGCAAGATCTTTCTGAAGGCCTGGATCTCCCTGTGCTTCTTTGGCGAGACCATCGAGTGACGCCAACGCTCGTTTTACGAGAAGGCCGCGCACAGGGGTCGAGCCAGGCAGTGGAGCAATCGCGTCGTGCAGTTCAAAAAGAAAGGAGGTGGCGAGCGATCTTACCTCGGAGAATCTTCGTTCCGCGCGAGCCCGCTCGGTTTGAGCGACTCTTGCTTGCCACATTGTCGTCGCGAGTCCTGCGACCAGCGATGCGAGGACGGTGGCGGCGGTAGCGACGGCGACGCGATTGCGCCGCACGAATCTCGTCGCTCGATAGCCGGGAGTGTCGCGGCGCGCAGCAACCGGCATTCGACGGAGATGGCGGCCGATATCCTCCGAGAATTTCTCAACTGACGCGTAACGTCGTCGCGGATTCTTCTGCATCGCCATCAGCACGATTGTATCGAGATCGCCACGCAATCGTCGCCGTGCGCCGGGGTCATTCTTGATCGCCTGGCTTGGTGGCACCGGGTCGGTGTCGCACACCGCGCGGGCAATATCTTCGGGCCGGCTGGAGGTCACTTCGTACGGGCGGCGTCCGGCAAGCAGCTCATATAGCAGGACGCCAAGTGAATAGACGTCGCTTGCTGTAGTGATTGGATCGCCGCGAACCTGCTCGGGGCTCGCGTACTCCGGCGTCATTGCGCGCATTGTGATTGGCGCAACAGTTACCGATTCCACACGCGCAGGATCGAGAAATTTGGCGATGCCAAAGTCGAGCAGTTTCGGAACACCGGCCTCAGTGACGATGATGTTGCTCGTCTTGATATCTCGATGGACGATCAGATTCTGGTGCGCGTATTGAACTGCAGCGCAGACTGCCTGAAATAGTTGAAGGCGTTCTGGAACTCCGAGCTCATGCTTCGCGCAGTAAACGTCAATCGGGTCTCCTTCTATATACTCCATCACGAAATACGGTCGGCCCCCCTCAGTAGAACCACCGTCGTAGAGCCGGGCAATGTTCGGATGATCCATGTCGGCAAGGATCTGCCGTTCATGGCGGAACCGCCTGACAATCAGGTCGGTGTCCATTCCGGGCTTGACCAGCTTCAGGGCTACACCGTGTCGAAATTCTCCGTCATCCCGGGTGGCAAAGTGAACAGTCCCCATTCCGCCGCGGCCGATTTCGCGTACCAGCAGATACGGGCCAATACGTCCGCCGGCGGGCAGAAGGTCGGGAAGAGAATCGATCGGTGATGTCGCGTTGATCGCCGCAGCAGGCGTTTCCATGAAGTCGTCGTCTTCGTCGTTGGCGGCAAGCAGACGTGAAACTGATTCGCGCAGCTGAAAGTTCTCGCCTGCGGCGCTGATCAGAAAATCCGCGCGCTCGTCGGGCGGCTTGTCGAGGACCGCGTTGAAGAGCGCCTTGGTTCGCTCCCATTTCTCGACTCTTTCGTTGGCTGCGCTCGAATCAGTTTGACTCAAGTGTTCACGAGCTCGGCGCGAAGCCATGCTTTCGCCATGCTCCACTCGCGCTTTACGGTGGCCGCCGAAATGTTCAGGACTTCGGCTGACTCTACGATGCTGAGACCGGCGAAGAACCGCAGCTCGACTACCCGGGCCTGACGCGGGTCGAGTTGTGCGAGGCGCGTGAGTGCTTCGTCGAGCGCGACGATGTCGAGCTCCCGATCGCCAACCCAGCTGACTGACTCATCCAGAGTGACTCGAGTGACGAGGCCACCGCGTTTCGTCGCGTTACGAGCTTCGGCGTGGTTTACGAGGATTCGTCGCATCATCTGCGCGGCGACGCCGAAGAGCTGAGCCTTGTCGTGCCAGTCCACACCGTGCTGCTGGGAGAGGCGCAGGTATGCCTCGTGGACGAGAGCGGTCGGCTGGAGAGTGTGGTCAGCTCTCTCGCCATGGAGGTAATGCCCGGCTAGGGCCCGCAGCTCTGCGTAGACAGCCGGAAGCTGTGCATCGAGTGCGGCCCTGTCGTGCGGATCTCCGACTATTTCAAAGCCTACGAGGCTCTGGTCTTCTGAGCTGGGCTGCAATCGACTCCCGCGCTGTCAACGACCGATGAGCCGTTCTGGTTGGAATTCCTGCGTTCCAAGGTAGCGCCGATATCGCCTCAAGCGCGAGACAATTGTTTAGGGCGCCGCGACCCGCGATAAAGCCCGCGTAATCAACCTTCGGACAGGAACCTCAATGACCGAAAGAACCCGATGAATCATTTTCGACTAATCGCCACTGTCAGTGCTGCCTGCGCGTTTGGTGTAGGGTCGACAGCCTCGGCCCAGGACGCTGCGCCGGCGGGCAATCGTGGAGCGACTCCGGCGACAATGCGCACCGGTCTGTACACGTGCGGATCGATCCTATCAGGGTCGATTGCAGGAAGCACAACCGGAATGACGATTGGCCAGATCACCATCGTGGGTCCCAGCGTATACACAAGCCTCGTCAAGGAAGGCACTGGGTCCAAGGCGGCGTTTTCCTACGACGCAGCGACCGGAAAGATAGAATGGGAAGGTGGTCGCCTTGCGGGGTTTTTCGGAAAAATCGTTGAGAGCCGGTACTCTCTGGACAACCGCGGAAGACCTGTGATCAAGGTGACATACCGGGTTCGTGAAGGCGGGAATCTTTTCGATCTCTCGTGTCAGAGCGCCTGAAGACAGTTCGCCGTGGTGATGAATGCTGGTCCGGCCAAGTAGTGATGCCGAATGTCACCAACGTCCATCAGCGGTCGTGTCGTTGATCGACTTCAGCGCCTCGCGCGGAACAGTAGGTTCGCAGCGGCTCTCCAATGAATGCGAACCCGCAGAGGACTTCGTCGTCGAGACATTTAGTATTCGCCTCCGATTTCGTCGATGAGCCGATTTGGTGGGATTTCCTGCGAATCAAGGTAGGGCGACCTCGTTCAAAGTGCGAGGCAATCGTTTACGCGGCCCTGAGTTGTTGCTCGCCAACCATTCGACTCGAAGGTGACATGTCAAACAGTACGCAACGAAATAGCTATTCCAGGATCTCGCCGAAGCGACCAGTACTGACAATTTCGAGAACTGTCAAACTCGCTTGGCTTGGCTGCGCCGTTCTGTTTTCGGCATGTCAGAGCACCGACATAACCAAGCTCGACGAGCAAAGAATCGCTTTTACGATACCGACCTCCCAGCTCGATACTTCATTCATCGGCGACACCGTTGTTTCCCCTTTGCCGTGGTTCGTCACAGCTGGGTGTGACAATCTTTACAACAAGATCTTCGAATCAGATATTGCGTCGGGCGCCTTCTTAAGTGTCATCGGGCAATGCCAATTCGCGGGCAATTTCGATTTGAACTGGTCATCGACCAACCCGGCAGTAAGTAAGCTCGTGGGCCCTGCTGTCCAACACGTGGAGGTGACTAATAGGGTCCAGTTCGTCCGGACGGCATCCATTGGATTAGGACAAGCCCGTATGGCTTTCACTGCGAGCGTGCCTTTGGATGATCGCGCCAAATATTTTCACGATATTGTCGTTCTTCCCACTCCGGACAGGGTGGACGTCCCGGACGTGATCGTTCTTAAAGTCGGTGAATCTACGCTCCTGACGGCAACGGTTCGGGCCGGCACAGGCCCAGGAATAACGACTGGCGCGATAGTATGGGGGCCATCGAGTTCCGTCGCATCCTTCATTGCCGTAGACACAGTTCTGCGCGCACAAGCGGATGGTCGCCTCGTGACAAGATCCAACATGTCCCTGGTAATAAAAGGGCTTGCACAGGGGCAGGTTGTTCTTCCGGTAGTCTTCAAAAAGAGTGTCTCTTTCATCGACGCGGCGTCAGTGTTGGCGGCTCCTGTCATGCTTCAGAAAAATGTTACGATCCTCGTTGGCCAATCGGTTCACATCATTGCAGTTCAGCCCGATGGACCATTAAACGATCTAAGTAATGCGCTCACTCCCGTTACGATTGGCGAGCGTCGCCAGTATCGGCTGCTGGATCAGAATGATGCCGTAGTGCCGACCCAATTTTGGAGCAGCAGCAACTCCAACATCGCTTTCGTCGCAACTACCGGCGTTGCTACTTGCCTATCCGGCGGTACAGTCACGATCACCGCAACCAAGCCGAATTCAACGCTGTCCGCGTCAACTTCGCTTACTTGTCAGGGCACCTTTAGCATGACGGTGCTTACATCACCTCTCTCAGTAACCGCAGGTGCGCAGCCCGGACAACTCGATACTGTTCAAATCAACCGCACCAATTTCCCGGGTGCCGTAGCGATTACGGCTACGACTGATGCGGGGATTACAGTTACCGCGAGCCCAGCTTCGACCACCGGCAACCAGACTATCCTCACTGTGACCGCCTCCTCGTCCGTATTGCCGGGGGACCATTCAGTGTTGCTAACCGGAACAAGTGGCTCGACAGTGGTGACCAAGACGTTCTTGGTCAGGGTCGTATCGCCGACACCATCCCCGACGCTGGCCGTGAATCCGACTTCACTCCAGCTCCCGCAAGGCCAAACCGCGACGGTAACCGCGACTGTCACGAACGCGTCGGGGACTTCGCCTGTCACATGGGTGTCTAAGGATACGTCAATTGTGACGGTGAGCCCGGCCAGCGTTGCCGCGCTGGCAACCGGAGCACCAACCACGTTCACCGGAGTGAAAGCCGGTGGTCCAGTCGATGTTGTTGCGACTTACACGGCCAATGGGGTCACGGTAACCAAGACTGTTCCAGTAACAGTTACGGCTCCGGCAGGCAACATCGTTACCGCGATGTTTCTCGACCCGCTCGCTGCCAAGTACACCGACTCGACGGGGGGGAATTTTTACCGGGCGAGGTTGTTTGACGCCCAGGGAAATGAAGTTTCTGCATCTTCTGATGGCGGGGTGATTCGTTATGGGTCGAGCGACAATTCGGTGATCGTCATCGATCCTTCGAGCGGGCTGGCCATCGCCAAGGCAACCACCGCCACAAAAACTGCGACGCTTACTGCTACCTACACCAAGGGCGGGCAGACGATCGCGACTGCGACCTCTGCAGTTACTGTGTATAAATCGGGAACCGCAGGGTATCTCGGGGCGGTGCAATTTTCTGTCGCCGGTGACGTCAGGCGTATCAAGATCGGGCAGACGATACAGTTTCAGGTCGTCGTCAGAGACAAGAACGGAATCCAACAACTGCCGGGGCAGACGCCTGTGCCCGTTCTTACCACGTCTGATGGCGCTGCCATGGAAATAACGCCGGTTGCCAGTACTGGTGGGTTCTTCTTCAACATGCGTGCAAAGGCTTTCCCCGTCGCTTCGGCTTTAACGGGCATCGCTAATGCGGTCTCGATCAAAGCTGATACCGAAGGGGCAATGGCCACCATTCCAATGGTGATCATCGCGCCGTAACAAGGAATTCTTCTGGATTAAATGACCGGGCGGGTTTGACACCGCCCGGTCTTTTTTTCCGGCAGCGTTGTAAAAGGTCACACGGCAGGCCAGACCATGCTCGGGCACCGACGTCCGCCAACGCGATTTTTCTTCCGGCGACCGCGCACAAGATTGAATATTGGATAAGATTCTCGAACCCCTTTCCCACACAAAAAATGAAGTTTGCAAAAGTCCTCGCGACGCTCGCTCTCGTAACCCCTGTCGCCTTGCCGGCGCAGGCGGCACCCACCCTTCAGCGCATCACCCCAAACGAGATCGACGCGACGATTCAGTTCCTCGCTTCCGATCTTCTCGAAGGCCGCGCACCCGCGACACGCGGCGACAAACTCTCGACTGAATACATCGCCGCTCAGCTTAAAGCCTATGGTGTCGAACCTGGCGTGAAGGGCTCATACTTCCAGGAAGTACCAATCGACGTCGTCGGCGCAACCAAAGGCTCGGTCAGCGTAACTGCCAGTGGAAAGGCAAACGGAACTCTCCGCTACCCTGACGATGTCGTTGTATGGGCCGGATCTGCATCGCCCGCGAGTACGGCCAACGGCGAACTCGTCTTCATTGGTTACGGCGCGGCCGCGCCCGAGTACAAATGGGACGACTTCAAGGGCATGAATCTCAAGGGGAAAGTTGTCCTCGTTCTCGTGAACGATCCGCCAGCACTTCCCGGTGAGCCCAGTCTTTTCGGCGGTAAGGCAATGACTTACTACGGCCGGTGGACCTACAAGTTCGAAGAAGCAGAACGCCAGGGTGCCGCCGGAATGCTCATCGTTCACACCGCCGACCGCGCCGGATATCCATGGCACACAGTCGTCGGATCGTGGGCCAAGGAACAGCGCATGCTCCCGCGCGATCCTAAGAGTCCGGCGCCAATCGGCGTGCGCGGGTGGATAACCGACAGCGCGGCGACCGCACTCCTTGCGCAGGCCGGTCTCAACATGGCCACCCTTCGCAAACAGGCCGAGTCTCGCGACTTCCGCCCAGTACCCACCGGAATCAACATCGACGCGCATTTCACAAACAACGTTGCGCATCTCAAGTCATCCAACGTAGTCGGCGTCGTTCGCGGCAGCGATCCAAAGCTTCGCAACGAATACGTCGCCTACAGCGCACACTGGGATCACCACGGAATCGGGCCTGTCGTGAACGGCGACTCCATCTACAACGGCGCCTCCGACAACGCGTCAGGCGTCGCCGACGTCATGGCTATTGCCCGCTCAGCCGCAGCGTCACCGAAACCCCGCCGCTCCCAGCTATTTCTCCTCGTCACCGCCGAAGAATCCGGACTGCTCGGCTCCGCTTACTACGCGGAACATCCAACCGTCCCCGCAGCAAACATTATCGCCAATCTCAACATCGACGGCGGCAACATCCTCGGCCGCATGAATGATCTGAGCGTACTCGGCGAGAAAAAAAGCTCGCTTGGGACTTCGCTGGCCCAGATGGTTGGGGCTTCTGGCATCAGGCTTTCACCTGAGGCACATCCAGAGGCCGGACAGTTCTACCGGTCCGACCACTTCTCGTTCGCCAAGGCCGGAATTCCATCGGTCTCGATTGGCGAGGGAAATGACTTCGTCGGGCGGCCAAAGGATTGGGGTGCGAAAATGCACGACGATTACGTTGCCCACAGATACCACCAGCCTTCCGATGAATATCACGAAGGCTGGAACCTCACGGGCGCTGTCCAGTTATCGGAGATCGTTCAGCGCTTCGGCAACATGATCGCCAACTCGCCGGCAGTTCCCACCTGGAGCTCCGACGCAGAGTTCAAGGCGATTCGCGACAGGCAAAGGAAGTAGGCAGAAGTGAGCGACAAGCTGCTCGGGTATCGCGCTGAATTCCCGATACTCGAGAAGACGACGTATCTCGTTTCCAACTCTTTGGGGCCGATGCCGCGAAGCGTGCCAGCAAGGTTGGCCGAGTATGCGGCAGACTGGGGCGATCTCGGGGTAAAAGCTTGGGCTCGGGGGTGGTGGGAGAAACCGATCGATGTGGGAAACGAGATCGCCCCGCTGATGAATGCTGATGCGGGCGAAGTTGTGATGATGCCGAACGTGACCATCGCCCAGTCAGCCGTGGTGTCATCGATCGACTTCAGCGCGCCTCGCGACACGATCGTGATGACCGAGCTCGACTTTCCATCGGTGCTTTACGCTTATCAGCAGATGGCCGTCCGGTTCGGAGCCCGCGTCGTCACGGTTCGCTCGGATGATGGGATAACGATCGATCAGGACCGGTTGCTTGCTGCGATCGACGAGCGCACGCGCCTCGTCGCGATATCGCATGTGTTGTTCAAGTCGGCATTCATCAATGATGCCGACGCGATTTGCTCCCACGCGCACAAGATGGGCGCGATGGTTTCGCTCGACGCGTTTCACTCCGTCGGCATCATTCCGGTGGATGTGAAGAAAAGTGGCGTGGATTTTCTCACCGGCGGAGTACTCAAGTGGCTGTGCGGCGGGCCGGGCGGCTGCTTTCTGTATGTATCGCCTGCAATTCGTGATACGCTCGCGCCTGCTCTCACAGGATGGCAGGCTCATGCTCGTCCGTTTGCATTCGAGGAACGAATGGAATACACGGCGGGGCCATTCCGGTGGCTCAACGGAACGCCGGTAATTCCGGCTCTTTACGCTTCGGCCGAAGGAGCAAAAATTATCAGACAGGCGGGAATGGGTGAGATCCGCGACAAGAGCATTCGTCAGACTTCTCGTTTGATCGAGCTCGCCGACGCGCGGGGTTACAAAGTCTTTGCTCCGCGCGATACCGGGCGCCGAGCCGGTACAGTTGCGATCGACGTCCCTCACGGGTACGAGGTCGCGCAGGTGCTGCTCTCGCGAGATATTCTTGTCGACTACCGCGTTGGGGCAGGGATACGTGTCGCGCCGCATTTCTTTACGAGGGATGACGAGATCGAGACGCTGATCGGGGCGATCGATGAAGCAATCGAGACGTCCAGTTGGGAGAAGTTCGCTGAACGGACGGCGGTTGTTACCTGAGATACGATTTCGAAGCAGATAGCGCGCGAATTGCGTAGGTACACGCAGCCGGGGCTGGTTTTTCGCACATCCCGGTACTTGTATGCAACGATCCCCGCAAGCCCAACTCGCCTCAATTTCTGTCAAAAAATTCGCTTGAACAAAACCGCTTTTCGATAGTACAATAAAGCAACTCGATCGCTCGGAGGTTGTGACCGCCCATGGCTAACCCGTTTCTGAGTTCCGAGGAGTACGATGAGAGAGCACATCAGTTGTACAACGAAGGACAGTACGATGAGGCTTTGGATGTACTCCGCGAGGGACTGGCACTCTACCCGAATTCGGTCGAGCTGCACATCGGCGTCGGCTATGCCTACCACGCCCGCGAGGAGTACGCATGGGCCCGCAGAAGCTTTGAAGCAGCTTTAGTCCTCGACCCGGAGCACGAGGATGCTCTCGCCGGCCTCGGCGAGACCCTTCTCAAATTCGGCCAGCAGGAAGCGGCGCTTAGAAGCTTCCGCCGCACTCTCGAGCTCGGTTACGAAGACGATATCGAGTTGATGCTCCAGGTCGGCCGCGCACTCTTCCGCGAAGGTCTGATCGAGGAGTCACGCGAATACTTCGACACCGCGGCCAGACAAACGCCTGACTCGGCTGAAGCCGTGTCGTGCATCGGCTACGTCGAGCACCGTCTGGGCGACGACGATGGTGCTATAGCAACCCTCCGTAAAGCCCTCAAGATCGACGAAGATCACACCGAGGCCCGCATATACCTCGGCAACATCTTCTACGACCGTGGAGACTACGAAGCAGCCCTTTACCACCTCGACCGCTCGACCCCCGATGACCACTGGGACGAGCTCGGCATCTGGCGGCTGATCGAGTTGAAGAAGATGGTCTATCGTTTGCGTGACAACGATCCTGAGCTGAAGCCATGGGAAGAACGCCTGGCCGAGCTCGCGGGCGAACCGGATGACATTGACGAGATGCTGGCGGAAATCGAAGCTCGTGCGGCAGAAGCCGCCGACGGCGAGGCTCGCGGCCAGCTCGAGCTCTTTGGCGCCCTGCTCAGCACGTTCGCCAAGGACAAGGCGACGCCGCATGAGCACTGCATCACCATCGACGAGGACAACTCGATCGAGGGCACCTGGGAGGAGATCCTTACAAAAATGAGCGAAGCACGCGGCGGTAATTCAACGAACGAGTTCATGCAGACGGAGGCTCGCCGGGGCTTCTCACTCACGGGTCATCTCATCTCCACGGAGGATGCCGAGAGCTTCATCCGCGGAAGCGCCGACGCTGGGCTTCTGCGAATAGTTAGATGAACGGCGACCAGCAGTCGGCCATGGCGGCCCTCAGGGCCGTCGAGCCAATCGCGGCTCGGCTCGATCGCTCTCGCGAGGGCGAAGACCGGGCCGCTGATATTCTTGAGCTGTGGCAAGGAACGGAGACTTCTCTTCGCGCTCTCATGGGCGGATCATCGCTCACCGGCCAGGGACTCATTCGCGAGCTTCGCCAGAAGGAGATGATTTCACTCGGCCAGGCATATGCGCTTCTCGAGTTCCTCGGCGCGCGCGACCGGGCAAATCGTACCAGCTACAAGGCGACTGACAACGACGTCGTCGTCGCTCGCGAAGGATTTCGCCAGCTCGAAGCGGGACTGAATGCTGCTGTGAGCGAGCCAACACCTCCGCCCATCCCTCCGGCACCAGTTACACCTCAACCGATCGCACCTCCGACGCGCGACTATTCGCGCCCAACCGCGGCCGCCGCATCAGTCGCCGGTTCGGGAATGCGATCGGCCCCGCCACCGCCGCCTTCATACGGTCCCCCGCCTTCCGCGCCCGTCACTTCCGACTCGACTTATACCGACAAGCCGAGCAGGATGCCGGCGAACCTGTGGTTCATCGTGGCGCTGATCGTTCTTGTTGTCGCTGCAATCGGTGGATACTTCGTGTTCGCAAAGCGCTCTACACCAGAGACGGCCATGAACGCCGCGACCGCGGACATGCAGGCCGGCAAGCACGAAGCAGCCAAAGGCGAGTTCTCGACGATCGCCCGCGACAATCCAAGCCTCGCGACACCACACGTCTTCCTTTCGCGGCTGGCTCGTGAAGAAGGAGATCTCGGAACGGCGAGACGCGAGCTCGAAAATGCGATTCGACTCGAGCCCGGCAACGCCATCGCATTGCGAGAGATGGGTCTCATTCTTTTCTCGGCCGGCAATTACGAGGTTTCACGGCGGTTCTTCATTCGCGCACTGGAAGCGAATCCTGCGGACAACGCATCTCAGGGCTATCTTGGCTGCGCTCTCTCGCGCCTCAATCGTCTTGATGAGGCGCAGCGCTTCCTGTCCCGCGCCGGACGCGGGAGCTGGAGCTCTTGTCTCCCCAACCGTCCTCAGTGATCGAATTAACCAACGCGACGAAAGTCTATCGATCGCTCCTCGGCCGCTCGGTTACTGCTGTCGAGGAGTTTTCGTTGCGGGCGGCAGAAGGCGAGGTGCTGGGAATAGCTGGACCAAACGGGGCAGGGAAGAGCACGCTCATCTCGATGCTTCTTGGCTACCTGCGTCCAACGAGTGGAACGGTAACAATCGACGGTCGCGATCCGCGCGCGTACGTCGAGCAGAATGGAATTGGCTACCTCTCCGAGCTGGTGACGATCAATCCAAACTGGACGGTCGTTACTGCTCTTCGCCGGTTCGCAACGCTCGCTGCGCTGCCTTCCTCGGATGTCGCCACGCGCACCGAAGCGGTTATTGCACAGCTCGGGCTCGAGGAGCATCGCGACAAGAAAGTAAAAGCGCTTTCGAAGGGAAATCTTCAGCGTCTCGGGCTCGCTCAATCTCTGCTTCGCGACGAGAAGGTGGTGATCCTGGATGAGCCCACTCACGGACTCGATCCGGTGTGGACGCAGAAATTCCGCGACATCGTGGATGGGCTTCGACGTCCGGGCAGAACGATCATTATCGCATCGCATAATCTCGACGAGCTGCAGCGCGTTGCCGATCGAGTGGCGATCATCGACAAGGGTCGCCTTCAGCGGCTTGTCCAGACGGGCTTCGATCAGACTGCTGAAACCGCCGGGACATATCAAATCGCTGTGGTCATTGGAAAGGAGAAAATGGCCGACCTGTTCCCGGCCGCCGTCGATACAGGCGGAGGTGAATTCGAGATACCGATCAGGAATCTCGAAGAGCTGAACTCCGCGATCGCGAAAGCGATCGGCGCAGGCGTGATGGTAGCGAGCATCGTTCCCGCGAGATCGGTGCTCGAGCAGCAGTTCCGCGAAGCCGTGGGAGAAAAGAGCTGATGAAAGACAATCTCCGGCGGTATGCGCTGTGGCAGATGCGCGACTTCGGCCGCGACCGCGCCATTTCGCTCATGATCATCGGCCTCGCGCTTGGCGTCACGTTCGTTGCGCCTGTTCGCGCAATGCACGTGGCGATCACCGAGCAGGGCGCAAAACAGCTCATTCTCGTTTCGCTCCAGCAGATCGTCTTCCTCTGCTCGTTCATCGCGTTGAACGGAATCGTCTCGAACGATCGCAAGATGGGCTACTACCGATTTCTTTTCTCGAAACCGGTGAGCATTCCCGCGTACTACGCGCAGCAGCTCGCGATCTACTTCGTCGGATTTATGGCGATCATGGCCCTGCTTCTCGGCGCATTCGCGCTATTCGTGTATCCGCTGTCGCCTGTTGGCCCGCTCATTTATTGCGCTCTCGTTTTTCTTTCGCTCGGTGGAATCGCTTTCCTGATCTCGAGCCTCTTTCGGTTCGACTGGCCCATTCTTGCGGCGGTGTTTCTCGGATCCGCACTGTTGCATTCGATTTGGGAGTTCAGCGAAGGGTGGCGAAAGCTGGTGCTCGCCGTTTTGCCACCGCTCAACAAGCTCACTTCGCTTCTCGGAACAATTCTCGATAGCGGCACCGTCGATACGAACCAGGTGCTCTGGCTCCTTGGGTACAGTCTCGCATGTTTTCTCGCGGGGCTGTTCGTGCTTAGCCGTCGCCCTCTCGGCTGAGGGAAGTCTTCCGCCGCTGAGAAAACAGCGAGAGCCGGAGCACCATCAAACCGCTGATGGCGCCCCACATGCGCTCTTGTTTACACCATTGGTGGATCACTCTCGCGTTCGGCGTGCCGATGTTTCGCGACTTGCGACATGAAACGTTTCGCACTTTTGGATTCAGCAGCCGGCATGAGTAAAATGCCGGCATCGACTTTACCCGGATCGGTGACATCGATTCCCGCCTTTGCGAACAATGTCTGCGACGCACCGAGCGCAAGAATCGTTTTACCGTGACGGTACTGATTGGTGATGAACTCCATGGTTTGGCCGAGGGCGGCGAGTGCTTGTATGCCTTTCTTGCCATCGGGAAGAACCAGCGCATCGAACAGCACCGGCGGTGAATTCTCCATCGAAGCGTCGGCTTCTATCGTATCGCCACTGGTTGTCGAGAAGGTTCCAAGCCTCGGACCGACGAAACGCGGGACGGCGCCCGCATCAGTTAGCTGAGCGTGTAAAGACTTCAGTGACTTGCCGTCAACACCGTCCGCGATGAGAATCGCGACGCGACGCGTACGCACACCGACGTCGCCTGGAAGGGCGGTCAGGGAAAGTGCGGCTGAATGCGTGACCTCCGGCTTCGCGGGGCGAGCCAGAACCTTTGGCAGTGGGTCAGGCAAATCCATCCCGAGTCCCTCGGCGACGCGCGCCGCGAGATCCTCGTCAACATTTCGCAATGAGGCAATCATCCGAGTGCGAATCGCGGGAACGGTGAGCTTACTCAGCTCGAATCGGAATCCCCCAACAATGTGGTTCTTCTCCCATTCAGTCTGACTGTTGTAAAAGAGTGTGGCTTGCGTGTAGTGATCGGCGAACTTCTCGGGTTTTCCGCGCACCTTGTCGTCCGCGATGGGCTCCGGGAACGACACAAACCCTTGCGCGCCCGCCTGAAACGGACAGCCGCCGCCGAGTGAGTTCGGCTCGTATGCCACGCGTCCGCGAGCGATGGCCTGACGATGCATGCCATCTCGCTGGTTGTTGTGCACCTGAACGACCGAAGCATTGATCGGAATCTCGTGGAAATTCGCCCCGCCGAGCCGAGAGATTTGCGTGTCGACGTAGGAATGAATGCGTCCGGCGAGGAGTGGATCGTTCGAGAAATCGATGCCCGGAACAACATGCGCGGTGCAGAACGCCACCTGCTCCGTTTCCGCGAAGAAGTTGTCAGGATTGCGATCGAGCACCATGCGCCCGACCGGTGTAACTGGAACAAGCTCCTCCGGAATGATCTTCGTTGCGTCAAGGATATCGAAGCTGAAGTTTTCAGCTTGTTCCTCCGAAAAAATCTGGAATCCGAGCTCCCATTCGGGGTACTCACCACCTTCAATCGCCTCCCATAAATCACGGCGATGGAAGTCTGCATCGGCGCCTTGAATCTTCGCCGCCTCATCCCAGACGAGCGAGTGCGTACCCTGTTTGGGCTTCCAGTGGAACTTCACGAACATCGATTCGCCCGCGTCATTTACGAGCCTGTAGCTGTGTACCCCGAATCCCTGCATGGTTCGGTAACTGCGCGGAATGGCCCGGTCGGACATTGCCCACATCATCATGTGCGTGGATTCCGGCATCAGCGAGATAAAATCCCAAAACGTATCGTGGGCGGATGCAGCTTGCGGGATCGCGTTATTCGGTTCCGGCTTCACGGCATGAACGAGATCAGGGAACTTCATGGCATCCTGAATGAAGAACACCGGAATGTTGTTGCCAACGAGATCCCAGTTGCCTTCATCCGTATAGAATTTGACGGCGAATCCGCGCACGTCGCGGGCAGTATCGACGGACCCGCGTTCGCCGGCGACCGTTGAAAAACGGACGAACACAGGGGTGCGCTTTCCTGCGGCCTGAAACGGTGCAGCCCGAGTGTACTCAAGCATCGGTGCGTAGCATTCGAAATAGCCATGTGCGCCGGAACCACGTGCATGGACGATCCTCTCGGGAATACGCTCATGATCGAAATGCGTGATCTTTTCCCGAAGGATGAAATCCTCGAGGAGCGTGGGACCACGAAGGCCGGCCTTGAGTGAGTTCTGGTTATCGCCGATTGCGACTCCCTGATTGGTCGTAAGGCCACGCCCGCCGGAATCGACGCGGACTCGATCGAGAGGGGCGGCGAGCGGATTGTCTCCCTCAACGGGAATCCCCGCTCCCGTTTTGTCGGAGGCGTTGCTTTCGCTAACCGTGCTCGAGCCAACAATGGGCGTCGATGGGGAAACCGAGAATCCTGTCGGCGGCGCTACTGCGTTTTCGCGGCCGAACTCGCCCGGTTTATTCGGATTGAACGGGATCGAGGCGACGAGCGCTTCAGTCGCAGCGACTTTCTGCGCGAGCGATGATGCCGGGGTAGACGTCTTCTTCTTTGCCATTGTGGATAACAGAGAGATGGTGCCATTCGTCGGTTTGACGTACCAACACCACTGGGGCGGTGTGGTTGCAGCACTCGATCCACATCGGCAATGCACGAACTGCGCTAGGCCGAGATCCAATTCGAAATAGCCCGGGCGATTTTGAAAAGATGACCGGACTTGGCTGTCGACCGTCAACTCAGCCCAGAAGTAGCCTTACATTGTTATTCCCTATTACTCCCTGACTACTGCCCTGACCTCATTCATCGACCCTGCTTCGGTTCAACGCACTGTACTGGCGAACGGGCTGACCGTGCTCATTCGGCAGGATACTTCGGCGCCGGTCGTGGCGATCGTCACTCACGTGAAAGCCGGATACTTTGACGAGACCGACGATGTGAGCGGCATCGCGCACGTGCTGGAGCACATGTTCTTCAAGGGTACGGAACGGCGTGGCGTCGGCGAGATCGCCAAGGAGACTAAGGGAAGCGGCGGCTACCTCAACGCGCATACGATTTATGACAACACCACCTATTTCACAGTGTTGCCGTCCTCGGGATTTGCATCGGGTCTCGACATTCAGGCCGACGCGTACGCGCATTCAGTGGTTGATTCGGCGGAGCTGAAGAAAGAGCTCGAAGTCATCATCCAGGAAGCAAAGCGGAAGACCGACAATCCTCCGGCGCTGGCGGTAGAGACACTTTACGAGTTGCTGCACGACGAGCATCGCATCCGCCGCTGGCGCATAGGTCACGAGGAAGGGCTTCGCAAGCTCGATCGCGCGGCGATGCTTCGCTTCTACCGGAATTTCTACCAGCCGTCGAATACGCTTCTGGCGATTGTCGGCGATGTCGATCCCGAAGAGGCGCTCGAACAAGTCAAGGCGCTTTACGGCCCGCTTCCAGATTCTGCGCAGTCGCGCGACCCCGGTCCGCATGAGCCGCATCACGACGATACACGCTACCGTGAGATCTCTGGCGACATCGCGCAGACACAGCTCGTGATGGGATGGCGCACGGTCGATGCAATGCACGAGGACACACCCGCGCTGGACGTCGCTTCGCAGATTCTCGCGGCTGGCCGCGCATCCCGGCTCTACCGCGGACTGCGTGAGAGGCAGCTCGCATCATCCGTCAGCGCGTACAACTACACGCCGACAGAACTTGGCGTATTCGTCGTTCACGCGGAGATGGACGCTCGATGCGCTGAAGATGCAGCGCGTGCTGCATGGGACCAGGTGCGCGTGCTGCGTGAAGGACCGATCGAGCCAGCCGAAATCGAGCGCGTCCGAAGAATCTTCGAGGCGCGATGGATCCGCCGCCTCGAATCGATGGAAGGCCAGGCGAATCACCTCGTTGAATGGGAAGCACTCGGCGGCTGGCAGCTCGGCGACGAATATTACGAGCGCTTCATGTCAGTTACCGCGGAAGAAGTTCACGCGGTAGCGAACCGCTATTT
The DNA here is from genome assembly GCA_038253755.1 of Gemmatimonadales bacterium. Taxonomy (GTDB): domain Bacteria; phylum Gemmatimonadota; class Gemmatimonadetes; order Gemmatimonadales; family Gemmatimonadaceae; genus UBA4720. The sequence goes on along the minus strand of JBBSGU010000026.1, from coordinate 6,734 downwards.
GACGCCTGAACGCGCCGGCATCGTTGTGTATCGGCCCCAGACCACCCCATCGATTGCGTCGAGTGCCGCCGAGTTCATCGAGAAACTAACGTCGAAATGTTCTGTGCCGCTCGAACCGCTGCCGCCGCGGGACATTCCGGCTCCGCCGGAAGAGGCGGCTGCGCCGACACTCGAGAAGACTGAAGCCGGCGTCTCGGTCTATCGAACGGTAAACGGGCTCCCGATTCTTCTGAAGACGAAGCCGGGTGCTGCGATTGCTTACCTGTCGTTACAGGCAGTCGGAGGTGTTCGTGAGGAGCCGCCAGAGATCGCAGGTATCACGACGCTCGTGATGCGATCGTCGCTGAAGGGCACCACTACCCGCAGCGCAGCCCAAATCGCCGAAGACGCCGAGATGCTTGGCGGAAGCATCACTACGAGCGTTGGATCTGAAGGATTCGGCTGGTCGATTTCGGTCGCGGTGGAGCATCTGGAGGCTGCGGCGCAGCTTCTCGCAGACGTGGTTTTCAATGCCGTAATTCCGGAGGATGCCCTCGAGACCGAGCGATCAGTCGCTCTCTCGGATTTATCGGCATTACGCGACGACATGTTCCGGTTTCCGATGCGTCTCGTGATGTCATGCGCGTACGGCGATCATCCCTATTCACGGTCGCCGCTCGGGAAGGAAGAATCACTTCGATCGATCACGGTGGACAAAGCTCGCGAATGGTACCACTCGCACATTCAGTCGGCTCCGCTGGCGCTTGGAGTTGTTGGTGACGTCGTTCCTGACGACGTAGCAGGCGTGATGGCGCGCGAGTTTGGTGCGCTAGTTCCAAATCAACCGAGTTCCATTGTGGCACCGGCCTGGCCGGCGACGGCCGAGACGAAGGCCGAATCGCGCGAAAAGGCGCAGACTGCGCTCGCGCTTGCCTTCCCAGGTCCGTCGAGGACGGACGATCGTCGGTTTGCCGCCCAGCTGACAGCGACAATAGCAAGCGGATTGGGTGGACGCTTCTTCGACGAATTGCGGGATCGCCAGTCGTTAGCGTACACCGTGCATGCGTTCACGAGCGAGCATCAGATGGCCGGGATGTTCCTCGCGTACATCGCAACGTCCCCGGAGAAGGAAGAAATTGCGCGAAAGGGACTACTCGCGGAGTTCGACAAGCTGAGAAATGCGCCGGTCACTGCCGACGAGATCGAGCGCGCCAGGCACTACACTCTCGGCGCGCACGCAATTCGTCAGGAAAGTGGTGCTGCGATCCTCGGGGATTTCCTCGACTCGTGGATGTTCGGTTCGGGCCTCAACGAGATAGATGAATTCGGATCGCGGATCTCGGCGGTTACGCCCGACGACATTCAGAAACTCGCCCGCGAATTTTTCGATCCGTCGAGACACGTTGAAGGATTGGTTCGCGGGGTTGGGAAGATCGTCTAAGTCGCGTACTACGTTCAGCGGTGAAAGTAGTACACGCCTTAGACGATTTTTATCGAGCGGAATTCTCAGCCAGTCCCTTCTCAGCCCGGAAAATGGCGCCGACAGCCGAACGATATCGCCCGTTCGCTGACCGGAGACCGTTGAGGACATCGTAGTCGCCGGCTTCACTGACTATCAGTCCCTTGATCTGCGGCTGGCTCGTCGCCCACGAAAGCACACCCCACAGCGCCAGCTCCTGATTCTTCTCCCCATGCGCCAATGGATATCCACCCGCGGCAAGAACCCAATGCGGCTTTGACTTGGCGTCAAACGAATGCATCCATTTCTGCGCAACGCGCATGTCGTTGCTGAGAGTTCTCGCGCCGAAAAAGTCGGGCATCATGGAGAATCCGACAACGTCCATCGGCGATCTCTGATCGGCAGCCCAGTAATAGAGTGTGCTGTCGCGACTGCCGTAACTCGATGCTGACACTCCAACCTTGATTCGCTTGTTGACGAAATGCGCTATCCGCGCGGATCGTGTCAAATAGTCGATCCAGTATTCCGGCGGTTGCGTACCGATGGCTCGCGCGCCTGTCCCGTACGGGTCGACCGCCGGAATCAGAATGTCAGGACGAAGACGCCGCGCAATGCGATCGATGTCGGCAACCCGCTCCCTGGTGTATTCGCTCGGCGATTTTGCAAACTGTCGCTCGGCGTCTTTCGGGTAGCCGAGCGATATGATAATCAGCGCGCTGTCTGCGCGGCGGTCGTCAACTGTGCGAGCAATCGAATCAAGAGCGCCAAGCTTTGCTCCCTCGGGATCGATGACAATCGAAACGGCACTCACGCCGATCGAGTCCACGAGCGAAATATCACGGTCGAGCGCAAGTGGCGGCGGAGCTCCACGAAGATCCGGAAGGATCTTGATTCCGATGTCGAAATCTCCGTCGGGGTGTTCCTGGAGCTGCTCCTTCGCGAAGACGGAATAGCTTTTTGTCGTTCGAAAGGCACCAGGCATGTAGATCAACACGAGCCCGGCGATCGCAGCGGCCGAGAGCGCAATGCCCCCGCGAATGAACTTGCTGAATCGCCAGCGTGCGGGAAGCGCCGGCGCGATCAGCGGCACCTGCAGATATGCCGGTCCCCAGAGAGCGGGTGCGCCGAAAAATACTCCGAGCATCGCCGCCTGTGCGGCAGAAAGCGCGAGGCCGAAGTCCGGAGGAATGAATCCTCGGGAAATGCCGAATCGCGACAGCGCGACGATTGCGATTATCAGGTTGTAGACGAAGATCGGCACTCCGAACAATGGAGTGACCAGCCGACGACTGAGCGCATACGTCGCCTGGAGTGCGAAAAGAACCGTGGTTACGGGCCACACCCAGGCGACAGGCTGAATAGCGCGACCGTAAAGAATCGACGCCGACGCGTAAGCGATCAGGAGGGCGGGGATAATCAGCAATCCGGCGAAAGCCGTGATTCCCGCGAAGGTTCGTGGAACGCGACGAAGCTGCGCGACTCGGCCGGCGACGAGTACGTCCCACAAAATCATCACCGCCGCTGCTGATACATACAGCGCGGCGAGAAGGTGCAATCGGCTCAGGGCTGCTGACACGGCCGGAACCTAGAGTTCACGACAGATGGTGGCAAGCGCTTCAAGTGCCATCTAGCTTTGCTTGATGGAGCGCGGTCGCATCTTCACTCTTCCAAATAGCATCTCGCTCTCCAGGCTCCTGCTTGCGTTTGCGTTCGTTGTAATTCCCGGCTCGCGGCAGCGAACTGTGTTGATACTTTCCGCTGCCGCGACTGATTTTCTCGATGGCTGGCTCGCGCGCCGGGGAAACAGCTCCACGGTTGCCGGCGCGATCATCGATCCACTGGCCGATCGCGTTTTCGTACTCGCCGCCGTGTCATCCTACCTCATCGATGGACTGCTCACGACGGGCCAGTTTTTCATCTTTCTCTCCCGCGATATTGCAACCGCGGTCGGCTTCATAGTGGCACGATTCATTCCCGGTGTCGGGGCATCGGCGTTTCAGGCCCGGCTCCTCGGGAAAACCGTTACCGCTCTTCAATTGACCTTGTTGCTCGTAACGCTACACTGGACGGCCGCGGTCCAGCCCCTCATCCTCGTGATCGGAGCTCTCTCTGCTGTGTCGATCGTGGATTACACGGTGGCCCTGGAACGGGCTCGACGGGCGTCGCGGTCCGCGGCCTGACTACCGTTTACCGACGATGGCACAGATGAACAGGCCGATGCACTTTTTCTCTGTGCCATCGTTGTTAATGGCGGTTCTGCTGTTGTCGCTGACGACGACCCGACTCGAAGCGCAATCAACGAGTCAATCTCCGCCGCCTACGATATCGATAGAGGGCCGAATCGACGTTATCGGCGCAAAGCGATCGGCGGCTCAGGCTGGAATCGGGATCCTGATGTTCGCTGGAACCTACCTTCGAACAGGGATTGTCGGGGCGGCTGGCGCAACCAGCCATGGATTGAGCTCTCGTGCGGACGGTTTCGCCCTGTTTCACCTCGATCCATTCAGACAGAGTCACTGGGCACCGTACGGCGGCGCCGGACTGTCGGGGAGATTTGATGTAGGGTCGCTCCCTCGAGCCTACCTGCTGATCTTCGCGGGCGTGGACGGACCCGTGAGGAGCGGTCTTACGACCTCGTTCGAGGCCGGGCTTGGGGGTGGTGCTCGCCTGGGTGTGATAATCCGCCAGGCGGTCGCGCAACGGCGGTAAGACTCGCTACGCTTAGGGCTAAGCTCCGGGAGGAGCTAGACTGCTGCCTTGACCTTTGCTGGTTGCGAAAAACGCTCTCCGAGGATTCTCAACTCGGCAATCTGTTTGGGGCTCAGCTCGTGGTAGCGCTCTGAAAGATACGACATCGTTCCGTCAAACCATTCATTCTGATCTTCCGGAGCCGAACCGATGACTCCGCACTTCATCACATGCTGAAACATCTCATCGCGCGCCTCTTCGAATGGTGTTGCGACGGGCGCCGCGCTTCTCGTGTATCTAGGCTTCTCTTTGCTCATCAATTCCGGGAAAATTTGGGTGTAGTAGTTGATACCTGAATCTAATCAAAAAGTGCCCTGATTTGTAGCAGTCTCATGCCACCGCGCGGCGTCTCATGAACTCGAGCAACAAATCAGCGAGCTGACCTGGATTCTCTTCCGGGACAAGACGTCCGACTCCAGGCATTCTCACCAGCCTCCCATCAGGAAGCTCGTTCACAAGACGATCGGCAAGGCGATTATCGAGCCACGTGTCCTGCTCGCCCCAGATTATCAGCGCTGGAACATGGATGGACTTGAGGTCGACGTCTTCCATGTCCTCGCTGCTGATAGAGCTGGCCAGCGACAGCAGATGATTTACGCCATCCTTCCCGACGAAAGGCGCCAGATACCGCGCGATCAGCTTCACCGGCATTTTTTCCGGATCCGCCACGCTTCCTTTCAATACTCCCTCGACAAGCGGAGCCGCGCCAAGGATGCCCCGCGTTGTTCGAAAAGCGAACTTTGCCGTGCTGCGCTGCATCTGCGTGATGTCCTTTGCCGGGATCTCGTCGAACACCGGGGTGTTGATCAGCACGAGCTTTTCGACTCTCTCAGCCCTGGTGGCAGCCAGTCGAAGGGCGACGTCGCCGCCGATGTCCACACCGACGATGATTCCGCGGGAAACCCGCAGCGCGGTCATGGCGGCATCGAGATACTCTGCCTGAGCCGCGATTCCGAACTCGGCGTCCGATGGCCGGTCCGATTCTCCGTAGCCGAACAAATCGATCGCGTAAGCGGTATGACCGGCCTCGGTGATCGCCGGCGCAACGTTGCGCCAGAGAAAGCTCGAGGTCCCGAATCCATGTATGAGAATCACGGCGGTTCCGCCGTGACCGAATCTTTCGACGTGCATCGCGCCTGGGCCAACCGGAACGCGAAGGACATCTGCTTGCATAACCTTACCTCTCCCCTAGCTTTTGAGTCTTAATCGAAGCGCGACACAGACCGCGCGGCTTCACTCACTTCAACGCGGCTCGCAGAAATGGCTGGCAAGACAAACAGCAAACCCAACAACAGGCGCAACACGGTCAGAAACGCATCAACCCGGCCAACCGGGTTCTACTACGTACTCGGCCTCATAGCGATCATCGGCGCAAGCATACTGGGCTACTCGATGATGCGCAAACCGGCCGACATCGTCGCAACCGACGCCGTTGTCCCGACCGGACCGGTCGGACCAGCCGAGGGCTATCTCATTGGCAAGCCGGATGCCCCGGTGAAAATCCTGGAGTTCGCAGACTTCGAATGCCCGGGCTGCGGAAACTTCGCGAATGTTACCGAGCCGGACGTCCGCAAGCGCATCATCGACGCGGGCCTCGCCAATCTTACGTACTACGATTTCCCGCTTCCACAGCACAAGAACAGCATTTCCGCCTCGAACGCCGCCGCCTGCGCCGCGGATCAGGGCAAGTTCTGGGAAATGCACGACATGATCTTTGCGTCACAGGATCAGTGGAATACCGAGGCGACCGACAATCCGAAGCCGTTCTTTCAGAAATTCGCCGAGCGACTTGGGCTGAATGGGCAGACGTGGGAGCAGTGTTACGATTCCCGCAAGCATCAGGGCCGAATCATGGCAAATGGCGCAGAGGGAGAGCGGAGGAAGATCAACTCGACTCCCACGTTAATCATTGGCGACAAGATGTACGCGCAGGGAATGACGTACGACGCGATGAAGGCGGCCGTGGATTCAGCCACGAAGAAATGACCAGGCGCATGATCGTGGCGATGCTTGCGCTCGCCGGGATCTTCGTCGCCCTGTACCTGCTGCTGTACAAGCTGGGAATGATCGGCCATCTGAGCTGCAGCATTGGGTCATGTGAGACGGTCAACACCAGCAAGTGGGCCAGCTTTCTGGGCTTCCCGGTTGCCGCGTGGGGAGTCGCGTTCTACGTCGGTATGTTCGCGCTCGCCATAGTCAGTACCGGCGAGCGATACGATGAATCGGTCGGGATGTCGAAACTTCTTGCAGTCGTGGCGGGGATGGGAGTCGCGTTTTCTGCGTGGCTCACATACCTCGAGCTTTTCCGGATCCACGCGATTTGTCAGTGGTGCGTAATCTCGGCCATCATCGTCACTCTCATTTTTTTCCTCACATTGGCCGACCTGCGGTCGCAACCCTCTTGACTGAGTAACTGACCGGGCTTGGCAGTGCTAAGCCCGCTTGACGCTGCGCTGCCGAGCTGCGGCATCATCGAGCCGCAGACGGGGCTTCACATCCTCATCCTCCTGACCTTCCTCACGAGCACGCCGGCGGAACGGAACCAGAT
>JBBSGU010000025.1:0-32524 GCA_038253755.1 Gemmatimonadales bacterium | reverse complement strand
GATGCAACATCAATTGCGGCCTGGGACTGAACCTGTTCTACTCGCGGCGTATCGGCCGCGCGCCGCAGGGGGCAGGGCTCGCGTATTCCGCGGGCCAGTTCGCTGACGTCCCCGAGAATACTGCGATTCTGGGCGCTACGAGGCGCTGTCGCTCGACCTCTTCGCGCAGCCGCTTATCGCAAGCGCGGATTACCACGATTTCGAGGAGTTCGCGGCTCCTCGCCAGCAGCAGAAGTTTATTTACGGCCAAAATATTGGCAGCATCCAGACTACGGGCACAGGCGCGACGGCGGGCTACTTCATCGATCCCGATGGGCCGGGGCCCGCGGGCGGCTTTACTGTACGGAACCCGGATTTCAACTTCCGTAGTCTTCGTGGCACCGGTGTACTGCGCTGGGAGTGGCGGCCTGGCTCGACCGCATATCTGGTCTGGACACAGACGCGGAGCGCTTCGGAAGCCGTTGGCGACCTCGTTTTCAGTCGCGACAGGAGTGCGCTCTTCGCCGCTCCCGCGGATAACATTTTCGTCCTGAAGGTGAGTTACTGGCTGGGAATCTGAGCCGTCGGTTCGACCTTTGAGTTTCGGGCCTGACCGGTTTCTCGCGATGTCTATTCAGATATCGAATCGATCTTGAAGCAGTAGCGCATACAGACTGGGGCGGGAGGACTCGAACCTCCAACTTCCGCATTAACAGTGCGGCGGTCTGCCAATTGACCTACACCCCAACAACGTCCAGTTCCTCTCGAACTCTGTCAATGTGCAATTTTGCAAGGCGCGTCGTCATGTCGCGCATCGTCATGTCGCCGGAGATCAATCCGTGTTGATGGTCGCGCCGTCCGGTTTTATTTCGCTCGCCCAGTTTCTTGCAGTGCTGAAGAGTTCATAGAGCGCGCTCGCGTCCCGGGCCGCAAGTGCCAACCGAAACCGCTCGAGCTGTGTGACCAGATCCGAAACCGCGAGCATTATCGGCTCGGAGTTGTCCATCGCGATTTCAGTCCACATCTCCGGTGAGCTTGCCGCAATGCGCAGTACGTCCCGCCCGCCCGGGCCGAGATCACCCAGACTCACGTTGGCGCGCGACAGGGTCAGCGCGATCGCAGCCGACGCAACGTGTGGTAAATGGCTGGTGAACGCAACGCGCCGGTCGTGTACCACGGCATCGATCAATTCAGGACGCGCGCCTAGCGCACGCCAGAGCTCGTCCGCAAGCGCAACCGCGTTGTCAGTCGTGCCATTTGCGCGGCAGAGATAGACGGTCGCACCGTCGAAAAGCCGCGTCCGCGCCGCGCTCAGACCGGACCTGTGATTGCCAGTCATCGGATGCGACCCCACGAATTGCGAGGCAATCCCGAGAGACTCGGCAACCTCAACGGCCGAGATCTTCGTGCTCCCGACATCCGTCACGAGCAACGCGCCTGCGAGCTGTGTGGAAGCGACAGTAAGAACATCGCAGATTGCCGAAATGGGAACCGCGACGACAACGATAGTTGCTTTATCGAGGCCCGAAAGCGATGGGTCGAGTCGCTCACGCACAACTCCCTCGTCGCAGGCAGCATCGAGCGTTGCGTCGTGGGCGTCGTACCCGACGACGTAAACACCGCGCGCGGCTAGATCGCGCGCAATCGACCCTCCAATGAGGCCGAGTCCGAGGACGGCGACGGTGTGATGATCAAGCGTCATCGGTCTGCGCGCGGCGGGAAAGTCCGATCAATTGCCAGAAGATCTGACGGATTTCGTCGTCGCAGGCCATGCCGGCCTCGCGTGCGAGTACAACCGCGCGTCGCACGACGGCGGCCTCGCGAACGTGATCGAGTGTGGGCAGAGAGGCGGCGCGCTTCGCAACACCAACTTCGCGCGCGAGACGCACGCGATCGGCGATGAGCAGGATTAGAGCGCGATCGATGCGCTCGATTTCCTCGCGCAGGCCGGGAAGCTCTGGCGCGCTCATGCGGCGAAGGGACTGGGCACGCCAGTTTCGGACGGTGCGGGTAGCGTACGACCGGCAGCCTCGGCGAATGGCCGCAGCGCGCGCATCATCCCGGCGAATGCGTCGAGGGAGAGCGACTGGTCACCATCGGATAGCGCGTCGGCCGGACAAGGGTGCGCCTCGACAATAAGACCGTCGGCCCCAGCCGCGATTGCGGCGAAGGCGAGGGGGGAGACGAGGTCAGCGCGCCCTCCGGCGTGACTCGGATCTACGATCACCGGCAGATGTGTCTCGGCCTTGAGAACGGGTATCGCGGCGACATCCAGCGTGTTGCGAGTGGCAGTCTCGAATGTGCGGATGCCGCGCTCGCACAGGATAACGTCGGCGTTTCCCTGAGCCATTACGTATTCCGCAGCCATCAGCAATTCCGAGATGCGCGCCGACAATCCTCGTTTCAACAGAACGGGCCGCTGCACGCGTCCAACTTCGGAGAGCAGCGTGAAGTTCTGCATGTTCCGCGCTCCGATCTGCAGCACGTCCGCAAACTCGGCGACAGTTTCCACTTGCCTCGGATCCATCACTTCCGTCACGACAGGTAACCCGGTTTCAGCGCGCACCTGGGCCAGCATTTCGAGAGCCGAGACGCCCAGACCCTGGAAAGCGTAGGGCGAGCTGCGCGGCTTGAAGGCGCCACCGCGAAGCAGGCGCGCGCCTGCCGCGCGTACGGCATGGGCTGTATCGCGCAGCATGTCCATCCCTTCGACAGAACATGGTCCGGCGATGATTGCGAGGTTGCGCCCTCCGATGCGCGTCTCGAGAGAGTCGCCGATGCTGACGACCGTGGGCGACGCCGCGAATTCTCGCGAGGCCAGCTTGTAAGGCTTGAGCACAGGCGTGACTGATTCGACACCGGGCATCGAAAGGAGCGGAAGCTCGCCGAGCAGCGATTCATCGCCGATACAACCGATGATTGTGCGGTGCTCGCCGCGAGAGATGTGCGTGCGCAACCCGAGCTGCTCGATTCGCTCGCGGATATGGTCGAGCTCGGGTTCGGTTATCGATGACTTCGTGATGATGATCATGGGAGTACTCGGGCGTAGGTGCCGAGGATGCGGCAGGTCATGGTTGCGTTCGTTATTGACGTGAGCGCCACATCGAGGCGAGGATCGCCGGCGGTGTGATCGAAGTTACTCTGGAAATGCGCGAAAGTACCCGCCCAGGAACGGAATCAGCAGCCTAGAGAAACGAGAGTTGGTCCCCAAGACGTTCCGGGTCCACCGGTGCCTGACCAAGCTTGTATTGGATATCGCGAGCTGTCGATGGGCTGTGCCCGCTGAAAGTGTTCGCGACGTAAGCGTAGACGTCTTTTACAGTCGCGGGCATTTCGTCGATCGCGTCGATCCACAGGTCGACTTCGCGGGTTCTGTCTACCTGAACTCGAGAGTAATCGACGAGATCGCGGTTCGGACCCATGAACCGGATATAGGAAAAGTCGGCGGTTGGCCGTTTGGCCAGCCCGAGCATCACCCTGCGCGGGATCCACCGGCCATCGACGAGCGTGAGCCCGATGTTGCGATCGCGAAGGAGTGCGACGATGCCTTCGGTCATCCACCCGCGGTGCCTGAACTCGATCGTGAACCTGATGTCAGGTGGAACGCTGTCGATGAAATCAACGAGAGATGGAAGCTCACTCGGGTCGAAATCGGGGCCAAGCTGCACGAGAACCGGCCCGAGCTTGTGCCTCAGCTCGCGAGCCCGCTCGTAGAACAAGTCAGAGACTCCAAGCTGGTCGCGAAGTCGCTGCTCGTGAGTGACTTCCTGCGGAAATTTCAGGCTGAAAATGAAATCATGCGGAGTCCGTTCGTACCAGCTCTTGAACGTCGTCGCGGAGGGAACGCCATAAAAAGTGGAATCGACTTCAACGCTTCCGAAGGCGCGGGAATAGACCGAAAGAAAGTCTGCGATCCTTGTATGGATGGGAAAGAACGGGCCCACCCAGGTGTCATAATTCCACCCCTGGGTTCCAATATGCATCCTCGGCTTCGTTTCCATCATTTGATGAACTGGCGTTCCGTTTTGCGGGGCTGGTATGGCTTCAAAATTGCCTTCTTAAAGTACAAGTAATACACCCGCGAATTTGATTCCAGGAGGAACCATGGACCGAAATGACGAGCACGTCCACCATGAAGGTGGCATTCTGCACCACGACGACAATCCGAGCGTTGGCGACGAGGTCGGCGAGGCGGTTGGAGGAGTTTCGGGTGTCGTGACTGGGGCAGCGATTGGTTCGGTCGGCGGTCCCATCGGGACAGTGATCGGTGCCATCGCGGGCGGCGTTGGCGGATGGTGGGCCGGACGCACGGTTTCAGAAGCCGCCTCGAGATTTACGGATCACGATGACAACAATTATCGCCAGGCCTACGAATCCCGTTCGGATCGTCTCGCCGATCGAAGCTACGATGACGTTCGTCCGGCCTACCAGCTCGGACACATTGCGAGCGAGAATCCGGATTACAACGGCAAGAGCTTCGAGTCCATCGAGTCCGACCTGCAGCACGGGTGGGGCAACGACCTTCGCTCCAAACACGGTGACTGGGCAACGGTTCGTCCGTACGCACAGGAAGCGTATACAAGTCGCAACGCGGCGAGCGGCAGCTCGGTTACGGCACGCGAAGCGATGAACAGCTCTACGAGCAGCGGTGAGAACCTCGCCGATCGAACGGCTGATTCAACGCGCAACGTTGCCAACAAGGCGATCGATGCAGTCGACAACTTGAAGGATCGAGTCGACGGAAATCCGGCTTCGGTTCCGGGACCTGATCCCACGGATCGCAGACTGTAGTTGATTTCTGGAGATTGTTTCGTGAAGGCCGCTCCCCTTGGGGCGGCTTTTTCGTTTCAGGAAGTCTTTCTCGTTCCGACAGGATTTCGATCGACTTACAAAGGGGGAAAACGATTGGACGGATTTAGCGGATGAGGGACGGAGGTACGGAAGTGATTGGGTTTGGTCAATCAAACCTCACGTAGTTTCCCCAAACACATTCAAAAGATGCCGCGATTGCGAAGACGGCGCCGTCCCTGATCCGTAAGATCGGTCCCATCCGTGTAACCTGCGAAGCGGGAGTGTGAGCAGGATGTAAATCCCCGAAGCGATGGGACCTTCGCCTTGAACGCGGCGTTTCTATCATGCACGTTTCGAGTGTAGAAACACCGGTCCGATTGACATCGACAAACCCAAACATGACTCTCCTCTCCGTCAAATCGTTTTTTTCGCTCACAACGGCACTGATCGTCGTAGCGGCGTGCACGGACACCGCGAAAACCGCGTCAACTGACTCGATGGCCGCATCCAATACGGCTCTGAGCAGCTTCGTCGACACCTACTTCGATTCGACGTTCGCGTACCAGCCGTCGTACGGCACCGCGTCGGGCTTCCACCAGTACGACAACAGGATCGAAGACCTCTCGGCTCCGACGATCAATCGGCGAATCGTTACGCTCAGGTCGCAGCAGCTGCGCCTCGACTCTCTCAAGTCCACGCCGATCACCTCCAGCGACTCCGTCGATGTCGCCATGCTCGATGGCGCGATCAAGTCCGAGCTCCAGGATCTCGAAGTCATCGGCTCGTGGAAGAAGAACCCGATGAACTACGTCGGCACGCCTGGCAATGCGGTCGATCTTCTGATGAAACGCAATTTTGCGCCGCCGGCCGAGCGGCTGAAGTCTGTCACATCGAGGCTGCGGGGAGTGCCGGCGATCATGGCCGCGATGAAAGCGAACGTCGTCAATCCGCCGAAAGAATTCACCGATCTCGCCGTGAGAATCGCCGGTGGGTCAGTCGGCTTCTTCAAGAATGATGTCGCGATCTGGGCGAAAGGCGCGGCGGCATCAGACTCTGCCGCCCTTCGTGAATTCACTACCGCAAACGATTCGGCAGCCGCAGCGTTGGACGATGCCGCGAAGTGGTTGAAGTCTGACCTGCTTCCGAAGTCAAAAGGGAGCTTTGCAATCGGCGACAAAGCGTTCGCCGACAAGCTGCGCTACGACGAGATGACGGACATTCCACTCGACCGTCTCCTCGCACTCGGCGAAGCTAACCTCAGGAAGGATCACGACGCCTTCGTCGCAACCGCTCAACAAGTCGCACCTGGAAAAACTCCGGCTGAAGCGATGGCGACGCTCGAAACCGATCATCCGTCGGCCGACAGCCTGATTTCATCGGCAAAGGCGACAGTCGATGGAATACGCCAGTTCCTGATTGAGAAGGAGATCGTCCAGGTTCCGTCGGAAGTTCGACCGACTGTTACCGAGACGCCACCGTATGCGCGCAGCGGAAGCTTCGCGTCGATGGACAGTCCGGGCGCCTACGAAACCAGGGCGACAGAAGCCTTCTACTACGTCACGCCTCCGGAAAAGGACTGGGACAAAAAGCACACCGAAGAGCACCTGCGGTTATTCAATCGCAGCGTGATGAATCTCATCACGATCCACGAAGTTTTTCCTGGACACTTCCTTCAGTTCCTCTACAGCAAGGACTTTCCGTCAAAGACGAGGAAGCTTCTCTATTCGTCGAGCAACGTCGAAGGATGGGCGCACTACAGCGAACAGATGATGGTCGATCAGGGCTACGGTAACGGCGACCCGAAGATCCGCCTGGCACAACTTTCCGAAGCACTGCTTCGCGATTGCCGCTGGGTAGTCGGCATGCTCGAGCACACGAAGGGACTGTCGGTGGAGGACGGCGCGAAGAAGTACTTCACCGACCAGTGCTTTCAGCAACCGGCCAATGGCTACGAAGAAGCCAGACGCGGCGCATACAATCCGACGTACCTCTACTACACACTGGGCAAACTCGAGATAATGAAGCTCCGCAGTGACTATGAGAAGGTTATGGGAACTGCATATAGTTTGAGCGCGTTTCACACGGCATTCGTGAAACAGGGTGGAGTTCCGATCAAGCTTATCCGGAAGATCCTGATTCCGGGCGACACCGCATCGGTATTGTAGGTGACCTTTACGGTCCTGCGCACGTATGGAAGGAAGGCGAAAGGCCAGCGACACGGAGTCGTTGAGTACCGCTAGCGATACGTCTCGAAGAAACCGGTACCAACTCCGGACACTGGCGAGCCGCCAATTCGCCCGGTGATGCGCGCCAGCCCCTTCATTTGAATGAAGTACGGCTTTGGCGCGCTGGTTTCCTTTTGCGGGTCGCCGCGCTCGGGCTTCGCGGTGGCGAACGGACTTCCGTCGCCCGCTGGGCGCCGATTGTCCGTGCCGATCGCGTCCTCGATGTCCAGCTCGACTCTCAGCGTGTCCGCTCCGCGAACGTCAGCGAACAGCGCGCGAGAAGGAACACTCACTTTCTTTCCATCAATGAAGATCTCACGGCCATCGACATACGAAATGTTCGCAGGCCGCATAACTGCGCGGAAGCCAAGGGAATCGACGAGGTAAACGAACAGCGGATTCTCCTTGCCGGTCTGATCGGGCCCAAGTACGCGACCGTAAAGAAGCGTGAACGATCCCGCCCGCGCCGCGCCCCAATCCCACGTCACTCCGCGCCACACACCCCAGTTGTGGTCGTGATACGATTGAACCGCGTCGTATTTTTCGCACCGGGTACTCACGCAAATCGTTCCTGTTGCGTTCGCCCGAAGGCCAGGCACGGTATATCCGGAAACGAAGTTGCCGGAGCTGAGTGATGCTCCCGGGAAATAAGCTCTCGGCGACGGAGACACGACGAGATCGATCTTCATCGGTGCACCACCCTGCAACGCGTTCACATCGACGTGCACCGCGTACGTTCCGTCACTCCGCACCGTGACGCTGGATGAACCGATGGTAAGGTTGGCCTTTGACGTAGAAAATTTCACCGCGTGGCTGGGCACGTATGATGCAAATTTCCGCGACGCCCCGCCTTCATCTCGCAGCGTCACAGCAACGCTTCCGCCCCATTTGTCGCTCGTGACGTCGCCCGCGACGATGAACGAGATGAACGCCCAGTGTTTCTTGTCGACCGACAGGACGTTGAAGTAATGCCACTCGGCCCAGCTCCCGCGATTCGCGGCGCTGTCGGGCGGCAGATGGAAATGATCGATTTCATCGCGTAATTCCGCCGGAGTCGGCGACACCCATCGCCGATCGCCATCGTCGTTGTCCCACTTGCCTGCCCCGATTAGCACCGGACCATGAACGGCGCGAGTGCGTTCAGGGATCTCCCCGCTCGCACGCACCGGATACTCTCTCCCGTTCGCCGGCGTGAGATAGATGAGGCGTCCATCGATTTGCGGCGCAACCGCACTCACCGAGGCCTTGAGCCTCGGGGATGCCAACAACTGGTCGTAGACGAAACGTCCATGGTCGATGGAAAAGAACAACCCGCCAACGCCGCCCGTCTTCATTACTTCGACGTCGAGCCCCTGCGGCAGCACGGTGATTGCTCCGCCTCCCACGAGCTTTTCGTCTTTTGCCTGAGTCAGCAACGCCTCGCCGACTGAAAGAAGCACGATCATCACCGCGACGCCAACGCCGTAACCAAAGAACAACAGCACCGACCGCCATGGCCGGTAGATGATGTTTCGAAACGCGAGAAGCGGAATCATCCGTCGACGATCAGCCCGTCGCGCATGTGGATGCGGCGATGCGCGGCCTGGGCGAGATCTTCATCATGCGTCACGACGATGATGGTCGTACCGTCGGCATTCAGTCGTTCGAACAACGCGATCACCTCGGCGCCGGTCTTCGCATCGAGCTCGCCGGTCGGTTCGTCAGCAAGAAGAATCGCCGGCTTGTTCGCCAGTGCGCGCGCGATCGCGACACGCTGCTGCTCGCCGCCAGATAACTGTGACGGTCGGTGACGCTCGCGATGCGAAAGACCGACATAGGTGAGCAGCTCACGCGCTCTTTCCACTCGTTCCGCCTTCTTTTTGCCGGCTTCGGACATTGGAAGCTCTATGTTCTCGAGAGCCGACAGCGTGGGCATGAGATAGAAGCGCTGAAACACGAAGCCGATGTTATGAAGACGAAAGCTCGTGGCTTCCCTGTCGCGCATCGAGCCAACGTCGTGACCGCGAATGCGAACTGTGCCGCTGGTTGGAGCGTCGATTACGCCGAGCATGTTGAGAAGCGTCGATTTTCCACAGCCGGATGGCCCGACGATCGCGATGTAATCTTGCTCGCCCACATCGAACGACACTCCACGCAGCGCGTGAACATTGTCATCTCCGAACTTGTAGTCTCGGGCGAGGTTTCTCGCTTCCACAACTGCGTTCGATGGAGTTTCGCGCCGAACTTCGTGACCGTGCTCGATTTCTTCGACGGTGCTCACGCGATTGCTTCCTGTCTGAGTGTTGTCGCTATCGGCAGCGAAGCCGCGCGGAACGATGGATACACGCCGGCCGCAATTCCGGAGAGGGCGAGGAGACCGAGTGCGGACCACGCCGATTTCGGCTGAAAGAGAAAGAAGTCGATCGCCGACGGAAGGCCGGGAAAGCTGGAGAGAATGGTGTTTAGATAGTGCGCGGTCGCCAAGCCGAGTCCGAGGCCTGCGATCGATCCGACGAGCATCAACGCGACGGCTTCGAGAACCACTTGTTGAACGATGTGCGCCCGTGAGACGCCGAGTGCACGCATCACTATGATCTCGCCGATGCGCTCGTTGACAGACACGGTCACGAGTGTGGTGACAAGGAGGAACCCGACGAACAGGCTGACGCTTCCGAGAATCACGGCGAGCTGCCGGAAGTAGCTCAGTCGCTGATCGACCTGTGCCAGCGCCGTAGCCGTCGAGATTGCACTGACGGCCGGGATCTGCTTCTCGATCCACAAACGCATCGGCTCGACCTGCGATTCGTCGCGGACCTTGACCATGAAGAGTGAGGCATCGTCCGCGCGCTCCGCTCCACTCATTTGCTGAAGTGTGGCGAGCCGCATTGCCGTTGCCAACTGGTTTGTCGCGCCGTAAAGGAATCGGACGCGACCGGTCAGTACCAACCTGCGCGATCCGGCAAAGGTCCTGAGCTGAGGGTCGTATCCGCTCGAGACGGTCAGCGTGTCGCCGATTCGGGCGCCAGCCGCGCGCAGGAAATCATCGTTGCCGACAATTGCATCGTCAGCAATTGGATTCTTCCCGGACAAGAGCTCGTAGTCGCCCTGGACCGCCGGATCGATTCCCAGCGCTGCACTGGTGACGATTCGGTCTCCAATCGCGACCTGGATCGTGCCGCCGAGTACGGGGCTGATCGTGATTATCTGAGGATTGGTGCGGAGGAGCGTGATGATCCCGCTGGTGTTCTCGATCGTCGCGTCGGTGTCGAATGGTAGAGTGCCTTTAGGAGCGAGCCGCAGCTGAAACCCGCGCGACAACAACAATTCACGAAACGACTCTCTCATTCCGGTTGACATCATCACCATGTCGAGAAGCATTGCGGCCGCGACGGCGACACCGAGCGTCGCGAGGATGGTTCTCGTCGCGTGCCTGCGAAGCGACGACCACGCCAGTGCAAATCTCATCTTCCGAACAATGAGATTGGCGGTGTGCGAGCGAGCCGCAGCGACGCAACGAGCCCTGCTCCGATCCCGAGAACGAGCGAAAGCACTACGGCCAGCGTGACGATCGGCGTCGTGATGAGCGAGAAGTACAAAGGAGTTCGGTAGACGCCCTGGTAGTACCAATTGATGAATTGCGAAGCTATCCAGCCGATCGCGATTCCGAGCGCGCTGCCTACGACCGCCAACAAGGCTGCCTCGCCCACGACCGCGAGCACAACTGTAGTGCGGGAAATGCCCATCAACCGAAGCGCAGCGACATCTCGGCGGCGCTCCTCGACCTTGAGGAGCATCACGCAGAGAAGAAAAATCGCGCTCGCAACGATCGTGATAAAACCGATCGCCTTGTGAAAACGGCTGACGACCTGGAATGTCTTCGACGTCTCGACTGCGATATCGCGCGAGCGATGAGCTTCGAAGCCAAACGCCGAGGCATTGATCGCTGCAAGCGCCTTCTCGGTTTCGGCTTGGCCTTTCGTCGCGACCGCAAATCGATCGACACGATCGCCGTACCCTGCAAGCGTTTGCAGCTGGTCGAGATGCATGCGAACGCGATATTCGCTCCGCGCTATCTCCGCCGGATCGGCGCCCCGTTTGATGAAGGCGGCAACAATAACTGTGTCGCCGTTGCTCGAGCCGGGCGCGCCCGATACCACAACCTTGTCGCCAATCGCGATCTTTGCATCTTCGGCGAGCCGTTCATCGATCGCTATCGTGCGCTGTGCAGGCTGCTGAAGCAGGACTAGCGCGGCGAGGAGGGGAATGAACACTCCTCTAAACCTAGCTGGACGAACCTAGTGCGCTGGCGCTTCCATGTCGGTAAGCGGCTCGACCATTACCTGCGAGGCCAGACCCGGCCCGATCTGCAAAACCGTCCCATCCACCCTGAGTGCAATTGGACCCTCGTAGGGCGCCTTTGAAATCACGACGATCTCTGACCCCGGGATGATCTGTAGCTCACCGAGGTAGCGCAGCATCTCCGGATCGTCGTCGCTCACTCTCACGACCCGCGCGCCGTATCCCGCGCCGAGATCGGCCAACGACAAATACTCCGTCTCGTCCATGTGGCCTTCGCGCGACGGAATCGGAGCACCATGCGGGTCAGTTGCCGGCTCACCGATCGCCGCCGCCATCCGATTCACCAACTCGTCCGACGCGGCATGCTCCAGACGCTCGGCTTCATCGTGCACCCGGTCCCAGGGATATTGAAGCGCTCCGGAGAGATACGCTTCGATTACGCGATGACGCCGGAGTGTTCGAAGCGCTGCTCGTCTCCCGACATCAGTGAGAGTGACGCCACGATACCGTTCATACGATAGAAGACCCTGATCGGCGAGACGACGCACCATTCCGCTGACCGATGCCGGAGCCAGATCGAGTTTCTGAGCGATGTCGTTGGTTGCTACCGACACGCTTCCGCGGCCGAGTGCGTAGATCGCTTTCAGGTAGTCTTCGACGGGGCCGGTGAGATGCCCGTCTTCATCAGGTGCATCGGCAAGACTGAGATGACCGCGCTTCCCGCCTTTCATTTGTGCGGACCGCCGCGTCCTTTCGAGCTACCGCGAACGAGAAGCACCGGAATCGTTGACGAGTGCCGAACGCCGTGCGCTACACTGCCATGAATCATGTCGCCGATGAATTTGTGACCGTGCGTGGACATCGCGATGAGGTCGCATCCCTCCCGAACAGCCGCCTCGGCTATCTCCGAAGCGGGATCACCGGATGCGAGCAGCGCATCGGCATCGAGGCCGTCCGCTTCGAGAGTAGCAGACAATTTCTCGATGTACTCACGGTCATTCTTCATTTCTTCGCTCTCGCGGAGCTTGAGCTGGCCGATGTTGCGCGCGGCCCAGCCATCGGCGACGTGCATCAGGACGATCGACGACTTGCAGACCTTCGCGAGCTCGCGGACGTGATCAACGATCGCGTCGTCAAACGGCGAGTTCTCGACAGGCATCAGGATTTTCTTGTACATCGGTCATCTCCCGCCGAAGAACTGAAAGAGCAACCAAACATTCAGGCCAGCGATAACTACCGCAACCAGGTAGGCAAGCGCCTTGAGCCACATGGGGTTGACGAACTCGCCCATCTTCACCCTTTCCGACGTGAACTTCACCAGCGGAAACACGGCGAAGGGGAGCTGCATGCTGAGAATCACCTGGCTGAGTATCAGGAGCTTGGCGGTTCCGCTCTCACCGTACATGATCGCCACGATAGAGGCAGGTACGATTGCGATCGACCGGGTGATCAGGCGTCTAACCCAGGGACGAAGCCTGATGTTGAGGAAGCCCTCCATCACGATCTGGCCGGCGAGCGTTCCCGTGAGCGTCGAGTTCTGGCCTGAGGCGAGAAGAGCCAGAGCGAACATGGCGCTCGCTCCCGCTCCCAGAAGCGGCGTGAGGAGTTTGTACGCGTCCTGAATTTCGGCGACATCCGAGTGTCCGCTCTTATGGAACGTCGCCGCCGCGACGATCAGGATCGCCGCGTTGATGAAGAGGGCGAATGTCAGAGCGAGAGTGGAGTCGATGAACGCAAAGCGAACCGCTTCCTTCTTCCCTTCCGGCGTTTCTTCGTAGCGCCGCGTCTGAACGATCGACGAGTGCAGATAGAGGTTATTCGGCATTACTGTGGCGCCAAGTATCCCGACGGCGACGTAGAGCATCGCAGGATTTGAAATGACCTCGGCCCTCGGGATGAACCCTGCCATCACTGCGCCGAATGGCGGATGCGAAAGGATGATCTCGAACAGGAAGCACACGCCGACCGTCGCGACGAGTGCGATCACGAGCGCCTCGAGAACCCTGAATCCCTTGTTCTGTAGATACAGGACGAGCATCACGTCGAGCGCGGTGAGCCCGATACCGATGGTGAGCGGAATGTGGAAGAGGAGGTTCAGCGCGATGGCCGACCCGATCACTTCGGCCAGATCGCATGCGGCGATTGCGAGCTCGCAGATGACCCAGAGGAAAAAGGAAACGGGCTTCGAGTAGTGATCGCGGCAGGCCTGGGCCAGATCGCGGCCGGTCACGATGCCGAGCTTCGATGAGAGCCCCTGGAGCAGAATCGCCATCAGATTCGAGACGAGGATGACGCTGAGGAGCGTGTATCCAAACTGGGATCCGCCGGCGAGATCGGTGGCCCAGTTGCCGGGATCCATGTAACCCACGGCGACCAGGTACCCGGGCCCGGAGAACGCGAGCATCTTCCGCCACCAGGTCCGTCCCGTAAGCGGGACCGACCGATACACCTCGGCCAGCGAGGGCGAGACTCTGGCTCTTCGCCAGCCTTTGTCGGGCGGTTGTTGTGGGGGTGGAGCTACCTGAGTGGCCACTATTCGTTCATAAAAACTGTAATTGATTGATCAAGATAATAATAAGTTAGGATAAACTAACTTTGGCGCAATAGTGGAAGATAAGAGACGCCGTTTTCTCCGTCCACTCCGTGCCCGAAATCCTGTTTGGGCTTCCGGCTTCGGAGGCCGAGCGTCGGACATACACAAAAAGGGGGCGAAACGATTGGACGGATTGAGCGGATTAGGGACGGGGCCGACGGGAAAGAATCAGGACACTACGGAGCTACGAAGTTGCGAAGTCTACGCGAGTAGTTCGAGCAATCCCGACAGAATCGTCTCGGTCATCCCCCAGATCACATAGCCTCGATGATGGAACGCGATCCGGCTGATCTCAATGTCGCCAGCCAGGACCTTGGCGTCCTTCCACACCGAGCGGTCCAGGAGGGCCGAGAGCGGGACCCAGAAGCAATCGGCCACTTCTGAGCTGAGCACCGGCTCCGGCAGCTCGCCCGCAAGAAACACAAACGGACGCACAACAACGGCAGGAAGACGGACGTGCCGCGGATGAAGATCGGCCAACGCGGCAACCAGCTCCGCGTCTCCGAGATCGATGCCCGTTTCTTCGAAAACTTCCCTGATCGCCGTATCGGCGAGGGTCTCATCGTCCTTCTCTTCGCGGCCGCCGGGGAACGCAATGTGGCCGCTCCACGGATCGCCCTCGTATTCCGCCCGCTGGATGAAAAACACTTCAGGCTCGTCGTCCAGACCCATGCGAAACACGATTGCTACGGAAGCGCGCCGAGCAGCGGCGTCGTTCACTTTTGTTGGATTGTGGGATTCGAGCCGTTCGATGAGCCGGCGCATCCGTGGTTCGGCGCGAAGGCGGTCCAGCGAGCTCACATCGCCGACGCTTTCATGTTAGCGGAAACAAAAGCCACGGCTTCCTTCGTCACCCTCTCGAGAGTCGGGCTGACTTCGGTGAGCGGGTGCTTGCCGCCGAGGGAGTGATTCACTCCATCGTGAATACTGAGTGTGCTGACGCCCTCGGACAGCGCGTTCAGGCGCTCGGCTTCCGCAAATGGAACCGTCTCGTCGTCGCTGCCGTGCACGATGAGCCACGGAATACGGATGCTCGATGCCGCGTGAGGAATGTTGAGCATCGTCTCGCCGAAATGCTCGACTTCCTGAAGAATGTCGGTACTCAGCGGAATGGACTGCCTGGTGCGGGTGTTGACGATGTCCATGAAGCCAGTCGCTCGCCAGTCGGCGACGGTTTCATGGGTCCACCGGTTGGTGCTCGCGATCGCGGCCCATGTTACGAGTGTCTTCACACGTTGGTCTCTGGCCGCGTGCAGGATGGCGATTCCGCCCCCGCGCGAATGTCCGAAGAGCCCGTATTCATCGTCGATCCAGTCGTGAACCCGCGCTTCGGCTACAACAGCGTCGAGGTCGTCGAGCTCCTGGAGATAGGTGTTGTGAGTGAATGCGTCGGGGTTCGTGAAATTCTCGCGATCCTTGCCGATTCCGCTGCCGGAAAAGTCGAAAGTGATCGAGCGAAAGCCGGCTTCTGCGAGCTTATCGGCGACGTACGGGAAGAACGAAAAATGTGCGAATCCCTTGAATCCGTGGCAGATGACGACCGTGCCTTTCGGATCTGACGGAAGACGAGCCTCACCTCTGATGATGAGAGGGCTGTCGTCGCCGCGGTCGCGCCAGAGCTCGAACTCTTCCGTGGCGATCAAGATTCCACTTCTCCGCCGTCATCCACCCATCCGCGAATCCCGCGAGACATCGATGCGACATCTTCATATCCCATCTGCTGAAGGGTATCGGCCGCGAACGCCGATCGATTCCCGCTCTGGCAGTAGACGATGACATGCTTGTCGCGTGGAATCAGTGCCTCGACCTTGGTTTCCATCGAGCCGCGGGGGATGTGAATTGCATTCGGCAGGTGGCCAAGGTTCCACTCGTTGCGTTCGCGAACGTCGAGGAGAACGAGATTCGGGTTCGTGTCGGCCATCGTCTCTTTTGGGGATACTTCCCTGATTCGCGCCTTTGCTTCGTCAATCAGGTCGGTGCCGCTCTTGATCGCCATGTCCTGGTTCCTCTGTGTGACTTCCTAATCATACTGATCCTTTCACCCGCCCGTCACATGGAGTGAAAGGTCCGACGTGTCCAGCTCGGCCATCGCTCCCAGGGGAATGGTCCACTGATCAGCGATATGCCCGAACGGAGCCCCGGCAAAGCACGGAATTCCGGCCTTTTCTGCGGATTCGGCAAAGACATCGTCAATTTTTCGATTGTCTGCCTTCTTTTCATTTGCCGGTGGCTTGAAGTCGCCGATGACGAGCCCGGCGCAACGTTGCAGGGCTCCAGCGAGGAGAAGCTGAGTCAGCATCCGGTCAACGCGGTACACTGCTTCGTCGATGTCCTCGATTATGAGGATGGCGCCATCAAAATCGACGGACCACGGTGTTGCCATCAGGGACGCGATCAGCGCGAGGTTTCCGCCGGCGAGTCGCCCGCGAGCGCGACCGGGACGAATAACCCTGCCTTCGCTCGCGATTCCGCACGAGTCTTCCTGGAGAATGGCGGCCGAGTGGAGAGAATCGCGTGAGAAGGCGGTGAGATCTCCTCGTGCTGTTGGTCCGTGGAAGCTCACGATGCCGCACTCACGGTGGATCGCTGCATGAAGAGCGGTGATGTCTGAAAAGCCGATCAACGGACGCGGATTTCTTTTGAGACCGGCATAGTCGATGTAGGGAAGAAGTCGCATCGCGCCATATCCGCCGCGAATGCACCATATGGCATCGATGGAATCGTCGGCGATTGCGCGATTGAGATCGGCGAGCCGAACTTCATCTGTTCCGGCGAGATATCCATGCAGATCGTGCACGCTTTCGCCGCGAACAGGTATCCACCCGAGAGCGCTAACGTTGTCTTCCGCTTGTTCGATATGTACAGGGTCCGGGAGAATCCCCGATGGTGCGACGAGGGCGATTCTCGATTCTTGTTCGAGCGGTTTCATAGCGCCGAAAAGATTTCTTTTCATTCTTCCTCACAACGTATGTATCGGACTCCAATTTGCAATCAGTGGCACATGCATTGCGGCCAATCATTTTGACGACGACAAGGAATTGCAGTGGATAAAGCAAAGCACGACGAACACCTAAAGGGCAGTGCGGCCCGAAAGCATCAGGCGAGTGCAAGAGAAACATCTGGCAACCTTGAAGAGAGCATGGGCGAATCCGCCAGCGACGCATTTGGAAAACAGAGCTCGGCGAAGAGTGGAACCACTTCTCTTTCGAGCGAGTCGTCCGATTCAAGCGAGAAGCCAGGACCCGGCGGCGTTGAAGGAGCTAGCGGTAACTCATAGGGACTACCGCGACTCGAGTCGCCGAAAGGAAGCACCGATGAAAATTTTCGTCGCAGGAGCCACCGGAGTTATCGGACGGCGCCTGATCCCGATGCTCGTCAGCGCGGGAAGTCAGGTCACTGCAATTGCGCGATCGAAAACAAAGGCCGCGCAACTGCAGAAACAGGGCGCCACTCCAATTGAAGTGGATCTCTTCGACGCTGTTGCCGTGAGAGAGGCGGTAGGCGGGCACAATACCGTCATCAACGTCGCGACGAAGATTCCATCGGGTGCGCGAATCTTTCTGCCCGGCGCGTTCAAGGAAAACATTCGCATTCGCACCGAAGCGGCAAGAAATCTTGCGAATGCGGCAATCGCGACTCGCGCGCAGCGCTTCGTGCAGGAGTCGTTTGCTCCTGCGTACCCCGACCGCGGCGACGAGTGGATCGACGAAGACGTCCCAATCATGCCGGGGCACTATATCGAGTCCGTCGTGGATGCGGAGTCAGCTGCGCAGACCTTCACCAGAAGCGGAGGAGCGGGAGTCGTTCTTCGGTTTTCCTGGCTGTACAGCGGAGACTCCTCGCTCACACTCGACACGGTCAACTTTGTCCGCAAAGGGCTCGCACCTGTTTTTGGCGGAGGAAGTGGGTTCATGTCTTCCATCTGGGCCGATGATGCCGCGTCGGCGGTGTTTGCATCGCTGCGCGTCCCGGCCGGCGTGTACAACGTCACCGACAACGTTCCAATGCGGAGGCGTGAAGCGTTCGACATTCTCGCGCGTGAGCTCGGCGTCAAACGACCGAGGATTCTGCCAACGTGGCTTTCGAAACTCACGGGTTCAGTCGGAGACACGCTCGGCCGTTCACACAGGTTGTCGAATGCGAAGTTCCGGCAGGCATCGGGGTGGATACCAGGAGTTCCGAGCGTCGTGCAGGGTTGGAAACTGCTCGTGGATGAGCTCGCCACTGCATCCGGACGGGTGTCTCACGCATAGCTTTGTGGCGTGAATGACCTCATCATCGCTGGAATAGCCTCCCTTCCCTGGATAATCTCGCCGATCGTAACGGCGATAAGAACCAGCCATTCTCAGTCGCTCGATGACGAGAGCAATGATCCTCCAGACAATCCACCCCTCGTAAGCGTCGTCATTCCGGCGAGGAACGAAGCGCGCAACATCGAGCGATGCGTGCGATCTGTCCTGACGAGCACTTATCCAAAGCTGGAAGTGATTGTTGTTGACGATCATTCTTCCGACGGTACCGGCGACATCGCTCGAAGGATTGCGGCTGAAAATCCGCGGGCGACCGTGATCGACAACGCG
The DNA here is from genome assembly GCA_038253755.1 of Gemmatimonadales bacterium. Lineage (GTDB taxonomy): Bacteria > Gemmatimonadota > Gemmatimonadetes > Gemmatimonadales > Gemmatimonadaceae > UBA4720. The sequence goes on along the minus strand of JBBSGU010000025.1, from coordinate 14,078 downwards.
GATTTGCCGGATGGCTGGTTCGGCAAGCAATGGGCGTGTCTGAATGGTGCGCGCGCATCTCGCGGCGAGATCATCTGCTTCGCGGACGCGGACACGACGCAATCGAGCGACCTGATAACTCGCTCGGTCAATGCGATTGTGCGCCGGGGCGCGGATTTGTTCTCGGTAGCCGGGCGGCAGGAGCTTGGAAGTTTCTGGGAGCGGCTGGTCCAGCCCCAGATCTTTTCGATCATGCTCGTGCGATACGGCGGGACCGAGAGCGTGACGAACTCTCCCCGCGCGACGGACAAGATCGCGAACGGACAATGCCTGTTCGTGAAGCGCGACGTGTACGACTCGTTCGGCGGACATGCGCTCGTGAAGTCGCATGTTGCCGATGACATGATGCTGGCGCAGCGATTCTTCGCGCGCGGGAAGAAGGTCGTACTCGAAAAGGGACTCGATCAGCTGTCGACGCGGATGTACACGTCGCTCAGCGAGCTGGTGCACGGCTGGGGGAAGAATGTCTTCGCTGGCGGGCGGGATTCAGTTCCGATGGGGTGGGTTGGGCAGCTTTTCTTTCCGTTCATGCTGCTGCTCGCGCCGATGATCAGCTTTGTGCCGCCGATCGTCCTGCTATCGAGCCTGGTTGTCTCGTTGCCTGACGCGGTATTTCTCTGGTCGGCGATATCGAGCTTTGCATTGCTCGTGTGGTGGATATTCGCGTATCGAACTGCCGAGGAATCGCCGCTGTACGCGTTGTTGAGTCCGCTTGGGGCGATCGTGGTGTTCTACATTTTCCTGCGCGCGGTGATGCGAGGGAGACGCGTCGCATGGAAGGGACGAGAGTATTCACACCGTTCTATTGAGGATCCGGCTTGACCGGCTCGAGCTGAGCGCGGTCTCCGTCTTTCGCGACCGGCGCCGGCGGTACACGACCACCTGAGTTGTACTTGTCGAAGATGATCGGATCGCCAATCCGGAACGGACGCGACATGACGACCCAGAATTCCGGAGAGGAAATTCTCGAAGATGTCCTTGAAACGCGAATCCAATCGCGATGGCACGCGTAAGGGAATGATGTCGTGTGTCGTGCAGGTGGTTTCTACCCTGCTCGCGTGCAATCGCTCGCGGCTGCGGCCCGATTTCTCCAAAATGCGACCAGTCTAGAGGGGGTCACCCGCCTTCTCGGCGAGTTGGGGTTCGCCGCGCCTTCCATAGCTCTATCAAAAGAAGAAAGCGCTTCCATCGGTCTGACGGGTGAGGACGGCCGATTCACTATCACTGCAGGACAAGGTGCCCGGCGAGGACTCACGTTCATCGTCGACGACGGATGTGAGCTTCGACCAGAAATCGCGCGAGTCGCAAATCGTCTCGCCTCCCGCGCACCGCATCTGCTGTGGGTCATCACCGCATTCGACAGCTCGCGCGAAGAATTCGCCATCGGCGCATCCGAGCCTCGCAAATCCGGTGCACGTGTCGTCGCCCTCGTCGCGAAGACAAATCAAATAGTAGACAGCGACGCCGAGACGGTCTGCGCACTCGCGGCGGCGACCGGCGAGTCGGACATGATCCTGCACGCCCGCTGGCTGGAAATCCTCGGACGAGACAGCGTAGGCAAGCGCTTTTTCAAGGCTCTCGAGAGCTGCGTGTCGAAGCTCGCTGACGACTTGCGCCTGACGTCATCGCTCGATTCGAGCGAGCTCGCCCTGCTGTACACGTCGCGGCTCCTGTTCCTGTCGTTCCTCGAAACCAAAGGCTGGCTCGACGGCGACCACGGATTCCTCGGCAATCGCTACGCGGATTGCATGGTTTCCGGTGGCGGATATCACCGGCGCGTCCTCGTCCCGCTCTTTTTCGGCACCCTCAACACGTCTCCGAAGAATCGCGCCGCGCGCGCTCACAGTTTTGGACGGATTCCGTTCCTGAATGGTGGTCTGTTCTCGCGATCAGCTCTGGAACGGAAATACGCCTCATCCTTCTTCTCCGACGAATCCCTCGGCGATCTCTTTTCGGACGTCCTTACCCGTTACCGGTTCACCGCCCGCGAGGATACGACGACATGGTCGGAAGCCGCGATCGATCCCGAAATGCTGGGTCGAGCGTTCGAGTCGCTGATGTCTGCTGCAACCAGGAAGACGAGCGGTGCGTTCTACACGCCGCAGTCACTGGTGGTGGAGCTCACGCGAACAACGCTCTCCAGTGCTTTAAGTAGCCCGCTCGTCTCGGCTGATTGCGTCGCTGAGGCCCTCGGTGGAGAGAGTCTGTCCAGACGACAAGTCGAACACCTGCTTGGCCGACTCGACACGTTCAAGGTCATCGACCCCGCGTGCGGATCGGGCGCGTTTCTCGTCCACGTTCTCGAGGTGCTATCGACTTTCCGGCAGCAACTCGGCGATTCTCGCGGACTACATGAGATCCGCCGAACAATACTCACCAACTCCATCTTCGGAGTGGACATCAATCCAACGGCTGTCTGGCTTTGCGAGCTTCGCTTGTGGCTCTGCATGGCTATTGAAAATCCCGAGCGCGATCCAATGCGAGTCGCGCCTCTCCCGAATCTCGACCGACACATTCGAGTCGGAGATTCCCTGCTGTCGGAATCGTTCGAAAGTGACGCCAGACTCGCAATTCCCCGTCGATTCAGCACACTGCGAGCAAAATACTCGCGAGCCAGCGGCCCCAGAAAGCGTTCTCTTGGCAAAATGCTCGACAGGTCAGAGCGCGAGTGTTCGGTAGATGGTTTGACCGCGCGGCTTCGGGGTATCGAACGAGACAGGACCGACTTGCTGATGTCGTATCGCTCCCGCGACCTGTTTGGAAGTCGCGCCGGAATTGCTCGCGACGCAAAGGTTCGGCTTCACGAGCTGCGATGCCAGGCCCGGGCCACGCGACGCGACCTCAACAGCGCTCTGAGTGGCGGGGCGTTGCCGTTTTCATTTGCGACTCATTTCGCGGACGCTGCCGTAAATGGCGGCTTCGACGTCGTGGTTGGGAATCCACCGTGGGTTCGAACCCACAATCTGGATCGGGCGTCGAGATCCGAGCTGCGACGCAATTACTCAGTGTACAGAGCGGCTGCGTGGCAAAGTGGGTCTGAGTCCTCGGCCGCTGGGCGCGGATTTTCATCCCAGGTGGATGTTGCTTCGCTGTTCGTCGAGCGATGCGTTTCCCTTTCGCGCGAGGGCGGAACGGTTGGGCTGATCCTTCCGTCAAAATTGTGGCGCTCGCTCGCTGGCGGGGGCGTGCGAGCACTGCTCCAGGACAGGACGTCGCTGGTGAGGTTGGACGACCTCACCGACGCGAAGCAGGTCTTTGACGCTGCTGTCTACCCTTCGATCATTGTGTCGAGACGCGCCTCTATTGCAAGCCACGCGAGCCCAACCCTCTTCGAGATCCACCGGAAAAACTCTGTAACCCGGTGGCGAGCCGATCCGCGCGCGATCCCATTTGACGAAACTCCGGGAAGTCCATGGATTCTGCTTCCCCACGACGTCCGCAAGGCTTTCGACGCAGTGCGCGGCGCCGGCATTCCGTTTTCTCAGAGCCAGGTCGGCCGTCCTGTGCTGGGCGTCAAATCCGGATGCAACGAAGCGTTCATCGTCCAACGTGATGGAGTCGAGTGTGAGGTGCTGCGTCCGCTGCTTCGTGGTGATAGAATCGCCCAGTGGCGTCTCCCTCGTCCTGTTGAGCACATCATCTGGACGCATGATGCGACGGGTCAGCCGATGCGAACCCTTCCACCGAGAGCACTTGCGAGGCTTTCGAGGTTTCGGCCTGAGCTCGAGGCGCGAAGCGACGCTCGTCAGGCGCGAAGGTGGTGGTCGTTGTTTCGAACTGAAGCCGCAGAGTGTTCGCGACCTCGTGTCGTCTGGTCGGACGTGTCGCGATCGCCCAGGGCCGCCGTGATCCCGGCCGGTGACAACACGGTGCCGATCAACAGCTGCTACATCGCGAGATGTGCGACCGAGACCGACGCGTTTGCATTGACGGCAATTCTTAACTCACCTCTCGTTGCGGCATGGTTGAGTTGTGTGGCCGAGCCGGCACGAGGGGGATATCACCGGTATCTGGGTTGGACGATGTCGATTCTCCCGCTTCCGCTGAGTTGGAAGAGGTCGACGATCCGGCTCGCGTCGATCGGGAAATGCGCGTTCGAAGGAAATCCTCCGTCTCAGGAAGATCTCCATTCCGCAACGCTCTGCGCTTATGGGCTGTCCGATGCGGACGTTGCGCGACTATTGAATTGGGCAGCTCCGTAACTGCTGCTCAAGTCCGCGCATTCATCGCACAGTGTCTGTGTGATGAAGAGCACGTGAACAGTGACTCGCTGGGCTCGATCGTTCTGCGCCCTCATCAATCATCAGCCGTGGGGCGCCTTCGGTCGGCGATCGATGAATTCGGAGGAGCGCTGCTCTGCGATCAGGTTGGCATGGGAAAGACCTTTGTAGCGCTCGCACTCGGCAGTTCGTCCGAGCGGGCAATTGTTGTCGCTCCTGCGGTTTTACGCGAGATGTGGAGTCGAGCCGCCGAATCCGCTCAAAGGTCGATCGAGTTTGTTTCGACCGAATCGCTCAGTCGAGGCGGCGTGTCGGACAAGCCAGGCCCGGACGAATCGGGCGATGGCCTGCTGATCGTCGATGAAGCTCATCACTTCCGCAACCCGTCAACCAAACGGTATGATGCCCTCGCGCGCATTGCGTTCAAACGAAGGGTTCTTCTGCTTACGGCTACGCCGATTCACAACAAACGCAGAGAACTCTCCGCCATTCTCTCCCTCTTCCTAGGCTCCCACTCCGACGCGCTATCAGCCTCGGAGCTCGCACGTCTGGTTGTGCGACGCGAAAAGAATCTTTCGAGGAGCTACGGACTCCCGGAAATAGAGTCGCCCCGGTTCCGCGAAATCGATCACGACGACGACATTCCGCGAATGCTCCTCGACCTCCCGCCGCCGCTTCCTCCGCGCGACGCTGGTGACGGCGGCGTCCTACTACAGCATTCTCTGATTCGGCAGTGGGCGTCGAGCGATGCTGCGCTTCAGCGCGCTCTCTTAAGACGACTTCACCGGGCGACTGCGCTGACCGCGGCACTGGAAAGCGGAACGTATCCATCGACATCCGAACTGTCGGCTTGGGCAGCCGGCGAGGATTGCGTTCAGCTGGCGTTCGCAGAGATCGTTGCGCCGCGGTCGGCGTTGGCTGACGATTTGATCTCGACAGTTCGATCACACGCCGATCGTGTCGCCGCACTTTTGCAAACGATGAAGAGTCTGCCGACGCATGACATCGCCAGGGCAGCCGTGATCCGAGCGATTCGGCGCGATCATGCGGGCATCAGGATTGTCGCGTTCTCGCAATACGCGGATACCGTTGACGCACTATTCAAGCATCTGGCGCCAGACGGACGCGTCGCCGCACTCACCGGCCGCGGTGCGCGCGTTTCTGGTGGCCGCATCTCACGAATCGATGCAATCGAGCGGTTTACTCCTGAAGCCTCAAAGTCGCGTAAGCCCAGCGCTGCGGAGGAAGTAACGTTGCTGATCACGACTGACTTGCTCAGCGAAGGCGTGAATCTTCAGGACGCCGCCGTGGTCGTGCATCTCGACCTGCCGTGGACACCTGCGCGAATGGAGCAGAGGCTTGGGCGAGTCGCACGAATGGGATCGCGCCACGAACGCGTGTTCTCGTATGTGATTCGCCCACCTGCAAGCGCGGAAGCGCTCATTCGCCTCGAGCGAGTGCTTCGAGACAAGATGACCGAATCCGGAATTGTCGTAGATAGTTTTCAATCGCTAACCGGGTTTTCGGTCGATCGGAGCGAGACCGAAACAAATTCGCCGCGGACAGCGGAAGCGATTAATGCGGTTCTTCAATCGTGGGTGTCATGCTCGTTTACTCCATGTTCGCGCTTACAGTTTCCATCGCGGCTATCACGCTCCGCCACTCCATCGCCGAGCTTACCGTTTTCGGCAACACTTTCTGCAGAAATCAACGGATTTCTTGCGCTCTGTTCGATTGGCGCGCGTCATCTCCTCGTGGCTGGTGACGAGAACGGACTTTCCCTCGATCCCTCGAGAATTCTTCGCCTGATGCACATGTGCGAATCTCTGGAATCCGCAAACGAGATCGCTCGCGTCGAAAGCGCCGTCGACTTGATCGCGCGACACTTCCGCGGCTTGGAGGCTACTGGTGCGGCGAGTCGAGCGGAATCAACCACTTCACCTTCGAGGCGCTCGGCGCTCCACCGAATCGGTGCGATTACGTCCCGGTCGCGTCCACACGAGCGCGCCAGAATCGCATCCCTCGCAGCGCGTGCGCGCGCGTCACTTCTCTCGCGAATGGGAGTGCACGCTGAGCGACAGCTCGAAACGCTGGCAGCCGAGAGTATCGATGACGAACAATGGATGCGGTGCGTTGCTGAGCTTGGTCACAGTCAGGCGATGTACGTCGAGACCGTCGATGTGAAAGCAATTCTGATTCTTCGCAGTGACACGAAACTGTGATACGCGAAAGGAAAAGCTGTCGAGCGCGCATCGGGACAAGCGTAAGGTTCGCCTCCGAACAGGATGTCCCTGTTCGATTCCCAATGAAGGAGGGAAACATGCGAACGACTCTGAAGTACTTCGCTATCCTGGCCAGCACGGCCGGCGCGGCGCTCATCTCGGCGAGCTGCGCATCCGACGGACCTGCAACTGCGCCGGCAACGACAGACATCGCCGTCGCGCAGACGAAGCTGAAGGACCTGCACGACAAGTACGACTGGATCGGACAATATCACACCGACGGTCTCGCGTACGTCTACTCGCAGCTCACGAAGGACAACGGAAAGCCGAAGTCGCGCGCCGACATCTGCAAGATCGCAGCGAAGGCGACGAAAGAATTCCACCTGATGGCGCGCAAGGGAAGCGTGCCCGCCGGACTTGTTGACCCTTCGCTCAACAACGAGGTGTGCCCGGACGACTTCGGATCAACCAGAAAGACGGTGATTCTCTCAGGGACGAATCGGTCGCCCAGGTCGGAACTGTCTTCGGAGGCGATGAATCTCATGGACCAGATCGTCAACATCGCCAACTCATCGACCTCGCGCTATGCGTACGTCGCGGGAGTCGAAAACGTCGAAGCGCAGGCGGTCTATCTTCCGCCGGACGAGGCTGGCGCGGTGATCGCGGTCGGCTCAGTTGCCTTGAGCTCGGTGGACTACTGGGAGGCGAATCTCAGCAACTGGATCTCGATCCCCACCTCACGTCCGGCGGCCTATTCCCTTACTGCGCTGAACATGAGTGGCGCGATAGTCTCGTCGGTTGCCGCTCCGAGCTTTGCGCCACGGTTCGGACCGTGGTGGTCGAGTCCGTTTGGCCGAGTGCTGGCTGCAGACGCGATGGCCGCTCTGAGGACAGCCTACATTTCCTGGATGCTGGGTCCGGTTGGCGTTGATGCCTGTGTGGCGAACGCTCTTTGGGCGTCGACTGCGGCCGCGCTTTCCCTGCTTTTCTAGACATCTCAGCGTTGCGCCAGCCTGCCCGGGGAAAACCGTCGTGCAACGGAATGATCACATTGCGATTGACGACGACGACCCCATCTTGAGACAGGCTGGCTTGGCGTAGCACTTAACATGAGGAGCGCGAATGAGCACCGGTACTTTTCGCACGTCGGCTGAAGGTTTTGCTATTGCGAGCGCAGTGTTGGGTGTCCTTCTCGCCGCGCTGCTGGCTCAAACCAGACTGCTTGCGTTTGGGTCATTCAAGATGATGGCAATCGTGTTTCTCGCTGCGGACCTGCTGACCTACGTCACGATGAAAGTTGGCATCATCAAGACTCCGGCTGGTTGGGGGCGTCAGAAGATGTGAGCGATTGAGTGGAGTGTCGAAGCCGGCACTCCACTATCACTCCCCTATGTGGTTGCCGCCTGAACGAGTGAAACCGCCGCGGTGTCGTGAATCGGAGTATCAACGCCGAGCTCGTCTCCAAAGCGCGCGATCGCTCCGCTGAGCACGTCAATTTCCGTCCGCGAGCCAGCCCGTACATCAAGAAGCAGGCTGGGCTCCACATCATCCGGAAGCGCGTCGATCCGGTTCATGACATGCACTTCTTCGTCGCTCCTCAGGGCGACCCCGCGCCCGCGACCAACCGTCACAGCTTCGTGGAGAGCACGCTCGAGGAGCTGACGACCCAACTTCGAATCGCGAACGGCACCGATGTTTCGCCGAGTGAGGCCGCAGCCTGCTGCGATGCTCGCGAGGAACACAAATTTCTGCCAGATAGCGAGAGTGATGTCGTCTGTCGCTTCTCCTTGAACTCCAACATTCACGAACGCGGTGGCGATGTCTGTCGCCCGTTGTGAAAGGCCGCCGCCCAACTCCCCAACGACCACCCGCTGATTTGCATTTCTTCGCTCCGCGACCCCCGGCGCGACATGAACCGCGCTGATGTATGTCACTCCGCCCAACACCCGGTCGCGCGGAACACCAAGCGAAATCAGGGTCTCGGCGGCTTCGACTCCGTTCTGTAACGGCAGGATCGCAGCCCCGCGATCGGCAAATGCTTTGACCGCCTTTGCGATTTCCGGAAGTGAGTACGATTTCGTCGCAACCATCGCGAAGTCGCCTTCTCCAAATTCGGCGCTCAACCCGTTTGGGTCGTCACTCGCGCGAACCGGAGCGACGAACTTGTCTTCAGGCGTCATTACCTTGATACCGTTCGCTCTGAGGGCCTCCAGGTTCGGGCCGCGGGCCAGCATCGAGACTTCGTGTCCGCCTCGCGACAGCACCCCGCCGTAAAAACCACCGATTCCACCGGCTCCGATAACCCCGACTCGCATCACTGGGAGTTAATCGGGCTCGACCGACAGGCGCATCGCGAGGTACGCGTCAACTGCGGCCGAGTCAGCGTCAACCGCCATCATGGTTCCGATGTAGGCGTTGCGCTCGTAGGCGATTACTTCCAGATCCCAAACGCAAAATGACTCTCCGTCAGTCGCTGCATGCCAGGCGCTTTCTCCATGATGCCCACGTACAAAAACCCTGGTCGGCAGCTCGTTCTCCCGGTCCCACCAGCAGAGCACGATGTAATCAGCCTCGGCACCGCGGTGCTCGATAACGAATGCGAGGCCTGGCCGCTCATTCGTACGCGCGGGATTGGGCAACGATTGCGCCGCGAGCTCGCGGCCGTTGACGAACTCGCTCCAGTCGGCGGCCTCACCAACTTTGCTTCGCGTGATCGTATATCGCTTGATGCGCCAGTCGCGAAATGCGATCAGGTTGCGAAACTGAATACGCCGGGCGACGAACGGTTTCATCGTGTCTTTCCGCTCAGCCACTCGACGATCGCTGGGGCGTCGCTGTTGGATGGAAACACGGGATAGATCACGTGCTCGATTCGCGATCCGCGCAACACCATGCTTAATCGCTTAAGCAATGTTTTTCCATCAGCTTCGAACGTCGGCAGACTGAGCGCGTGCGCAAGCTCGAGCTTTGCGTCGCTCAGTACTGGAAACGGGAGATGCAGCCGTTCAGCCATCTCCTGCTGATACTCGGTCGTTTGAGTACTGAGGCCGAAAACAGACGCGCCGAGCGCCTGAAGCTCTGAATAGTGATCGCGAAAGGCGCAGTTCTGCGGAGTACAGCCGCGCGCGCCCGGAATCGCGTCCCAGTTATGGGGAAGCGGCTGGCCAGGCACACCAGTCATCGGGTAAGCATAGACTACCGTCCACGGCGTTGTCCCGCGCCCGATTTGCACGTCTTCGCCATTCGTTCCACACAGAGCTAGCTGCGGCACTTCCACCCCGATCAGATGGTCGGCCCCGCCATCGTCAACGGGCGCCGGAAGGCCTGCGGGGTGAGCGAAGAGACTATCCATGCGAATGCCTGATTGCCAGTGAAAGAACGCCGTTTACGAGCCGAGTGACTTCGTCGGACGACGTATAGATCGAACAGCCAGCCCGAACGAGACCTTCGTGAGTAAGTCCGAGGCGATCGACGACGGTTGTCGCATAGAAATCGCCGTGCGATGCGAAGACGCCGAGTTCTGCCAGAGCCTTCGCGACTTTTCGTGAGGGAAATCCATCCACTGTGAAGGCGACGGTCGGCGTTCGCGGAAATTCAGGCGACGGACCGTACAGGCGGACACCGTCGAGTGCGGCGAGGCCGGTCCAGAGCTGCTCGAGCAGTTTTGAATTTCGTGAATGAACCTCGTCGAACACGGCGGCGAGTTTTTCACGTCGCTTTCCATCTCCAGACGCGAGCGACGCGAAGAAATCCACCGCGGCCCCGGCACCGACGATGCCTTCATGGTTGAGCGTACCCGTTTCGGCCCGCTCGGGAGCCGAATCGTGCGAGGGAATCAATTTCGGGAATGGCGCGGACTCGAGAAGGTCGCGCCTTGCATACAGAACTCCGATGTGCGGCCCGTTGAACTTGTAGGCCGAACAGGCGAGGAAATCGCAATCGAGATCGCGGACATCGGGTAGCGCGTGCGGCGCAGAGTGCACTGCATCGACGAACATCTTCGCACCAGCATCGTGCGCCATCTTCCCTGCTCGCTTCACGTCGCTGATGGTTCCTAAAGCGTTCGATGCGGCGCCCATCGCGACGAGTTTTGTCCGACCGTTTATAGCACGCTCGAAATCGTCCCAGTCGAGCTGGCCGGTTTCCGGGATCAGCTTCACCGTTCGGACGCACAGGTCGCCATCGCGAGCGACTTCCCTCCATGGATCTACGTTCGCGTGATGATCGAGCTCCGTGACGATGATCTCGTCACCCGCTTTCATCCCGCGCCCCAGAGCGCGCGACAAATGGAAGTTGAGCGTGGTCATGTTCGCGCCGAAGACTATCTCTTCCGGTGACGCATTCAGGAAATCGGCCAACGCTTCCCTGGCGTATGCGATCGCCGCGTCCGTCTCTGCGCTCGAAGGATACGCCCAGTCGGTATTCGCGTTGTGGTGATAGAGGTAATCGACCATCGAGTCGGCGACGGCACGCGGAACCTGAGTTCCACCCGGCCCGTCGAAGTAGGCGACGGGATATCCGTTATGCGCTCGGTCGAGCGCAGGAAAGTGCGACCTGATTTCCTCGAGAGACGCGACGGTGCCGGCAGGATTAGTGTGTATCACGACGATAATTCTGTCACAGTTGACCGCGTCTCCGCGAGCCCGGCTTCAAGGACCCGAGTGGCTCGCGTTCTTAATGGGCAATCTCGACGATGCTTAACGCGAGAGACAGCTCATGCATTTGGGTGGCTACGGTTCCAGTGAGACTGAAAATCGGCGGCCGGTGTACGGCATTCCCATCGACGGATAAAAAGCGTGAGCATCGTCACGATGCTCAGCGCTTGTGACCGTCAGACGCGAGCACCCGTGAGATCGTCCCCACTCCTTCGCGAAGTCGACAAACACGTTGCCGACGCCGCGCCGTCTTGCGGAGGCGGTCACGACGAGGGCGGCGATGTAGGCGATCGGCCCCGATGCGTGAAGTCCCCAGTGCTTTGATAGGACAAGCAGTCCAACCGGATCATCGTTCTCATCTACAGCAAGCTTCACCGCCCCGCCCTCGGCGAACACATATGGCAGGCGCTCTGGAATATCTGCCGCATCGGTCGGATGGCCAAGCTCCGTCAGCAATGCCGCAACGTCAGCTGCGTCTTCAAGTCTGGCATCGCGCAGATAAAAATCTCGATTGCCCATCTTTCAACGTTGCTCAAACGTCAGGTATGCCGCAACGACTATTGTAGACTCCTGCCGTGTTCGGACGTATACTCGCCCCCAATGAAATTGTATCTCATCGCTGCCACGCTATGCCTGCCTCTGATTTCCGCGGCTCAGGGGGGCACTTCGCGCGCTTCTGCAGCCAGGTCCATTGATGCGTACCGGCTTCAGCATCCGATCACGGTGGACGGGAGACTAGACGAACCAGAGTGGCTGTCCGCCCCATCGGCGACCGGCTTTACGCAATCAGAGCCACACACAGGCAGTCCAGGCACGGAGAATACCGACGTTCGCGTTCTCTACGACGACGAGCATCTGTACGTCGGAGCGTACCTGCACGATCGCGAGCCCGACAAGTTGATCATCAATGACCTCAAGAAGGACTTCGCCGAGGACCAACAGGACGACTTCGAGGTGATACTCGACACGTTTCACGATCGAACGAATGGATACGTGTTCATTACCAACGTGGCCGGAGCGAAAGCTGACAGGCAGGTTGCGAACGAGGGTCGTGAGGTGAACGGGAGCTGGGATGGAATCTGGTCGGTGAAAACGGCGCGGGTCGCCGATGGATGGACCGTCGAGATGGAGATTCCGTTCAAGACTCTGCGTTTTGATTTTGCGACTTCGCCGAGCTGGGGAATCAACTTCGCGAGGCGCATTCGCCGGAAGAACGAAGTGGATTTCTGGTCTCCGGTACCGCGCGCCTTCAGTCTCGCGCGGGTGTCCCTCGCGGGTGAGCTGACTGGAATCACGCACGAAGGAACATCGCGAGATCTTCGCGTGAAGCCGTATGCTGCCGCGCGCTCGATTCGCGGGACAGGCGGTTCGCGATTCAGTGCATCTTCGGATGCCGGTCTCGACGTGAAATACGGCCTCACGCAGGGCCTGACCCTCGACGCAACGGTTAATCCCGATTTCGCGCAGGTCGAATCGGATGAGCAAACGGTCAATCTCACACAGTTCGACCAGTTCTTTCCCGAGAAGCGAGAGTTCTTCCTCGAGAACTCCGGAATCTTCTATGTAGGGGACGCAGCAAGAAATACTCGCGTGTCACCGGCGCTGACGTCGGACGAAGACATGGTGCTCTTCTTCAGCCGGCGCATTGGCCTGGACAAATCAGGCAACCAGCTCACGATTCCTGCCGGCCTCAGACTTACCGGCAACGTCGATGGATTGAACATCGGCCTGTTGTCCATGGGTACGCAGGCATCAGGCACAACGCCGGGCAATCAATATTCCGTTCTGCGAGTGCGCCACAATCTTTTCACGGGAACCGATGTCGGTTTCATCGCGCTCGATCGCGAGGGCCGAGGAGACAATGCCGACTGGAACCGGCTTCTGGGCCTCGATGGAAATGTCCGCCTCCCCGGCAATGTCGACTGGAACAGCTATGGAGTTCTCAGCCGAAAGCCCGGTATCAATGGCGGACAATACACTTACCGAAGCACCCTCAATCACGAAGGCAATTTCTTTCACGTCAAAACCGGACTTCTCGAAGTCGGCGACGGCTTTACCGACGACCTTGGCTATTTTCGCCGGACGAACACGCGGAAATATCTGATCGATACTGGACTTCGACCGCGGCCGTCATGGCTCGCGCCGCTCGGACTTCGCGAGATGCACCCTCACATCGTGTACGCGTACTATGAAAATCTTACCGGCAAGGTTACCGCCAAAAGCCTCCACAGCGGGTACACTTTTTTTTTGAATAATGGAGGGTTTGCTGAAGCGTCGTTCAACGCAAATTTTCAGAGAATCCTTTCGCCGTTCAGGATCGACAGGTCGATCGCGCCGATACCGCCGGGTGGCTATTCGTGGACGACTTATCAGTTTCGTGGCGCGACGGACTTGAGCCGCCCCGTGTCGCTCGACTACACATTCATCAAAGGGGGCCTTTGGAGCGGAACCCAGCTCTCACAGCAGGTCACCCTCGGCTTCCGTCCTGCCGTTCATTTCAATGGACGACTTGGCGTAAATCACACGGCAGCGTCGCTCGACCTTCCGAAGGACAAGTTCGATGCCCTTCTCTGGACAGCGAGGGCAAACTACTCGTTTACGACGAACATGTTCTTCGACGCGCTGACCCAGTATGATCCGCGGTCGCACCTGTTGAACGCGAATATGCGGTTCAACTTCATTCACCATCCGCTGAGCGATTTATTCATCGTGGTGAATCATCAGCGCATTGCCACACCTGACGGTCCCGAAGTAACTCCCGGACTTGGCATAATTCTCAAGTACACGCAGATGTTCTCCATCTAGCCGACTATTGGGATTGGTCATTGCGAGAGTCAATGAAATCTCTCGCCTTTGCTCAACATTTCGATGATTTGCTCGAGCCGCCTCTGTCGCGTTTCTGGTTTTTTTGCGGTTTGCAGCCGCCACAAGATGGCGTAACG
>JBBSGU010000024.1:0-33160 GCA_038253755.1 Gemmatimonadales bacterium | reverse complement strand
GGATTTACGACGACATTCAGCCGCCGCTGTACCCGCAGTTGTCGTATCAACCTTTAATAGGATAAATGGGACGACCCATGGGGAATCGCTGGAAATGCCGTCTGTAGTTCTCCCGTAATTCTCCCGCTATTGCTCCCCGGTGTTCTCCCCAATTGGCGGTTATGGTTTTTCCTTAGATTTGGAACGGACCCCTTACCCAAAATTCAGAGAACTAGCGGAAACGCAAACGACGATTCTCTTTCGAAATTTCGCAGAATCCTTCTAATGATTGGCGGACATCTGGATTTACCTCCTCTTGGAGGATAAATTCTCCGCGCTGAACACCGGGTCGGTCGCCGGTGTCTCTACCCTCTTGGAGACTGTAGATGAGCACGATGCCCGAGACCGGTGATGCCACAGCGTCAGCGGGCGGCTTTGTCAAAGCTCTCACCCTGACGGACGCAACGATGCTCGTAGCCGGATCCATGATCGGCTCCGGCATCTTTATCGTCTCCGCAGATATTTCCAGGACTGTAAATTCTCCCCTCTGGCTGATGCTGGCGTGGGTCGCCGCAGGCGTTATCACCCTCCTCGGGGCTCTGTCTTACGGGGAGCTCGCGGCGATGTATCCCCGAGCGGGTGGTCAGTACATTTTCCTTCGCGAATCCATGGGCCCTCTCATGGGTTTTTTGTATGGGTGGACACTCTTCATCGTCATCCAGACGGGAACCATAGCAGCGGTCGCAGTGGCGTTTGGGAGATTCCTCGGTGTGCTCTGGCCTGCGATCACGCCTGACCGGTTCGGATGGTTTCCACAATTTGACGTCTCGACGCCCGGTGGTCTGATCGAAGTCGGACTTACGCCTCAGCGTGTCATTGCGCTCATCACCGTCTGGATTCTCACGTGGATCAACCTACGCGGCGTACGCGAAGGCAAGCTCGTGCAGACGACGCTCACGATCATCAAGACCGGCGCACTCGCACTGCTGATTCTGCTCGGCCTCACAATCGGCAGAAACGCTGAAGCGATCGCTGCCAATTTTGGGGCTGGCAATTTTGTCGGACACGTTGACGTCACGTCGGCCTTCATGGTCGCGTTTGGCGCGTCGCTGGTGGGCTCGCTCTTCTCCAGCGATGCGTGGAACAACGTCACCTTCGCAGCGGCGGAAGTGAAGAATCCGCAGCGAAATCTTCCGCTCGCGCTCGTGATGGGCACCGGACTCGTCAGCCTTCTTTATATCCTGGCCAACGTCGCATACCTGAATATCCTCCCGATGCACGGGACGAAGGACGCGGCAACTCTGATCGGCCGTGGAATCCAGTTCGCTACACAGGACCGAGTAGGAAGTGCCGCCGCCGAAATGATCTTTGGTGCGATTGGTGGTACGATCATGGCGACGGCGATTCTGATCTCGACATTCGGATGCAACAACGGATTGATTCTGTCGGGCGCTCGCGTTTACTACGCGATGGCGAAGGACAAGCTCTTTTTCAGAAAGGCCGGCGAGCTGAGCAAGAACCACGTTCCCGCAACGGCGCTAATTTTCCAGGCCATCTGGGCGAGCCTGCTGTGTCTCACGGGCACTTACGGCCAGCTACTCGACTATGTGATTTTTGCCGCGCTGATCTTCTATGCACTGACGACGATTGGCCTCTTCATTCTCCGTTCCAAACTTCCGGACGCTGAGCGTCCGTATCGGGCGATTGGGTATCCCGTGTTGCCCGCACTGTACATTGTGCTGGCGTCAACGATCGCCGTGGTGCTTCTGATTTCTGATAAGACGCGAGCGCAGGCAGTGTCGGGCCTCGTTCTCGTGGCCATCGGTGTTCCCGTTTTCTTCCTCTGGCGTATGGTGGAAAAAGACCGCTGACGCCGCGCCGATCCTGTCGGCATGCAGCACCACCCTGTAGCACCAACCTGTAGCGCCAGCTGTAGCACCAACCCGTAGGACTCACTCGCACCACCGCAGCACGCAGTCGATGTACTTCGCATGGCACCCGACATTCGACGGGCGCCGATTACCCTCAGGAGAGCTTCAATGACAGCTTGGATGCATCCGTCGTTCCTACTTCAAGCCACCGAACGAGCCGGCGGCGAGGCAAACCTCGTCGTGCCGGATCTCGGTTCTGTTTCCTTCCTTGGCATGCCGGGATCGACGCTGCTGATGCTTGGTTTGATCGTCTGCGCGGCCGGACTCCTTTTTGGACTGGTGATCTACAACCAGCTGAAGAAGATGCCCGTCCACAAATCGATGCTCGAGATCTCCGAGCTGATCTACGAGACCTGCAAGACGTATCTGATCACGCAGGGAAAGTTCATTCTCATCCTCGAGGTGTTCATCGGCCTGATCATCCTTCTGTACTTCGGTTTCCTGCTGAAGTTCGAGGCGCTCAAGGTCGCGATCATTCTCGGGTTCAGTCTGGTCGGAATTGCCGGCAGCTACGGCGTCGCATGGTTCGGAATCCGGGTGAACACTTTCGCGAACTCTCGGACGGCGTTTGCCAGCCTCAAGGGCAAGCCGTATCCCTGCTACGCGATTCCGCTGAAGGCCGGAATGAGCATCGGAATGCTCCTGATTTCGGTCGAGCTGTTCCTGATGCTGCTCATCCTGCTCTTTATTCCTGGCGATTATGCCGGTGCCTGCTTCATCGGCTTCGCGATAGGTGAGTCACTCGGTGCCGCGGCACTGAGAATCGCCGGCGG
Organism: Gemmatimonadales bacterium; assembly: GCA_038253755.1. Lineage (GTDB taxonomy): Bacteria > Gemmatimonadota > Gemmatimonadetes > Gemmatimonadales > Gemmatimonadaceae > UBA4720. The sequence continues at coordinate 30,477 of JBBSGU010000024.1, read as the reverse complement.
AATCTTCACCAAGATCGCCGACATCGGCGCTGACTTGATGAAGATCGTCTTCAACGTGAAGGAAGATGACGTTCGCAATCCAGGCGTAATCGCGGACTGCACGGGCGATAACGCGGGTGACTCGGTTGGACCGAGCGCCGACGGCTTCGAGACGTACGGAGTTACGGGCGTCGCACTGATCTCGTTCATCCTGCTCGCCGTCAACAACCCGACGACGCAGGTGCAGCTTCTCGTCTGGATCTTCGCGATGCGTATCATGATGATCATCGCCAGCGGTATTTCGTATCTGATCAACGCAGCGATTGCAAAAAGCCGGTATATCAACGCCGACAACATGAATTACGAGGCGCCGCTCACGACCCTCGTGTGGCTGACGTCGTTCGTGTCTGTTGCACTTACGTACTTCGTTTCCTACTTCCTCATCAGGGACATCGGTGATGGGTCGCTTTGGTGGAAGCTGTCCACTGTCATCACCTGCGGCACACTCGCCGGCGCGATCATCCCGGAACTCGTGAAGATCTTCACGTCGACGGAATCGACGCACGTCAGGGAAGTAGTAACGTCGTCGCGCGAGGGCGGACCTTCGCTCAATATCCTGTCAGGACTGGTCGCTGGAAATTTCAGCGCCTACTGGCTCGGCATCGTGATCATGCTCCTCATGTCGATTGCGTACGGTGTAAGCACGCTTGGCATGGCTTCGCTGATGATTGCTCCGGCCGTGTTCGCTTTCGGTCTCGTCGCCTTCGGATTCCTCGGCATGGGTCCGGTGACCATCGCTGTGGATTCCTATGGCCCGGTGACGGACAATGCACAGTCGGTGTTCGAGCTTTCGCAGATTGAAACACTTCCGAACATTGCGGAAGAGCTTCAGCGGGACTATGCCTTCACGCCGAACTTCGAGCACGCGAAGCACTTGCTCGAGGAGAATGACGGGGCAGGCAACACGTTCAAGGCGACGGCGAAGCCTGTTCTCATCGGTACCGCAGTCGTCGGAGCTACGACACTTATTTTCTCGATCATCGTGTCGCTCACTCATGGTCTGCAGCCTGACCTCGTAGTCAATCTCTCGCTGCTTCACCCGCCGTTCCTGCTCGGTTTGATAACAGGTGGCGCCGTGATTCACTGGTTCGTCGGCGCATCGACACAGGCAGTGACGACCGGCGCGTATCGCGCGGTCGAGTTCATCAAGGCCAATATGAACCTCGAGAGCGCAGCAGCGGCCTCGATGGAAGACTCGAAGAAGGTCGTCGAGATCTGCACCAAGTACGCTCAGAAGGGAATGTTCAACATCTTCCTGACGGTATTCTTCTCGACACTCGCTTTCGCATTCGTCGAACCGTACTTCTTCATCGGCTATCTCATCTCGATCGCGTTGTTCGGATTGTATCAGGCGATCTTCATGGCCAACGCCGGCGGCGCATGGGACAACGCCAAGAAAATCGTCGAGGTCGAGCTCAAGCAGAAAGGAACGCCGCTGCATGAAGCGACGGTCGTTGGCGACACGGTGGGTGACCCGTTCAAGGACACGTCGTCGGTCGCGCTCAACCCGATCATCAAGTTCACGACTTTGTTTGGACTGCTCGCCGTCGAGCTGGCCGTTTCATTGACTGAACAGCGCGGACCGATGCTTGGACACGTTCTCGCCGCCGCGTTCCTGCTGGCGTCGATGTTCTTCGTACACCGGTCGTTCTACGGCATGCGCATCGAAGCCCAGTAAGCCAGCATGAATCTCTTCGCTCGGAAGCCGATAGCCGAACTTCTGGCTGAAGAAGGACACCCCAACTCGCTTCGTCGCGCGTTGGGGGCAGGTGATCTCATCATGCTCGCGATCGGCGCTGTCATCGGCGCGGGCATCTTCTCATCGATTGGAACGGCGGCCGCCGGAGAGATTCTTCCCTCCGGCGTCGTCGTAAGGTATGGAGCAGGACCGGCGCTGATTGTCTCGTTCCTGCTGCTTGGCGTTGTGTGTGGTCTGGCGGCGCTTTGTTACGCGGAACTGGCCGCAATGATTCCGCAGGCCGGAAGCGCGTACGCTTACTCCTACGCCACGCTTGGCGAGCTTATCGCGTGGATCATCGGCTGGGATCTCATTCTCGAATACGCGGTTGGAAACGTTGCAGTCGCTGTGGCATGGAGCGGCTACTTCGTCTCTTTCCTTTCAGCGTTCAACGTCCATTTTCCTGACTATCTGACCCACGGGTACAGGTCCGCGCTGCTGAGCTCTGATCCCGCGGTACACTCGCTGATTCAGACGGCTCCCCGAATTGGTAGCATTCCGATACTATTAAATTTGCCGGCTTTCGCCATCGTGATGGCCATCACATGGCTGTTGTTACGGGGGGTGAAAGAAAGTGCTCGCGCCAACAACATCATGGTTGTGATTAAGCTACTTGTGCTTGGTCTCTTCGTGGTCGTCGGCGCGATGCACATCGACACGTCGAACTACGTGCCGTTCGCACCGAACGGCTGGCGCGGAATTCATCAGGGCGCGGCAATCGTATTCTTCGCCTACATCGGATTCGACGCCATCTCGACGGCGGCCGAGGAAACGAAGAACCCGCAGCGCAACATGCCGATCGGGATCCTTGGCGGACTCGCGATTTGCACGGTGATCTACGTGATAGTTGGTGCGGTCGCGACAGGTCTGGTTCCGTACGAGCAGCTCCGGGCTGCAGATCCGCTTGCGAAAGCACTGACCCTCGCCGGTTTCTCGACGGCCAGCTGGATTGTCTCGCTGGGTGCAGTTGTATCGCTCAGCGCTGTGCTGCTCGTCTTCCAATACGGCCAGCCGAGAATCTTCTTTGCGATGGCGCGTGACGGTCTGCTGCCGCGGTGGGCAGCGAAGGTTCATCCGAAGACACGCGTGCCGCACATCACGACAATCATCACCGGACTGGCTGTAGCGTTCGGTGCCCTGCTCGCAGATGAAAATGAGATATACGATCTGACGAACATCGGAACGCTTTCCGCGTTTGCGATCGTCTGCATCGGGGTGCTGGCCCTTCGATATCTCGAGCCCGAACGACCGAGACCGTTCAAGGTGAAGTTCGTCTGGCCCGTTACGATCCTCGGCGCAGCGGCCTGCGTCTACATAATGTTCGGACTTCCTGTACGCGCGTGGGAACGTTTCGGAGTCTGGCTCGTTATCGGAATGATCCTGTACTTCGGCTATGGCTTCAAGAATTCGACCTTGCGCCGGGCGCGTGAGGACGGACTCGCAACGAAAGAGGCCTGAAGATGAATTTCCTGCGTCGAACCACTCTCACACAGTGGATACTCTTCTCGATGGTCCTCGGAGTTGCCATCGGAATTCTGTGGCCGGATTTCGCGCAGGAGCTAAAGCCGTTGTCCACGGTTTTCCTGAGGATGATCAAGTCGATCATCGTGCCGATCATCTTCAGCACGCTGGTCGTTGGGATCGCCGGACACGGCGACGACATGAAGCGAGTCGGCCGTCTGGCGTTCAAGTCGATCCTCTATTTCGAGGTTGTCACGAGCCTGGCACTGGTCGTCGGTCTTCTTGCCGTGCACGCCGTAAAGCCTGGCGTAGGGATCGTTCTCTCTGCTTCGGCGGAGCAGGGAAAGGAGCTTGCGGCGAACACGCAGACCGCGACCGGATTTCTGGAGCACCTGGTTCCGGCAAGCTTCTTTGACGCCGCCGCGAAAAACGAAGTGCTTCAGGTCGTATTCTTCGCGGTGTTGTTCGGTGTAGCGCTCGCGCAGGTTCCGATGGGTCGGCCGAAAGAAGTCGTGCTCATCGGCATCGAAGGTTTGTCCGAAGTGATCTTCAAGTACGTCGGCATCGTCATGAAGTTCGCCCCGATCGGTATCGGAGCGGCAATCGCTGTCACAGTCGGACATAGCGGCGTCTCGGTTCTGCTAAACCTTGGCAAGCTTGTGTTGACTCTCTACGGTGCGTTGGTCGTGTTCGTCCTGCTGGTGCTGCTGCCGGTCGCAACGCTGTTCAAGGTTCCGCTTCGCGCTTTCTTCAGGGCAGTCAAGGAACCGGCACTGATTGCGTTTTCCACTGCGTCCTCAGAGGCGGCACTTCCGCGCGCGATGCAGGCCATGGAGCGCCTTGGCGTTCCGAGAAGAATCGTCGCCTTCGTCATGCCGACGGGATATTCGTTCAATCTCGACGGGTCCACACTCTACCTGGCCGTCGCGTCTATCTTCGTCGCGCAGGCAGCGAACGTCGATCTCTCGCTTGGCCAGCAGCTTCAGATGATGTTGACGCTGATGATCACGAGTAAGGGGGTCGCTGCGGTTCCGCGCGCCTCGCTGGTGATTCTTTCCGGCACGCTTGCGACGTTCGGGTTACCACTTGAAGGCGTCGCGATCATCCTTGGCGTTGATGCGCTGATGGACATGGCGCGTACCAGTGTAAATCTTGTTGGGAACTGTCTGGCGAGCGTGGTCATGGCGCGGTGGGAAGGAGAGTTCGTTCCAGCTCCCGAGGCAACCGAGGCCGTCGCCGCTTAAGAACCGTTTAGCGCTTTAAGATCCTTGAGCACGAAGGGAAGGGGAGTCGGATTAAGGGGCTTTATGAAGTACTGCCATTCTCAGAGCCACCCCCGGCCGAAAGCGGAACGCATAAATGGCAATACTTCCGTAGAGCCCCTTAATCCGACTCTCCTTCCCTTCGGCCTACAGTGCGCTGACTGACGCACCCGACTCTAGAAAGTCGCGACCGCTCCCAAATGCGCGAGCGCAACCGAGACTGCGCCGCGTGCGGCGACAATCTCACCGCCGCGGATATTGGCGCCAGGCACTGCCGATTTGAGTCTCTGCTCGAGCCTTTTCCGCAGCAACGAACCCTTCTGAAGAAGTCCCCCCGAGAAGGCCACAGGCACTGAAGCTCTATCATCGCCGAAGAGTCGAATCGCGAGCGCCCTGACGTGTAGGACCAACTCCTCGACGGCAATTCCTACAAGCGCGTTTGCCCTGATGTCTCCGTTCGTCGCTGAGTTGAACACCACCGGCGCCAGAGCAGCCAGCTGCTTCGGAGTTGCCGCAATCGCCCAGGGAATCAGCTCGGTCACTTCGTTGAGCTGTGCAGCGGTCAGTATCGCTCCTGTGAGCTCTGTCGCGGGCTCGCGACCGTCTGCGGCTGAAGCAACAATGGCCAGAGCTTTCCGGCCAATCCATGCGCCAGAGCCCTCGTCTCCGAAAGAAGGACCCCAGCCACCGCACCGTGCCAGCACGCGTGAGGGGCTTCGGCCATGCGCGATCGATCCGGTGCCTGCGATGAGGATGATCCCGGCGCCCTGACCGAATGCATCGCTGAGTGCGATGTCGCCGTCTCCTTCAACAAGCACTTCATCGGCGAGTTCGAGGTCCTCGAGAGCCACGGTGAGAGCGCGGTTTTCAAAAGGCCGTCCAACTCCAGCGACTCCGGCGACGATCAGCTTGACCTTGTCGTCGAGCATCGACGCTTCGTTCAGAGCCCGCCGCAACAGTCCACCGATCACCTCGGCGCAATGATCCGCGCGGCCTGGCGCCATGGCTGATCCGGCACCCGTAACATCGGCGAGCTGATTCCCATCGGTATCGGCAAGAATCAGCCGCGTCTTGGATCCACCGCCATCGACCCCGGCTACAAGATCAATCATTCGGATTTGTGGCGCGGGGACCGTGCGTGAACGATGAAGTAATACCAACGAGCATTGTGATTGTAGTTCCGATCAGGACGTACCAGGGCCACGCGATCTTGCTGAAATCCGTCAGCAAGCCGGTCAGGGAGGGGAAAACAGGCAACAACTGCTTTGCGAAAACGATGAACGACATGACGACGATTGCGACCGACATTCCCAGGATAGCATCGCGCTGGATTGCGCGAGTCCACAGTATGCCGAGGAAAAATCCACCGAGCAGGGCTCCGTACGTGAATGAGGCGATCGACAGCGCAACGACTACTACCGGGGTTCCTTGTTCCCTGTAGAGCAGGGCACCTCCGGTGAGAACGACTCCCCAGACGAGCGCGCTGAACTTTCCAAACCTCAGAGTGGCTGCGTCGTCCTTGCTGCGCTTGGACAAGGGCAGGTAGATGTCGTGCGTTGTAGCGGCAGCGAGCGAGTTGATCGCTCCTGAATGAGTGCTCATCGTCGCCGCGAGAATGGCGGCGAGAATCAGACCCACGAGCCCCGGAGGCATGTGTTGCAGGATGAACGTCGGGAATATCGAGTCGGGAGCAACGAATGTCTTTCCGCCGTAGAGCACGAACAATCCGACTCCGACGAAAAGAAAGAGTGAGAACTGCGCGAATACGACGAAGCCGCTGCCGATGATCGCCTTCTGCGCGTCGCGAAGGCTCCGTGCGGTCAGCAGTCGCTGGACGATCAGCTGATCGGCACCGTGAGAAGCCATCGCCAGGAACGCGCCGCCGAGAAGTCCGGCGAACAGTGTTTGCGCGCGATCGAACCCCATGTAGGTGTCGATCAACTGCAGCTTGCCGGCGGCGGACGCAATGTCCGTGATCCTTGTCCATCCCCCGTCCACACTATGCCCCAGAAGCACAATTGCGGAAATACCGCCTACCACGTACACGCTCGCCTGAAGAATCTCTGTCCAGACAACGGCCTTGATACCGCCCTTGTACGTGTAGAGGATTGTGAGGGCTCCGAGGAGCAGAATCGCTGCGGGCTTCACGTATTCCGCGGGCATCGTGCCCTCGAGAATCAGTGCAATCGGGATTGCGGTGGCGAAGACGCGCACTGAATCGGCGACGGCTCGCGTGACCATGAACACAATCGACGTGAAGCGGCGTGTGCCGAGTCCGAATCGCTGCTCCAGCAGTGCATATGCGGTGACGAGATCACCGCGGTAGTAGCGGGGCAGCAGCACGAACGCGACGACGAATCTGCCCAGTATGTAGCCGGCTACAATCTGGAGGAATCCGAGGTTCGTTACATACGCGAGGCCCGGGATGCTGATGAAAGTCAGCGCGCTCGTCTCGCTCGCGACAACCGAGAACATCACCGCCCACCACGGTATCGAGCGTTCCGCGATGAAGTAGTCGTTCGCGCTTTTCTGCTTGCGGCCTATCCAGAGGCCGAGCGCCGTCGTGCCGGCGAGATAGGCAATGAGAACAAAAAAATCGAGGGCGGTGAAATGCGCTTTCATTTCACCACCCTCGATTTGAGGACGCGCGGGAACGCCAACTTATGCGCTGAACGAGCTACCGCAGCCGCATCCGCCGGTGGCCGTTGGATTCTTGAACGTGAATCCCGAGCCCTGCATCGATGTTACGTAGTCGATCGTGACTCCGGAGATGTACTGTGCGGAGAAAGGATCGACGAAAACCTTGAAGCCGTCGTTCTCGATGATGAAGTCGTCTTCGGCGTTCTTGTCTTCGATGACAAGGCTGTACTTGAAGCCGCTGCAGCCTCCCGGCTGGACGCTCACGCGCAGTCCGCCCTGATCGCCCGCAACTCCTTCCACTTCCATGAACTTCCTGACCTCGACGGCCGCGTTTGGCGTAACCGTGAGCTCGATATCCGATGTTGTCGACGTAGACATTTTATGACCTCCAGTGACTTCTCGAAAATTATGGCAATCCGCGTGCTCAGGGTAGGGCGGATGCAGCCTCCGCCTGTTCTACGGCCTGAGCGCGGGATAGAACTGACCGGTCTGTCTCAGCGCCTGCGCCGCTCGATCCCGCTCCGCGGAACGACCTCGATATCCAGTAGAATGCCGCTGCCGCGATCGCGAGCATGACGATGCCGGTTGACGTCTCCGCGAATACGATCTTTCCGATTCCGAACAGTGTTGCATACACCGCGACGATGCCGGCGATCCAGTTGGTCCACGGAAGCACGCCGCCCTCGATGCCTTCGTTTCCGAATCCAGACAGCTTGGCTATACGGGTCCAGCCGATGCCTCCCGGGCGCACGCGACGGTAGAACGCCTCGAGGACGTCATCGGGCTCGGCGCTCGTCAGGAACGTCACCGTGAGCCAGACGATCGTGCTGACGAGCACTGTGATGAGCATGATCGTCGCGTCCGAGTTTGGATCGCCGGCGGCGAAATGTTGCGGCACAGTCTGGAATGCAATTATCGAAACGACAAACGACGCGATCATCGCGCTGATCTCCGACCACGCGTTGATGCGCCACCAGTACCATCGGAGAATGAGCACCAATCCTGTTCCGGCTCCCATCGCCAGAAGGAATTTCCACGCCTGCTCCACGGACGACAGCTGTGACGTGACACCTATCGACGCAATGAAGAGAAGTACAGTCGCGATGCGCGAGACTTTCACGTAATGCGCCTGCGTCGCCGACTGACGTATGAATCGCTTGTAGAAATCGTTGACGAGATACGACGCACCCCAGTTGAGATGCGTTCCGACCGTGGACATATAGGCTGCCGCGAAGCCAGCCATCATCACTCCCTTCCATGGTGTTGGAAGCAGATCGACGAACGCCTTCACGTAACCGGATTCCTTGTCCGCGAGGTTCGGATAAAGAATCACGGTAGCGAGCCCGGTGACGATCCACGGCCACGGCCTGAGTGCGTAGTGCGCCACCTGGAAGAACAACGTTGCGAGCACGCCGTCGCGTTCGGTCTTCGCCGAGAAGATTCGCTGTGCGATGTAACCGCCGCCCCCGGGCTCCGCTCCCGGATACCACGCCGCCCACCACTGCACCGAAAGGAAAGTGCCGAGGGCGAGAAGCGGCATCCATGCGTAAGCGTGAAATCCTCCTCCGCTGAACGACACCGGCATCACCGACAACGCCGCATCACCGGACCCGAAGTGCTCCGCGAGTTTCGTTTTCATGACCGCGATCCCGCCAACGGCTCGAACCGAGTAAACGGCCAGGATGATCACGGCTGCCATTTTCACGACGAACTGGATGAGATCGGTCCACAGCACGGCCCACAATCCGGCAGCCACCGCGTAGATGACTGTGATCACGAAACAGATTCCCACGGCGAGCACTGGAGAGACACCAAGTGAGATCGTGAGGATCTTGATCATCGCGCGGGTGACCCATCCAAGGATGATCAGGTTGATCGGAATCGCGAGGTAGATCGCGCGGAATCCTCGCAGGAAACGCGCGGGGCCACCGCTGTAACGGATCTCTGCGAACTCGACGTCAGTCATCACGTTTGCCCGCCGCCACAGGCGAGCGAAGAAAAACACGGTGAGCATTCCACTCATCACCATGTTCCACCACAGCCAGTTTCCGGCGACGCCGTGAGCCGCTACAAGACCGGTGACGACAAGCGGTGTGTCAGCCGCGAAGGTTGTTGCAACCATCGACGCACCGGCCAGCCACCATGGAACGTTACGGCCAGAGAGAAAGTACTCGTTGAGACTTTCTCCTCCCTTTTTTGTGAAGAGCAGCCCTACACCGGTTGAAAACAGGAAGTAGGAAGCGACGATCGCCCAGTCAATCGCAGAAAGAGTCATTAGGGTAGGGAAGAGATGGGGTGTTCTATCGACGAGGCCCGTTTCCGTTTGCGGGTCGCTGCTGGCAGCGACGAGCACAGAAGAACGGCGAGACTTATGATTATGCAGTACTGCTGACGATCGTCAACCTACGAGAATGGTGTCAATGACGCGATATCTGATTCCGATTGCGGGACTTCTGGCCGTTAGTGGCTGCACGGTTACCAGTCACCGCCTCGATCCCGTTTACGAGCTGGCCGAGGCGCACGTCAAGCCGGGAATCTCGATCCTGCTCGGCGACAGCATGAATCTTATCAAGGGGAAGCGTATTGCGCTTCTCACCAATCAGACGGGGGTGGACGAAAAGGGGCGCTCGGACATCGATCTCCTCATGGGAGACAAGGCGAAGAAAGCGAACGTCAAGCTTGTAAAGCTCTTCTCTCCGGAGCATGGAATTCGCGGCACCGAGGACACCGAGAACATCGGCAATTCGGTTGATTCAAAGACGGGCCTGCCGATCATCTCGCTTTATGGAGCGGGAACACAGGCGCCGGCTGACAGCTCACTTGCCAACGTTGACGCGATGGTCTTTGACCTCCAGGACGTCGGGACGAGAACGTGGACGTATGTCGGCGCGATGATTTATTCGATGCGGGCCGCTCAGAGAACGGGAAAGATGTTTGTCGTTCTCGACCGGCCCAATCCAATTACGGGTTTCTATGTCGAAGGGCCGGTTCTCGACGCTTCGCTCGCAAACGCCAACGATCCAACGCCGTCGAAGCCCGGTCAGGCCTACGCACTGTATCCGATGCCCTTGCGTCACGGAATGACTATGGGCGAGATGGCGTTGTTCTTCAACGACGTGCTTGGCATCAAGGCGAATCTGCATGTGGTGCCCATGCGCAACTGGAGGCGCGAGCTGTGGTTCGACCGAACAGACCTCCCGTTTGTGAAGCCATCGCCGAACCTGCCGTCGCTCCAAAGCGAAATGCTATACCCGGCGCTGGTTCCATTTGAAGGCTCTAATCTCTCCGTGGGGCGCGGAACGCCTGTCCCGTTTCAGATCATCGGCGCCCCGTGGCTGAACGCCGAACAAACGGTGAAGCTTCTGCGGGACCGCGAGCTTCGCGGAGTGCGTTTCGTCGCCGAGGAGTTCACCCCTGAGAATCCGGGTGACAAAAAGTTTGGCGGACAAAAGATTCCGGGCATTCGAATTCTGGTTACGAACCGCAACGAGATGCAGCCGTCGCGTGTAGGGGCCACGCTCCTGTGGGCGATCAACAAGACGTCGGGTGCAGGACTCAAGCTCAACGACAGGACGTTTGACCTCCGAATGGGAGCGCCGCGGGTGCGGGAGGCGCTCATGCGCGGCGAGGATCCGCAGGCCGTAATTGACAAGGAGTACAAGGCCGCATTCGATTTCAGGGAGCAGACGCGCCGCTACCTTCTCTACAACTAGGGTTCGCATGGCTCTTGCACACCCAAAGCGCATCCAAGGAGGCAGACAAGAATGAAGATCCTGATCGCTTCGTTAGCGCTGGCAGTGGCCGCGTCGACTAGTGCGTGTGGACCCCGTCAGGTGGAAGTGACAACCGGGGCGCAGCCGGCTGCCGATGTGTCCATTCGTCTCAAGAACAACCTGACTCAGGCCGTGAATCTCTACCTTACAAGCGGCGGTACGGACGTGTTCCTCAAGCAGGTAGCGGCGAACGCGGCCGAGGTAGTTCCTGTCCGTGGGATCGCGGCGGGGACAACCGTGACGCTCAAGGCAAAAACTGTGGATGGAACCCGAACCTACACGCGGGACAACATCAGCCTCGTGTCGAATTATGATTGGATAGTGCCGTAGCGCATCGTTCCTGTGTTCTGGCAATAAGTGACGGAGCCGGATAGCTTTACGGGTCGAATCGAAAGCCGGTTCGGCCCGTTTTGCCGTCAGCGTCACACCGGAAGCTGAAGGCCTAATTTCGCGCCCGCTGGCATGAAGACAATCTGGGAAGCACTAATCAAGGGCTACCTCCGGGTCATTGAGCCGGTTGCCGTGCTATTGGTAAAGCTCCGGATCAATCCGAACACTCTAACCACCATCGGTACGATTTTTACGGCTGCCGGCGGTGTTGCATTCGCCCTCGGACACATCAGAACGGGCGGAATCATCATAGGGTTGACAGCCATTTTCGACGTCCTCGACGGGACAGTGGCGCGGCGAACTGGTCAGTCGACGGTTTTTGGGGCCTTCTACGACTCCACGCTGGATCGCGTTGCCGACGGAGCATTGCTTGGCGGATTAGCCTATTTCTACGCCACGAATCCCGTCTACCACAGTTCGCCGATGCTTGCCGTGTCACTGATCGGCATCATCGGAACGTTCCTCGTCAGCTACACTCGAGCGAGGGCGGAAGGGCTGGGCATCGATGCCAAGGTTGGCGTCATGCAACGACCCGAGCGGGTGGTGCTCCTGTCGGTCCCTCAGGCCCTCTTTGGCGTAGTCCTGAATGGATGGGTGCTTGCCGGCGTTGTATCGCTGCTGGCGTTGACCGCCTGGATCACCGCGATTCAACGGATTTTGTTCGTTCGCCGCACCACTCAAAACGCAGTTTTGACGCCATTGCGCGTCCTCAACGACAAGCCACCGCTGTCGGCGCGTTCAGCGTCACGGCGTGCACAATCCTAACGGATGGAGAATAAAGAATTGCCGTCAAACGCTGATGATCGAACTCCCCCAACTCCCGCAACCGGTAAGCTCGGTATTCTTACCCCCGGTCTCGGCGCGGTTGCGACGACATTCATGGCCGGAGTTGAGAGCATTCGGCGCGGCTATTCGAAGCCGATTGGTTCGCTCACCCAGATGGCGACGATCCGCCTTGGCAAGCGCACTGACAATCGTTCGCCGCTGATCAAGGATTTCGTTCCTCTCGCCGGCCTCGATGATATCGTGTTCGGAGCCTGGGATCCTATTCCGGACGACGCCTATGTTGCCGCTCAGAAAGCCGGCGTGCTCGAGGAAAGGGATCTGGAGCGAGTCGCTGACTTCATGAAGGCGATCAAGCCGATGCCGGCGGTGTTCGAGAACCACTATGTGACTCGCATCCACGGCTCGAACGTCAAGAAGGGAAAGACCAAGCGTGATCTGGCCGAACAGCTTCGCCAGGACATGCGAGACTTCAAGTCGGAAAACAATTGCGATCGTCTCGTCGTGGTATGGTGCGCATCGACCGAGATTTTCATCACAGCGGGACCGCAACACGCTTCGATCGAAGCGTTCGAGAAGGCGATGGACTCCAACGACGAAGCGATCGCTCCTTCGATGATCTACGCGTATGCGGCCTTGATGGAAGGCGTTCCGTTCTGCATGGGCGCTCCAAATCTTGCTGTGGACATTCCGGCGATGCTTCAGCTTGCAAACGACAAGGGCGTTCCGATTTCCGGAAAGGATTTCAAGACCGGTCAGACGTGGATGAAGACAGTGATTGCACCAGGCCTCAAGGCGAGAATGCTCGGACTCGCGGGCTGGTACAGCACCAACATCCTCGGCAACCGCGATGGTGAGGTGCTCGACGATCCACAGTCGTTCAAGACGAAGGAGGAGTCGAAGCTTTCGGTGCTGCACAACATCCTTCAGCCGGACAAGTACCCGGACCTGTACAAGGATTTCGCGCACGTCGTTCGCATCAACTACTATCCGCCGCGCGGCGACAACAAGGAAGGATGGGACAACATCGACATAGTTGGGTGGATGAACTATCCGATGCAGATCAAGATCAACTTCCTCTGCCGCGATTCAATTCTCGCTGCGCCGATCGTTCTCGATCTCGCCCTGTTCTCGGATTTCGCTCATCGCGCGGGAATGAAGGGAATTCAGGAGTGGCTGTCGTTCTACTACAAGAGCCCGATGGCGGCACCCGGACTTCAGCCGGAGCACGACCTGTTCATTCAGCAGACGAAGCTCAAGAACACGCTTCGTTACCTGATGGGCGAGGAGCAGATCACGCACCTCGGCCTGGAGTATTACGCGTGATTTCACGTGGCAGTCTGGCGCGTCTGGCCGTGACAGCGGTCGTCGCTATCGCCATCACGTCGTGCGGACCCAATCCGAGGCTGCTCGATAACAGGCAATGGTCGGACAATTTTGCATTCCGGATCACCGTCACTCCGTCGCCGCCGCATGATATCGAAGATGCGACCTACAAGATCGTGGTGCAGGACAAGAAGAGCGGCGAGCCGATCGAGACCGGTCAGGGTCGCATCTTTGCGACGAACAAGGATGGCATCAACACTGACGACGGCCTGCTGAAAGGAAAGGAAGTCGGCACCTATTACGGGCGGCTTCGGTATCCTGTAACCGGCGATTGGGCGGCGGCAGTACAGTTCCGGCGCGATTCAACTTCGAGACTGGAACGGGTAGACTGGATTCAGACAGTCGTTAGCTCACCGGGCCAGTAAAAAGAAATGCGCCATTTTTTTCGCAGTCAGATGACACCGGTCGACGTCCTCAGGGTCGCCGACGAATTCTTTCCGACACTTCAGCTCGACCGGAGCGCTCACACGGCCCGTACGCGTACATTTTCGGGCGGACTTGGGACTCTTCAGCTGTCAGTGAAGATGGAAGGCGGACACTACACGTTCGTCGAAATTAACACTGACCAGATGGGCGAGAGCCGCCTCGACCGGAACGCAAAGCGATTTTTCGTAGAGCTTCATCGCAAAGCGGATCCCGCGCACAAGCTGGAAGCGGCCTACTGATTCGTGTCAGCCGCCGCAGCGCTTTCACCTGACGATACGGCGAAAGCAGGCGACCGGAATTCCTCCGCGCTTCCAGGAGTAATCCATTTCATCTACGACACTCCCGCCAATCCATGGGTTGGGGGCGGCGGATCTGTCCGCGTCCATGAACTTTACAAGCGTCTCGTTGGCCGCGTCAACGCGACGGTGGTCACCGGAAATTTTCCCGGCGCGCGCGACGAAGTTATAGATGGAGTCAATTACAAACGGATTGGAGCAGTGGCGCCATACGCGTGGAGCCGCGTGACCTATGCCGCGGCCGCCAACAAAATGTTGAGGTTCGCCGAGTATGACGCGGCGCTGTTTGACTTCTCCGGTTATACGCCTCTCTTCATGCCGGCTGGCCGGCCAACGGGAATAGTCCTTCACCATCTCACGTCGCCCACGGCTCACATGCGATGGGGCGGAATTCTTTCGGAGATGATCGGGCAGCTCGAGAAGGCGATGCTCAGGCGTGCTACTCGAATCAGCGCGACCAGCATATCGTCGCGCGAAGCGGCACAGAAAACTGCTCCTGAGACTCCCGTTGAAATGGTGAGCGCGGGCGTGCCCGAGGAGTTGTTCGAAATTCGTCGGAGGCCGCAGGATTTTCTTCTGTACTTCGGTCGTCTCGACATTTTCCATAAGGGAATCGACACGCTTCTCCAGTCCGTAGCGTTGATGCGAAATCGTCGCCCGTTGGTCGAGCTGCGAATTGCGGGAAGGGGCTCATCTGCGGATAAGATCTCGGCCATGATAGTCGAGCTCGGTCTGGAGTCGAACGTCAAGCTGCTGGGCGCCGTTTCGGATGCCGAAAGAAATGAGCTGCTCGCGACTGCTGCCGTTCAGCTTATGCCCTCGCGGTTCGAGGGATTCGGACTCGCGGCGGCGGAGGCGATGGCTGCCGGAGTGCCGCTCGTTGCGGCTGCGGTTGGGTCGCTTCCCGAAGTGGTCGATGCGCCACGGGGTGGTGTGCTGGTACCGCCGGATGATCCGCAGGCGCTTGCGTCTGCGACAGAAAAACTGTTAGACGATCCTTATGGCCGATCCAACCTGTCGATTACCGCTCGCGAGTCAGCTCGTCGCTTCAGCTGGAGCACGGTAGCCGAGGCCCATCTACAATTCATCAACCACGTCGCCGCAGGCGGCGGATCAATGACGGACGCACCACTACAATGAAACAGTCAAGAACAGTCGCCGCCGCTCCGTCACCTACGGGAATTACCAAGGCGACAGACAACTCGTCACTGTCCCGCGAACAGCGGCTCGAGCTGTATTACTACATGAGGCTCACCCGCTCGCTAGAAGAGCGGCTGGTCAATCTCTACCGCCAAACGAAGGTCGTCGGAGGACTGTTCAGGTCACTCGGCCAGGAAGCGGACGCGGTTGGAAGCGCTTACGCTCTCGACCGCACTAAGGGCGACATCCTCTCGCCGCTCATTCGCAATCTCGGCTCGATGCTGGTTCAGGGGGCCGAGCCGCTCGAGATTCTTCGTCAATACATGGCGAAGGGTGATTCTCCGACGCGTGGACGTGAGCTGAACATCCACTACGGCGATCTTGTTCGCGGGTTTGTCGGACAGATCTCGCAGCTTGGTGACATGGTTCCCGTGATGGCCGGCGTTACGCTGACGTTCAAGATGCGAGGTGAAGACCGCGTCGGAATGGTGTACGTGGGCGACGGGGCAACGTCTACTGGTGCTTTCCACGAGGGCATCAACTTCGCGGCAGTTCAGCGTTGTCCGCTTGTCGTGATTGTCGAAAACAATGGTTACGCCTACTCGACACCTCTCTCGAAACAGACTGCGGCCAGGGAGCTTCGCGATAAGGCAATCGGATACGGCATCGCATCGGAGCAAGCCGACGGCAACGATGTGATCGCAACATACGAGGCGACGAAAAAGGCGGTCGATCGCGCGCGATCGGGTGGTGGAGTTACGCTAGTCGAGCTGATCACGTACCGGAGAAAGGGGCACGCCGAACACGACAATCAGTCGTACGTGCCGCCCGGAGAAATCGAAAAGTGGGAGGCCGAGAACGATCCAATCGATCGGTATGTGAGTGCGTTGGCCGACGTGGGATTCGACAAGCAGGAGCTCGAGGAAATCGACGCGCGCATCTCATCTGAAATCGATGCTGCAACGGATGAAGCGGAAAAATCGCCGATGCCTGAGCCAACGGACGCGCTGGTGGGCATCTATGCGGATCCTCCGGAGGAGAAACCGTTGTGGTTCCGGGAAGGCGTGCGTGCTGCTGTCGAAGTGAATGAGCGTCCGGCAAGCTGGGGGACGCACGATGTCTGAGATCACCTACCTCGAGGCGATTCGCGAAGCGCTGTTCGAAGAAATGGATCGGGACGAGAATGTTTTCTGTCTGGGCGAAGACATCGGAGCATATGGTGGCGCATTCAAGGTCACCGAAGGTCTCCAATCGAAGTTCGGCGAGAAGCGCGTCATCGACACCCCGATTTCCGAGATAGCAATCATCGGTGCTGCTGCCGGTGCAGCTCACATGGGAATGCGCCCTGTGTGCGAGATGCAGTTCATCGATTTCATCTCGTGCGGTTACGACATGCTCACGAATTATGTTGCGACTGCGCGCTACCGCGCCATGCTGCCGTGCCCGATGGTTGTACGCGGTCCGAGCGGCGGGTACGTGCGAGGCGGTCCGTTTCATTCGCAGAACCCGGAAGCCGCGTTTCTGCACACGCCGGGATTGAAGATGGTTTATCCGGCGACGGCGAGTGATGCGAAGGGTCTCATGAAGGCCGCCATTCGCGACGAGGACTGCGTGCTCTTCTTCGAGCACAAGTATCTCTACCGGCGCATCAAGGAAGAGATGCCCCCTGGCGATCACATCGTTCCAATTGGCAAGGCGCGAACCGCGAGAGAAGGGACCGACGTATCGATCATCACATATGCGGCTACCGTGTGGAAGTCGCTCGATGCGGCAACTGAGCTCGACAAAGAAGGAATCAGTGTCGAGGTGATCGACCTGAGGTCACTTGCACCGATGGATGACGAAGCGATCGTAGCTACCGTGAAGAAGACCAATCGTGTTCTCATCGTTCACGAGGACACCCGTACAGGCGGAGTTGCCGGGGAGATCACGGCAAGAATCAACGAGCTCGCTTTTGAATGGCTGGATGCTCCAATCCTTCGCGTGACGGCGGTGGATGTTCCGTTGCCATACTCACCTCCGCTCGAAGACTATGTCCTTCCTCAGACCGCGGATATTGTCAAAGCAGTACGTCGTCTTGCGGCCTACTGATGACCGATCCAGCTGAAGAATTTCGAGGCAGCCGTCGAATTGGGGTTGGATGTGTCACGACCGTGGCCGGCCTGTTCAGCGGCGGCATGCTTGGCGTGATGGTTGCTAAAATTGTGGGAAGCTTCCGGGGGTGTAACCCGGGACCCGAGCTGCCGGCCTGTGATTGGCACGTGTATGCCGGTATCGGTATGTTGATTGGTGTTCTGACCCTGCCTGTGCTCGCGTTGAACAGACTTCGGCGCGTGGACCAGACGGATCGCGAAAAGGTTTAGGAGATCAAGGTGGCGCTTGTAGATATCATCATGCCCCAGATGGGGGAGTCGATCGCCGAAGGGACGCTGTCGAAATGGCTGAAAAAAGTCGGCGACGAGGTAAAGCGCGATGAGCCGATTTTCGAGATTTCGACTGACAAGGTCGACGCGGAGATTCCGTCGCCGTCGGCGGGCGTGATATCCGAGATTCTCGTTAAGGAAGGCGAGACCGTGGAGGTTCAGACGGTTGTAGCCAGGCTGGAGACCGAGAAGGGCGCGGCTGCGGCTTCTGCGGTCGCTGCGGTCGCTGCGCCAGCAGTCCGGGCCGCGGCTCCGGCTCAAGCCGGAACCGCAGTTGGGGCCCCCCCCCCGAAGATCGAATCTAGCTCTCGTCCCGCGGCCGCTTCGCATCCTGCCTCCGCGCCAGCAATCGCATCTCCGCACAGCAACGGAAACTCGTTCGAAGACCGCGTTCGCACGCGCTCCTCACCGCTCGTCAGGAAAATTGCGGCCGAGCACGGGGTCGACATCGCCGCGATGCAGGGCAGTGGCATCGCCGGACGCGTGACCAAGAAAGACATACTCGGCTATATCGACGCGAGTCCGCCGGCAGGCGCCGGCAGAATGCCGTCGATGCACGCTCCTGGAGGGGCCGAACACGACCACGGTCCGCTGCCGCAGCCATGGCCCGGCGACCGGGTCGAAACAATGTCGAAGATGCGCGCGCTCATCAGCGAGCACATGACGGCATCACGACGCACATCGGCTCACGTCACGTCGTTCATGGAGGTTGATCTCACGCGCATCGCAAAGATTCGCGTACGAAAGCGGGCAGAGTTCGAGGCATCCAACGGACAGAAGTTGACGTACCTGCCGTTCATCATCTCGAGCGTCGTGAAGGGTATTCAGGCTTTCCCGATCATGAACTCCTCAGTTGCCGGCCGCGACGTCATCTATCGGAAGCCAATCAACATCGGCATCGCGGTTGCGCTTGATTGGGGTCTCATCGTTCCCGTCATCAAACGCGCCGAAGATTTGTCCCTCGGTGGCATCACGCGGTCTTTGAATGACCTCGCCGCGCGAGCGCGCGCGAAGAAGCTTTCGCCGGAAGAAGTTCAGGACGGAACGTTCACCATCACGAACCCAGGAGTGTTTGGCTCGCTCATGGGAACGCCGATCATCAATCAGCCTCAGGTCGCGATAATGGGAATCGGCACGATCGAAAAACGGCCGAAGGTGATCACGGGCGCCGATGGTGAAGACACGATCGCAATTCGCACCTGCGCGTATTTCTCAATCTCGTTCGACCATCGAGTGATCGATGGGGCAGTGGCCGATCAGTTCCTGGCGTTCGTGAAAAAAACGATCGAAGAATTCCCGGAGAGTGCGGTTTAACATGGCGCGCGCCCTGACAATTCAGCGAACGACGGTTCCCGCATCGGAGCGCGCGAACTATTTCGAGAAGGTGAAGATCTGCCAGAGTCACTATGCGGCCGCGAATTGCCGCTTTTATGTCTTTGAAGAAGCGTCGCTGACCGGAGCTTTCATCGAGTTCACCGAAGCGGATGACCAGACGACGTTGACGGTTGCGCACGCAAACTCGCCGTACCGCATCCTCGATCCGGCGCGAATCTATAACGAAACGGAGATCGCCTGAATGCCGGCGAGAAAAATCAACGTCGATGGCTCGGAGTGGCAGGTAACGCCGTCCGGATACATCACTCAATACGATCAGGATGAGTTCGGTTTGTTCTTCACTCGCGGCACCGGCGATTCCCGTGAAGTTCGCGTGACGCGGTATTCCCCTCAGGGATCACGCTCTCGCTCGGAGTCTTTCGCGGAGCTTACCGACGAGCGTCTCGCCTCGCTGTTTGAACAATCGCAGCCGAGCTTCACGTCGCCCGAGGCCGGCTACGCGCGGTGAGCTCGCCGCGCGCGGCCGCCGCGCAGTTGGGCGAGGTTGATCTCCACATGCATTCGACGGCATCCGACGGAGCACTCGCTCCGGCGGATGTTGTGGTTGCTGCCAACAATGCGGGTCTCGCGGCGATTGCGCTCACTGACCACGACACCCTCGACGGAATTCCCGAGGCGACCACCGCCGCAAATGCGGTCGGTATCAGAGTCGTACCAGGAGTCGAGCTCAGCGCGCACGACGGCGCGAGGGAGATACACATTCTCGCGCTCCACGTATCGAACCCCGGTCCGCTCGAGATTCGGCTTGCATCATTTCGCCGGTCGAGAGAAACGCGTGCAAAGAGGATTGTCGATCGCCTCAATGAAATTGGCGTCGCTTTAGAGATCGAGAGCGTAATGGCCGAAGCTGCCGGCGGTGCCGTTGGTCGACCTCACGTTGCACGCGCGCTCATCAAGGCCGGTAGAGTCCGCGATTCGCGCGAAGCGTTCGACCGCTATCTGGGAGCAGGGAAGTCCGCCTTCGTCGAGAAAGAGCGACTAGAGATTCAGGAAGCTATCGCAATTACGCACGACGCCGGCGCGATCGCCGTCTGGGCGCATCCCGGGCCCGAAGGACGCCGGGAGCGTCTGGAGCCTCTCGTCGAGATGGGTCTCGACGGGATTGAAGTCAGACATCCGAGCCACAATACCGAAGACGCGTTGCGCCTCGCAGCTCTTGCAGATTTCTTCGGCATTCTCTACAGCGGCGGATCCGACTGGCACGGCGCGCCAAACGGAATGAGAACGATCGGTGGAATGCACATTCCTCCATCCTGGCTGGACCGTCAGGATGAGTTAGTGATGCGGAAGCGCACTCTCGAGGTCGCGTGAGCGAGCGGCAGGTAGCGCTCGTTACTGGCGCGGGCCATCGCGTCGGCCGCGCTTTTGCCCTCGCGCTGGGCAGGCACGGGTACGATGTCGCTGTTCACTACCATTCTGCCGAGGGCCCTGCGCGGGAGACCGTGAAAGCGATTGTTGATGCAGGGTCAAACGCAGAGACGTTTCCCGCCGACCTCAAGTCACCGAGCGGCCCGGCATCGCTGGTAACCGCGGTACACGACCGAATGAAGCGTCTCGACGTCGTCATCAACTCGGCTGCCGTGATGCTCAGGACACCGGTCGATGAAGTCACCGTCGACCAATGGGACAGCATCTTTGCGCTCAATCTGCGCGCACCCTTCTTTGTTTCGCAGGCGGCGGCGAAGGTCATGACCGAAGGCGGAGTGATCATCAACATCGCGGATCTCGCGGCGTACGAGACATGGCCGGCATACGTGCCGCATGCGATCTCAAAGGCCGGCGTCGTGAAGATGACGGAATCGCTTGCCCGCGTGTTTGGCCCGAAGCTCCGTGTAAATGCAATCGCGCCCGGCGCGATTCTTCTTCCCGAGGACTGGGATGAGGAGCAGGCAAAGCGGTTTGCCAGCACGACACCGCTTCGGCGAATCGGCAGCCCGGACGACGCCGTTCAGGCGATGCTGTATCTCCTCGACGCGAAGTATGTCACTGGTGAGACAATAGTCGTTGACGGCGGAAGACGAATTCGGAAATGACGCGCAGTCCGAAAAAGTCGAAGCCGCTGGCGGCACGTATCTACAGGAAGACAGCAGAGATCGTCGAGCCGATGCTTCCGCGTGGTCTCAGGTCGCCGGCTCACTATGCTTCGCGGAGACTCACCAATCGTCTCGAAGCCGAATATTCCGCGATCATGTCGATGGTTACTCCCGGTTCAACAGCGATCGACGTCGGCGCGAACATCGGCATCTATACCTACGGATTTCTAGCTCGCGGCGCGAACGTCTACGCGATCGAGCCGCAGGCCAATTGCGCGCGGTTGATACAATCGTACTACGACCTTGGATTCCCTTTCGGCGCAAACCGCGGGAGTTTGACGGTTCGTGTCGAAGCAGTCAGCGACGAGCCGGGAGTGGCAGTTCTTTACGTGCCGCTCAAGAACGGAAAGATCGACGATGAGTCGGCAAGCCTCAACGCCGACGAAGGAGAATCAATTCGCATCGAAGTGCCGGTGCGAACGATCGACGAATACGCGCTCGACAACGTGACAGTCATTAAGATGGACGTCGAAGGGCGGGAGGTTGACGCGATTGCCGGCGCGGCAAAAACTTTCGCGCGATGCCGTCCTGTCTTGCTCGTGGAGATCGAGCAGCGGCATCACAAGGAACCGATCAACGACGTTTTCGCCCGAATTCACGCCGTCCTTGGCGTCGGCTACGTGGCGAAGTTTCTGGGACGCGATGGGAGTTTTCGTCCGTTCCCGGAATTCGATGTCAATCGCGATCAGATCGCGCATACCGACAATCCGCTCTCGAAAGCATACGTCAGGAATTTCTTCTTCATTCCCTCATAACCAGCGACGTCACCTCTCGGTGAGATCGTGATACCTGCCAGTCCATCGGAATACGGAACGATCGTCGTGATCGGCGGAGGCTGCTACGGATCGTATTACGTCCGGCAATTGTGTCGTGCCAATCGTGCTGGTGCGATTTCGTGGGAACGGGTGCTCGTAGTGGATAGAAACGCGTCATGCGCGGTCGCAACCCGCACCGATCTCGAGGAGGACGACTTGCGATCGTGCCAACCGTCGCTCGTCGTCGCCGAATGGAGAGACTTCTTTTCGACTTACCTGAGCGAGTGGAAAGAGAATCGGGACTCGAAGGAATCCGACTCGATCGTCCCTTCGCCTCTGATGCCTCACCTGCTATACGAGTGGGTTCGCGATCGGGCGTCCAGCCGCTGGCCAGATCGCTCCGTGAGCACGATCCCCCTGAACGGAAAACCTCAAACTCCGTGGCGAAGCTCAGCCCCGGACGGAACGCATTACGTCAGCTTTGCAACGTGGACCTGCCCCGTGAACTGCATCGAGCCGGAGATCTGTCCGCACAACCGCGCGGAGCGAACCTGGACGATGCCGAAGGCGATGAAAGACTACGTTGCGGCGGAGCGTGATTCGGGCAGGTCAATCGACGGGCCTCTCGTATTTCACTGCACCCATCGCGCATACGGAGTGGGAATGATCCCGGTCGAAGCTGTCATCGACGCAGACATCCGCGTGGCGAGCGCGGCCAGGGATGGGGCAGCGAAATTCGTCATCGCGACAGTTTCCCACTGCCACGGAGCAATCAACGTTTTGAGCATCGACTAGCGCCTGCCGGCCCCTGCGGCGCTGACAGCACTTGCCGGGTGGATTAGGATTCAGCATCAGAGATTACCCCAAATTCGAGCATGAATTTTGTCAGAAAGTCGCGACTATGATGTGATAATTGTCGGTGCCGGCCCCGCCGGGATGACCGCTGCCATGTATGCCGGTCGGTCGATGCTGAAAGCCGTTGTTCTTGAACGGGGCGCATCAGGCGGCGAACTCCTGAACACCGAAATCATCGAGGACTATCCGGGGTTCGAGCATATCGAAGGCTGGGAGCTCGCTCAGAAATTCGAGAGTCACGCGAAGAAATTCGGCGCCGAGTTCGAGCAGGAAACCGTCATCACGCTCGAGAAGATGCCTGACGGGATGTTCCAGGCCACGACTGACAGCGGGACGGTGTATCGCTCGAAGACGGCGATCATCACGTCTGGCGGAACGCCCACCAAGCTCGGAGTTCCTGGCGAAATCGAATACGCAGGCAAAGGCGTCAGCTACTGTGCGATCTGTGATGGGGCCTTCTTCAAGGGTCACACCATCGCCGTCATCGGCGGCGGAGACGCAGCAGTCGAAGAGGCCGATTTCCTTACGCGATACGCGGAGAAGGTTTACCTGATCCACAGGCGAAACGAATTCCGTGCGTCGAAAATTCTCCAGAAGCGCTTGTTCGAGAATCCGAAAATCGAGGTGATCTGGAACTCGGTCATCGACAAGATCGAAGCAGATCCGCAAGGGCTTGTACACAATCTCGTGCTGCGTGACGTCAACGCCCACACGACGAGAAACCTTGCAGCAACCGGCGCCTTCATTTTCATCGGATTCAGGCCGAATACCGGGATCATCGAAGGTCACGTGGATCACGACGACATGGGTTACCTGCAAACCGACATGAACATGGAGACGTCGATCAAGGGACTTTTCGCCGCAGGCGATGTTCGCGTTCAGCTAACTCGCCAGGTGACGACGGCTGCCGGAGACGGCACGACCGCCGCCATCGCTGCCGAGAAGTACCTCGCCGCGATGCGGGCACCCGGTGATGAGCCGGTGATCGCGGCGACCGGAGGTTACGCGGTTTGAACATCGAGCAGATCACGGTCGGGCCGTTTCAGGAGAATTGCTACCTGGTTTCCGACCCCGATAGCAGTGCACTGGCGATCGTCGATCCAGGTGACGAAGCCGAAAGGATCATCGCCGCCGTCGAGCGCACGGGGAAAACTCCCGAAGCAATCTGGATCACCCACGCACACCTCGATCACATCGGAGCGATTGAAGGGATCAGACGAAAGTGGAACATCCCCGTCTACCTGCATCCGTTGGACGAAGAGGTATATAGAAGGGCCGAAGAGAAGGCGGAGGAATACGGAGTTCCGTTCGAGCAGCCGGCCAGGGCCGATCGGGAGCTCGCCGAGGGACAAACGCTGACGCTAGGGAACCTGGAATTCAACGTGACTCACGTTCCGGGACACGCTCCGGGTCACGTGATGATTTACGGACACGGCCGTGCACTCGTGGGTGATTGCCTCTTCGCCGGATCCATCGGGCGCACCGATTTCGAGTTCTGTAATGCGTCCCACCTAGCACAGTCGCTCAAACGAATTGTCGCGCTGCCCGATGAAACGGTGGTGTATCCCGGTCACGGCGAGACCACTTCGATCGGGGAAGAGAAAATTTCCAATCCATTCATCAACGGCACGGCGAAGATCGTCGGCGCCTGAACTGGCAAAATCCCATGAATACCGAAACTCGAACCGAAAAGGACCCGTTAGGCGAACTCGCGGTTCCGGCCGATGCTCTATACGGCGTGCAGACGCTGCGAGCCGTGAGAAATTTCCCGATCACTGGATTGAAGCCGTTGCCCGCGTTCGTCGATGCGACCGTTCGAATCAAGCGGGCCGCCGCGGTGACTCACAAGGCGACCGGGCGACTGGACGCGAAGCTTGCGGACGCCATCATCGCGGCGACGGATGAAGTCCTGAGTGGAAAGCACCGGGAAAACTTCGTCGTCGATCCGTATCAGGCAGGCGCCGGTACTTCGCACAACATGAACATCAACGAAGTGCTCGCCAATCGCGCCAACGAAATACTCGGCGGAAAAAGGGGGGAGTACAAACCGGTTCATCCCAACGATCAGGTCAACATGGCGCAGTCAACCAATGACGTGATACCGACTGCCATCAGACTCGGGGTACTCACTGAGCTGCCGAAACTTCTTTCGGCGTACAACGGGCTCATCGCTGCGCTCGAGCAGAAGGGCCATGAATTCGATGACGTGCTCAAGTCTGGACGTACACACATTCAGGACGCCATGCCGATTCGCCTCGGCCAGGAATTCACGGCATACGCTGGGTCGCTTCGCCGATGCATCATGAGAATCGAGCAGGCTGCTGACTATCTTCGCGACCTTGGTATCGGTGGCAGCGCGGTTGGGACGGGGGTGAACGTCGAGCCCGAATATCCGGCGCTGATGGTTAAGGAGCTCGCGGCCTCAGCTGGCGTCGAAGTGCGTGAAGGAACGGATCGCATTCAGCTGATGCAGAGTATGGGCGATGCTGCAGCGTTCAGCTCACAGCTCAAGGTGCTGGCGATCGACTTGAGCAAGATAGCGAGCGATCTCCGGCTAATGGCCAGTGGTCCGCGCACCGGACTCGATGAGATAGTGCTTCCTGCTGTGCAGCCCGGGTCGTCGATCATGCCCGGTAAGATCAATCCATCGATTCCCGAGATGGTGAATCAGGTCTGCTTCCAGGTGATCGGTAACGATGCGTGTGTGTCGGCCGCGGCCGAACACGGACAACTGGAGCTGAACGTGATGATGCCGGTGATCGCTCACAACGTCCTGTTCTCGATGCACATCCTCACGACGACAGCTGTGGCACTCACTGATCGTTGCGTGAAGGGTATCGAAGCGAATGTGGAGCAGTGTGCATACTGGCTCGAGAGATCTGCGGCGCTGGCGACCGCGCTCGCTCCGCAGATTGGTTACGCCAGAGCAGCTGAGATCAGCAAGCAGTCGGTGAAGGAGAACGTGCTGATCAGGGATCTGGTGAAGCGCGAACACGTTTTGCCGGATGCGGAGATTGACGAGGTTCTCGATCTTCGGAAGATGACGGAGATCGGAGTGCCGGGCGGAGCTCATGGGGGAGTCTCGGCGGGGTAGGTCGATTCGTTCTCATTTGCCGTGCCGGGGGTGGCTAATTCAATCCACCGTCACCCGGATTGAATCATGAGAGCAAAGCGCCCCGGAGAATGGAAAGGGTTGTCCACCGCGAGTCATCCCGGTATTCTCCACATATGCGCATAACGACGTGGGCGGAGTACGGAGTGATCTGCGCGCTGCATCTGGCGCGGCGAGCTTCTCAGGGACCGATCACCGGTCGTGACATAGCCGCGCAGGAGCGATTGCCGGCGGATTATGTAGAGCAGATTCTCCTCCGGCTAAGACGCGCAGGTGTGATCTCCAGTACGCGTGGCGCGCGCGGCGGATACATGCTTGCCCGGCCCGCAGAGCAGATCTCGATAAGGGCAGTGATTCACGCCTCCGAGCTCGAGACATTCGACCTGCATTGCGTAAGTCATCCGGTGGAGACCGATCGCTGCTCCGCCTCGCACAACTGCAGCATTCGGCCGGTCTGGGTGCTGCTCCAGACAAAGATCGATGACGTTCTCGAGAGTGTCTGTCTGGCAGACCTTCTGCACGATGAGCCGACTGTCCGGGAAAGAGTCGGGTTGCCTATCCTCGAGGCGGTATAGCACGATTGGAGGCGTCTCTCGAGGATCTGCACATCACGGGACGACCACCATTTCACTCCCCGTCGTCATCTGTGCATCTTTTTCATCTATGCCATCGCGGTTAGCGGCAGTGGCTGTTTCGTCGGTTGCTGTCGTGAATAAGAAAGGGGCGAACGATCAAAGATCGTTCGCCCCTATTTTGTTTTAGTGCCGAAGGGGGGACTCGAACCCCCACGGGCTTGCACCCACTGGCTCCTGAAGCCAGCGCGTCTACCAGTTCCACCACTTCGGCGTTGTTCGTCCAACTTAGACAGCGTAGAAAGTGAAGTCAACGCAAAAACCCTTTCTCAACCCCTGCGCCGCTTCTAAGTTGCGCACTAGACAACATGGCAGACACAGAGGAGAAAACCGAGCGCGAACCGATTGCGCGGAACAGACGCGCTCGTCACGACTATCAGATACTTGACACGTGGGAAGCGGGAATTGTGCTGACCGGAAGCGAAGTGAAATCCTTGCGTGACGGAAAGGCGAACATCTCCGATGCGTACGGAATCGTGAAAGAGGGGGAAGTGCATCTGCTGAACCTCCATATCTCACCCTACGAGAAGGCGAGTCATTTCAATCATGAGCCCACGCGCACGCGTAAGCTCCTGCTTCATCGCCGCGAGATCAGGAAAATGATTGGAGCCGTCGAGCGACAGGGGCTCACTCTCGTTCCGCTCGAGCTTTACTTCAGGAAGGGAATGGTAAAAGTGGCTCTTGGACTCGGTCGCGGAAAAAAGCTCTACGACAAGCGGGCCGACGAAAAGAAGCGCGACGACGATCGTGAAATGCAGAGAGCGGTGCGGACGCGGTGATCGCGGCGCTTCTCTTTCTCCAGGTCGCCGCGACAGACCGAATGGGACTCGTCGTCAAGCAAGGTGAAGCGGCCACTGTAGTTCCGATGATCGCGACGGTGAGCGGCTCTTATATGCGGGCCGACCTGCTTGCTACAGCGCTCGGTGGATCCGCATCCGCTGGTCAGAAAGGCCGGTATGTCATCTCACTCGGCGACTCGCGAATAGAGCTGACCGAAGGAGTTCCCTTCGTGCGGGTGAATCAGGAGGTCGTTCCGGTCGTTCTCCCTTCGCTTCGTTCGGGCGCGACGTTCCTCGTTCCGTTTCAGATCGCGTCGCTGGTGATCCCACGATTCACCACCGGTTACAACTACGATCTCGCTGCGGGTGTGATGCGACGGTTCTCATCGGTCGCGCGCAAAGCGCCCGTTGAGCAACCGGCGAGCAATGACGCACCGTCATCGGCGCCCACTATGCTGCCGACGATTACCGGAGGGAGTACCCGCACTGCGAGACCGAAGCGAACGCAGCGCCGCCTGGTTGTTGTCGATGCCGGCCACGGAGGTCCCGACAACGGCATGACGGGGCCGATTGGTGAGGGACCGCGAATCATCGAGAAGAATGTCACACTCGCCGTCGCGGCGTTGCTGGCGAATGCGCTTCGATACGAGGGAGTGGATGTGCTCATGACGCGAACGACAGACACCCTCATTGCATTGTCCGATCGCGGAAGAATCGCCAACCGCAACAAGGGCGACTTGTTCGTCTCGGTACACGTGAACGCAACCGGGTCGCGCTCTGCCTCTGGCGCACGCGAGCGGGGTTACGAGACATATTTTCTCGCCGAAGCAAAGAGCGAGGACGCGCTGCGCGTTGAAAAAATGGAAAACGAGGCGGTGAAATTCGAGACCGGCGCGAATGCTCCGAAAGGCGATCCGCTCAGCTTCATCATCAACGACATGGCGCAGAACGAACATCTTCGCGAGTCGAACGATCTGGCGGAAACGATTCAGGACGGCTTCCGCCATTTCCATCCTGGCAAGGACCGCGGAGTGCAGCAGGCGAATTTCGCGGTGCTTCGCGGTTCCTACATGCCGGCTGTTCTCGTCGAGATAGGCTTTGGTACAAATCCAGCCGAAGCGGCATATCTGCTCGACCGGGACAATCAGCGCACCATCGCCGGGAGCATCGCGCAAGGCGTGATGGATTACCTGACTCACTACGATGCCCGGGTCGGAGCCGGGAGTCATTGACGCGTTCGGCGTCTTTGCTCTCGGTCACTGCTGCATCGATTTATTTCCAGAATCCGTTAGTTCTTGCGGCGGGTACCGCTGCATACGGTCGTGAGATTGCCGGCGTCATGGATCTCGAGGCCGTGGGTGGGATCGTCACCAAGGCAGTGAGTCCCGAGCCGCGTGAGGGTGCGGCTGCGCCCCGAGTGGCCGAGTTCGATGGCGGGATGATGAACGCGGTTGGTCTCGCTAATCCCGGGCTCGAATCGGTGTTGCGCGACGATATCCCGTGGCTTGCGCAGAATGTGAAACGACCGCGGGTCATCGTGAACGTCGTTGGTAGTACCGTTGACGATTTTGTCGCGGTGGCGACCGCATTTGCGAATGTCGAAAGCATTCACGCGCTCGAGCTAAATGTGAGCTGCCCGAACACGAAGGCTGGCGGGACCGAATTCGGGGCAGACAACGATACGCTTCGGTCGCTCGTCAGCAAGTGTCGCGACGCAACGAGAAAGCCACTTTTTGTGAAACTGTCTCCGATGCTCCCGAACATTGGTGACACCGCACGCGTGGCTGTCGACGCGGGCGCTGATGCGCTGACGCTCGTGAACACGATTCCGGGATTGGCGATAGACGTTGAGTCGCGGCGGCCGACTCTGGGGTTCGGCACCGGCGGCATCAGTGGGGTTGGATTGCTGCCAGTTGGTGTGCTCGCGGTCTGGAAGGTCTCTCGTGCCGTTAAGGTTCCTCTTGTGGGCGTCGGCGGAATTTCCAAAGGTATCGATGTCGTCCAATATCTTCTGGCCGGCGCTTCTCTCGCCGGGCTCGGCACTGCGGCGTTGCGAGATCCAAAGTCGCCGGCGCGAATTGTGGGCGAGTTGTCCGACTGGTGCGAATCGCACGGAGTGAAATCGGTGAGCGAGATAGTTGGTCGTCTGGAATGGCCGTTGTGACAGCCATTCCAATAGTGGCTCTCGATTTCCCGGACGCCGAGCGGGCGATGACGCTCGTGCAGACGCTGGATGAGAAGTGTCGTTTTTACAAAGTGGGAAGCGAGTTGTTCACGGCGTCCGGCGCTGACACGATTCAATGGCTGCGTGACACGGGTTGCGAGATTTTTCTCGACCTGAAATTTCACGATATACCGAATACGGTCGCTGGGGCGATGCGGAAGGTTGCGAAGATGGGAGTCAAGCTCGCCACGGTGCATGCGTCGGGCGGATCACAGATGATGGAAGCCGCGGTCGAGGCGGCCGGCGATTCATGTGGAGTTCTTGCGGTGACGGTTCTGACATCGCTGAACGATGCTGCGCTTGGCGAGGCGTGGGGAAGGGAGCGCGTTGACGTCGAGAATGAAGTGCTTCGGCTTGCGGAAATGGCGCGGTCCGCCGGATGCCTCGGAATCGTATGTAGCGGACACGAAGCGGAGGCGGTGCGCAGCCGGCATGGTGACGCGCTCAAGCTTCTCATTCCGGGGATTCGATTACCTGGCGATCCTGCCGGCGACCAGGCGAGAATTGTTACACCTTCAGACGCGGTCGCAGTGGGGGGGAGCTATCTCGTTTTGGGAAGGGCAGTTACCTCTGCGAAGGATCCTCGCGTGGCGATGCAAGCGGTCACTGACTCCTTGCGGACTTCACGGGATTGAGGGCTAAGATCCGCAGGTGCCCCAGATCAGCCAAGGTCCTCAACCCTCAATCGTCGGTTTAATGCCTCGGCAGCCCCCAAGTTAGTGCCCTCCGGCGAGTGTTGAACACGGATGATAATGTCCCCCTGACTCGCGGATAGAAATGTCACCCTTCAAACTGTTCCCTCTGGCGAGGAGGGATCTTGGAGAGAGTGGCGATGAGCGATCGGGATCTAACGAGATTGGGCGTTATCAAGCGAG
>JBBSGU010000023.1:0-33264 GCA_038253755.1 Gemmatimonadales bacterium | reverse complement strand
CGGAGCTACCGACCAGGCAGTCCTCGTCGCCCACCTGACGAAGGAAGCACCGTCCGTAACTGAAATTCGAGCTGACGTTCCGCCGGCAATCGTCGAATCGATCCGGAAGGCAATGGAGAAGGATCCGGCGATGCGTTTCCAAACCGCTGTCGAGTTTCGTGACGCGCTGGATTCGGGATCTGTTGTCGCAAATATTCCACAGAAGCCCCCGACAACGATTGATCTACCAGGAATCAGGTCTTTTGCACGAAATCGCTCGCTGATGATCTCGACAGCGGTCATCGTCGTTGCTGCGCTCGGCTTTTTGTATTGGAAGAATCGGGGGCCTTCCGCCTCCGCTGAGCGAGTGACAATTGCAGTCGCGCCTTTCGACGCGCTCAGCAGCGACCTTGCGCTCTGGCGCGAAGGAATGGTCGACGTACTCGCGCGAAATCTGGACGGAGTCGGACCGTTCGTGACAGTGTCGCCCACGATTTCGATCAAGGGATTCGCCGGTCCATCAAATGCGAATTCCGCAAAGCAGCTCGCTCAGAGAACCAATGCACAATATGCCGTTTTCGGCCGGCTCGTGGGTAGTTCTTTGGATACGATTCGATTGCACGGCGGTTACGTCAATGCAACCGACGGAAAAGTCTGGGAGACAGACGTTCGCGATTCGACGGTCGAAGCAGCAGCGGCAAAATTCACAATAGCGCTACTTGGGGAGCTGGGAAAAACGCACCGCATTGGAGCCGTCAGGCAATCTTCATTCGGCTCTCAATCCATTGATGCGTTGCGTGCGTTCCTTCAGGGCGAGCAGTACTTTCGCCGAACTTCGTGGGATTCTGCCGCAGTTTCTTACGCGCGAGCGGTTCGGTTCGACACCAGTTTCGCAATCGCGCTTCGGAGAGAAGCACAGGTTGTTGGTTGGCAAAAAAACGGGAAAGATTCCGTTGCGCGTACTCTCTGGCTCTCCGCCGGTACGAAGAACCATGGACTGCCTCCCCGCGACAGCCTGCTCATATCCGCCGGTTCGATTTCCGCGGCGCTCGCGCCGGTTCTGCTCGATTCGATGGACTGGCACAAGGTGACTCGTCTATTCGAGACGGTGAACACCGCCGCTTCACGATATCCTAACGACCCGGAAGTCTGGTATGCGGTTGGTGAAGCCCGTTTTCACTACGGGTGGGCGAGCATACTGAAGGTAACGGAACGGAGCGTTCTCGACGCATTCAACCGGTCGATCGCTCTCGATTCCGCGTTTGCTCCAGCTTATCCACACGCAGTGGAGCTTGCATTTTCGCTCGACGGAGCCGCCGCAGGACGACGCTATGCTGATGCGTATCTGCGCGGGAATCCAACCGACAAGGAAGCCGAGGGAATCGCAATCGTTGATCGCGTGGCGCGAGGAAACGCATCGGCCGAGTCCGACAGCGTTCTCGATCAGGCTTCAGCGTCAGCATTGGTGGCCGCGTATTTCATCCTTCGTCATTGGCCGGATACCGCACAGACTGCACTGAAACTTCTTCAGTCGGTGAACCGCCAGCCCCGCTCTTCCCCGACTTTTGTCGCTGACTCCACGCGACTCTGGAATTTCATGCCGCTCCAGCTCGCCTATTACGGTCGCATGGCCGAGGCTTACCTGATAATTGGAGACAGGCCATCGCGAATGTTTGTAGAGATGGCCTTACTCGGGGGCATTCCTGCCGACACTGCTACACGCGTAACGGGAGATTGGGTAGACAAGAACCTTCGACAAGCTTTTTTCGCACTCCCGTGGTTCTCATCGCAGAAAGATTCGGTCCATATCAAACGGCTTGTCACGAGAGCCGACTCGGAAGCTGCTATTGGTGGAGCGCTCGCGCGGAGATCGGCGAGATATCGTGCATCTTCAGCAAGGGCCTATCTCAGTCTTGTGAGGACCGACACCGCGACTGCCATCAAAGAGTTCACGGCGTTGAACGATACGTTGTGCATCGCATGTTACGTGGACCGGCTCGAGACTGCGAAGCTTTTGGTGACGCGAGGCAGGTTTGCGGAAGCGGAAAAACTTCTCACCGGTCGCGTTTACAGCCTCATTACACCGGTCGAAATCCGGATCGCGTTTGAGCGAGCTCAGGTCGCAGAGAGGCTGGGACACCGGGACGAGGCTCTTCGTTCTTATCGTCAGGTGGTTGCGGCCTGGGCCACAGGCGACCGGGAGATCCAGCATTACGTGATTGATGCACGCCGCGCAATCGCTCGAATCGGTGGACAGCCGCGGGGCCCGTGAGGGGGGAAATCATGGACCTTGGGGCCCCCTCCTAGCGCTGTAAATAACTGATAGCTATCTATTGCATATCATTTGACTGCACACCTCCGTGCGGACAATCGACTTCGCAGTCTGCTTCAAATTTCATCCGGGAGTTCCAATGAAACGTGTGCCTCTCGCCGCAATCTTCGCTGCAGTAAGCCTCGTCGCCTGCAAGGAAACTTTCACTGCTCCGTCATCGTCTGCGGACCCTTCCGTCCGATACTATGGGGAGAACCCGCCGCCGCCCGACGTTGACACACAGGCGGTCGGCTCAAACGGCAGCGGGACATTCGCGTTCACGCTCAATGTCCGGTATTTCTTCAATAAGCCCGCAAATTCGGGATGGCTTAAGTTCGATTCGGAACAAGGGGACGCCACAGTCGATAAGAACGCTCAAATCAGATATTCGGGTGGCGTATTTTCCGGAAAAGGGACGGTCACCAGTCAGAGCGGTGTGGTTCTCGACCTGACGCAAGTGAGACAGACCTCGCGTTTCTCGTCATGCGCGCCGTGGACGACGATCGGCACCTCGGGCGCGGCAACCACCAGCGAGACTGCGCCAATCGGATGCTTCAACCTCGTGATCGGTGGAGTCGACGGTGACGTTTATTTGACGGAGAAGTGCACGTCGAACCCGGACGCCGGCGATCCCCGCGACGTTTGTAAGCTTCGCCAGGGCACGTAGACGAGGACCGCAGTTCGCGGATTTTCTCCGCATTTCCTCGTTCAATAAAAGAGACCCGCCATCCCACGGCGGGTCTCTTCGCAATAAGGCACTCCAGACAAGAATTTACTAACGACCGGACAAGAACCAGAGGAAGCGGGACCCTGCGGGAACGCTGTTCGCAAGCCTCAATATTTCGCGGCTTTGCCCGGCCCTCGAGTCAGTGTTAATTGAGTAATAGCTCGTTCCAACTGGAGAATCGAGATGCGCATCGCAACCACTGCTGCAACGCTCGCTCTGTTTTCTGCGGTAGTCGCCGCCATCACGTGCACCGAACCGTCCAGCTCGCCATCCCGGGCCGACGCATTGACGATTCCTGCCGCCAAACAACAGGGCGGTCCGAAGATCAGATCAGTCCAGGTTGCACCATCCAGCGCGTCGGTTGCCATCGGTGCCAGCGCCCAGTTAACCGCATCTACGTCTCCTGCCACCGCCACCTCTTTCGTGTGGACCAGCTCCAACAGCGCCGTTGCGACAGTATCTCAAACGGGACTCGTGACGGGCGTCGCTCCGGGAACTACAACGGTGTCAGCTTCCGCCGGCGGAAAGACAGGAACCTCGGCAATCACCGTCCCAGCGACTGTGCCGCCTGGAAGCGCGGTGCTGGTCGGCGCCGGAGACATCGCGTCTTGTACCTCCACGGGGGATGAGGCGACTGCCAGTCTTCTCGATGGTATCAGCGGCACTGTCTTCACACTCGGCGACAACGCATACGAAACCGGGTCGGTCGCGGAGTTTTCCAACTGCTATGATCCAGGCTGGGGACGCCACAAGGCGCGGACACGGCCAGCGCCGGGAAACCACGATTACGGCACGGCCGGCGCTGCTGGTTATTACGGATATTTCGGTTCCGCAGCCGGCGATCCGTCAACGGGATACTACAGCTACGATATCGGTGACTGGCATATCATCGCGCTGAACAGCAACCTCGCCGATGGAACCGGTTCAACTCAGGAGCAATGGCTGCGAGCTGATCTCGCTGCCAGCAGCAAGTCCTGCACACTTGCCTACTGGCATCATCCTCGGTTCAGCTCCGGCCTCGAGCATGGGAGCGATCCCGGTCTTCAGCCTCTGTGGCAGGCGCTGTACGATTCAAACGCCGACGTGATCCTGAGTGGTCATGACCACGACTACGAGCGGTTTGCTCCTCAGACTCCGGCCGGAGTCGCCGATGGTGCGAGAGGAATCAGAGAGTTCGTTGTCGGGACTGGCGGACGCAGCCATTACACTTTGGGAACGCTGAAGGCCAACAGCCAGGTCTTCAACGCGACCACGTACGGAGTTTTGAAGCTGACGTTGTCTCCGGGCGCCTACTCCTGGCAGTTCGTTCCCGTATCAGGGGGAACATTCACAGACTCAGGAACCGGAAGCTGCCACTGATTTTGACACCAACAACCACGGACGGGGTGGGATTCGAACCCACGGTACGCTATTAACGTACACACACTTTCCAGGCGTGCGCCTTAAACCACTCGGCCACCCGTCCCAAACAAGACATCATTCCAACCATTCAAGAACCAAAAGGGCCCGAGCACGCTCAGGCCCTTCAATCGGACACAGCGGACAGGGAGAGATTCGAACTCTCGATACCCTTGCGGGTACGCCGGTTTTCGAGACCGGTGCCTTCAACCACTCGGCCACCTGTCCAATCAAGGACTTAGCGTCGAAAAATATCGGATTCGCCGCATCCATACAACCGCGCCTGCGGATGTGCGTGCAGCATTGAAATAGAAATGTCCGCCTTCGTAAAAGTAGAAATGTCCTCGTTCGAGGCACCTTCGAGCTGATCCGATCGGCCCGAGGGAGGAGATGCTCACATTGAGTTTCAAGGCAATGCCCGTCTCTGCTCGAAGAACTCCAGAAGAAGTTGACCGCATTCCTCGGCCAGCATTCCCCCTTCAACCTGCGGCGAATGATTGAGCCGAGGATGGCGAAGAAGATCGTCAACTGATCCGGCCATGCCCGCCTTGGCGTCCCACGCCCCGAATACCACACGCTCGATTCGCGCGAGGACTATTGCCCCAGCGCACATCGCGCACGGCTCGAGGGTTACGTAGAGAGTACAATCGTCCAGGCGCCATCGATCCAGCGCCGCGCATGCTTCCCTTATCGCGAGCAGTTCGGCATGAGCGGTGGCGTCCTGATCGCGCACAGTTCTATTGTTGGCGCCGGAAATGATCGAGTTGCCCTTTACGACAATCGCGCCAATCGGAACCTCGTTCTGACGCGTTCCGTCATGACCAATTGCAATTGCGTTGCGCATGAATTGCTCGTCAACATCGCGCCTCGTCACCTGGGCGCCAATCGCACCTTCGAGGTCAGCCACGTTAAGTCGAGGGCTGAGTTCCAGGCACGTTGGTGAACGCCAGCTGTCCATCGGACCCAAGATCGATCTTGATCCTGTCACCTTCAAGAAAGCGACCCTCGAGAACAAGCAACGCCAGCGGATTTTGAACGAGTCGTTGAATCGCTCTCTTCAACGGACGCGCTCCGAACGCCTGATCGTAGCCCTCAGTCGCCAGGTAATGCTTCGCTGCTGGTGAGAGATCGATCGACAATTTCCTGTCGGAGAGAAGCTGGTCGAGCTTCTTGAGCTGGAGACCGATGATGTGTTCGATCTGCTCCTCACCCAACGGCTTGAAGATGATGATGTCATCGACACGATTCAGAAACTCTGGACGGAAATGCTGCCGCAACGCTCCAGTGACCTGCGTTTCGA
This sequence comes from Gemmatimonadales bacterium, assembly GCA_038253755.1. GTDB lineage: Bacteria > Gemmatimonadota > Gemmatimonadetes > Gemmatimonadales > Gemmatimonadaceae > UBA4720. Next base: position 27,549 of record JBBSGU010000023.1, on the reverse strand, counting down.
CGAGTGCCCAATCCTCCGTTCCATGCTCGAGGATGTACGAGCCACCGATGTTCGATGTCATGATGATAACGGTGTTCTTGAAGTTCACCGTGCGACCCTGCGAGTCAGTCAGGCGCCCGTCGTCTAGAATCTGGAGAAGAATGTTGAACACGTCCGGATGCGCTTTCTCGATCTCATCGAACAACAACACACAGTAGGGTCGCCGGCGAACCGCTTCCGTCAGCTGGCCGCCTTCATCGAAACCAACGTAGCCGGGAGGCGCGCCAATCAGGCGAGACACCGCATGCTTCTCCATGTACTCGGACATGTCGATGCGCACCATCGCATGCTCGTCATCGAACAGAAATTCCGCGAGCGCTCTCGCTGTCTCTGTTTTTCCGACACCAGTAGGCCCGAGGAAAATGAAGGAACCGATAGGCCTGTTCGGATCCTGAAGCCCGGCGCGCGAGCGTCTCACCGCGTTAGACACAGCGCGGACGGCCTCTGACTGACCGACCACTCTCTCTGTCAGCAAACTCTCGAGCCGAGTGAGGCGTTCTCGTTCGCCTTCGAGCATGCGGGACACGGGGATTCCTGTCCACTTGGCGACGATCTCCGCGATGTCGTCTTCGGCGACTTCTTCTTTAAGGAACTGTCTGCCGCCTGCCTGCTTGCTTGCGAGCAGAAGCTCCGTATCGTGCATCTGTTGCTCGAGCTGCGGAATGGTTCCGTATGTAATCTCTGCAGCGCGGCCCAGATCTCCGGTACGAGTGGCCTGCTCGGCTTGTTGCTTGGCTTCTTCCATTTGCTGCTTGATCTTGCCGACGCTGCCGAGCGTTTCTTTTTCATTCTGCCATTGCTGCTTCATGCCGTTGGATTTTTCGCGCAGCTCCGCCAGCTCACGTTCGAGAGCCTCACGACGTTCCTTCGACGCTTTGTCCTTTTCTTTCGCGAGCGCCTGCCGCTCGATTTCAAGCTGCGTGATGCGTCGCTCGACCTCGTCGATCTCCTGCGGCATCGAGTCAATCTCGATGCGAAGGCGTGACGCCGCTTCATCGATCAAATCGATTGCCTTGTCCGGAAGAAACCGGTCGCCTATGTAGCGATTCGACAGCGTCGCTGCCGCGACAATTGCACCATCGGTTATGCGTACGCCGTGATGGACTTCGTATCGCTCTTTCAGTCCGCGAAGAATTGCGATCGTGCTCTCGACGCTCGGCTCTCCGACGTACACTGGCTGGAATCGTCTCTCGAGCGCCGCGTCTTTTTCGATATGCTTGCGGTATTCGTCCAGCGTCGTTGCGCCGACAACGCGAAGCTCGCCGCGGGCAAGAAGCGGCTTCAGCATGTTGCCAGCGTCCATAGAGCCCTCGGCCTTCCCCGCTCCGACCAGAGTGTGCATTTCGTCGATGAAGATCACGAACTTCCCTTCGGCTTCGGTGATCTCCTTGAGTACCGCCTTCAGCCGCTCTTCGAATTCTCCGCGAAACTTTGCGCCGGCGATCAATGCGCCGAGGTCGAGGGACAGGAGCCGCTTGTCGCGTAGACTTTCGGGTACGTCGCCGTTCAGAATGCGCTGAGCGAGTCCTTCGGCGATGGCAGTCTTTCCGACTCCCGGCTCACCGATCAATACGGGATTGTTTTTCGTCCGGCGCGAGAGAACCTGAATGACGCGGCGGATTTCCTCATCGCGCCCGATGACCGGGTCGAGTTTTCCTTTCCGCGCTGCGTCGGTGAGGTCGCGTGTGTAGCGCTGAAGCGCCTGATACTGGTTCTCCGGATTCTGGTCGGTGACGCGATGCGTTCCGCGCACTTGCTGCAGTGCTTCGAGAAGTCCGGCGTGTGCGACTCCCGCTTCGTTGAGCAGGCGTCGTGAGTCGGTGCCTTTGACGTCGGCGAGGGCGAGCAGCATGTGCTCGGTCGAAACGAACTCATCGCCCAGGTCTTTCGCTTCTTTTTCAGCACGATCGAAAACCTGGTTCAGCTCGCGTGACACGTTTGGCTGAGCGTCGCTTTGCTTGGGGTATCGCGCCGCTTCTTTCTCTGCGTTTTCGCGGAGCGACGCGACGCTCGCGCCGAGTTTCTGAAGAACAGGAACGACTATTCCTTCATCCTGGCCGAGGAGGGCGAGGAGGAGATGAAGGTCATAGACGACGGGGTTGCCGGCACGGCGGGCGATGGAGACCGCGTCATTCAGCGCTTCGCCGGATTTTACTGTAAGTCGATCTGGATTGATCATGGACTTGGCTCGTGCAATGTGAATGCCTCGTGAATCTGCCACGTTGGCCGAGTCTCGCACAAAAAAAGAGCGCGCTCCCGAAGGAACGCGCTCAAAGTGCTACTTTCTGACCGAACTAGCCAATTGCCCCAGCTATTTCGACACGAGCATTTTTTTTACAAGCGGTTTGCCATCGACTTCAAGACGGTAGAGATAGACGCCTGATGCAACTTCCTCCTGCGTCTTCTCATCGTGCCCATCCCAGTAAGCTATGTACTGACCGCAGGTCAACATCACCTTGTCCAGCGCTTCTCCCCCAGCAACATTCCCCGATCCGCCTTGCAGAACCGGCACAGCGATAGGCTGAGCCAGCACGTTGAAAACCCGCAAGCTAACGCGGTACAACCGGCTCGGATCCGTGCATCCCGCGCCTCCTCCGACGCTGAACGGAATCCTTGTGTCCGGATTAAACGGGTTCGGATAATTCTGACCGAGCTCCAATCCGGCGCCCTGCGCTCTGCCGGTTTGGGGTGAAACTCCCTGAGCCGACAGATTGCCTGGCATGAACGCGCTGAGGGTTAGCACCACTAGTGCCACCCACAGATGTTTCATTGTTACTCCACTGCTGACAAAGAAAGTTTTAGAAGAAATCCCCTTTTTGAATACTGTGTGTACGAATGTTCGCTTTGGCCAACCTAGGGTCATTGTGACAGTGTGTCAAGAACTCTAAGCCCTTTAACAACACCCTTTTACCGCATCACTTCCGACCCCGTTCAGCCATCGGTCGTACCGCCCGTCCATCGTGCCGCCTTTCTGTTACCCCTTTCCGGTCGCAAAATTCCAAAAAAGGGATCAGGTACTTCCTTGAGACCCCAAGAACCTCTCGAAGCTCCGCCGGGGTGTAGGTTCGCCCCACTTCGAGCCTCGAACGCATCCCTGCCACGATTCGAGCGACCTCCTCACTGGAGTAGTAGCGATCGTCGGAAACCCGTTCCAGCTGACCGTCCCTCTCCAGCTTTCTCACCAGCGCCACTGTTTTGCCGCCGAACTTCAACTCCAGCTCCGCCAACGTCGGCGGCTCTGAAGGTTGTTTGCAAATCTCGTGCATGATCTCGACGCTGAGGGAACGCTCCACGTCACCTAATTTCGATTTCCAACCCGCCGGCCGAACGAACGACCCGGAAACTTCGATTTTTTTCGATTCGATCAGCCGGTCCAGAACCCAGCCAACCAGCTCTGCATTCTTCCCCGCTTCCAGTCTGATTGCCTGAAGTGAGACACCAGGTTCGAGCGGATGGTTTGCGACTCCTGCCTCCACCAGAGATTCGAATCGCGTCATAAGTTCGTTAGCGCGCGGGCGCGCATAACTCCGCGAGCCGATGATGAGCCCTTCGATTTCCCTGAGTCGGTTTGTTGCCTGCGCAGGCGTCAGCCCGGTTCTTATCGGCAGCTTCGCAACTTCGACACCCTTCACCCCCGCCGTCTGGAGAAGTGTCTCGACTCGTGCAGCGACGTTATCTGAAAGACCCATCTCGGTTCCGTTTTCCTTCAACCGAATTCTCTTGTCGGCAAACGCATAAGGATCAATCACCGTTCCGCCGCCGATCGTTCTCGCTGGGGAAGGCAGCCTGAGAACGAACCGGTCGCCACCGCGAGCGATGACCGGACTTGCGAGCCGAACCCGAACGTGCCGTCGCTCGCCACCGCCCGTATCCTCTCTGATTGCGACAACCCTCGCTTCAGTCTCGGTCGTGCCGAGATGGAACAGAACTCGAGTTCGAGGTGTGAGCCGACAGTCGTCGCTGTTGAGGTGAACGATCGCTTCGAGATCGCTCGTAGCGACCCAGGCCGGATCGATGGTGAGAACGCTGCCGCGCTCGACATCTTCGAGATCAACTCCGACGAGAGCGATTGCGGTGCGATGGCCTGCAGACGCAGTCGTTACGGCGGCGCCATGATGTTGAATTCCACGAACGCGAGCCGTCTTTCCGGAAGGGTGAACTGTCACCATCGCATCCCGCTTCACGGATCCGCTCCACACGGTTCCGGTGACGACGGTGCCCGTACCCTTGATCGTGAAGGCGCGGTCGACGGGGAGCCTGAACAAGTCTTCATCGCTGCTTCGTTCGGGGAGCGAGCCGGCCGCTTTCGCGAGCGCGAGTTTCAGTTCAGATATCCCGGCGCCTGTTCTTGCGGAGACAGAAATGATCTCAGCGCCGGCAAAGGGGGTCGGTGTGATTAGCGCTTTGACTTCTTCTGCCTGTAGAGCCAGCCAGTCTTCCTCCACGAGGTCCGACTTGGTTAGCGCAACAACCCCTCGCGTAACATTCAGTAGCGACAGGATCTCCAGATGTTCGACAGTCTGCGGCATCACGCCTTCATCGGCCGCGACGACTATGAGTGCGACGTCGATTCCGCTTGCCCCCGCGAGCATGGTTCGAATGAACGCCTCGTGACCTGGAACATCGACGATTCCAACGGTCCCGAAGTCATCGAGGTGAAGCGGTGCAAAACCAAGATCGATCGTAATGCCACGACGCTTTTCTTCCGGCAGCCGATCGGTATCGATTCCCGTCAGCGCCCGGACGAGCGCGGTCTTTCCATGATCGATGTGACCGGCGGTTCCGAGAATCACGCCGCGGTCCAGGCGCCCTGTTCCCACACGCGGTAGGCGCGAAGCTCTTTCTCGCCGCCCAAGTGCTCGAGGAAAAATTCGCGGAGAAGACGCTGGTGTGCTTTGGCCTCTGACGGATCCTCAACCCTCGCGCCGCCGCCGGATGTCCACTCGCGCATCGCGTTGCGCGCTCCAGGTGGGATCACTCTGCTTCCTGCGGCGAGTGCTCCGCACTTTTTACACAAAGCGCCGCCGGCCGAGTGAGAGAAGACGACTTTGGCCGTGGCGTCGAGGTCTGTGTGGCAGTTGGCACACACGTCGAGCGCGGGAGTGAATCCAAGCGTCGCGACGATGTGCCATGCGCCGGCCAACGCGGCTTCGATGCTCTCGCCCTCGGGGGCCGCTGCGACCTTGTCGAGAGCGAGCTCGACCGCATCGAACAAACCCGGTGCCTGCTCATCGCTCGCCCACCGAAGCGAGAGCTCGGCGATCATCGAACCCGCCGTAAATCTTCCGACATCGGTCGCAAGCTGAGGCCGGGCGCGAGTTACATCGAACGAAGCCAGCGATTGGAGCTCGCGGTTCGGCCGAACGTGAATCTCGACGAGTCCCTGTGCAAACAAGTCCACCGCGCTTCCAAACCGCTTTCTCGAGCTTCGAGCGCCACGAGCCAGCACCGACTGCACACCAGCCTCACGCGTCATCAGCCTGATGATGCGTGACGTTTCCAGGTAGTCAAATGCGTGGAGAACGATGGCTTCGGTGACGAGCAGTTCCATCAATTCAATTTACAAACTCCCGCTCAGCCGCGCCCCGACAAGGAACGTTCGCCTCGGCGACGCAAAATGCAGGACGTCCTCGTATTTCTTGTCGAGCAGATTGTCCACGCGGGCTGTGAGCGAGACGTCATTTTTCCCCGTCATCGAGTGCAACAACGAACGCGATGCGGCAACATCGACTTTCACATAGGAGGGGAGTGTCACGACGGGTGACGGGAATTGATTGAAGTCGAAATCCGGGCGACTTCCGATGTAACTGGCCATAACCGAGAACGATCCGCTGGCCTTGGCCGAGTAGGTGATCGTCCCATTGCCGGAATGGGTCGGCCGTCTGACCAGGGCATCCCCGACTTTCAGGTCGCCTGTGTAAGCAGATGAGAGTTTCGTAACCCGCGGCGTTGCAATCGTGTAGCTGGCGCTCGCGGACCAGGCGCTCACGGGCATCAAGACCAACTCGACGTCGTAACCGCGTGTCCGCGCTTCGGTGAGATTTGCATAACTGCCAAGAAAATTCGGCGGTCCGCCCGAAACGTATTGAATGAGATCGGTGAAGGTCTGATTGAAGTAGTCCACAGACAAACGACCGATTCCGTTGGCGAGACTCTGTTCGAGCCCCACTTCGTAGGCGCGACTCCTCTCTGGCTTCAGGTCGGGACTTCCAATCGTGTAGAGGGTCGGCCGAATCTGATTGAATGCCGGCGCGTTGAACGCTGTACTTACCGACGTTCGAAACCGGAGGTCGCTGCCAACCGGCGTACTGGCGCCCACATGGTACGTGGTAAACGGATCGTAGTCGGAGTTGTCGTCGCGTCTGGCAGCAAGTGTGTACGACACTTTGTCGGCTGACGTAGCCGTCAGCTCGGCGTATGCTGCCTTGTTGCTGCGGTCAGCAGCAAACTGAGAGGTCGGCAAAGTCGGTCTGCCGACGGCTCCCGATCCGTTTTCGCTGCGCTCGCGCTCAGTCATGTACTCTGCGCCTAGATTCAGCGTTCCGGATGATGGCACCTTGAACACAAGCTGGCCTTCTGCGCTGTGCCGGTAGTTTCTTGACATAAGCGCGGAATGCAACGGCGACGTCGATCCAAATGGAACCGCGATGTCCTCGGTCAAATCCGAAACTTCGTTGGTGCCGAGCAGCAACTTTCCGCTGACGTTTTCGCGCAGCGCAACCGTCCCGTCGAAACCGCCGGTGAGACGATGCTGGACTCGATATGCGTTGGAATCGACCGGCGCACCTGTGAAGTCTGTGGGATAGTGAAACTCGGCCATGGTGTATCTGGCGGAGATCACCGCATCATTTCCGGGTGAAGTGTTGAATCCGGCCGATCCGCTCAGCGTTCCATTGTAGTACTGGTTATTGAACGGAAGGACGCCGTCAGTTTTATGCTCACCTGCTCCGAGCGAGAAGCGCGCACGGCCGCTTGATCCGTTCGCGTCCACGCCGCCTTCGAACGTGTTGTTCGTGCCACCCCGGGCATCACCGTTAACGGAAAAGGGACCGCGCCCCTGCCGCGTGAAGATCTGAATGATGCCGGACACTGCATCCGCGCCGTAAGCGACACTTGCTGGTCCGCGCACGATCTCGATTCTCTCGATGTTGTCGGTGGTAAGATGACTGAAGTCGAAAAAACCCCCGGGCGCGTTCACGGCAACTCCATCGATCAGCACCTTGGTGTAACGACTCTCGCCGCCTCTCAGGAACAGCGTCGTGACAGATCCATTCGAGCCATTCTGAACCACCGATGCGCCGGGAACGCTTCTAAGTGCGTCGGATACCCGAGTTATGCCGCGGGAACGGAGCTCTTCACCGGAAAGCACGGTCACGGCCTGAGTTAGAGTAGCTAGCGGAGCGGGTGTCTTGGTGGCCGAGATCACCATTGCAGTGAGCGTCGCGGTGTCGGGAGCCTGCGCGTGAAGTGCGGTCGCGAGCGCAGAAAGAAGAACGAAAGCGCTGCACTTGGTCAGAGTTGAGAGTGCTGGAGTTCGGAAATGGGTCGGCATGATATCGTGGGGTGGTTGGTTCAGCGAAGCGAGGACGGTCGCCTCAGTGGAACGAGCGACGGTGCGCCGATTGCCGGGTCGCGTGAAATGACGAGCGGCCATTCGTATACCCGCTCGAGAAGACTTGCCTGCATCACGTCGGTTGGTGTTCCCGAAGCGACGACGTGGCCGTGATGGAGAAGAACGATCGAGTCCGCGAAACGCGCGACGAGATTGAGCTGATGACTGACCAGCATCACTGCCATGCCCTCACCGGCGAGCGAGTGGAGCAACTCGAACAATGACATTTCGTGAGCGAGATCGAGGAAGGTCGTTGGCTCATCGAGCACCAGTGCGCGCGCTTCCTGCGCAAGAGCACGTGCGATGCGTACACGCTGCCACTCCCCGCCAGAGAGGGTGTCTGTCTTTCGCCCCGCGAATTCGGAGACGGCGGCCTTTCCCAGCGCCGCAGCCGATGCTTCGTGATCTGCGTCACCCGGAGTCCGCCATAATCCAAGCCGCGGAAACCTGCCGAGGCCGACGTATTCTTCCACCGTCATGGGGAACGCAGGCTCTTCGCGCTGCGGAGCAACCGCAACTCGTCTCGCAACTTCCTGCGTGCTGAGCGAGTGAAGCGGCGCCCCGTCGATCTCAATCGTTCCACTGGTGATCGGCTGTCTTCGCAGCAACGCTCGAATCAGGGTTGACTTGCCACTCCCGTTCGGACCGGCAACCGCCGTGACTTTTCCTTCGAGCGCGTCAAAGGTTACTCCGTCGATCGCCGGAGTTTTCGTCCCCGGATACTGGACCACGATGTTCCGAAATCCGATCATCGCGCGCGCCGGAGCTGAGCGAGAAAGAACGGAACGCCGAGCACTGCGGTGACTGCGCCGAGTGGCAGCTCACCGGGCGGACGAATTGTTCGTGCGATCAGATCAGCCGCGACGACGAGCGACGCGCCAACCATTGCCGCGCTAACGATGAGCGGCCGATGTTTCCTGACGCCGACGGCGCGAACAATATGCGGTACGATGAGTCCAACGAAGCCAATGAGACCCGCCGCTGCAACGGTGGCGCCAGCGAGCAACGCTGCAAGCAGATAAATGCGTCGCGTTGCGGTCTCGACGTTCACGCCAAGCGCAGCAGCGGGCTCGTCACCGAGCGACAGTATATCGATCTCGCGCGCCCGGTAGACGAGGGCACCCCCGCCGATTGCTATGTAGATCGCAAGCGAGCCGACGCCATTCCACGAAGTATCTGCGACGGATCCCATCATCCACCACAGCGCTCCGCGTACTGTGTTTGCCGGCGCGTTCGCCAACGCAATCATGATTACTGCGTTCGCGAATGCTCCAATGACTACGCCGGCCATCAGCAGCGTTCGCGGATCTCCGCGCCCAGCTGCACCTGATGCCCGCGCAACGAGAAGCGCTAGCACGACGGCCAGCGCTGCACCGGCGAAGGCCGCGAACGCGATGACTCCATTCCCGGTAGCGTTCAACGCGAACGCGATCACGGCGCCGACCGCCGCACCGCCCGACACGCCGAGGAGATACGGCTCGGCCAATCCGTTCCGAAGAGTCCCCTGAAGAGCGCCACCACTCATGCCAAGCCCGGCACCAACGAGTGCGCCGAGTAGAACGCGCGGCATCCGAAGATTTCGCACAATCGACACGATGGTTTCGTTGCCTCGTCCGGCGATCGCGTCGAGCACCTCGCGCGGCGGAATCGAGATCGCACCACTCCCGACGGCGATGACGCAGAGCGCGACCAACACTCCACCCATCGCAAGCCAATGCCAGGAGCGATGGTCGATCAACGCACGCTCCCTGGATGAAGGAGATTTGCCAGATGCACGGCAGCTTCGCCGAGCCTAACCGAAGGGCGTCCGACGAGAGACGTATCGGCGACGAGAATCTTCCCTGTCCTCACAGCGCGCGACGACGCCCAGTTGGGATCGCTTTTGATTTTGGGTTTGCCTTCGGGGCCGGTGACAATGAAATCGGGATCGCGCTTGAGTACATCTTCGATCGAGACCGTGGGCGATGGATCGCTCATGTCCCCGTAGATGTTCTCTGCCCCGGCGATCTCGACAAGCTCGTTCATGTAACTGCCACTCCCTATCGTGATGAGCGGAGAATCCCATATGTGCCAGAAAATCCGAGGCTTCTTCAGCCCGGACGTCGCGACACGAACGCGGTCCAGAGTTTTCTTCACCGAATCCGAGACGGCTGCTCCGCGTGCGCTGTCGCCGATGATTCGGCCGATCATTCTTGCTGCTTTGTGGAAGTCGCCGATGTGGTCGATCTTGAGAGAGAGCGTCCTCACCCCCGCGGCGCGAAACTCAGCGGCGGCCATGCGATTGTCGTTGCTCGCATACAACAAAACAAGATCTGGATGCGTCGAGAGAACGACTTCAACGTTCGGGCGAAGGCCGCTTCCCATGTCCGCGACGAGCTGAGCGGAATCGGGATAGAAGTCCCAGTGAGTTCGCCCAACCAACCGCTTGCCTGCGCCGAGCGCGAATAACAGATCGGTCGTCGCAGGATTCAGCGACACGATCCGTTTCGGAGGAATTCCGACAGAGATGGCGTCTCCGAAATCGTCCGTGAAAGTCGCCGGCGCGATGCTTTCCGTTCGGCAGGCGGAAAGCGCCAGGAGCACCAGGGCAAGGCGGGTGATGATTCGCAAAAAAAAGGCGTCCTCTTCGAGAGAGAACGCCCGCAACGCCAACACGCCGGAAGCGACGAGTCGAACGCCACCAGCCCCTCCCCCGAGGTTCTGAAACGTGGCGCGGACGAGAGTCGTCTCCTGGCTCCGGGCCGCATCGCTCACCTTCCCGGCAAAAATCAGCCAGTGGTGCTACGAGCGTGCGTTGTGCCCGATACAGTGGCGGGGCCGCGCCGGCATTTCACCGGCTTCCGGGGCTCCGTCCGCGATCAATTGTGAAAGAAGCTTACCGTCGCTTGAGCGCGCGGGCAAGCGCGAAGACCATCGCTCCGCCAATAAGAATCGTCAGCGCGACCATGAACCGCGGATCTATGTCGGCGCGTTTCTCGACGGCGGGCAGCGCGATCACAACGACGGAATTGGCCGGCACGTCGGGGCCAAGAAATCGCCGAAAATTTCTTTTTTCGAGAGCGACCGGCGCAACCTCCTTGATTTTTGGCGCCGTAACTGTGCCCTTCTCTTCTTCGATGAGAACTTCGAAGATCTGTGTCTCTTTCTCGACCGGAATGCTCATCGGAAAATTCTCGGCTGGGACGGAATAATTCAGCGCAACCTGCTTTAATCCGGGAGCAATTGGAGCATACACAAGCGCTCGGCCCCCAGTAAACTTCACGGCCGCAGCCGGTACATCGCCCTGGGTCACCTGGAACGAGTTGGCTCCGTTCGGAAGGATCGCCGACCACACAGCGCCACCCGCCGACGACACGACGCGCGTCACCGATGTGTCGTTTGCCAGCTCGAACACCTCAGTCACCGATCGCTGTCCGTTGACGTCTACGGCCGACACGATCACATGATGACCGCGAACGCTAACCGGAACAGGCGCCGAAGTCGTGTCGAACACCGAGACCTCGGCCTCATCACCGATGACGGTCGAGTGCTGAAGTGGCGGAGTGAAATACGCGACTCCTCCGTACGACGCTGAGACAAAGTAAATCGCGCCCGGCTCGCCCGTCCGCTTGAAATCGAATGAGTAGTGGCCGGTGACGTCAGAGCGCATCGAATCGAGCGGCGCTGCGTGGTCGGTGCCGACACGGTGCAGCATGACCCAGACTCCCGGCACGGGCAGCATCTTGTCTTTGCCGGGACGCACCACCTGACCCGCAACGTGTTGCGGGCCCTGCGGAATCTGCGTGGTGTCGGGCTGATCGAGCTCCTGCGCCGCTGCTGTCCGCGCAACGAGCACGACCAGTAGAAGCCTAAATATTGAACTTGCCAAAATCTTCCGGTCGCAAGTTCTCCAGATAACGCTTTAGTTGTTCTGGACTCATTTCTTCCGATTGTATCGTTGACGGCGAGTCGTCCGACGCCTTCCATGGCTCTGACTCAGATTCGGATTCGGCGCCGCCTTCAGTTTCGGTCTCTTCCGACGCGTCCTCGAATTCCATCAACGTCAGCAATGAGTCCTGAGCAAACATCGGGGCCGAGAATCGCAGGGCGATCGCGATGCTGTCGGATGGCCGCGCGTCGACGCTGATGATCTGCTCATCGCGATTGATCTGCATCTCGGCGAAGTACGTCCGGTTCTCGACCTTGGTTATCTGAATCCGGCGCAGTGTTCCGCCCAAGGCGGAGATGAGGGTCTTGCAGAGATCGTGGGTGAGCGGACGCTCGCGCCGAAGATTGCTCATCTCGATGACGATCGACTCCGCCTCGGGCTGTCCAATCCATATCGGCAGCAGTCGCTCTCCGCCTTTTTCCCGAAGTATCACGACGTACGAGTTATTCGATCGGTCGAGGCCAAGGCGCATTACTTCGACTTCGGTGAGCTGCATTGTTCCAATGTAATGCGGGGACTTATTCCAATGAAGGATTTCCCGGCGGCCGCTTTAATAACTGCCGTTAACAGCGATGGCACAGATGGGGAGACGCACAGATGACTGCGGTTTGTAGCCTCTCGCATTGAAAGGCCAATTCATTCCCGCAGCGTTCCTTTTTCTGGGGATTAACAGAAAAACGAAATCAGCGACGGTTTGCTCGGCGGCCCGGCCACCCTTCGCCCCGTTGTCATCTGTGCATCTCCCCATCTGTGCCATCGTAGTTAACGGCAGTTGATGAACCAGAGGAAAAGAAAAAAGCCGCCCAGGGGAGTGGACGACTTTAGTCAACGTAACGGAACCTACTTGACGGCCTTGAGAAGCTGCTTGACCCTATCGGTCCTCTCCCATGTAAAGAAGGTTTTTCCGTTCTTCCCGGAACCACTCTTCTCGGGCTGCCGACCGAAATGTCCATAGGCGGCAGTCTTCTGGTAGATCGGCTTTCTGAGCTCGAGGTCGGCCATGATGCCGCGCGGGGTGAGGTCAAACACCTCTCCCACAGCCCGCATGATAGCAGCCTCGGGAACCGTGTTCGTGCCGAACGTATCGACCATCACTGAGACCGGGCGGGCGACACCGATAGCATATGCGAGCTGAACTTCGCAACGCCGGGCGAGCTTCGCGGCGACGATGTTTTTCGCTACCCAACGCGCAGCGTAGCAGGCGCTGCGGTCAACCTTGGAAGGATCCTTTCCGCTGAATGCACCACCGCCGTGACGACCCATTCCACCGTAAGTATCGACGATGATCTTGCGGCCTGTGAGCCCGGCATCACCCTGCGGACCACCGACAACGAACCGGCCGGTAGGATTGATGTGATACTTGATGTTCTTCGATCTAAGTTCTTTCCCGATAATGGGTTCGATAACGTCACTTATGATCGCTTGGTGGAGCTTCTTGTTGCTGATCGAGTCGCTGTGCTGGGTCGATATCACAACGGTATCGACGGCGACCGGAACCCCGTCTTCATAAACAACAGTGACCTGGGACTTGCCGTCCGGCCTGAGCCAGTCACCCGCGCCATTACGTCTGCAGTCCGCCAATTGCCGCGTGAGACGGTGAGCGAGGACGATGGGGAGAGGCATCAGCTCCGGCGTCTCGTCAGAGGCGTAGCCGAACATCATTCCCTGATCGCCTGCTCCTCCGGTGTCCACGCCCTGGCCAATATCGCGCGATTGACGACCGATTGTGCTGACGACAGCGCACGTTTTGAAATCGAATCCATAACTCGCATCCGTGTAGCCGATGCGCTGGATCGTCTCGCGAACGATGTCCGCGAACGAAACGTAGGTGGAAGTTGTGATCTCGCCGGCAACGCAGGCGAGGCCAGTGGTTACGAGTGTTTCGCACGCAACGCGTGCGATGGGATCGTCAGTCAGGATTGCATCCAGAATGGCGTCCGAGATCTGGTCGGCTACCTTGTCGGGATGACCCTCGGTAACTGACTCAGAGGTAAAAAGATGTCGATCGAGCACGATATTCCCTGAGGAGTGGGCCTGGGAGAAGCAGACTGCGGGCACGCCGTACGATTCGTGCCGGCATCGGTCTTACGGTCCGCCGAATCCCTCAAACGTATTCCCGTCGACGGACTCGGGCAACCCGTCGCGCAGAAACTCTGCATCGCCGAATGCGGACAGGAGACGACTTCTAAGCTCTCTTTCGGCCTCTCTCGCAGTTCCCGCTGAAAGCGCCGCATTTGCCGCCTCGGCCGCGATCTTCGCACTGACTCCGCGAAGTATGCGTTTCACGAGCGGCACGGAGCGCGCCGCTACGCTCAACTGTCGAACGCCGAGGCCGATGAGCGCGAACGCCATGATCGGCTGCGAGGCCATCTCGCCGCAGACGCTCACCTCGAGACCGTTCTCATGACCAACCTGGACAGTTCGTTGAATGAGGCGCAGGACGGCCGGGTGCAATGGTGTGAACCGGCTGGCGAGATTCGCGTTGCCACGATCCACTGCCAGGGTGTACTGAACGAGATCGTTGGTGCCAATGCTGAAGAACGCGACATCCTTCACCAGGCTGTCGGCCGCGATCGCGGCCGCAGGCGTCTCGACCATTACCCCGAGCGGCAGGTCGTGACGATAATCCACGCCTCGGGCATCGAGCTCGGCAGCCGCATCCGCAAGCAGACGACGCGCCTGGCGAACCTCGTCAACGGAGACGACAAGCGGGAGCATGATGCGTACATCGCCGTGCATCGCAGCTCTAAGCAGTGCGCGCAGCTGAGTCTTGAAAAGCTCAGGCTCGTCGAGGCACATGCGGATTGCACGCCAGCCGAGAAAGGGGTTGGCTTCCGTTGGATGCCCGCCCACGGGAAGCTTGTCACCTCCAACGTCGAATGTCCTGATCACGACCGGCATATCGTTGAACGCAAGCACGACCTTTCTGTAAGCCTTGAACTGCTCCTCTTCGTCGGGCATCGTTGCGCGCCCAACCACGAGGAACTCTGTCCTCATGAGACCCACACCTTCAGCGCCCGAGTGGGCGGCGAGCTCCGCCTCATCGGGAAGATCGACATTCGCACGAATGGTGATCCGTACTCCGTCGAGCGTGACAGGCTCGGCTCCGACGAGACTCTGCATCTCGGCGGCGTCGGCTTCCTCCCTATTCGCGCGATCGGCGTAGGCTGCCGTCTGCGCTGGAGTCGGATCGGGAATCACAACACCGGAGGACCCATCGAGGATGATCTCTTCGCCGCCGAACAGACGCACAGTGGCGTCACGAAGTCCGACCACGGCTGGTATGCCGAGCGAACGAGCGAGAATCGCGACATGCGAAGTTCTCGTACCGGCATCTGTCGCAATGCCAGAGATCGCTTCGCGGTCGAGCTGAACCGTCAGACTCGGAGTCAAATCATGGGTGACGAGAATCGCGTTGCTTCCCTTCGGAAGATCGACTGGGTCATGATCGGGCAGTCCGAGAAGGATAGAGAGCACGCGAATGTGAACGTCGGTGAGGTCACCAACTCGCTCGCGAATCATTGGCTGAACGTGCCGCGCGAAGTTCTGTCTCCACTCGATGAGGACCAGGTCGAATGCCTTTTCGGCTCCAAGGTTCTGTTGGATCAGAGCTTCGACACTCGAGATTAGCACCGAGTCGGACAGGATCGCGATCTGCACCTCAAAGATCCCTGCTTCCTGCTCGCCCGCGTGCTTCTCTGCTCGATCTCTAACCTGTTGAAGCTTCTGCTGGGCTTTTGCTACGGCATCATGAAATCGTTCGAGCTCGGCGGGGATTGATTCGTCCGACACGATGCGATTCGCAACTTCAGGGACTTCCCACAACAACAGGTGAACGGGACCAATGACGATCCCCGGCGAGGCTGGCATGCCGATCATCCGGCCTTCCATCGCCGCTCGCTCTCCTGTCATCTATTCGCCAAATCCATCAGCGATGACCTTGCAGATGGCATCCAACGCTGCTCCCTCATCTTCGCCGTCCGCGCGGATGTCGATGGAAGATCCGTGCTCTGCGGCAAGCATCATCACTCCCATGATGCTTTTCGCGTTGACCTCGAGGTCATCGCGGACGATGACGATATTGCTCTTGAAGCGCGAAGCGGTTTTTACGATCTCGGCCGCGGGGCGCGCGTGAATTCCCTGCTTGTTGACGATCTGGGCGCTGCGTTCAGCCATTAGCGGATCACCGAGAAGAAGACGAACAGGGCGAGGATTGCAAGCGACAGCCGCCAACCCTCGATTCTCCCCCCGAAGCGTGCAAAGAGAACACCCCCGAACATCGCGAGGACAATGATTCCAGCTGCGAAGCTGCGCCCGCCGCCTATCAGTCGGCTCGAAGCCAGCGGAATCGCGACACCAGCTACAAGTGCTGCAGCGGTTCCGACGATCTGCGGACCTTGGCGAAGCACCGGATTCCCGAGCGCATCGGCAACCCGCAACCCTTTCCTGAACCCGACTTGCAGTCCCCAGGCTCGGAGCCAGAAATGCCCAAGGTTGTAGCTGACCAAAAAGATAGCGGTTACCAGTATTGGTGGCGCCCCGAAGCCGAAAGCACTGAGCGCAATCAGTGAACAGAGCGGGAGCCAGCTTGCCCAGACGAGTCTGTCGCCGACGCTTCCAAGCGGACCGCCGAGTGCGGTGCGAAATCTCTCGATGAGTGCGGGCGGGACGCCGTCGAGCTCGGCTCGTGCCAGTGCGCCTACCGCAACTCCTGCGAGGTACGGATGAGCGTTGAAATACCTGGCGTGCCTGCCAAGCGCTTCAGAATATTTTTCTCCGCCAATGCCGCCGGGCAGGAGTCGGAGTGCCGGCTCCATGCAAAACGCGATTCCGTTACCGATCAGGGATTCGTAATTCCACGAGCCCTGGACCGCGAATAATCGCATGTACATGCGAAGCCAGATTCCACGCGGCAGAGATGTCGCGCCAGCGGGATTCGCGCCTAGACCGGTGGTCATCGCGTCACGACCAGAACCGCGCCAATGACCAATCCCGAAACGAAGACGATTCGCGCTTTCGGAACCGAGTGGAAAATTTTCCAGATGGCACTCGCCGCGACTGCGGCGACAATCGCAACCACGACAGCCCGCGAATCCCGCGTGTCGAACGTCCACGCCGAGATGATCGCTGGAGTCAGTGGTTTGAAGACAAGCATCGCGCCGAACGTGACGATTGCTCCACGAACGAAGTCCGCGGTGAGGCCGAACAGTTGAAGTCCCGTCACGGCGTCCACGGATCCGGCGTCGAGCTCTCTCTTGAGCATCGATGCTCGGCGCGCATTCAGGCGGCGCAGTCTCACCATCGACCAGCCGCTGATCATTGCGGTCAAGAGAGCGGCGAGGAGACTAGCGACAAGAGCCCCGGCTGGATCGCCCCAGGCAGACGCATACAAGGCGCCGCCGACGACGCTTGCTGATCCCCACTCAGGGTAACGCGAAGCACCGAACGGAAGCATCTCGAGTGCAAGCAGCTCGAGCAATGCTCCCATCATCAGCCCGGCGGGGGCGTTGCCGATGAATGCGCCGGCTGCTGTAGCGGCAACGATCGGCCGGGAGATCATCGCCTGCGGAAATGTCACGACGTCCATTCCGAGGAACGCGCCGAGCATGACGATCGGCAGGACGTCGAGGAGAATGTTCATGCAGAGCGTTCTTCTGGTGCCTTCGAGACGAGCAGCTCTGAAACCTGAGTCTGACGCGCATTGGGAACGTCCTGAGCAGTAACCTGCACGCCCGCCTCCGAAAGCTCGGCGAGTGAGTTTGCTTCGTCCTGTGTGAGGAAGACATATCTGAGTCGCGGAGTGCGACCGGCTCGGTGATGAATGCCACCGACGTTGACGTACCTGATGGTGCCAACGCCCTCGACAAGACGCCGCATCGTGTCGATATCGGGGGCAACGACGATGCCGCGACGGGAATCATTGAGATAGGAGTCGTGATTCGTCACAGCTGATGGAACATCCGCAAAAATGATTTCCATTTCGGGCGGGACGCCCATGCGATAGAGATCCTGCTCCCAATCGCAGCACGCGACGTTGTCATCGACGAGCACGATAAAGCCGATATTGAGCGGCTGACCCCATCCGACCACAACCTGTCCGTGGATCAACCGATCGTCGATTCGATAGAGCGCAATCGACATCAACCGTCACCACTCGCCGGAGTGGGCTTTGGCGCTGCATCGCCAAACGCCACAAGAGTACCGCGACCCTTTTCTGCCGCTGTACGTGC
Source organism: Gemmatimonadales bacterium (assembly GCA_038253755.1). Taxonomy (GTDB): domain Bacteria; phylum Gemmatimonadota; class Gemmatimonadetes; order Gemmatimonadales; family Gemmatimonadaceae; genus UBA4720. Next base: position 9,740 of record JBBSGU010000023.1, on the reverse strand, counting down.
CCCTTCTGCCGGATCGACATCCGACTGAAACACGAATTCGAGAAGTGTGCTGAGGTTGGCGCCCGTGACCAGAACGAGATTCGAGTCAGTTCGCATCATTCGTCGCACCGCGATGGTTGCGCTGCCGGCGGGAAGATCAGTGAAGAAAACCCTGACATCGAATTCGGAGGCCGCCGCTCGCAGCCTGTCCTCGATGTCACCTCCGGTGAGACCGAAGTTCGAGATGACAAGAAAATCCGAGCCGCGCCCGGAGATGCAGTCAACTGCGTTTACAAGCCCCTCCGGAAGGGATCCATGACCAGCGACAATCGCTCGCGGAGCGTGTTTTGTTTCGGTCGAGTCGTCTTCGTTACTCGTCATCTTCCTGCAGATATTCTCTCACATTCCCGGCTGCTGCCTGTTTCATTCGGCCGATTAATCTGTCGTTGAACGCTTCCGCGGTATTGATACCCGAGTAGCGCAACAAATGGTTGAGCGCGATCACTTCCGCTATGACCGTGATGTTTTTCCCGGGATTCAAAGGCACCGTGATGAGCGGAATCTGAACGTTGAGCATCGTGGTGTACTGGTAGTCGAGTCCGGTCCGTTCGACTACTGCGTTCTGGTTCCATTCCTCGAGATTAACAACGACCTCGATCCGCTTTTGTTGACGAACCGCGCGAATGCCGAAGATGTGCGGTACATCGATGAGGCCAACGCCGCGAATCTCCATGTGGTGGCGTTGAAGCTCGTGCCCGCGTCCGATGACGACGTCGTTGCCTCTCCGCGTCGCGATAACGAGATCATCCGCGACGAGTCGGTGGCCCCGTTCGACCAGGTCGAGAACGCACTCGGATTTACCGATGCCGCTCTGGCCAGTGAAGAAAAGGCCAACGCCAAATACATCTGCCAGCGATCCATGCAACGTCGCGGTCTCGGCGAATTCGGCTTCGATTACAGGCTTAATGCGTCGGTAAAACTCTGCCGTCTTGAGGGCGGTTCCAAGCATCGGTATTTCTGCTGCGGCCGCCGCCTGCTTCAATTCGACGGGTGGGTCCTGATCCTTCGTGATGACGACAACCGGGATCGGGAACCCGAAAAACATCTTAGCGATTTTCTCGCGTTGTTCGGCCGGCAGCGAGTAGAGATACGTGATTTCAGTCTCGCCGAGAACCTGTATCCGCTCGGCGACGAACCTGCCGACATACCCGGCCAGTGCGAGGCCGGGGCTGGAGAGATCGGGGTTGGGTATGACCCTGTCGAGGCCAACCCCGTCGTTCAAATCATGAAGGTTGAGCGAAGTGCCAGATCGTTCGAGGAATTGCCGAACGCTGAGCTGGCGACTCACGCTCTCGCCGCCAGCCTCGCGGCGCGCGCGCGTTTTACTGTCGATGCCTTGCCAAGCGACCGCACCTGAGCGCCAATGCGAACCAGCGCATCAGTGAGGGCAAGACCGTAAAAACGTGACTCTCCCCTGGCGACAAGGTCTCGCTTTGGCGGGGCGTGGACGACGATCTCGACTCGCTTCACCGGACCATCTTGCTCAAACCGAATGACTGCGTCAACAGCGCGTCCAATGCGGCGACCAATTCGGCGGACTCCGGCTTCCGCGCGGCGGCGCATCGAGTCGGAGATAGTGGCATGATGGGCGTGAAAGATTATTTCCACTGCTGATTGCCTCGCTGCACCACTTGCTTCAGGTGCGAAAGTGTTTCTGTGGCTGCTCTGTCCCACGTGAACCGTTCGGCAAAAGCCCTGCCCGCTTTACCGTACTTCTCCACCAAGTCCGGATGTGACGCCAGTTTTTTCATCGCGGCGGCCAGGGCGTACGTGTCTGCGTGAGGAACGAGAATACCCGTCTCGCCATTTATGAGAGATTCACGAAGACCTGGCGAATCACTGGCAATCGCGGGAGTGCCGCAAGCCTGCGCCTCGAGGTTGGTGAGTCCCCACCCCTCCTTTGGCGACGCAAACACGGTCGCCCAGGATTTTCTCAGCAGATCCCGTTTTTCCTCGGGCGATATGTAACCAGAGAACCGAACTCGATCCCGGATTCCAAGACGATCGGTCAGTTTTTCCAGCTCATCCCTGAAGTCGCCTGCTCCCGCAATCTCCAGACGGGCGCCGGGAATGTCGAGATGGGCAAAAGCCTGAAGAATGAGGTTGACGCCCTTGTACCGCTTCAACCTTCCCACATAACTGAACAATGGGGTATTCGACCGGGTGCCGGGCAGCGGAGTGAAGAAGTCCGTGTCCATCCCGTTGTTAATGATCTTGATTGTTTTTCTCGGAATTCCCCGCGCCGTCAGGTCTTGCGCGGTGCTCTCGCTCACCGCCTCGAACGGGACGCCGTCATAAATGGAAGGAATGCCGCGCTCAGCCAGCCAGACGGCGGCAGCCATTGGCGGAGTTGCTTCGCGAAAAATCGTGGGTCCAAACAAGTGGTGAACGAGAACCACGACTCGCTTTGCACCCCACCTGGGTGTGTACAGGGGAATCTTGTTCAGGTCTTCGATGATGATGTCGTAGTGCTGGGTCGACAGTCGCTCGCGGTAGTAGCGCCGCGCGTGAAATGGAAACGTGAAACGCGTACCGACGCGATGAATGTCGATGCCGTCGAGATATCCCCTCGGCGATGCTCCCTTCCATCCACTCGCGAGCAGGTCCACGCGATTCCCCATCGACGCAATTCGGCCGAAAATCTCGTGGAGATGTACTTCAGCACCGCCGCCGAACGGATTGTCTCTGTCGTTCCAGTTGACGACGAGAATTCGCACTAGAGAACGCCGGCCCGCCGAGCATATGCGTCGAGCACACCATTCACAAAGCGGGCGCTCGCAGCAGATCCGAAGCGCTCAGCCAGACGAACGGCTTCCTGAATCACGACACGCGGCGGCGCCTCTCCGCGACTCAGCTCGGCCGCGCCGAGCCGAAGAACCGACCTTTCGATTGCCCCGATTCGCTCGAGGCGCCAATTGTCGGTTACGGCCATGAGTTTTTCGTCGAGCTCCGCGTGCGACCCCGCAATTGTGCGCACGATACCGCCGGCAAATTTTCGTTCTTCGGGCGTGACCGCGAGGTCATCCCAGACTCTGGTCGCAACTCGAGTAAGGTCCTGTCCCGCTCTCATGTCCCACGCGTACAGCGCCTGAAGCGCACGCGCCCTTCCGCGCGTCTCAATCCTCATCAGGCACGTCCATCTGACTCATGAGATCGGCCATTTCGAGAGCGGCAAGCGCCGCGTCCCAACCCTTGTTGCCATGTTCTCCGCCACACCGGGCTAATGCCTGCTCCAAGTTGTCGCAGGTCAGAAGACCGAAACCGAGAGGGATCTCTGAATCGCGCGATGCGTCCGCCAAACCGCGCGAGGCCTCGCCGGCGACAAAGTCAAAGTGCGGAGTGTCTCCGCGAATGACCGCTCCGAGTGCGACGACAGCTTCGTAGCGGTCACGCGCAATCGCGTGACGGGCTGCGAGCGGAAGCTCCCAGGCGCCAGGGACCCAGATGATGTCGATGTCGTCGAACGCAACGCCGTGACGAACCAGCGCGTCGAGGGCGCCATCGACGAGCGCCCTGGTTATGGTTTCGTTGAATCTGCTGGCGACAACGGCTACGCGCCGGCCGGAGCCAACGGGACTTCCTGATATTTCAGCCATTCAGGAAGCCAGAAGGTGGCCGAGCTTCTCGCGCTTGGTGTCGAGGTAGCCGGAATTCTCCTCGTTCTGTGGAGATGAGATCGGAACTCGGTCTTCGACGACGAGTCCGTATCCCTCGAGTCCGATGAGTTTTCGCGGATTGTTCGTCAGCGGCCGGATTTTCCTGAGCCCGAGATCGAGAAGGATTTGCGCGCCGATTCCATAGTTGCGGAGGTCGGGCTTGAATCCAAGCAGTTCATTCGCTTCGACGGTGTCAGATCCCGTGTCCTGTAGCTCGTACGCCTTGAGTTTGTTCAGGAGTCCAATTCCCCGACCTTCCTGATCGAGATAAACGACAACGCCGCGGCCCTCTGCGGCGATCTTTTCCATCGCGGTGTGGAGCTGCCATCCGCAGTCGCATCGCAGCGAGTGAAACACGTCCCCGGTCAGACACTTGGAGTGCATTCTGACAAGTACGCTGTCATCCGACCTGGTGACGTCGCCGAAGACGAGAGCGATGTGCTCGTGGTTGTCGACGTCGTTCTTGTACCCGATGACCTTCCAGACGCCCGTATCCGTTGGCAGTCGGGCCTCGGCGACTCGATGCACAAGTCGTTCGGATTGGAGGCGATACGCGACAAGCTGCGCGACGGTGATGAAAGTCAGGTTGTGCTCCCCCGCAAATTTCTCGAGCTGCGGTCGCCGCGCCGTGGTGCCGTCTTCGTTAAGGACTTCGCAAACAACTCCGGACGGATTCAGTCCAGCGAGACGCGCGAGATCGATCGCCGCTTCGGTGTGTCCAACCCGCTGCAATACACCGCCCTCGCGCGCGCGCAGCGGCGGAATGTGTCCCGGCCGACGCAGGTCGGCGGGAACCGTCGCGGGATCGACGGCGACTTGAATAGTGCGCGCGCGGTCCTGCGCGCTGATTCCGGTCGTAACTCCGAATCGTGGCGCCGCGTCGATGCTGACCGTGAATGCAGTGCGCTGTTCTTCGGTGTTGTGTTCCGTTTGCTGGGGGAGACGCAGCTGATCGGCACGCTCGCCCGTGAGGGCGAGACAGATCCATCCGCCAGCTTTCTTGATCATGAAATTGATCAGCTCGGGCGTAACGAGCTGGGCGGCGCAGATCAGGTCGCCTTCGTTTTCCCTGTCCTCATCGTCAGCGACAAGGATCAGTTTACCATCCTTGATGTCGGCAATTGCCTGTTCGACAGTTCCGAATTGCATTTTCTTGCCCTCTGCCCGCTACTTCGCGGGCTTCGCGTTCACGTACGGAGCGAGAATCCGCTGCACATACTTTCCAATAACGTCAGTTTCGACGTGCACCCTGTCGCCGGCCTTTAATGCGCCGAGCGTACTATGACGGAAGGTGTAGTCGATAATGGATACCTGCAACTTATCACCATCGAGCTGATTTACGGTGAGGCTGACGCCGTCGACCGTCACGGATCCGTGAAGAACAAGTGTCTCTGAAAGGTTCGCTGACAACTCGATATCGATGAGAAAAGCGTCTCCGACCTGCGCGGTCGCGGTTACGTTAGCGACGGCGTCCACGTGACCTTGCACGATGTGGCCGCCGAAACGACCGTCCGCACGCATGGCTCGCTCGATGTTTACGCGCCTGCCCGGCGTCCAGTCTCCGATCGTGGTTCTGCCGGTGGTGGTTACTACTGCACCAACGCTGAACCACCCGTCGCCGAACTCGCGGACGGTAAGGCATGCTCCATTAATCGCGATACTCTCGCCCTCAACGAGGTCGTGGTAGCGACAACCGATCGTTACCTCCAGTCCCGCGGCTGTCTGCTTAACGACGGTGATGTCGCCCACGGAGTCAATCAGTCCTGTAAACACTTAGGGTTTCTCGATTGCGTAGGTGGTCATGATGTCGTCACCTAACGGCTCGCTCTGGATGACGCGAAACCGGGGCGCTTCGTTGATCAGCTGGGCCGCAATGCCCGAGAATGCATTCAGTGATCCATTCCCGAGGATAATCGGCGCCTGGAAAATTACGAGACGATCGACAAACCCGGAGCCAAGGAACGAAGCCGCAAGTCCGGCACCGCCCTCGACCATCAGCGAATTTACGCCCCGTGTCTTCAGTTTTTTGAGTGCATCGCCGAGGTTGCGCGCGGGAAGTGATTGGACACCGAGATTGGTAAGGTCGGGGGGAAGTTGCGTTGTCTCGCCGGTCACTACCAGAACGGGAACGGCTCGCGCGGTTTGAGCCAACCTGCTTTGAGGTGAGAGCCGCGCCGACCGATCGAACACAATACGCGTTGGAGGGACGCGCGGCGGGGGATCATATCGCGCTGTCAACTGGGGATCGTCGGCCGCGGCAGTCGCGGCACCAACCGCGATCGCGTCGTTGGCTGCTCTTAATTTTTGGACCTCAGCACGCGACAACTCGCCGGTAAGCATCGCCGGATTTCTGTCGGCGGGCGCAATCGATCCGTCGAGTGATACAGCCAGCTTGAGCGTTACCCATGGTCGGTCGGAAGCGAGCGAGTTCATGAACGCAGCGTTCAGTTCCCGTGCATCGTCCTCCCGGATTCCCAAGTCTACGGTAATTCCGGCCGCGCGAAGTTTCTCTGCACCGCCTGCGGCATCCGGATTTGGATCGCGAACCGCAATAACTACTCTTGCAATTCCGGCGGCAATGATGGCGTCAACACATGGCGGAGTTTTTCCGTGATGGTTGCACGGCTCGAGATTGACGTACAGCGTCGCGCCTCGGGCGGCATCACTGGCGTTCTGAAGTGCGACTACTTCCGCATGGGGACCGCCGAATCGCGCGTGATGGCCCTCGCCGAGAATCGTGTTGCCTTTGGTGACGAGCGCGCCGACAAGCGGGTTCGGCGAAGTCTGGCCCCAACCCCGCGGCGCCAGCTCTTCGATGACGTTGCGCATGTGCGCGTCGTCCGAAGCCGCGGTGTCGCGAACAGACTCAGTCGATGATGACGTTCCCGCTCCCGCTCCGGATTTCGCCCATGGCCCATGCCGTCACCCCAGCAACCCGCGCGTTGCCAATGATTGACTCGACATCGTCGCTGCCGGCGATCACAACCATGCCGACGCCCATGTTGAACACGCTGTACATCTCTTCGCGAGAAACGCCGCCGCCATCCTCCAGGGCGGCAAATAACGGAGGGATCTCCCAGGTGTTCGAATCAACCGACGCATCGAGATTGGCCGGGAGACTGCGATCGAGATTTCCAGGAAGTCCGCCGCCGGTGATGTGCGCCATCGCATGGATTTTCGGCAGAGACGGCTTCAACGCTTTCAAGTACGAGCGGTGAATTGAAAGCAGCGCGTCGCCCACGGTGGCATCCATCCCCGGATATGGATCGGTGTAGCCGAGATTCATATCATCTCGAACGATCTTTCTCGCGAGCGAATAGCCGTTGGTATGGAGCCCGGAACTTTCGAGTCCAATCAACACGTCGCCTGCCTTCACGCGCCGGGAGCCTGGAATCTCAGCCTCCTCGACCACGCCGACGATGAATCCAGCAAGATCGTAGTCGGGCGGAGTATATAGACCAGGCATTTCGGCCGTCTCTCCGCCAACCAGTGCACACTCGTTCTCCCGACAGCCGGTGGCGATTCCCGTCACCACCGCTTCGACCACCATTGGATCGAGAACACCGAACGCCACGTAATCGAGAAAGAACAGCGGCGTCGCGCCCTGAACGAGAATGTCATTGACGCAGTGATTCACAAGATCGTGGCCGACGGTGTCGTTGCGACCGGTTTCAACCGCAACTTTCAGCTTCGTTCCAACTCCGTCGGCGCTCGAGACCAGAATCGGCGATCGCATTCCCGGCGGAACTTTGAACATCCCGCCGAACCCGCCGAACTTCCCCAGCGATCCGGAAGTCGCAGTCGACGAAACAAGAGATACTATGCGCGACTTGGCATCATCCGAAGCGCGCAGGTCAACGCCCGCACTGCGATAGCGGCGGGCGTCTTTACTCAAGCGGGCATTTCCTCGTCGAACGCAACGAGCTGCTTCAGCTCGCGAATGCGCGCGTCGATCTCGGGGCGCGTCAGCGTCATCAGCCGCTCGGTCGAGAACTTCTCGACGGCAAACGAACCCATCGCCGACCCGTACATCACCGCCCGGCGCATGTTCGCTTCGCTCAGGTCGCCGGTGCGTGCGAGGTAGCCGATGAATCCACCGGCAAACGAATCCCCTGCTCCCGTCGGATCGAATACGTTTTCCAGCGGAAATGCCGGTGCGAAGAAAATGCTGTCCCGGGTGAACATAAACGCACCGTGCTCGCCCTTCTTGATGATCACGGTCTTCGGCCCCATGTCCATTATCCAGTTTGCGGCCTGAACGAGATTCACTTTCTCCGTGAGCTGCCGCGCTTCGCCGTCGTTCAGCGTGACGAGATCGACGTGCTCGAGAAGCGCGAGCAAATCAGTTCGACGACTTTGAATCCAGAAATTCATCGTGTCGCAGGCGACGAGCTTTGGCTTGTTGACCTGCTGAAGGACGTCGAGCTGAAGCCGCGGATCGATGTTGCCAAGAAAAACGAAAGGCGCGTCGCGGAACTGTTCGGGAATCTTCGGGCTGAATCGCGAGAACACACCAAGCTGCGTTTCGAGCGTCTCGGCCGAGTTCAGGTCGTGGCGATAGCGTCCGCGCCAGCGAAATGACGGACCATCGGCGTGCTCGAGGCCGGCGAGATCCACGCCGCGTGCCTCCAGCGGCTTGAGCTTTTCGATGGGATAGTCGCTGCCAACCACGCCAACCAGTTGAACCGGCGTGAGCAGGCTTGCGGCCGCGGAGAAGAACGTGGCAGATCCGCCGAGTACATCATCGGCTTTGCCAAACGGAGTTTCGACGGAGTCCAGCGCGACAGAACCGACGACTAGTACGGACATGGAGTTGGGTTTGGTTGGAATTTCAGTTCAATGCTACATGCGCTCGGGAGAGTTGATCCCGAGAATGCGAAGTCCATTGCGGATTACGATCTGTGAGGCTCGAGCGAGAGCCAGGCGGGCGTTCATGATGTCATCAGGCTCGCCAAGGACGTGATGCTTGTGATACCAGAGGTGTGCAAGACGTGCTGTCTCGGTGAGGTTCGTCGCGATGCGATGCGGCTCGAGTGATTCCGCTGCGCTTGCCACGACCTGCGGAAAGTCGACGAGCGCCCTGACCAGCTCGAGCTCTTCGGGTTCGCGGAGAACCGACAGGTCGACACCGTCGGGGTTGAACGATTCCCTGTCGATACCGCCAACCCTGAAAATTCCGCACATGCGCGCGTGAGCCATCTGCACGTAGTAAACAGGATTTTCTTCCGACTGCTTGAGCGCGACGTCGATGTCGAAGACCAGCTGTGAATCGCTCTTCCTCATCAGGAAAAAGAAGCGAACAGCGTCGCCGCCGACTTCGTTAATGAGATCGCGAACGGTGACGTAGCTTCCGGCCCGCTTGGAGATCTTGACCTCCTCGCCGCTCTTCATCACGGTCACCATCTGATGTAGAACGTATTCCGGATACTGCGGCGACACGCCCATGTCGAGGGCCTGGAGACCTGCGCGTACACGTGTAACAGTGCTGTGATGATCTGCGCCCTGCACATCGATTGCGCGATGAAACCCGCGCTCCCATTTCGTCACGTGATACGCTACGTCGGGAAGAAAATATGTATACGTGCCATCGCGCTTCCGCATGACACGATCCTTGTCGTCCCCGAACTGGCTCGTCTTGAGCCAGAGGGCGCCGTCGAATTCGTAGGTCATGTCTTTCGCGTTCAGCGTTTTAACCACGCTTTCCACGCGACCGTCGGTGTAGAGCGACGATTCGAGATAATACGTGTCGAACTTCACGCCGAAAGCCTGAAGATCGAGGTCCTGTTCCTTCCTGAGCGCGGCTACTGCGAACTCGCGAACCGCGGTTGAGTCTGACGCGTCGCCGCCGCCCTCCGCGAACCGCTCGGCGATTTCGCGAATGTACTCGCCGTGATAACCACCTTCCGGAATAGCAGCTTCACCGCCGTCGATCGCGCCAACGCGGGCCTTGACGCTGGCGGCGAGATTCTCGATCTGAACGCCGGCGTCGTTGTAGTAGAACTCACGCGAGACCTTCCACCCTGTCCACTCGAGCAGCGTCGAGAT
>JBBSGU010000022.1:0-33400 GCA_038253755.1 Gemmatimonadales bacterium | reverse complement strand
TGGAAACGCATCGCCGGATCCTTCTCCATTGCCTTCCGGATCGATTCGACGATTGCCGGCGGAACGTCAGCTCGAATTTCAGTTACGGACGGTGCTTCCTTCGTCAGGTGGGCGACGAGGACTGCCTGGTCGGTAGCTCCGGTAAAGGGAGGCTGTCCCGAAAAAATCTCGTACCCGACAACACCGACCGAATAAATATCGGAGCGCGCGTCGACATTTCTTTCGCCGAGTGCTTGTTCAGGCGCCATGTAGCCCACCGTTCCAAGCGACATTCCAGTTCCCGTCAGTCGCTCGCCTGGCTCCACGTCGCTTCCACCTGACAGGGCAGCCGCAATTCCAAAATCAGCCAGCACGGCATGCCCGTCCTGTATGAGCACGTTCTCGGGTTTGATGTCGCGATGTATGACGCCGAACTTGTGCGCGTACGCAAGCGCGTCCGTCATCTCTCGCAAGATTCTTTGTGCGTATTGAATCGGCAGCTGATGCTCGCGCTCGAGGAGACCTCGTAGTGACTCCCCATCGATGAACGGCATGATGTAGTGCACCAGGCCATCCTTCACGCCCGCTGAAATCACCGGGAGGATGTGCGGATGCTGAAGCGCAGCCGTGACCTCGCTCTCGCGCCGAAAACGCGCGAGCATCATCGGGCTCAGCATGTCGGGCGGCAGAATCTTGATGACGACTTTTCGTCGCAGAGCGAGATCGGTCGCGACGAAAAGCCGGCTCATGCCGCCGCCTTTCATCTCGGACTGAACATCGTAGACGTCCGCGAAGCTTTTCTTCAGTTGAGCGAGCATCTCGTTCTGCCCGTCTCCTGTCACAGCAACCACTTCAGCCGGTGCCTGGGCAGGTGCCGGTGGAAGCATCGCGTCCGCGAATTCATCGACCGTCTGCCATCGATCGAGCGGCTTTCGAGCCATCGCCTTGTCAATCGCTCTCGATATCGATTCGGGAACATCGTCACGAATGGAGCTGAGCGGCTTTGGAATTTTCGAGAAACGGGCGGCCATCAGCATCTGCGGCGATCCGGCAGTGAACGGCGGAGAGCCGGCCAGCATCTCGTAAACCACGCAGGCGAGCGAGTAGATGTCGCTCCGGAGGTCCAGATCCTGGTCGGCCATCACCTGTTCCGGACTCATGTACGCTGGCGTGCCGAGCGTTATGCCGGTGCGTGTAAGACGATCACCAGTGGAACCGGCAATAGCCCTCGCGACTCCAAAGTCGAGAACGTGGACCTTGTCACCCGAGAGCAGGATGTTCTCGGGCTTGATGTCGCGATGGACGATGCTTCGCTCATGCGCGTAGCTCATCGGGCCGGCAATCGCGACTGTTATTCTGCGTACTTCGTCAACGGAAAGCCGCAGCTGTCTATTGAGCCGATCGCGCAGCGACTCGCCCTCGATGAAGTTCATCGAATAGTAGGGAAGTCCGGCGCTCGTCGTTCCGCTTTCGAGCACTTTCGGAATACGCGGGTGATCGAGCTCTGACGAAAATGCTATCTCACGAAAGAACCGCTCCCGAGTGACAACGCTGCCGAGTTCCGGACGAAGAACCTTGACCGCCACGCGTGAGTCGTCGCGGATGTCCACGCATAGATAGACGGTTGCCATTCCGCCGTGGCCCAGCTCTCGTTCGATTCGATAATGCTCGCCGAGCATTTCGTCGGGCCGTTCGGGGGGGATCTGAGGCACGCCTAACGGTAAGGAGGATCGGATCTCAGGGGCCAGGTTTCGGCCATCATGAGTTTCATATTACGGGCCGTGAGGTGGCACCCGCAACCTTACCACCAGGATTGGACTAACGGTGCTTAGTCAGGGTTCGACGATGCCGTTCCGAATGGCGTACCGGACCAGGTCACTCACCGAGCGCAGTCGCAGCTTGCGCATGATATTGGTGCGATGTGATTCGACGGTTTTCACGCTGATTCCGAGTGTGGCCGCAACTTCCTTGCTGGTCCGCGATTCAGCGACGAGCTGAATAATCTGACGCTCGCGCGGAGTGGTCGGGATATCTGGAACTGGGATTTCGCCGCTGTCACCTCGCAGATAACTGTCCAGGGCGAATTCGGTGATGGCGTTTGTCACGAAAGGCTTGTGTTGCCGTACAGTCTCGATCGCTTGTACCAGACTGTGATCGGCATCGGATTTCAGGACGTAGCCCTTCGCGCCACTTCGCAGCACCTGGCGGACGAGCTCTTCTGAATGGTGCATTGTGAGGACGAGCACTTCGGTGTTCGGCGACGCCCTGAGAATCTGCGGTGTTGCTTCGAGGCCATTCAGACCCGGAAGACTCACGTCGAGCACGACGAGGTCGGGCTGGAGCTCCGCTACTTTCTCGATTGCGTCTCGGCCATTGTCTGCCTCACCGCAAACTTCCCAGCCATCGTGGCTCTCGAGCAGCGCACGGACGCCGCGACGGACTACCGCGTGATCGTCAACGATGAGAATGCGAAAAGCCGTCATACGGAAGCGCCGGGCAAAGGGATCCGAGCTCTTACCACCGTACCCGATGAACTCGATTCGATTGCAAGTATTCCTCCAATTTGCTCTACACGCTCATGCATTCCCGGAATACCCACACCAAGCGACTGACGGTCCAGCTGGTCGGGGCTTTCACCAGACGATGGAAGGCCACGTCCCCAGTCTTCAACCTCGAGTGTCACCGCCTGCTCGGCGCGCCGAAGTCTTATCGCGGCTTTCGGACTCTGCGAATGACGATGAATATTGTTGAGACTCTCCTGCACAATTCTGAATAAACTGGTTTCGATGTCGCGCGGAAGTCGTTCGAAATCGTCGGCCATTTCGAGGTCCAGTGCAAGGCCGCTTCGTTGAGCAAACCCGGATGCGAACCATCGAAGGGCCGACGAGAGCCCGACTTCATCAAGAAACGGTGGATGAAGCAGGTACGAAAGGGTGCGCACATCCCGCATCGTCTGATTGGCCAGTGCCGCACTTTCGGAAAGAAGTGATTTGAGGCGTGGATTCAGTGTCGGTGCGTCTCTTTCGAGAGCAGACAAGTTGAGCTTCAGCGCGGCAAGGTCCTGCGCCGTCGTCTCATGAAGCTCGCGAGCGATACGTCGCCGTTCGTCGTCCTGTGCTCTCATCAGGCGGCCGGCGAGGGCGCGGACGTGATTCAGCGACGAGCTAAGTTGTTCTTCCGCCCGCTTCTGAACAGTCTTGTCGACCACTGTCCCGAAGTATTCGACAATGGGCCCGGACTTCGGAATTACCGGATGGGCGACGTAGTGGATGTACTTCATCGACCCGTCGGGCATGATGAGCCTGTAGTCTCCCTCGACGTCCCCCGACAACTCAATCGCATCGGTCAGTGACGACTCGACGCGCTGACTATCCTCAGGATGGATTCTCGCAAGGGCCTCAGTTAGGGTCGGAGGCGCCCCATCGGGGTCGAATCCGCAAATCCGAAACATCTCCTGCGACCAGTACTGCGTATCCGACTTGATGTCCCACGCCCAGCTGCCTGTATGGCTGATTCGCTCTCCCTCCGCCAAATACGCCTCGCTTCTGCGGAGCTCGTCTTCGGCTTTTCGCCGCATGGTGATGTTGTAACCAGTCACTAGCGCCCGCGTCTGCCCACCAAGCTCGATGGTGTCGAGAAACATCAACAGTTGGAGCCTGATGCCGGTGCGGGTCTTCACGTTTACCTCGATTCCGCGAACCGAGCCCTCCTGCTCCAGTATCTGGCGCAGACGTGGAGCATCGTCAGGGTTGTCAAAAAGGCCAATGTCGGCAGCGGTCTTTCCGACCACTTCATCGCGTTCGTATTCAAACGTCCGAAGAAAAGTTTCGTTGACGTCGATGAATGCGCCACCGGGAAAGGTCGTCAGACTCGCCGGGACCGGATTCGCGTGGAAGACTTTTGAAAACCAGTCTTCGTCCCGTCGCTCGGCCGCCGGTTCAGTCGACGGATCCGCTGGCCGGCTGGAAAGCTCAGGCCACTCGCCGGGATCGGTCAACTGGGCTGGACTGGTGACCTGCGCAGCCGCAGCTGGAAGACAGATCCGGTTGACCTCGAACTCAAGAGAGTCAGCTCACCTCCAAGTCCACGCGCAAGATCACGGCTGATTGCCAGGCCGAGGCCAGTGCCTTCGTGTCCGCTCGTCAGTTTCCGGTCGAGCTGCACGAACGGCTCGAACACTGCGGTCGCTTTGTCGGCAGCAATTCCACGACCGGTGTCGCGAACCGATATGACGATGTTGTCACCATCAACGACGCAGTCGATAGAGATCGATCCGCCTGGTTCCGTGAACTTGATGGAGTTCGAAAGGAGGTTGAGCAGGATCTGCCGCACCTTCTCGGCGTCTGCCCAAACAGAGATAGCCTCCGGCGCAATGGCACAGGAGTACTCGAGATTCTTTGCGCGGAGCTGAGGCGTGATCAGTGGCTCGACTTCCTGAAGCAATGAACCAAGGTCCACTTCCGACACGTCGAACACGACGTGGCCCGCTTCGAGCTTTGCGTAGTTCAGGATGTCGTTGATAAGCGACAGAAGATTGCGCTGGCTCCGCTGAATCCTCTCGAGGTCAGCTGTCTGGTCGTCGGTAAGTGGACCCCTTATGCCAAGCAAAAGAAGTTCTGCGTATCCGCCGATTGCGTTCAGTGGAGTTCTCAGCTCGTGACTCATGACGGCAAGGAACTGCATCTTTGCTTCGTTCGCAGCTTCGGCCAGTTGCCGGGCTGCGAGCTCCGCTTTGTGGTGGTTGGCGTTGTCCACCGCCAACGCGGCGCGGCGCGCGAGCTCCGTAAGAAATTCGAGGTCAGACTGCGTGTAGCGGCGTCCAGATTCCGCGGAGACGACTGTTATCGCGCCGAGGGTCCGGCTGGCCGTGGAGATAGGAACGATCATCGCGGAGCAAAGACCGAGTTGACGAAGGATCTCGAGGTGTTCCGCGTCCCGCGCACTGGCTTCGAGCAGCTCATGGGGAATCTCGGTGTAGAGCTCGGGGACACCAGTTCTGATTACTTGGGGCACGCCGGTGGGTGCATCATCGGGCGGCGGATATTGCCGGTTGAGCTCTTCGGCCCATTTTACTTTTTCGGGGTCCACATGAGCCACCGCCAGCTCGACAGGTCTGCCACCATCTGGATTCGCCATGGCGACCGTGCACCAGTCCGCGAACTCGGGAACAACGAGATGGGCCAGCTCGGTAAGAGTCGTCTGGTAATCGAGCGACGATGAAAGAACCTCTGAAGCCTTGGCCAGGTACCTGGCCGCCTCTTCTGACTTCTTGCGCTCAGTGATGTCTTTCCATTGGGTGCCCAGTCCGCCATCGGGGAGCGGATAGCAGAAGAGCTCGGACCAGGATCCCGTTTGAGGTGAATACGATTCAAACGAAGTAGGCGTTCGTGAGTCGAACGCCTGTCGCATCCGCTTTTCTACTTCGGTCCCGACAATTTGCGGAAACAGGTCCCACACGACACTACCGGTGACCTGCTCCTTCTCCATTCCAGATTCGGAAAAAACTCGCTCAGCCGCGGCGTTGAAGTATTGAAAACGCCATTCGTCATCCTGAACGACGAACGGGTCTGAAATGCTCTCCAGCACTCCGCGGGTGAACCTTTCCGCCGCTTCCGCCTCACCGGTTCGCTCTGCCAGCTCTTCGGTCGATGCCTCCAGCTCCTCCTGCATCGCCTGCGACTCCTCGAGCTGCTGGGTCAGCTCGATTCCCTGTACTTCGAGTTCTCTGATCAGGTGGATGTTCTTCTTCGCCACGAGTGCCGCTTCCAGCCGGGAAGACTCCAGCAGACTGACCGCCCAGCTTATGAGCATTGCGAGGCCGACGAATGTTGCGGCAACGAGCAATTCGGCTGGCTCGCGCGAGCCAAAAAATCCCGGGGGCGGAATTATGAAGTAGTCGACGAGTGTAACCGACAGGAAGGCGCACAGGAGAGCCGGACCGAGTCCGCCAAACCACGCGGTGGCAACGACAGCTGGCCAGAAGAAGATGAAAACCGAACGTTGCACCATGCCGAGAAGCGTCATCGTAACGGCCAGGGATATGACCGTGCACAACAAGGCAAACCCGTAGCGGGTGGGCACGCTGCGCAGTCTCAGCATTGTATTTGGTGCCGGTGCCGCTTCTTCGTCGGCAGCCGGTCGAACAGTTCCAGGTGCCGTCTGAGTCATTGGCAGCCGTTTCGAGGCATCAGGATCATTGCGCAGGCACGCGCCAGGGTCTAGGGAGAATGTATCGGTCGGTTGACGATGAGAGAAGGACGGTGTGATCGCGCAAAGATCGACCATCGCAGATAATTTGTCGGGAACCGGATCATGATCACCTTCCGATGGACATGAAGCAAAATC
Organism: Gemmatimonadales bacterium; assembly: GCA_038253755.1. GTDB lineage: Bacteria > Gemmatimonadota > Gemmatimonadetes > Gemmatimonadales > Gemmatimonadaceae > UBA4720. The sequence continues at coordinate 27,076 of JBBSGU010000022.1, read as the reverse complement.
GAGCGAAACGACAGTCATCGGAAGCGCGGGTCATACGGGCCGCGCAGCTGGGAATGGTCGTGAACGCCGCCTTGGCGATCGTGAAGCTGATTGCGGGAATTGTAGGCAACACCTATGCGCTCGTCGCGGATGCGGTCGAATCAACCGCAGATATTTTCGGTTCGCTCGTTGTCTGGGGTGGTTTGCGAGTCGCCAGCCGTGATCCGGACGAGGAATATCCGTTCGGATATGGCAAAGCGGAGTCGGTCGCGGCTGTAGTTGTCGCGATGATGGTATCGACTGCGGCCATCGGCATCGCGTTCGAGGCAGTTCACGAGATTCGAATTCCGCACAGGACTCCGGCTCCCTGGACATTGATCGTTCTGGTGGCGGTTCTCATCGTGAAGTTTGCGATGTACCGCCGAACCGCGGCAATCGGCGACGAGGCAGGCAGCACAGCGGGTAAGGCGGATGCGTGGCATCATGCGAGTGACGCGATCACATCGGCGGCCGCGTTCATCGGAATCTCTGTAGCGGTTTGGGGCGGACCGGGATGGGAGCAGGCCGACGACTGGGCGGCACTGTTTGCGTCGACCATCATCTTCTACAACGGATTGCTGCTTGCGCGTCCGGCGCTTGGCGATCTCATGGACAAAATGCCGGGAAATGAGATCATCGAGCCGGTACGGGAGGCAGCGAGATCGGTGCCTGGTGTGCTCGACGTCGAAAAACTCTCGCTGCGAAAGGCGGGTCTCGTCTACTACGCCGACATGCACGTGCAGGCCGACGCGTCGATGTCATTACACGACGCGCACGAGCTGAGTGGCGCTGTGAAGAGCGCTGTCACGAGGAAAGTGCCGCGCGTCGCCGGGGTTTTGATTCACATGGAGCCGTACGAAGAAGAGGCCGAGCGAAAGAGAACACCGGTGCCTACGCCGACTTGAGAGCCTGTCCGACCTGAGTCAACGATTGACGCGCATCGCCGAAGAGCATGCGCGTTTTTTCATGATGGAACAGCGCGTTCTCGATGCCTGCGAATCCGTGACCCATGCTGCGTTTCAGAACGATGATGTTGCGTGCCTTGTCCACGTCGAGAATCGGCATTCCGTAAATCGGGCTGGAGGGATCGTCACGTGCCGCCGGGTTAACTACATCGTTAGCACCGACGACAAGCACAACATCGGTCTGAGCGAACTCGCCGTTGACCTGTTCCATCTCCAGCAGCTGGTCGTAAGGGACGTTCGCCTCGGCCAGCAACACGTTCATGTGACCTGGCATGCGTCCGGCGACAGGATGGATCGCGTATTTGACATCGACGCCGCGCTTCTCCAGGTCCGTGGCGAGCTCGCGCACTGTGTGTTGCGCTTCGGCCACCGCGAGCCCGTATCCAGGAACTATGACAACGCTCCGTGCGTACGCGAGAGCTATCGCGACGTCTTCTGCAGTGGTCTGCTTGATCGACCGAGGTGTGTTGTCGATGCCCGCGACTCCGGCGGCTGCGTCCGATCCAAACGCGCCGAACAGGACGTTGCCCACTGAGCGGTTCATCGCGGTGCTCATCAGCAGGGTGAGGAGGGTCCCTGATGCTCCAACCAGCACGCCGGCGACGACCAGCATCTGATTGTGCAGAACGAATCCGGTCAGAGCGGCCGCGAGTCCCGTCAGCGAGTTGAGAATCGAGATCACGACGGGCATGTCGCCACCGCCGATCGGCAGAACGAACATCGCGCCGAGGATCAGCGCAACCGCGAACAGTGCCCAAAGTCCCGCAGCTCCAACGCGGCCGGTCACTACTGCCACGCCGAGACTTGTCACCGTGACAAGCAAAAGGGCATTGATCGCTCGCTGGAGCGGAAACTGGAGCGGCTTGCTCGACAGAATCTCTTGAAGCTTGCCGTACGCGACGAGACTTCCCGTGAATGAAACGGCGCCGATGAACGTTCCAAGGACGATCGACGTAGTTTCTCCTGCGCCAGCCCCGGCGGATGCCGTGAGGCGCAGATATTCGGCGACCGACACCAGAGCCGCGGTCGCGCCGCCCATTCCATTGAATAGCGCGACCATCTGGGGCATCGCGGTCATCTGCACGGTTCGAGCGAAGTAAGTCCCGATACCTGCGCCGAGTAGCATGCCTCCGGCAATCATCCAGAATGACATGATCTGGCGGTCGAGGAGCGTCGCAGCCAGTGCGAGAAACATTCCGGCTGCGGCCAGCTGATTTCCCGAGCGTGCGGATGCTGGTGAGCTCAGGCGCTTGAGGCCGAATATGAAAAGCACCGCGGCCACGATGTACGCAATCGCGATGAGCGACTCGCGCGAATCAAGCATCCTTGACGTCCTTTTCGCGCTTCTTGAACATCTCGAGCATTCGATCGGTGACGACGAATCCTCCGAAGACGTTGGCTGCCCCGAATACCACGGCGACAAACCCAAGGCCCCGGAGAAGGGGAGTGTTAGCTGCTCCGGCGACCAACATTGCGCCGAGTACTACGATTCCGTGAATGGCGTTCGTCGCGGACATCAGCGGTGTGTGAAGCACCGACGGCACTCTGGATATCACTTCGAATCCGACGAAAATGGCCAGAATGAAAACGTAGATTCCGAGGATCAGCTCATTCGTCATGATTGTTTTTCGGATAGACGCTGTAACACGGCCGCGTTGCGAACTTCGCCCGCAGTGGTGACGCAGACAGCGCTCGTTATGTCGTCGTTTAGGTCGAGGTTCAGCGCGCCGTCTTTGGTGAGATAAGTCACGAGTGCAGCGACATTCTTCGAGTACATGTGACTGGCGTGATACGCGAGGTCGCTCGAGATGTGCAGTGGGGCGATGATCGTGACGCCGTGCTTCACGACTGTCTCCCCGGGAACGGTAAGCTCGCAGTTGCCGCCTTGCTCTCCCGCAAGATCGACGATTACGGATCCCGGCTTCATCGCTGCGACCGTTTCGGCGGTGACAAGGAGCGGAGCTTTCTTTCCGGGCACAAGCGCTGTAGTGATGATCACGTCCGCGAGTTTAGCGCGCTCGTGAATGAGTTCCTTTTCCTGGCGAATGTGATCTTCCGATAATTCTCGCGCGTAGCCACCCGCGTCCTGCGCGTCGTGGTTGTCAACCGGCAATTCGACAAACGTTGCGCCGAGGCTTTGGACTTGTTCCTTCACAACAGGGCGGGTGTCGAACGCCTCAACCACCGCGCCAATGCGTCTTGCGGTGGCGATGGCCTGAAGTCCGGCAACGCCTGCGCCGATCACAAGAACCCGCGCTGGCTTGACTGTTCCAGCCGCGGTCATGAGCATCGGAAAAAATCTTGGAAGGGAGTTCGCCGCCATCAGCACAGCTTTGTACCCGGCGACGGTGCTCTGCGATGAAAGAGCGTCCATCATTTGCGCGCGCGTCGTTCGGGGAACCAGCTCCATCGTACATGCGGTGATTTGCCTTTCCGCAAGTGATGCGAAGATCTGCGGGTCGCCCGAAGGTTGAAGCAGTCCGATAAGGACGCCGTTCGGCTCGATCATGGAAAGTTCATCTCCGTCTCCCGAAGTAGACGGCCGCTGAACCTTCAGCAGCATCTCTGAGCCCGCATACAGAGCCCGTGCGTCAGGTTCTATGGTAGCGCCGGCCGCCGCATACGCGTCGTCGGGAAACCCCGCTCTGGCACCGGCTCCGGTCTGGACCGCAACCGTGTGCCCGATCTTCAACAGTTGGGGAACTACGTCGGGGACGAGCGCAACTCTCGTTTCGCCCCGAACGATTTCCAATGGAACTGCTACGCGCATGCCACCTCTCGAAAGTTGTTCACCTGCACCCAGGCGATGAAAAAATACTTCGAGCGGCTTTTTCATGCTTTGGCGGGCTGAGCTGCCGGACATCTTGCGCGGTCCGGAAACGACATGACTAACGCTCAAATCCTTCAAGGGGTGCACCGATGCGGAACAAGGGCTTCACGCTCATCGAGCTTCTTATTGTGGTGGTGATAATCGGAATCCTTGCTGCGATCGCGATTCCAAAGTTTGCCAACACCAAGGAGAAAGCATACGTCGCGGCAATGAAGGCCGACCTGAGAAACCTCGCGACCTATGAGGAAAGTTTTGCGGCCGACAGCGCGGTGTATTTCTCGGGCACGGCAACTGGCGCGACCGCCGTCCAGGGCTTTCTTGCATCCCAAAACGTGACCGTGACAGCAACCGCTGCGTCCGGCCCGCCGGCTAGCTGGACTGCGCAGGCAACTCACACTCAGACGACGAAGATCTGCTCGTCGTCCGTCACAGGAGTCATCTCGTGTGCTTGAGTTCTTGACTGCTATGGACACAGAGACCACAGAGACCGCAGAGAAGTGGACTCTGTGGTCTGTTGTTCAAATAGAATCATCTCAGCCGAACGTTTCGTTTTTTGGGGTTGAAGACGGAACGACGGGCGGCGTCTGTAGTTCTGTAGTTCTAAATAGTTCTTATAGTTCTGTATTTCCGTAGTTCGGCAGTAACAGCCAATCCGACAAGCCTGGCCCTACGATGACCCGGCGTGCGCGACGAACTCGCGCGCCGCCTCTCTGTGGCCTCTGTGGCCTCTGTGGTCTCTGTGTCACCCCCCGCAGTTGACGGCTTTTCTTCGGCCCAGTACCTGAAAAAGGGAAGAATTTTCTGTTGCGGTCATGTGACGCCGCGTTATACTGAGCGGTCCGCCTCCCCGGCCCATATTGCAGGTCCGGTGTGACCTTTCCGGATCTTATCAGTCCATCATGTCGAACAGCCTTTTGCCGGCCAGGTGCAGCCGGCTTAAACCGATTTTCCGGCAAACCCGTCGAAAGACGGCGACGCAAAGCCACGAGGCTAAAGCGGGATTCCAGTTCCGCAACGCTCGTCGGGCTACCGAGGAGGCCTGACATGAACGCTCTCGGTCGACGCACTAGCGCCGCTCTCATCTCCATCTCTGCCCTCGGATACGCGGCTACCGCGTCTGCACAGGTTGTGGTGAAGCCCGACATTGCGGCTCTGGCCCGCATGCCGATGGTCGATAGCTCGAGCCTTCGCTCGGTCATCGCCAATCTCGCGGGGCAAAGCGGCAAGCTGCTTGCTCGATTTGTCGCTCCTCCTCACTCTATGGCGATTCCAATCCTCTCCGGGAATCTCACGTATACGTTGAAGGCGGTCCCGGCGATTCAGGAAGTTGCCGGTGCAAGCGCGCTCGGCCGGTTCTCTCTCATCACGATGCGGTCGTTCGGAGAGAAAATCGCAGGGTCGGTAGGATCCTACCGTGTCGGCTTCTGGCCTGAGGAAAAAGGCAGTCTGGTGAAGTCCGACGCGTACGAGAATCCCGAAGGGTTCATTGAAGTGACGCCGGCCAATCAGGACACCCGCATTTCGGAGCATTTCAGACTCCGTGACTTCCTCACCCACGATCAGCACGACGTCTGGCCGAAGTACCTCGTTCTTCGCGAGCCGCTCATCGACAAGCTCGAGCTCGTCATCTCGGATCTTGAAAGCCACGGGATACCAGCCCGAAACGTTGAAGTACTCTCGGGCTTTCGAACCCCTGATTACAACCAGGCCCTCGGCGACGAGAGCGGACGCTCCCGCGACAGCCGTCATCAGTTCGGCGATGCTGCCGACATCGTCATCGACAGCAATGGAGACGGACGGATGGACGACCTGAACCACGACGGGAGGATCGATTTCCGCGATGCTCAAGTCGTCCTTGCTGCGGTCGAGCGAGTCGAGACGAAATATCCGGATCTCGTCGGCGGTGTTGGACTCTACCACTCAAACGGATCGCACGGACCGTTTGCCCACATCGACGTCCGTGGAAGCCGGGCACGCTGGATTTACGGCGGTCGCCGTGCGAGCTCGCGCCGCCATGCGAAGAGATCAAAGGCCAGAAGAGTCGCATCGAACTCTACGCACAATAGGAAATAGGCTCGGCCCGATTTCCGTATTGAGAGACGCTCCGCTGATCGCGGAGCTTTTTTTGATGGGACACAGAGACCGCAGAGACTACCCAGGGCGATAATTCGTCCTTGCATGCTGGATGGTGCTTATTCCAGGTTATGGAATGGGGTTGACTACGGGACAACCGCCCGGATTCCCAACCGTCGTTCCGTCTTCAACCCCAATAAAAGAAACGCTCGGCTGAGAGGATTCTATATGAGCACAAGACCACAGAGTGACGCTTCTGTGGTATCTGTGGTCTCTGTGTCAAAGCTGTTCCCGGCGGTCTGTGCAACCGATTTCGCGCCGGTGGTGTCAAACGATGCGTCCGGATAATCACTCTTCACGGGACCGATGCAAATGATCAGAAAATCCTTCTGCCCCCTCTTGGCGGGTATCTTCGTCGCCTCAGTCTGGGCGGCAGCACCGACCGCCGCGCAGGCGCAGAAGCCAACCGAGAAATCAACCGAGAAGTCTTCGGACAAGTCGAAGACAGCCTCAAGGACCGATCCGGTGATCGCTTCCGGCGACTCGGTTTCTATCGCAGACGTGCAGCGTGCCGCAGAGGATCTCGCGATGGCCGTGCAGGCCGCGGTCAAGAAGGCGACCGAGGATCCGGCGCTGAAAGTCGCCGCACTGAAGGTCGCGACGAATGCGGTGAACGCGGCTCAAGTCGTTGTCACTCAGCAGGCTGCAACACTCCAGGCCGTTCTCGACACGCTGGCGAAGGAGATCGCGATGGCGACCGAGAAGCAGTCAAAAGAGAAAAGTCACTAGCGTTCTCATCCGCGCCGCCTAATTTCGGCGCGGATGAATGAATTTCGCGACAACGTCGTTGTACTCACCGGGGCTTCTGCCGGAATCGGCCTCGAATTAGCGCGTCAGTTATCCAGCCTCGGAGCGAACCTCGTGCTCGCGGCGCGCGAGCCGACCCCTCTCGAGCTGGCTGCTGCCTCCTGCCGGGCCCTCGGCGCGCAGGTCGTTGCCGTCCAGGCGGATGTCAGCGACTCCGAGCAATGCCGTCGACTGATCGAAGCCGCCGTGGAAACCTTCGGTCGAATCGACACGCTCATCAACAACGCCGGCATCAGCATGCACGCGAGATTCGACGAGCTTAGCGACATTCACGCGGTGGACCGGATCACACGAATCAACTATTTCGGAAGCGTCTACTGCACCTGGTACGCGCTGCCGCACCTCAAGCGCTCGAAAGGACGAATCGTTGGCGTGTCCAGCGTTACCGGAAAGACGGGAGTTCCGACGCGCACACTCTACGCCGGGACCAAGCACGCAATGGCTGGATTTTTCGATTCACTGCGAATCGAGATGAAAGACTCCGGCGTTTCGGTGACGATGATTTATCCCGCCTTTGTTGCGACCGACATCGCCGAGCGCGCGCTTGGTCCCGACGGTCAGCCACTTGGCAATCGGCCAGTTCACAAAGGCAAGGTGATGCAGGTCGATGACTGTGCCCGGCGAATCATCGAGGCTGCGGCAGGCCGAGCGCGTGAAGTTGTGATGACCAGGCGTGCCAGGCTTGGTATGATTCTGAAGGTTCTTTCGCCGGACCGCGTTGACCGGATTGCCGAACGAACGATCGCGCGCGGCCACTGATCCGGCTTTCGACCCCAAATTATTCCCAGGAGATATTCACGATGCTACGACGACTGCCGCTGTTCGCTGCCCTCGCGCTCGGAGCTTGTAGCGCCCCGAAGACGCCATCCAAATCAGATACGACGCTTGCCAGCCACCCCCTCGGGGCCAACGCCGATCCTGACAAGAACGTTGTGGACGGATCTATTCCTGCTGGATACACTGCGCGCACCGATCACACCGAAAAACCGATCAGTGGTGCGAAATACACGCCGTCTGGCGATGGATGGGAGCTGACAACGGGTCCTGCGCATATCCTCTACGCCACAAAGGACCTCGGCAACGGGAACTACACCGCATCCGCGACCTTCGAGCAGCTCGAAAAGCCGGCCCATCCCGAAGCTTTCGGAATTTTCATCGGCGGAATGCACCTCGATGCGCCGAATATCGCTTACACCTACTTCGAAGTTCGCGGCACCGGCGAGCTGCTGGTCAAGCTGCGTGATGGGGTTTCCACCCGCGACCTGGTTGCGTGGACGGCATCGCCGGATGTGCCGAAGCAGGATGCATCTGGAAAGGCGACATACACACTCTCGGCTACCGTGACCAATGACGCTGTCAAGTTTTCGGTGAACGGAAAACAGGTTGCATCAGTCAGCAAAGTTGGTCTGCCGACTGATGGCGTAGTCGGCATCAGAGTGAATCACAACCTTCACTTGAAAGTCTCTCCGGTAACGATCAAAGCACCCTAGTGCGAAAGGTTCTCGCCGCAGTTCTGCTCGTCGGGCTCCTGCTGATCGGATTCAAGGGTGCCGGCCCGATCCCACCGTTGGGACCGCTCCTCGATCCTGCGAACGGAGTATGGGCGCAGGCTGCGGCGACGAACTTTCCCGCCGTTCAGCAGGTCGCCATTCCCGGATTGAACAAGAAAGTGCAGGTGTTGTTCGACGACCGTGGAGTTCCCCACGTCTTCGCCGATACAGAGCAGGACGCGTATCGCGCGCTTGGTTACGTCGAAGCGCGCGATCGACTGTTTCAGATGGAAGCTCAAACGCGTGCAACTGCCGGGCGCCTCACTGAGTGGGCGGGATCACGGCTGCTCGATTCCGATCGATCCAATCGTGAGCTCGGTCTGGTCTGGGCGGCGGAGAAAAAATTTGCTTCGTATGACAAGAACTCGATCGGCTACCGTGCGATCGAGGCATATGCTGACGGAGTGAACTCTTACATCGCGCAGATGCGGCCGCGAGACATGCCGGTCGAGTATCGGCTGTTGAACGCAACGCCGATGAAATGGAAACCGATCTATTCGTTGTATTTCCTTTCTCGCATGTCGCTGAATCTGGGATTCAACGACGCCACTGTGCGGCGGCTCAAAGCTCAGTCGCTGGTTGGAAAGGCAGCGGCAGATGCACTTTTTCCTGTAAACAGTCCGATCCAGCAGCCGATTCAACCGTTGAGCACTTCGGAGCCGCGTTTTGATTTTGCTGCGTTGCCGGCTCCGGGCAATCCTGACTCGAGTGTTCTCGCTGAAGCACGCGCACGCGAAGATCTCTCGACGACCCTCGCGGTCAGAAAGCCAACCGAAGCTGCTGACGCGATTGGCAGCAACAACTGGGCAGTGTCGCCGAAGCGCACTGCCGCAAGACACGCGTTGCTTGCCGGCGATCCTCATCTCGATCTGTCTCTACCTTCGGTCTGGTACGAAATGCACATCGTCGTACCTGGCAAGCTCGACGTTGCAGGCGTCGGATTTCCCGGCGTTCCCGGAGTTGTGATCGGCTTTAATCGCGACGTCGCGTGGACATTCACGAACACCGGATCCGACGTCAACGACTATTACGAGGAAACCGTTGACAACGATACGAATCCAACGACGTACAAGCTCGATGGGCAGTGGAAACCGCTCGAGAAGCGAATCGAGCAATACAAAGACGCCAAAGGTGTTCTCATCGCGACCGACACAATCCGGTTCACGCACCGCGGGCCGATGCGTCGCCAACTCGGCCACTGGCTGTCGATGCGATGGACTGTCTACGACAAGTCCCACGAACCCGACAATTTTCTGAGCCTTGGCTACGCGAAGAACGCGACCGAGTGGCTCGCCGACATGGCCGACTACGTTGTCCCGACCCAAAACGGTCTCGTCGCCGATCGGGCGGGAAACATCGCGATTCGCTCATCGGGTAAATATCCGATTCGCCCAGGGGATGGACGCGGCGATGTAATTCGTGATGGATCAACGACGTCGAGCGACTGGATCGGACAGCTTCCGGTGGACAGGTATCCGTTCTCCATGAATCCCGCCCAGGGATTTCTCGCGTCGGCAAACCAGCAGCCAGTTGATCCAAAAGTGAATCCGGCCTACATGGGCTCCGACTGGTATTCGCCGTGGCGTGCCATGCGCATCAACGCGTTGCTACGCGCAGACTCGGCAGTCACCCCCGATGACATGCGCAACTTCCAGACAGACCCGGGAAGCGCGCGTGCCGATGCGTTCGTGCCGTTTTTTCTGTATGCTGCCGCGAGCATCGACAGCGCAGGGAAATCCGACGGAAACCTTCGCAATGCAGCGGAGTTGCTCGGGAATTGGGATCGCCGCTATGTTCGCGAGAACAGGGGGGCGATTCTATTCGAGGCTGCGATGACCGAGCTCGCGAGTCTCACGTGGGACGAGCTGCGCGACAAAAAAAAGGCGTCGTCGGGCTCCGGCCGGCGGAACTATCCGGAAGCGCAAATAATGCTCGAGCTGATGCGCGAGCCGACGAGCGAGTGGTGGGATGATCACTCGACGCCGCAGCGCGAGAATCGTGACGACATCCTCACTGCAAGTCTGCGTGCCGCCTACGCAAAGCTTGTCAAGGAAGATGGGGATCCCGCGAGCGATAAGTGGCTTTGGTCCAACACGCATCGCGCGAACATCTATCACCTGCTGAGAATCCCTGCCTTTTCCGCGCTGGAGATTCCGGTGCAGGGAGGTCCAAGCACTCTCAATCCGTCATCGGGGTCGGGAACTCAGGGACCGAGCTGGAGAATGGTCGTGGAGCTCGGACCTGAAGTGCGAGCGTGGGCCACTTATCCTGGCGGACAGTCGGGAGCGCCCTCGAGCGCGAGATACACCGACCGTTTGCAGAAATGGACGAATGGAATCCTCGATCCGGTTCTGTTCCCCCGAAACGCAGCTGAACTTGAGCGAAGTCGCGTCAAGTCAACGCTGACGCTGGTGCCGCGATGAACCTGAGACCCTTTGTCAAATATCTGCTGCTGGCTGAGCTGTTTGCGGTGACCACCTTCGGACTTGGCTGGTGGTCGGTGCCCCTGGTCGCCGCAGCATGGGGGCTCGTATCGCGGTCGACTCGCAAGGCGCTCTTTGCCGCATTTGCCGCGCTTGGTGGATGGACCACGTTGCTGCTGCTCGATGTCGCGAGGGGTCCTGTGTCGACGATGGGGTCTCAACTCGGAGGTGTGATGCACCTCCCGGCGTTCGGGCTCTACGCTTTCACTTTGATTTTTCCTGCGCTTCTCGCCTGGTGTTCAGCGTCTCTCGTGCCGACGGTGAGGAGCTCGGATTCTTAACGCTATTGTCCGCTCATCGACCCTGGCGTTATGGTCGTCAGGTCACTTGACCGATCGGCGAGCATCTTTGCGGTAAACCGCTGGCCTTCGGAAATTCGTTCAACCTCGATGGCGATCGCGTCAACAGCGTGGGAGATCTGTTGCAACTGATCTGCGACAGCGGGTGAAATTGCGGGAGCCGCAGCCACTCCGCGGTCTATTCGACGCGCGATTGCACGCGCCAACGGACGTCCGACGACTATGATCGCGATCATCGCGAAGAAAGCGATCGAGATTGGCTCGACCTGAGGCGGAATCTGGGGCGTGTCGTACTGGATGGTTGTGGCGCGTCCGTTTGGAGACGAGATGACTACCCTGTGCTGCCCGAAACCCTCACCCTGTACTACCTGCGTCGCCTTGCCGTCCGCAGCGGCCGCCTCTGCGGCTTGCTGCGCGGCCTGAGTTGCGTCATGAATCGTTTGGCTAATCTGGTTTCTTAGCTGGTCACGGGAAATCGGTGCAGCCTGCTGAAGAAAGAGTGGTATCGCCATACGACATCCCCGACATTCGAGTGAGCAGAAGCCATTGACTTCCGATTCCACAATCTATGAAACGCAACGGGGACAGACCAGCAAAGTTTCACGTCGCCGCGACATGCTGGCACGCGCGTGCGCTGGATTCGCGTTAGGCGGATCTGTGTGGATGTACCTCGTGATGCTCGGCGTAGCCGATGTTTTTCACCTGGCGCGCATGAACTTGATAATCCCGTTTGGGCTTATTGGTGCGCTGCTGGCGCTAACACGTTTTCGTGCTGCGCTCGCGGTAGTCGCCGCTGCGGCTTTGTTGGTCCCCTTTCTTGTCGCGTATTCGCCACTCTTTATCGGCCCGGCGCTTTCGTTAGTTCGCCGTGATGTGCTGCCGACGTCCGCCGATGCAGTCGTCGTTCTCTCGGCCGGCGTTACTCGCGATGGATTTCTCCAGCAGCAGGGACTCGATCGGCTGCTGACAGGGCTGTCTCTCGTGCGCCACGGTGTAGCTCCGACTCTTGTAGTGACAAGAGAAGAGCGCGACCTGGGCGACCGGAAGGTTACCGCGGCGCGTGACCAGGATAGTCTCGCCGCACTCGCTGGAATTACGAAAATCCTCATCACGCCGCCCGAAGCAAGCACGCACGACGAAGCAATGGCCGTCAAGAAGATCGCTGACGCCGTGGGGTGGAAGAGAATCGTCCTCGTCACTTCTCCATTTCACACAATGCGCGCGTGCGCGACGTTCGAGCACGCGGGCCTCACCGTCAGCTGCACGCCAAGTGATTCGCGAGACATCTCCGTCAGGTCGCTTCATTTTCCAGACGAGCGCATCGCGGCTTTTGGAATGTGGATTTACGAAACGGCAGCAACGTTGCAATACAGGCGTAAGGGCTGGATCTGACGAAACCGCGGGGTGGCGGCGCGCGTAGGGTGACACTCTAACAACACTGGCCGACATGAGTTCAATAGGCACAATTGCCCAGTCGCTGGGAGTCGCGTTTGCCGCAGGCATCAATTTGCCGGCGACCGTTGCCGTGCTCGGTATCGCCGATCGAGCTGGTTGGATTGGCCCGCTGCCTGGCGCGCTCGAAGGAGTTTCGAATGTCTGGATCATCGCTCTCGCATCGGTTCTTTATGCGATGGAGTTTCTTATCACTCTCGTGCCCGGTGTGGCCAGCGTTTGGGAAACCGCGCAGAGTGTGATTCGGCCCCCAGCCGCGGCACTGCTCGCGGTCGCTACGACCTATCACATGAGCCCGCCGGTTCTGATTGGTGCCGGGCTCGTTGGCGGGGCGCTCGCCCTGACCACACACGGAACTAAGCTCGGGCTACGATATGCGGTCGATACTTCGCCGGAACCGTTCACCAACGGCATTGTGAACATGGCGGAGCTCGGAACCATCACGGCGATCGCGACCTTCGTCTGGGCTCACCCGTTCATCACGCTGTCAACCGCGATTCTGCTTCTGATTCTCCTCATTCTCGTCGTGCGGCGCATCCTGAAGACCTTGCGGTCGCTGTTACACGGCGGCTGGAAGAAGGGTGTAACTGCGTAGTGCGCATCAGGTCTCGACGCCGCAGATTATGCGACGTCGATACTTTGGTCGTTGCCTGACGACCTTGGGCTCATTCTTCGAGGGCCACTGGTGAGCGAACAGAAGAATATCTGGAAGGTCATCGCCGCATCGTCGGCGGGGACAATGATCGAGTGGTACGACTTCTACATCTTCGGAAGTCTGGCGACCATTCTTGCGACGCAATTTTTCCCTGCGGGAAATCCCACCGCAAACTTTCTAAAGACCCTCGCGACCTTCGCCGTCGGATTTGCTGTACGCCCATTTGGCGCGCTCGTGTTCGGACGCATCGGCGATCTCGTCGGCCGTAAATTCGCGTTCCTCCTGACGCTCCTGATCATGGGAGGATCCACGGCCGCGATCGGCTTTCTTCCAGGTTACGCGAAGATCGGGGTCGCGGCGCCGATTATTCTCGTTCTGCTCCGACTGCTCCAGGGCCTCGCCCTCGGCGGCGAATACGGCGGGGCGGCGGTCTATGTCGCAGAGCACGCGCCCGACGGCAAGCGTGGCTTCTACACGAGCTTCATCCAGACAACTGCGACGCTCGGGCTGTTCGTTTCGCTGATCGTGATCCTTGTCACCAGACACTATGTAGGTGAGGAAGCCTTCAAGGTCTGGGGATGGAGAATTCCTTTTCTAATCTCGATTCTCCTCGTCGGCATGTCGTACTACATCCGCATTCGCCTGAAGGAGTCGCCGCTTTTCACGAAGCTCAAGGAGGCTGGCACTACCTCGAAAGCTCCGATCCAGGAGAGCTTCGGCACGTGGAGCGCGTGGAAAATTTTCTTCCTCGTTTTGTTTGGCGCCACGGCGGGACAAGCGGTCGTCTGGTACACCGGTCAGTTCTACGCCCTGTTTTTTCTGCAAACGGTCCTCAAGGTCCCGATCGCCACCGCGTATGGAATCGTTGCCGTTGCGCTCCTCCTCGGCGCACCACTCTTCATCGTATTCGGATCGCTATCCGATCGTATTGGACGCAAGAAGATCATGATGGCCGGGAATCTTCTTGCCGCGATCTCGTATTATCCGATCTATCATGCGATGAAAGCATACTCGGATCCGGTACAGCCGGTGGTTCTCACGCTGCTTGTTTTTGTTCAGGTGATTTTCGTAACGATGGTGTACGGGCCGATCGCTGCATTTCTCGTTGAATCCTTCCCGGCGAAGATTCGATATACGTCGATGTCGCTTCCGTATCACTTCGGCAACGGCTGGTTCGGCGGATTTCTTCCATTGATCGCCACTGCTGTCGTTGCCCGCACAGGGAACATCTACGCCGGCCTGATCTATCCGATTTCAGTGGCGCTGCTGACGTTTGTCGTTGGGTCCGTCTATTTGAAAGAGAGTCACACATTGCGCATCTGGGACGAAGTTGGCGGACGCTAGCGAGCGGCGCCGATGATTCTATTCGCACTCGCAGCATTTTCTGCGATGACGATTCAACCCGCCGATTCACTCGGGGATGAGATCAGCCGTCGCGTTGCGGCCACGCCCGGCGCCGTTGTCGCCGTCAGTTTCGAGGACCTCGAGACAGGGCAGAGAGTGGACATCAACGCCGACACCGTATTTCACGCGGCGAGCACGATGAAGATCCCCGTAATGATCGAAGTCCTGCGTCGCGCACAGCTCGGCGCATTTTCGCTCGATCAGGAAATTCTTCTGGTCAACCAGTTTTCGTCGCTTGCCGACGGATCACCCTTCTCGCTGAACAAGGCCGATGACGAAGACACTGCGCTCTACGCGTTGGTTGGGACGCGAGTGCCGGTTCGGGACTTGCTGCGCCGAATGATCACGCGGTCGAGCAACCTCGCAACGAATCAACTGATCGCGCTCGTCGGAGCCGCGAATGTGACGGCGATGGCGCGAACTGTCGGTGCGATGCGAATGGAGGTCTTACGGGGAGTTGAAGATCAGAAGGCCTTCGACGCGGGGATGATCAACACGACTACGTCCGCCGACCTTGCGACGCTTTTGCGAGAGATCGAGCAGGGAAACGCTCTATCTTCAGCCGCCTCCCACGAAATGAAGGACATTCTCCTCGCCCAGGAGGTGAACGACAAGATTCCTGCTGGCCTGCCCCCGGGCACGCCGGTCGCACATAAGACGGGCGAGATAACCGCTGTCTCTCACGACGCTGCAGTTGTTTATCCTCCCGGAAGAAAACCTTACGTGCTTGTTGTGCTTACCCGCGGAATCAAGGATCCGGCGCAGTCGACAGCGCTTATTGCCGACATTTCGCGCCTGGTCTACGCCCACGTCACTGGACCGCACTGATGCGCGTTGCGTTCCTCGGTCTGGGTGCGATAGGCGCTCCTATGGCAGCCCACATCGCGCGTTCCCAGTTTGAGTTGACCGTCTGGAATCGGACATCGGCGGTGGCCAGCGAGTTTGCCTCGCACAACAAAGCGAACGTTGCAGCAAACGCGGCCGATGCGGTCAAGGACGCAGAAGTCGTGATTACCTGCCTGCCGTCGTCTCGCGAAGTACAGAACATGATTTCAGGGCAATCCGGGATTGCCAGCTCAATTCCAGAAGGCGCGTTGCTCGTGGATTGCACTTCGGGTGATCCAGCCACGTCGATCGCGATCGCCGATTATCTCGCATCGCGAAGCATCGACTTCGTAGATGCGCCCGTAAGCGGCGGAGTAAAGGGAGCCATTGCCGGCACGCTGACAGTGATGTGCGGAGGTTCTGAGGCGGCGCTCGAGCGTGCGCGCCCCGTACTCGAAACCTTCGGAAAGAAAATCGTCTATTGCGGTAAAGTCGGTTCCGGCGACGCAGTAAAAGCCATGAATCAGGCACTTCTCGCGATTCACATCTGGTCTGGCGGCGAAGCGCTCGCGACGCTCGCGAAGCTGGGGGTCACTGCGAGCGTCGCGCTCGAGGTCATCAACGGTTCGAGTGGTCGTTCCAACACATCGGAAAATCTCTTCCCCGAGAGAGTTGTAGGCCGTGCCTTTCCGAGAACGTTCAAGCTCGCGCTTCTCGACAAGGACATCGGCATCGCAGCGGACATCTCGGCTGAGAATAACGTCCCGACTCCGCTGATCGACTTGGCGGCTGAGCTGATCAAACAGGCGCATGCCGAGCTCGGCGAGGAGGCGGACCACGTTGAGACTGTCCGGGTAATCGAAGAAAGGGCGGGTGTCACTATCGTCTGACGCTCCCGATAAAACCCGTACCCGGTCATATTTGTCTCAGATGACAGCACGAACCACAGAACAGAAGATTGTCCTGAGCTCCAGCGCGGTTGACCGAACCCTGAAGCGCATGGCAGACCAGATTGTCGAATTGAATGACGGAACGGACGACCTCGTCATTGTCGGTATCCAGCGTCGCGGCGTTCAGCTCGCGACCCGAATCTGTTCGATAATCGAAAAGAGAGAAAACGCAAAGATTCTTCAGGGCTCGCTCGACATCACACTTTACCGCGACGATCTCCAGACGATCGGGCCGCGCCCCGTTGTTGGCCCGACGAAAATTCCGTGGGAGATCGATGGTAAGCACGTTGTGATAGTCGACGACGTGCTCTACACCGGACGCACCGTTCGCGCGGCACTCGACGAAATCGCAGACTTCGGCCGGCCCGCTCGAATTGCACTGGCTGTTCTCATCGACAGGGGAGGCAGAGAGCTGCCGATTCAGCCGGACGTCGTCGGCAAGAAGGTTTCCGTCGAGCCTGGCGAGCGTGTCGACGTTCTCGTCGACGACCTGGACGGCCGCACGGCCGTAGTCATCGCACCCCACGGCGACTCATCGCCGTGACAAGCGCACTCGGCAAGGATCTGCTGGGGCTCGAGCATTTGTCGAGCGAGCAGATTCGTCTGATTCTGGACACTGCCGAGCCGTTCAAGGAAATCAGCGAGAGGACGATCAAGAAGGTGCCCGCGCTCCGCGGCTCTACCATCGTCAATCTGTTTTTCGAGAATTCAACGCGGACCCGCATTTCATTCGAATTCGCGGAGAAAAGACTTTCAGCCGACACCGTGAACGTTTCGGCGACGGGGTCGAGCGTGTCGAAAGGTGAGACGCTCGTCGATACGGCGAGAAATCTTGAGGCGATGCGCATCGACATGGTGGTCATTCGACATAGCGCGTCCGGCGCCGCTTCGTTTCTCGCCGATCGGATCGAGTCGAATGTCATTAATGCGGGTGATGGCACGCACGAACATCCAACCCAGGGTTTGCTCGATCTCCTGACATTGCGCGATCACCTGGGTGATCTGACAGGAAAGCGCATTTGCATCTGTGGTGACGTCCTTCATTCGCGTGTCGCGAGATCGAATATCTGGGGATTGAAAAAACTTGGCGCCGAGGTGGCCGTCTGCGGGCCGCGTTCACTTCTTCCGAACGCGATCGACGACTTTGGCGTAATTGTTTTCAAGCGGGTCGAAGAGGCAATCGAGTGGGCCGATGCGCTCAACGTGCTTCGGCTTCAGCTCGAGCGAATGACGGACGGATACATTCCGTCGAGCAGGGAATACAACCGCGTTTTCGGCATCAGCCGCGAGCGACTCGACCGTGTACAACGCAAAATTCTCGTCCTGCACCCTGGCCCGATGAACCGTGGAGTGGAGATCGACTCCGATGTCGCCGATGGACCGCACAGCGTGATTCTCAGCCAGGTGACGAACGGCGTTGCTGTTCGAATGGCGGTCCTCTACCTGCTCGCAGGCGGAAAGCCCGAGCTCGCTGAAGCTGCGAAGGGAGGAGGACGATAATGTCGAAGCGGGTTCTGCTCACCGGCGGACGATTGATGGACCCATCGCGCTCGATAGACGAGGCCGGTGATCTGCTCATCGTTGATGGCAAGATCGAAAGTGTCGGCGAAAGAGTCGGATCTATCTCAGATGCCGAGGTGATTGATTGCACTGACGCGATCGTGTCTCCAGGCTTCATCGACGTCCATTGTCACTTGAGAGAGCCTGGCCGTGAAGACGTCGAAACGATCGATTCAGGCGCACGAGCCGCCGCCGCCGGTGGATTTTCTGCGGTTTGCGCGATGCCGAACACCGATCCGGTTACTGACAATCAGGCGGCGGTTGGCTTCATACTCCGACAGGCTCAGCGCGCGAACGCCGCGCGCGTTCACGTAATCGGTGCGATCTCAGTGGGACAAAAGGGCGAAACGCTCGCTGAATTCGGCGAGATGATCGCCGCCGGTGCAATCGCGATGAGCGATGACGGAAAGCCGGTCGTCAGTGCGCAGCTGATGCGCACCGCACTCGAGTATGCGCGGACATTCGGAATTCCTGTGATCGACCACTGCGAGGAGCCAACGCTCGCAAAGGGCGGGTCGATGAACGAGGGAATTGTGAGCGCTCGGCTCGGACTAAAGGGAATTCCCTCGGAAGCGGAAGAGATCATGGTCATCCGAGACATTCTTCTCGCCCGTCGCACCGGCGGACACGTCCACCTCGCTCATATGAGCACGCACGGGTCGGTCGAGTTGATCCGTTGGGGCAAGGAGCGCGGGATCAACGTGACGGCCGAAGTGTGCCCGCATCACATATCACTGACGGAAGACCGGATCCTCAGTTATGACACTAACGCGAAAATGAATCCTCCGCTCCGGACTGCGAAGGATGTGGAATCGTTACGAGACGCAGTAAGGGACGGCACGATCGATCTCATCGCTACCGATCACGCGCCTCATCACTACGATGAAAAAGAGCGCGAGTTCGCCGATGCACCGAACGGAATCGTGGGTCTCGAGACCGCGTTGGGAGTTTCGGTCACCAACCTCGTCGCGACAGGCCATATTGATTTCAACACGCTGATCGACAAGATGTCCTGCAATCCGGCGCGGATTTTCGGATTGCCTGGTGGATCGCTGAAGAAAGGGGCAGATGGCGACGTCACGGTTTTCGATCCAAAATTGCAGTGGCTTGTTGAGCCAGCTGCTTTCGTAACGAAGGGCCGAAACACACCTTATGCCGGCATGACGCTCACGGGCCGGGCAGTCTGCACGGTTGTGGGTGGACGTGTGAAATACAGATTATCGAACGATACGAACGGAGCGCGGAATGCCCGCGCCACTACTGGACTTCAGGGACGATGACTAAAGCCAAGACGAACGCGCTCGAAGCGTTGCGCGCGCTCATCGCAGAGCGGCAGCAATACGAGCAATGGATCACGACACTTGAATCGAAACGTGAGAATACTCCCGCTCACGTTTTCGACCGCGTGCAGAGCGACTACAACACGCGCCTCAGTCGAGTGATGACCGACATCAAGGGACACGCTGAGGAGCTTCAGCTGAGCATCTCGGCACTGTCGTCACGACTTGTCGAGGTGGCGCGGGATGAAGACACCCGACGCGATGCGCTTCAGGAAGCTGAGCTCCGCGCGACTGTCGGCGAGTACGAGCCGCAGCAATGGGAGCAGCTGAGAGGCGAAGCCGAGCGGGGCCTCGAGAGGGTCGCCGCCGACCGGGCGAGTTTGGACGGGCAGCTGACTGAGCTCAGAAGCATACAGAAGCTGAGTGAAGTGGGATCGACGGGCAACGTGGCGGATGTGGCGATTGCCCCAGCCGCGACTTCAGAGCCTGCCGATACCGCTCCGCTTCCAGATCAGCGCGTTGAGATGGCGGCCGCAGTTCCTTCCACTGTGGAATCGTCGCTATCCGCGCAAACACAGCCTGAGGCTGTTCGCGACCAGCAGCATTTACCTCTGGAGCAATCGGCCGAGTCGAGAGAATCGCAATCGGTTCCGGAGCCTCCAGCACCCAAGCAGCCTGAAGCGGGCAATCAGGCGGCGGGGCAGTCGCCCAACCCGACACCCGCGCCTGCGGCTGATTCGGTGACTGCGGCCCCGGCTTCTGCTCCGGCGGCCGCGCCGCAGCGAATGCGGACCGGCAAGACGCCACCATTCGGTAGCCAGGCCGCCAGGCCGAAGCCTCCCGAATCGCGTGTCGACAAGTCAAAAACTTTGATGTGTCCCGAGTGCGGGACGGCGAACTATCCGACCGAGTGGTATTGCGAGCGGTGCGGCGGAGAGCTGGCGACGATGTAAATCAAACGGGCGCTGAAAAGGCGCCCGTTTGATTTTTACTGCGAGGAACCTTCTTACTTCGCGGCGGCCTTGGCCATGCGACTCTTGTGGCGGGCGGCGGTGTTCTTGTGGATCAGTCCCTTTCGAGCGGCGCGATCGAGCAGCTTGACCGCCGTTACCTGATCGTCGGCCGGAGCGGCGCTCGCATGGCCCTTCTTGAGCGCGGTGCGCAGGGCTGAGCGCTGGGCACGATTACGTACCATGGCGGCTCTGGACTTACGCATGTTCTTCTTGGCGGACGCGATATTCGGCACTATCAACTCTCCATCGGGTTTGGCGGGTTTTCCGCACTATGGGACAGCCTTTAAGAATAAACTTTCTTCAGTCCAAGGTCAACAGAATCTGCCCGCAATTTTACAGTCGAAGGGCTGGAACGTCTGCCGAGATCCCCCAAGCAGAAGTAACTTGTACGCTTCGGATCAAACCCAGGCTCCAATCGAAATTGAATCAGGTCCAGAACTTCATTCTGATCGCGCCAGTGCTTCTGTTCTCCATGGTAGCACATGAGTACGCGCATGGGTACGCCGCCTTGAAAAACGGCGACATGACGGCCTACCAGCTCGGCCGCCTCACCTGGAACCCCGCGAAGCACATCGATCCGTTCATGACGATCCTCCTGCCGCTCATGCTTTTTCTGGCAGGCGGAGTGATCTTTGGCGGCGCCAAACCCGTTCCCGTCAATCCACGGAACTACAGGAATTTCAAGAAAGGCGACATCATCGTCTCGCTCGCCGGAGTAGTGACCAACCTCGTGATCGCGATCATCTGCGTCCCCCTTGCTATGCTCGTCCACTTCATCGCATCCCTCGCGCCGGCGCTCGCTGCGCCTGCTTCGATCTTTCAGCTGATGCTGATATTCGGAATCCAGCTCAACATTGCTCTCGCTGCGTTCAATCTCATTCCGATCCCGCCGCTCGACGGCTCACACGTCATGAAATATCTGCTCCCGCCGGCGTGGGGCCTCGGCTACCAGAGAATCGGACGATACGGTCTCGTGGTTCTGTTCGTGCTGATCTCCGTTGGTCGGCCACTACTCATGATCTGGTTCAAGCCGGCATTCGCTCTCATTGGTTTGCTCCAGACAGCCGTCGGCCCATACATCATTCCGAGCCAATGGACAGTCTGAACGGCGCATCGCTTCGCGACGGCGAGGTGTTCGTCGTCGAGCTCACCCAGTTCTCGGGGCCGCTCGATCTTCTGCTGAGCCTCATTCGCGACGAACAAATCGACATCCAGGATATTCCAGTCGCCCGCATCGCGGAACAGTTTCTCGCGCGCATCTCGACGCTCGCGCTCGACGAAGCTGCCGACTACCTCGAGATGGCAGCCCGTCTCGTTCGTATCAAGGCGCAGATGCTCCTTCCTCGCCGCGATGGCGACGAAGCGTGGGAAGACCCGCGCGCCGAGCTCGTCCGTCGCCTGCTGGAGTACCAGCAGGTGCGTGAGGTCGTTGACATCCTCGAAGCGCGAAGCGATGATCGACGGAACAGGTTCGCGCGGGCCTACCTGCCGCAGAATCTTTCGTCGCCCGCTCCCGCAGCAGCGGCGCTGTCTCTCTCACTGCCAGAGCTCTTCGCCGCCGTCGATAGAATCATCCGCGTTGCACGAAGACCAACGGTTCACGACGTCGTTCCGCGTGCCCTCGACGTTGACGGCGCCATTGCCACCGTGAGAGCTGTTCTCGCCCTGCGTGCCCGTGCGCGCTGGGGTGACGTCATCTCGTCGAAAGCCGAGCCGTGGCAGGTGCTTTCCACACTTCTCGCTCTGCTCGAGCTGGCGAAACGAGGCGAGCTACGCCTTAAGCAGCCGAGACCTTTTGCCTCAGTCGAAATATCAAGTGATCCAGCTAGCGAAGCTGCTTGAAGCCGCGCTCTTCTCGAGCGCACACCCGGTCGCCACGGCCGACCTCAAGGCGATGGCCGCCGATGGCGAAACGACGGAAGCTGATGTCGTAACTGCACTGTCCGATCTCCGCCGCCACTACGACGAAGATGGCCACGGTGTCGAGCTCATCGAAGTCGCCGGCGGATGGCAGATTCTCACCCGGCCCGAATACACCGAGACGATCGAGCGCGCTCAGCTTGCGGCAAGACCGCAACGCCTTTCTGCGGCGGCGCTCGAGACGCTCGCGATTGTTGCCTACCGCCAGCCAATCGGAAGAGCGGAGATCGAAGAGATCCGTGGCGTAGGCGCCGGCCAGATGTTGAAATCACTGCATGAACGCGAGCTTATCGAGGTCGTTGGGCGTGGAGAGGGCATGGGGCGTCCGCTGCTTTACGGAACGACGCCAGGATTTCTCGAGCAGTTCGCGCTCCGGCATCTGGGCGAGCTTCCGCGCGCTGATGAGCTCGCGGTCGCACTGCGAGATCCAAATGCGCCACCCGCACCTGCACCGCCTGAGGCGACGGCCGAAGCAATAGAGCGGGCCAGTGAAAACGCAGCGCCGCCTTCAGAGCAGGCCGCACGCGCATCAACCAACGAGACCAGCGACTCGCCATACTCCAGCGTAGAAGCCTGATGTCAGACGCAATGCGGATTCAGCGCGCGCTCGCGCGAGCAGGCGTCGCTTCGCGCCGAAAAGCGGAAGAGCTGGTGGCGGCCGGCCGCGTGAAAGTCAACGGCGAAATTGCAGTCACCGGGCAGAGCGTCGATCCCGAAATTGACAGCATTTCGGTTGACGACAAGCCAATCGCGCAGCCAACGGGCTACCACTGGCTGATGCTCAACAAGCCGCCGGGTGTGCTCACCACGCGGTCTGATCCGCAGGGCCGCAAGACGGTCTTCGACATCATCACCGATCGTCCCGGGCTCACTTACGTCGGCCGTCTCGATTACATGACCGAAGGGGTGCTCATCTTCACCACCGACGGCGATGCGGCACACAAGCTCACCCATCCAAGCACCGAAATCGAGCGCTCTTATGTCGCGACCGTTCGCGGCGATGGAGCGGCCGCAGTCCGGGCTGCTCGCAACGGTGTACAACTCGACGACGGCTGGGTTCAGCCGCGCGAAATCGCGGCGCACAACATCAGTCGCGGGTTGTGGGAGCTAGAGGTAACGATTGCGGAAGGGAAGAACCGCGAGATCAGGCGGTTCTGCGAAGCGCTCGACCTGGTGGTGGAGCGCCTTGTGCGTACCCGGTTCGGTCCAGTGTCACTTGGCCACATGCCTTCGGGCGGGTCGAGACCGCTGAACGGCCGCGAGCGCGACATCATCCTGGCGATCACGCAGTAAGCGCGAACCAATAACGGAGAAGATCGTGGCAACACAAGTTCCTGCATCATCATCTGCCGACACGGGGATGATCCACGAGATTGTCGATCAGGTAGCCCGGCGAATCGTCGGGCAGAATTACATGATCGAACGGCTCGTCATCAGCATTCTTACCGGCGGTCACGTTCTCCTCGAAGGTGTTCCGGGGCTCGCAAAAACGCTCGCGGTTCGAACGCTGGCCGAGACGATCAATACGACCTTCCAACGCATCCAGTTCACGCCCGATCTGCTTCCTGCCGACATCCTCGGCACCCAGATCTACGATCAGTCGAACGGACAGTTCAGCGTGAAGAAGGGCCCGATCTTCGCAAACATCATTCTCGCCGACGAAATCAATCGCGCGCCGGCGAAGGTTCAGGCGGCGCTGCTCGAAGCGATGCAGGAAAAGCAGGTGACGATCGGCGGAACGACGTTCAAGCTCGACGAGCCGTTTCTCGTTCTCGCAACACAGAACCCGATCGAGCAGGAAGGGACGTACCCGCTTCCCGAAGCGCAGGTCGATCGTTTCATGATGAAGCTGCATGTCGGCTATCCGACGCGCGACGAAGAGAAGGAAATTCTCCGGCGCATGTCGAGTGGACACGCGATCGCGGTGAACCATGTCGCGACGCCGGAATCGATCATGGCCGCGCGCGAGAGAATCGCAGACCTGTATCTCGACGAGCGAATCGTGGACTATATCGTTTCGATCGTTCACGCGTCGCGCTTTCCGGCTGATGCCGGGCTCAAGGACCTGGTACCGCTCATCGAGTTTGGCGCGAGTCCGCGTGCGACGCTTTCACTTGCGATGGCGTCACGTGCTCATGCGTTCCTCCGCGGCCGCGCGTTCGTGACACCCGACGACGTGAAGGCAATTGCGCCCGACGTGCTGCGTCATCGCGTGCTGACTACATATGAGGCAGAAGCGGAGGAGGTCACGAGCGACGCGATAGTCAGCCGCATCCTGGCGGCTGTAGCGGCACCATGATCGGCCGCCGCTCCTCGATTGGCCGGAGGCGCGGCGGGGTAAATCCAATCGCGCGGCGTGAGGAAGAGTCGCGCGAATCGCGAAAATCCATCTTTGGATGGAACCGCGAACGCAAGAAGAAACGCGACGCAGAATCTGCGCATGCTCAAGGCGCTGCAGGCGAAGCGGTAAGGAAAGGTGTCCCACCGGAAATCCTTCGACAGGTAAAGCTCATCGAGCTGCGCACGCGCGGGCTCGTGAACTCGCTATTCACCGGCGAATACCGCAGCGTGTTCAAGGGCCAGGGCATGGAGTTCTCGGAAGTTCGAGAATACCAGCCGGGCGACGAAGTGCGCACGATCGACTGGAACGTCACCGCGCGAATGCGCCGTCCATTTGTAAAGCGCTACATCGAGGAGCGTGAGCTGACGGTAATGCTCGCCGTCGATCTGTCCGGATCAGAACGGTTTGGAACGGTGCGCCGCTTCAAGAGTGAGCTCGCGACCGAGCTCGCCGCGGTTCTCGCGATGTCAGCAGTTCGAAACAACGATCGGGTGGGTGTGGTTCTCTTCACTGACCGGATCGAATACATCGTGCCGCCCCGCAAGGGCCGGAAACATGTCTTGAGGATTCTTCGCGACATCCTCACGTTCGAGCCGGTGGGGCGGGGGACCGACGTAGCAGGCCTGACAAATCATCTCGCGCGCACACTGGGACAAAAGACGATCATCTTCCTCATCTCCGACTTCGATGCGCCGGACATCGAAAAGCCTCTCAAAATCCTCGCCCAGCGTCACGACGTCGTTGCAGTGACTGTCGAGGATCCGAGCGAGCGTGAGCTGCCGGACATCGGACTTGCACGGCTCGTCGATCCCGAAACGGGGGAAACCTACGAGATCGACACGAACTCGCCCCGCGTCCGCGCCGATTTCGAGAAGCAGGTGACTGTCCAGCGCGAGACTCGCAAGCATTTGCTGCGCCGCCTCGCAATCGACGAAGTGCCGGTGCGGACCGACGGCAACTACATCGAACCGTTGCTCAAGTTCTTCCGCTCGCGCGAGACGCAGGCCGGGCGACGTTGATGCTCGCCAACATTGTCGCCCTGCTTCTACAACTAGCGAGCCCGCAGGCTACCGCAACCACACAGCCTGCCACGAACGCGCCGCCTGATTTTCCGGTGCAGATGGGTTCGCGCCTCACTCCGGACACGGTGACTGTTGGTCAGCGGTTTGTGGCGTTGATCAAGATTCACGCGCCGCTGGGCGCGACGATCGATTTTCCGGCTGAAAGCGATTCGGCGGCAAAGGCCACCGCGACAGCCACTCAGATGATCGGAAAGCCGGCAGTGCAGATCACGCGAGACTCGTCAGGAATAACTGGAACCGCTGCATACAGGCTCGCCGCATGGGACGTTGGCGCGCAGCCACTTGGCATCGGAGACATCGTCGTCAAGGTTGACGGCAAGGTCGGCTACGTCTCGCCGGCGAGCATCCAGGTTTTCGTGGCTTCAGTACTTCCCGCTGATACCACGAAGCAGGTTCCAAAGCCGGCGCGCGGACCAATCGACATCAAGCCGTTCGATTGGCTGCCGTGGCTGATTGCGCTGGCTGCGCTCGTCGTCGCCCTGATTGTCTGGCGCGTGTGGGTGTGGTGGCGCAAACGCCACAACGCCCCGCTCGACCCGTTCGATGCGGCCGAGCGCGAATTTGCGCGGATTGAAGCAATGGGTCTGGTGGCGGCAGGAGAACCTGAGCGTCACGCCGCACTGATGTCGGATGTCATGCGCGATTATCTCGCTGCGCGCGCGCCGGGCGTTGAGCGCTCGCAAACATCGTCCGAGCTCCTTGCATCGGCCGACTGGATTCACGGCGTCGCGAACGAACTCGACGAGCTGCTGTGGCGCACCGACCTTGTGAAGTTTGCCGCCGTTCATCTCGATCGTGATGAAGGTGAAAAGCTGGGCCAGTCGGCGCGCTCAGTTGTGAAAGCCGTCGAATCGCACCTGGTCGAGCAGGAAGAGAAAGAAGATGAGGAGAGGGAGGCAGCATGACGCCCGTGCCCATCGAGTTCCAGACGCCGTGGGCCCTCGCTCTTCTGATTTTTCTTCCGATCTGGTGGCTGTGGAGAAGAAAACGGTCAGAGGACGCCATTGTCTTCTCGCGGACATACATCCTTGGCCGCGGTCCTCGCGCCGGACAAGGCGTTGCACGGACGATCTTCTTTTTGAGAAACCTCACTCTCATCGCGCTGATCGTTGCACTCGCGAGGCCGAGGAGTGGTGCGCACGTTGAAAATGTCACCAGCTCAGGAATCAACATCGTCCTCGCGCTCGACCTGTCGAGCTCGATGCTCGCGCAGGACTTCCAGCCGAACAACCGCCTCGAGGTCGCGAAGGCTCGCGCGAAGGAATTCGTCCGTGACCGCGAAAGCGATCGCATCGGAGTGGTTGCGTTCGCCGGCGAAGCATTGACCCAGGTTCCATTGACCACCGATCAGGCAGTCGTGCTTCAGGCGATCGACAACCTGGAAGCCGGTCAGCTCGAAGACGGCACGGCAATCGGGCTTGGTATCGCCACGGCAGCGAACAGGCTTCGCGATGCACCAGGACGCTCGCGGGTGATGATCGTCGTAACTGACGGCGTCAACAATCGCGG
>JBBSGU010000021.1:0-34372 GCA_038253755.1 Gemmatimonadales bacterium | reverse complement strand
TGACGCAGCCGATCCATCCGCAGCATACGACTCGCCGATATAAAACTGAGCGTCCGCCGCCAGCTCCGAATCGGGGAACCGTTTCAACAAGTCAGAGAATGCGCCTCGCGCAGCGCTGTTGCCGCCACGCGTAAGCTGATCCCTTCCAATCTGGAACAGCTCGTTGGGCCCGGGTGCATCAGGCGGCGGAGCTGCCTTCACCGTCAGCGTGTCGCCGGAAAGAATTGCCGGAGCAGCGGACGGCGGAGTCTGCTTGCTCCGCTGCTCGAGCTGCGCGCGGATCTGCTGAAGCCGTTCCTGACTTTGACCGGTAACCTGCTGGAGCGCGGTAAGCTGAATCTTCAACTCGCGCACGTCGGCCTGCGATTCGGCGCGCATGCGGTTGAGTCGCACACTGAAACCCGAAACCGAATCGGTGACTGTTCGGAGAGTTGTCAAAATTTCCACGAGCTGCACTGCGCGGATCGAGTCGTTCGCGTCGGCTTCGGCGCGCTGCTGATACACGTCGTCGCGCAGGCTCTGAAACTGGCTAGTAGTCGCAAAGCATCCACCGACCATGAATGACATTGCCACGATCAGCACTACCCTTCCCTTCGGAAGCTTCACGCGATTCTCCGGGTCAGGAGATAATCTCGAACTCTGCGCGTCGGTTGAGCGCGTATGCCTCTTCACTACTCCCTTGAACGGCCGGTCGTTCCTCTCCCATCGTAACGATCTCGATCCGGCTCTCATCGATGCCGAGGGCCGCCAGGTAGCGCTTCGCCTCAGCGGCACGACGAAGCCCGAGCGCAAGGTTGTATTCGTCCGACCCGCGAGCGTCGGCGTGTCCGCTGATTCTGACCCGCATGCCGGGGTGCCTGATCATGATCGGCGCTTTGGCTTCAAGAGCCGCTCTCGACTCGTCACCAAGTGCGGACTCATCGAGATCGAAATAGATCGTGTTGGCGATCGTCGTGCGCTCTCCGCTGTTAACCGGTGCAGCCGTCGCTGGACCAGCTGCTGCTGCTGCCGCAGCTGCGGCCGCCGCCGCCGAGCGTGCCGCCTCGGCGCGCGCGATGGAATCGAGTCTCGCCTGCTCTCTCACGAGGCTGTCGGTGTTGATGCGGCGAGGCGCCGGTCGGGTGGCCGCCGGCTTCTTTGAACAGCCTGCTGCAACGACTGCGACTATGAGTGCAATTGCGAGTACGCGCGCGTTGGGCATGGTTGGTTTTCTGGATTGTGAACGGATGCGGCCGCTCATGGATTAATAATCATCGGTGACCACGCCGACAGTCGCGCGCCCGCATAGCGCGTCAGCTGCCGGAACCTTCCAGACTCGGTGTCGAGAATCCAGATCTGCTTCGACCCACCGCGAGTTGACGAGAGGGAAATATGCCGGCCATCGGGTGCCCATGACGGCCCTTCATTTTCGCCCTCGCTCGTCAGCTTGCGTGGTTCCTTGTCGCGGATGTTGATCATCCACACCTGAAAATCGCCATTTTGCTGCTCATATGCGACTGCGCGTCCATCAGGCGACCAATCGGGGGCGGCGCGATAGCTTCGGATACCCGGAGTAAATGGCGTAAGAAGCTGAATGTTCGTCCCGTCAACGTCCATTGTATATATCTGCGGAAACTTCGATCGGGACGAGAAAAAAGCGATCTGCCGCCCGTCCGGGCTGAACGTCGGCGAGCCGTTGTCACTTCCTCGGCCAAACGTGAGTCGTTGGACAACGGTCGGATCCTGAACATTCACCATCATGAGGTCGGTGCCCGACTCGGAGCCGCTGGCGTAAACGACGTACTGTCCGTCGTGTGAGTAAACGGGAGTAATGTTCAGGCCGCCCCCACCGATCGTACGAGTGCGGCCCGTCGCGAGCTCGGCTTCCTCTAACTGAGTGCCCCCGCCCGCGGCGACGAATTTCGAATAGATCAGCTTGTCGCCACCCGGATGCCAGGCGGGAGACATCGCAAGTCCGCCTCTCGTCAGCGAACGATCGTTCGCTCCATCGCTATCGACGATCCGGATCACGCCGCCCTGCGAGTATGCGATTCTCGTCGCGGCAATGCCCGCTTTTCCTGTGATCCAGCGCTCGACCTCATCGCTGATGTGATGCAGGCCCATTCGCTGCGCGTCCGCAGAAGCGATGCGATTGACCGAGTCCTGTCGGGCAAGCCGCGTTGCAGCTGATGCAATCGACGCGGTGACCGAATCTCTCCGGTCGTCTTCCCAGCGGGCGATTCCACTCTTGAGGTAGGCTGTTGCGGCCGAGTCTCGACGGAGTGAATCGCGGATGACAAAGCGCCGCTGACGTGTGTCCTTGACGAGGCGTGGACGGCGCATGATGGCGGCACGCGTCTTCAGCGTCCGGTACATCTCTTCACGAAGTGCCTTTTCCCTGAACGTCGTCGCAGTCGTGATGGAATCAACGAGGCTCGCCTCGCGATTCGGCGGCAGCTGCGTCACCCTGAAGTCGCGCGCATCCAGTCGGCGAGCGGCGCTGACGTCGTACAGTGCGACAGAATATCCGGTCGCCGTTCTCCTTGCCTGGATGATCGCCGCAACACCGAAGTTTGCGAACAGGGAGTAGTTGTAATCCTGGCCGGGCGCGGGTGTCAGACCTGCCAGAGTCGCGTCGTCGAGAATCAACGGCGTAACGCGATCGCTGTAGTCGAGATCACGCTGGATGATCGTGCGAACCGAATCACCGGGAGTCAAGTCAACCGGCATGACAACCACTTTCGGCGTGGTGCCGCGGGGATACCTGAGCTCGAGCCGAACCCCGGGCGCGACATGAGTTGTGTCCTGGCCGCATGCGGTGGTGCTACACGCTGCAGCCGCGATGCCGGCGAAGATCGCGGGCGTGAGAAAACGATGCATCATCTGATCAGACGTGGGTCGAAGCTGAAGACCACGGGAAGAGCGTCATCATGAAACCCTTCCGGCAGTGGACCAAATTCGCGAGCAGCCTCTTCGATCGAGGCCTGTGCCTCGACATCGAAGGCGTAATTGCCCGAGCGAGTGACAAAGCCAATACCAATTACCGAGCCGTTGCGACGAATCACGAATCTAACATCCGCGCGCAGTCCCGAGTTGCTGTCCTGAGGTTTGAATCGAAGCGCAATCTGGCGCACGATGTTGTTCAGGTACCCTGGGAAAGGGAAATCGATTCCCTCGGTTTGAACTGTCGCAACGTCGGATCCCTTTCCACCGATCGGGCCACCACCGGCTTTCGGCGCTGGCGTCTTCGGGACCGCAGCGGGCGGCTTTTGAACTGGAGTTGCCTTCGGTGGCGCTTTCGACGGCGTGATTTTCGGCGTTGGAAGCGGTGACACCTTTGGCGGCGCCGGAGTCGGCGGAGTCACGGCGGCCGGTAACGGTGGGGTTTCCGCGACTTCCGGCTGGACCACACCAATCGCGCGAGGACCAGCCGGCGCGGCGATGATATTTACCCTGTAGATAGGCGGCAAAGCCTGAGGCGGACCTTTTCGGAAGCTCAGCGCGACGAGCGCAACGAGAGTCGCATGCAGAGCCACTGACATTCCTGCCGGCCCCCGCAGATGAGTACCCGTCCATCCCTTCATTCTCTACGGTGCCTGCTCGGGCTCCAGCACAAGCCCGACATCGGCAATTCCGGTTGACCGCATGACCGCCAGAACCTTCGCAACCGTTCCATATGGAACGCCCTGATCGGCGCGAAGATAGATGCCGTCCTTTCCTCTTGACGATGCGAGCGCCTTGAACGTCGCGCGGAACTCCGGGTATGTCAGAGTCGTTTCGTCGACGTGAATGATCCCCGCCTTGTCCACGCTCACCACCAGTCCGCTTTTCGGCTCGAGCGGCCGCGCTTCAGCCTGCGGCAGCGCGATGTCCACACCACCCTGCATGATCGGCGCGGTGATCATGAAGATCACCATCAGCAGCATCATGACGTCGATGAGACTCACGACGTTGATTTCTGCGTTGAGCATCATCCTCTGTCGGTGCCGGCGCATCTAGATGCGGCCCTCGCGAACCATGAGAGCAATCAGCTCCGATCCAAATCCGTCGAGCTCTCCGTCGATCCTGTTAAGGCGGTGCGCGAAGATGTTGTATCCGAACACCGCAGGAATGGCGACCGTCAGCGCCGCGGCGGTCGCGATCAGCGCCTCAGCAACTCCCGGCGCGACTGCACCGATATTGCCCGAGCCCTTCGTCGCGATTCCGATGAACGCCTCGATGATACCGAGTACCGTGCCAAGGAGTCCGATGAGTGGACTGACCGATCCAATTGTCGCCAGAGACGGGACAAAGCTGCCGAGCCTGTCGCGAACCGCTCCGCTCTCCGAATCCAGAACCTGACGGAGCGCTTCGACCTGTGACGCGCTGAGACGCGCTCGTCGCTCTCCTTGAGGTGCAAGTGCCGGAGTCGTCTCGGTGATGAAACGAACTGCGCGCGTCATCACGTCACGCTGCGGGCTTGCGGGCGAGCGCTCCGAGATCTCGGCGGCCTCATCGAGGGTATGAGTTCGCTCGAAGCTCGCGATGAAAATCCGACCGGCGTCAGATGCCCTTTTGAACTCGATTGCCTTGCCGAGCATGATGGTCCAGCTCACGAGCGAGAGAATCGCAAGAATCGCAAGTACGATCTTCGTGGGAAGCGTCGAGCTTGTTACGAGATCTATGGGCGATGATGGAATCGCAGCACCAACCTGCATCATGATCTGGATCATGTTCGCGCCGCCAACTGGCTCTGCGACCAGGCGAACGTCGCACCCAACCCTTCCGACAGCGAAACCTGTGGCTTCCATCCCAGCACCGCACCGGCCTTCTCGACGTTGAGAAAACTTTCCTGCTGCTCACCCGGACGCTTTGCCGCGAATGAAACCGGCACATCGCTCCTCGCTTCCTGCTGAAGAAGCCGCGCAAGGTCTACTACTGAAGTGCCTACACCCGTTCCGACATTGAATGAGCGTGAATCCACGCGCCCGGCCTTCGGTATCGAGCCGGTGGCGGCAAGGAACACTGCGCGCGCAACGTCGCCAACATAGACGTAGTCACGCGTCTGAAGACCATCGCCGAAAATCGTCAGTGGCTTTCCATCGAGAATCCTCGCACAGAAGATTGCGACAACGCCCGCCTCACCATGGGGATCCTGCCGCGGTCCGTAGACGTTGCCAAACCTCAATGCAACGTGTTCGATCCCATGCAGGCGGCCGTAGTACGACAGGTAGTACTCAGAGGCAAGCTTAGAGATCGCGTACGGTGACTCCGGGTCCTTTGGATAGGTCTCGACATTCGGCGGCGTGTTGAAGTCTCCGTAAATCGCGCCACCCGTCGAGGTGAAGATGATCCGTCCCTTTGAGCCGGCCTGCTTCATCGCCTCCAGAATGTTGAGCGTCCCGATGATATTGGTGTTCGCGTCGAAGATCGGATCGGCAACACTCTTTCGAACGTCGATTTGCGCCGCAAGGTGGACGACAACGTCAAAGAAGCCTTCTGCAATGATCTTTCCGGCGTCAGTCGACGACACGCCCACCTCGTGCAGCCGAGCCTTCTCAGGCACATTCGCGCGATTGCCTGTAGAAAGGTCGTCGACGATCTCCACATCATATCCCTCGGTGATGAACAGATCGGCAACGTGCGACCCGATGAATCCGGCTCCTCCCGTTACCAGGGCCCGGCGGCTCATTGTTCTACGTCCGACTTTGATTTTGACTTCGCTTCGAGCGCAAACAGGTATCGCGCCGCGTCCACGATTCCGAGTCCTCTGCCATTTGCCGCGGCCGCTTTCAGCCGCACACTCGGCTCATGCAGGAATTTGTTCATCAACGCCCTGGAAAAATGTTCAATAGCTTCTGTCTGCTCATCGCTCAAGTCGCCAATGCGTCTCAACGCCGCGGCCAGCTCATCAGCCCTCATTCGCTCCATCTGCGACCTGAACTCGGTGACGACCGGAACCGCAGCGAGGCCCGCCAGCCATTCCCAATACTTCTCGACTTCCGACGCGATGATTTTTTCCGCCGCGGGCACGTCCTCGTTTCTGCGCTCGAGATTCGCGGCAGCAGCGGCCTTCAGATCGTCGAGGTCATATAGAAAGACATTATCCAGCTCGGCAACGTTTGCTTCGACATCACGAGGCAGCGCAATATCGAGAATGCACAACGGCCTGTCTCCGCGCTGCGCGAGAGCCGGCTTCACGTGAGCGATCTCAACGACCGGATGCGGTGATGCCGTCGAGCAAAGCAGGATATCCACGGTATGCAGGCTCTGCCAGCATTCATCGTAATGCATTGCAACCGCACCATGTTCCGCCGCCAGCGCCTGCGCACGCTCGAACGTGCGATTCGCCACAATGGAGACGCGCACACCTTCCTTTCTCAAACACTCGAGCGCGATTGCCGCCATGTCCCCGGCACCAAGAACCATTGCGCGGCGTCCCGACAACGAGCCGAAGATTTTCTTCGAAAGCTGAACGGCAGCGGAGCTCACAGACGCCGCTCCTCTTCCAATTCCTGTTTCTTCCCGGACGCGCGACCCAACGAGCAGCGAGGTCTGGAAAAGCCGGTTGAGCGCAGCGCCGGACTGCGCGCGCGAATCCTCCCAGGCATCTCGAACCTGCCCGTGAATTTGCGCCTCGCCGAGAATCATCGAGTCGATAC
The DNA here is from genome assembly GCA_038253755.1 of Gemmatimonadales bacterium. Taxonomy (GTDB): domain Bacteria; phylum Gemmatimonadota; class Gemmatimonadetes; order Gemmatimonadales; family Gemmatimonadaceae; genus UBA4720. The sequence continues at coordinate 27,752 of JBBSGU010000021.1, read as the reverse complement.
CGGACGACACTCCGAACAGGTGACGTATCGCTTCGCGGTCGCGATGAACATAGATGTATTGGCTCGCGTCGCCGCCGAGTCGGGAAGACAGCAAATCACGAACGAGCGTCACTGATTCGTCGTTATCGTCGACGAGGTAGAGCTCAGTGCGATTGCAGGTGGACAGAATTACCGCCTCCGAAATAATCCCCGAACCACGAAGCGCCTCGAGCGCCTGACGTCCTTCGAGCTTCCCAAAGGATAATTTCTCGCGAATCTCGATTGGCGCGGTTGCGTGATTCACACCTGCGACTAGGAGCGACAAGCAGCAAGCTCCTCGCTGAATGTCCCGTTCTCCACGCGAGCGCAGAAATCCGCACCGATGAGCGACGGATGGATCTTCGCCCACTCTGCGGAACCGCCTTCGGCAAGAACTTCGGCGCGAAGCTGCGCGCAGGCTGCGACGGCATCTCCGTACCTATCGTCAAACCGCGCGGCAACCGCATCGCGAATTCGTCCCGCTGCGGACGGCACGTTGCCGGCGCTGACGCCGATTGCCACTGGCCCGGCGCGGTGAACCGCCATCGAGACGAACGATCCTTCGGTGGGAGCATCAGCGACGCTTGCGAGCCGGCATCGCGAACGCGCGTCGGCCGCAATACCAGCGTTCGTGGCGGGCGAGTCTGTCGCTGCGAACACGATCTGGCACTCGCCAATGTCATCGACACCGTTGTAGCGACGCTTGTCGATGATGAGAAACGCATTCTCGTCTGCCGCTTCGATGAGGTCGGCAGATACCGTCGGCGATATGACACGAACCGACGCACCAGAAGCCAACAGCGAGAGCGCCTTCCGCGTTCCAACCCGGCCGCCGCCGACTACGAGCGCAAAGACCTTCTCGCCATTGAGCGAAATGGGCAGCGCGCTCAGAGGAATTGTCCCCGGTCGAATGTCAGAGCACGAAAGACGACGTAGAGTACCATCACGCTCGCGAACGTGACTGTGGACATCACAGCCGCGCGACGCGCCTGCCAACCACGCAGCAGGCGTCCGAGCGCGAGCGCCCCGACGCAAATCCAGGCGCCAAGCCCCCACACGAGCTGAGGCATGACAAGCGTCCGATAGGCGATCGAATAGGCGCCAGCCAGCGCGAGACCTGTCGTGAGTCCGAAGAACCCCGTGACCGACGCGATGTGGTTTACTCGGTCGAGCGTATCCAGCGGCGGAAAAAACCGATAGATCGCGCCGAACCGTGCCGACTTGAGCTCGCGTCGCGCGACCAGGTACATCGTTCCTGCGGCCGCTGCGGTCGCATATGCGGCCATGCCGACGAAGCTGAGTACGATGTGGCTGACGAGCCAGAAAGCCTGAGTTCCGCGCGGGTCGAGGAACGGATGCAGGCCCGTAATGTTTCCCGCGGCAGTGACGAGAGCGGCGAGCGGAGCTGCGATGAGCGTTAGACTGACTTCGCGCGCAAAGATCTCAACGAGCAGGAGCGCCAATGCGAGAACGAACCCCGCGAACGACAGCGCTGGTCCGAGGCCAGTAAGGGATCCGGAGCCACTTTCGCGTACAAGGCCCGAGAGAGCCAGGAGATGAGCCAGCACTCCGCCAGTGAGTACCGCCACGACTGCCTTTACCGGCGCGTCGACGCGCCGTGCAAAAGGCAGTGCGGCCAGACCAGCGGCCGCTATGTAACAGGTTATTGCAACGAAGTGGGCGATCACCATCATTATCGCCTAATTTAATCGCCCGAGAGCCCCCCGCGAGAACGACGAATGACCCTATATCAGGGAACTCTTGCCGTGAGTCTCGCTACCATGCCCTTCCTGATGCGCGGCTGATCCTGATCGATGAGAATCGCGGAGACTCCAAACGGCGTCACTTTCACGACTTCGGCGATCGCGGCCGGCACTGATGGCGCCGGATATTGAGGATCGACACTGTCGTCGATAAGCGTGAACCAGTCACCGACACGAACGCCGTTACCCGCTTTGGACGAGAGCACGACGTAATTCTGAAGTGACGGCAGCACCGGATTGTTGGCGATATAAATGACCTTCTCCGAGGGGCCGGCATTCACCGCCACGGGAGCGAGGCTGGTCGAACGGGCTTCCGGCAACGGCGTGACAAGCTGGCCGAGTCTGATCTCACCGAACTGCCGAATGACACTTCCGAGCGCTGGCTGCCCCGCTGTCTTCGAATCGATGCGAACGATTCCGGTGGGGACCATGATCTGCGCATCGTCGTTGATCTCTTCTCCTTTTCGATAGACGAGAAGGAGTTGCCCGACGTCTCCTGCGACCTTCGCCGGAAGGTCAACGAAGACGCGATCGTGAAGCTGAAAGCGGCGCTCGCTATCCGACGCGTCGATTCCCGGCCGATCGTAAGCCGCCGCCAGCCTGCCCGCGCCGAGCGGACCGCCCTTTCGGTCACCGAACGGAGCGGACTCGATCTCACCGCGAGGTACGCCTGCCGCGCCGTTTCTGCCGATTACGGTTCCATCAGATTGAAGACGATCGTTGTAGACGCCCGCGACGGATGAAAAAACCGTTCGCTGTGGCGCAGGCGGCACGGGTTTGGTGTTTATCTTTGCCAGAACTTCAGGCCTCACTTCGCTCGACGGAATCCGAATCGCTTCCTTCGGATAGATCCAGTGCGGATTCTCGACGATGTCGCTGTTTCTCCTGAAGACTTCCGGCCAGCGGAAAGGGTCCTTCAGATACGCCTTGGCGATATCCCACAGCGTGTCGCCGGTCTTGACCACATGCTCCACCTCATCAGGGCCGAGTGGCGTCGAGTTCGTGTAGGTTGGACCCGGCTTGCGATTGTCCTGCGCGCTGAGCGTCCGAACGGCTGGGGTGATTGCGAAAACGGCCGCAACGACCATGACACGTGGGCCAAACGAAAATGCCAATGATGGGAACCGCATGGATACTCCGGAAGAAACGGATTTGATGCGCTCTTGCGCCTCCACTCCCGATGGTATCACCCGCAGGGAGTGCAAGTCGCCGTTACCTAGACGTACCAGCAGTCCACCTCGTCACGGAAAACGGTTCGTGAAATGAAAGGCGGGAGCGAAATCCGCTCCCGCCCAGACAATCACGATTCCGGCCGATCAGAACGGCAGATCGTCGTCCTGATCTTCGAGAGCAGCCGGGAAATCGTCGAAGGTGTTTTCGGTCCCCGAGGCCGGACGTCCGCCGCTGCGTGCTGGAGCACGTGAGCGGGATCCGTCGCCGTCGGAGTCGAAATCGGCCCCGCCACGGCTGCCCCCAAGCAGCATCAGCTCACGCACCTTGATCTCGGTGGTGTAGCGGGTCTGTCCTTCCTTGTCCTTGTACTGGCCGTATTCGATCGACCCTTCGACGAATACGCGTTCGCCCTTCTTGCAGTACTTCTCGACGATGTCGGCCAGTCCTGTTCCGCCGGACTTTCCGTTCCACGCGACGCAGCGGTGCCACTCGGTCTTTTCCTGTTTCTCGCCACCAGCGCCGTTCCACGACCTGCTGGTTGCCAGCGAAAAGGTCGCGACCTTGCCGCCACCGCTCGTTGTACGGATTTCCGGCTCGTTTCCAAGATTCCCGATCAACGTCACCTTGTTCACACTGCGACTCACATTGCCTCCCGGCGAGGGTTCATACGCTCGCCTTCAATGGTAAACCTTCAACGCGGGCCGCCAGACGCGAGACCGCGCGTGTCTCATCTTTTCGTTGCACGCCTCATGACGAGAGCATCCTCGACGGGCGTGCGATAGTAACTCTTCCTCCTCGATATCTCCGCGAAACCGCGAGATTGGTACAGCGCCCTGGCCGCCGCGTTCGATACACGAACTTCGAGAAACACAGACTCGACGCCACGCGATTCAACCTCCTTCAGCGCTGCGTCGAGCAAATCCCCGCCAATGCCTTTACCACGCCGGCTCGGCGACACCGCGACGTTCAGTATCTCTGCCTCGTCGAGAACCGAAATCGCGATGGCGTATCCCACGATCTCGCCGCTCGATTCCGCGATGAGAAAGATACTGTGATCGACTGAGAGGACCGAAGAGAACTCTTTCGCCGACCACGGATCGCCGAACGAGGCCTCCTCAATAGCAGCCACGGCAGGCAGATCGGAAGCAAGCGGCGTTCGAAGATCGATTCCGCCGGCTCGACTCAAATTGTCGTCAGCCACTATCTCGCTCACGCGTCGGCCGTCAGAGGCCGTCCGTGCTGAGCTTCCCATTTCACCTGCGCCTCGGCAAGTCTGCCGTAGGTCGGTTCCCAGTGATTCAAGTCACATTCGCCGGTAGCTATAATCTGATCGAGCATTCGCGCAGCGCCTCGCGCCATTGGACGCAAACCATCGCCAAATCCAGGGCCAATAACGGAAACGCCGATCGCCGACGCGGCGGTCTCAACGTCGGCCGTCGATAACAACCGCTCATTATCGAGGGTGGTAACGCCGCCGGCTTCACCGATTTCGACTTGTACGACAAACGACTCGCCACGCATCGCCGGCAAGACGCAGAGATAGCGACCAGGCTGCAGGCTCGCCGCACCTGAAATCAGAAGCAGAGACGAGATTGAAAACATCGGACATCCCACGCCTGCCGCGATCCCTTTTGCAATTGAAGCAGCAATCCGGAGGCTCGTGAAGCTTCCCGGCCCGCTGCCGCAAATCACGCGCGCGAGGTCGTTCACTTTGATATTCGCTTCGTCGAGACACGCCGCGACCATCGGCATGAAATCCTCGCCCCGCTGACCGCGCGATGGAATTCCGCTGTCCGGCAGCGATATCTCAGCCTCAACGCCACTGCCCCGCAGCACCGCGACCGTACCGGCGTATGTCGATCCATCCACTACTAGCGAAAGTACGCTCATCAGCCGGCCAGAAGAACGCGGCGTGATGGATCGTCCGGCGAATATTGCAGCTCGATGTGCAGGTGATCGTCGGGCATTTTGTTGCCGGCGCGCTCCGGCCATTCGACGATCACGAGAGCATCCTCGGACAGAATTTCATCCCAGCCCAGATTACCGAGCTGGCTGTAGTTGTCCAGACGATAGAGATCGATGTGCACCACCGCGGAAGCCAGAGCATCGTATCTATGAACGAGCGAATACGTCGGACTCGTAACCTGTTCAATCACACCGTAGCCGGCGCAGATGGCCTGCGCGAGAGTTGTCTTCCCTGCGCCGAGATCGCCGGAAAGCGCGATCATCAGCGGCGCCTTGCATGCCGCCCCAAGGTCCCTTCCCCACCGACGCAGCTCTGCTTCGTCGAGAGAAAGATGACTTCGCGCTGCATCCTCAGGCAGCAGGTGGTGTTGCGCTCTCACTAGCGCTCTATCCGAATGCCTGCGAAAGCCCCGCGCGACCGGTTGCGCGACCCATCGGCTTTGGCCTTGAGCTCGAAGAGCTGATCTCTGAGTCGGGCCGCCGCCTCGAAGTCGAGGTCCGCAGCCGCCTGCTTCATCTCTTTCTCCAGCTCGGCGATCAGTGTCGGCACGTCCTTGCCGCCGTACCTCGGCGCATGTTCTGCGACGCGCCTCGCCTGTTCGGCATCGCGCGCCTCACTTCCCTCTCGCGCGTCAGCGACGCGAGTGATGAAGCGCACCTGATCGGTGCTCTTTACGACGCTGTACGGCGTGATGTTGTGCTCGACGTTGTATGCACGCTGAGTCTCGCGACGACGCTTCGTCTCTTCCATCGCGCGCTCCATCGAGCCCGTAATTCGATCGGCGTAGAAAATCGCCCGGCCGTTTACATGCCGAGCCGCGCGACCGACCGTCTGAATCAGCGAGCGGTCGCTCCGCAGAAAACCTTCCTGGTCTGCATCGAGAATTGCGACGAGCGACACTTCCGGAAGGTCGAGGCCCTCGCGCAGGAGATTGATGCCGATGAGCACGTCGAATTCGCCAAGTCGCAGGCCGCGGACAATTTCCATGCGCTCGATGGCGTCGATGTCGGAATGCATGTAACGGACGCGCACTCCCATCTGCTGGAGATAGTCGGTCAGATCTTCGGACATCCGCTTCGTAAGCGTCGTGACGAGCACGCGCTCGCCCTTTTTCTCTCGAATATGAATTTCGTTGAGGAGATCATCTACCTGACCACGTACCGGCCGGATGTCGATCTCGGGATCGACGAGCCCCGTCGGACGAATGATCTGTTCGACCACCACTCCCTCCGATAACCTCAGCTCGATCTCGCCAGGCGTCGCCGAAACGTTGATGGCTCGCGGCGTAAGCGACAGAAACTCATCGAACATCAGCGGCCTGTTGTCGAGCGCGCTCGGCAACCGGAATCCGTAGTCCACAAGTGTCAGCTTGCGCGCACGGTCTCCGTTGAACATTCCGCCAATCTGAGGAAGTGTTACGTGCGCTTCGTCGATGACGACGAGAAAATCTTCCGGGAAGTAGTCGAACAGACAGGCCGGCCGCTCGCCCGCTTCACGTCCCGACAGATGACGCGAGTAGTTCTCGATGCCGGCGCACGTGCCGATCTCGAGCATCATCTCGATATCGAAATTGGTCCGCGATTCCAGACGCTGTGCTTCCAGGAGTTTTCCCGTGGCGCGAAGCTCGGTGAGCCGCTCATGAAGCTCCGCGCGGATGAGCTCGACTGCGCGGTGGATTGTCGGCCGCGAAGTGACGAAGTGCTTCGCCGGGTAGATGGCGGCCTTCGCGAGATCGGCGATCACTTCTCCGGTGAGCGGATTGATCTTCGAGATTCGCTCGATCTCATCGCCCCACATCTCTACGCGTACTCCCTGCTCTTCATACGCCGGAAGAATCTCCACTGTGTCGCCCCGGACGCGGAACGTCGCGCGATCGAACATCACGTCGTTGCGCGAGTACTGAATCTTCACGAGCGACCGTAGTATCTCATCCCGCGCGATGTGCTGGCCGCGCGTGAGCGTCACCATCTGTTCGCGATACGCGCGCGGATCGCCAAGACCGTAAATCGCCGATACAGTTGCGACGATTATGACATCGTCGCGCTCCATCAAGCTCGATGTCGCGCGCAATCTCAGCCGATCGATGTCCTCGTTGATCGACGCGTCTTTTTCGATGTAAGTGTCGGTCGTTGGGACGTACGCTTCGGGCTGGTAGTAGTCGTAGTACGAGATGAAGTACTCGACAGCGTTATTCGGGAAGAAGCTCTTGATCTCGCCGTAGAGTTGTGCGGCGAGTGTTTTGTTATGCGATAGAACCAGCGTCGGCTTGCCGAAGTTCCTGATGACGTTCGCGATCGTCATCGTCTTGCCTGATCCGGTGACGCCGAGGAGGGTCTGGAACCGGTCTCCGCGTTCGAGCCCCACCGTGAGCTCAGCTATGGCCTTTGGCTGGTCACCTGCCGGCAGGAATGGGGCTTGAAGGTTGAAGTCGGCTTTTGGCACCCTGTAATATAATCGTTTGTCGGTCTTTATTCGGGTTTTCCGTATCGTTATTCTATGACTTCGGGGTGGTCGTCAGCGCTTGTACCCTGACCGTCGCCGCCTCGCACGGGCTCGCCGTTAGCTATCGCGATACCGCCGCATTTTTGGTGCGCTCGCCCGCGCTCCCCGAGTGCTCCTTGTCAGGGCACAAGCACCTCCTCCCTGCAGCTGATTACAAGGCGCGGAGCGCGGGCCATCGGCGTACACCGGATCCTAATTCAAAAAGAAATAATTATCAGTACGGAACTACGGTCAACGTTCCGGTTGAGTTCGAATCGAGGCTCGGGGAGGAGGTGCTCATGCCCTGACAAGGAGCACTCGGGGAGCGAGGGCGCGAAACGGTGATGCGGGTGCGAAATAATAAGACATCGCCCGAGCGAGGCGGCGACGGTCAGGGCATGAGCGCCGACGACCTGGAGAACGAATTCGATTCCAAGCGAACCGAGAACTCTAGTTATCGCTGGCGAGCCTTTCTTTTCGAGTGACCTCGGTGACGCCCTTTACCCGGCGAGCAGCTTTGAGAACACGCCGAAGATGAGCCAGGTTCTCGACCTCGACCGCGAGCGCTCCCGTCACGTGGCCGTCTGACGACGCAAGCTCGAACGACCGAATGTCGGTGTCTGTCGCCGAAACCGCCGCGGCAAGGTCGGCGTAGAGTGCGCGCCGGTCGGTCGCCTCGAGCACCAACCTCACCATGAAGCGCTCTCCCTCCAACTCCTTCCAGTCGATGTCGAGACGGCGCTCCGGCTCCAGATCGAGCATCAGCAGGTTTGGACAATCCGCTCTGTGGATGCTCACACCACGGCCGCGTGTGACGTAACCCACCACCGGATCTCCCGGCACGGGCTGGCAACACTGTGCGTACCTAACCATCAACCCGTCGACGCCCTGGATACGCACGCCTTTCGGGCTGCCGCGCATTTTGTCGACGAGCCAGTCCAGCGGTCCCGTCTTCACCGGCGCTTGCGGAGTCTCGGTTTCCGGATAGAGGTGCTTCATCACCTGCATCACGCCGATGTCACCCTGGCCAATCGATGCGATGAGATGATTCATGTCGTTCAACCCCATAGCATCAGCTGCAACCTCCAGCTGCGCGTCGTCAGGCTTCGCGAGTCGCCGACGCTTCACTTCACGCATCAGTATCTCACGGCCAAGCTTGCCCGAGGTCGTCTGCTCCTCGATGCGAAGGCGTTGGCGAATCTTGTGACGCGCTCTTCCCGTTCTGACATGCTGAAGCCAGTCGCGACTCGGCCGCGCGGTCGGCGACGTCATGATCTCAACGGTGTCGGAGTTCTTCAGCTCACGCGCGAGTGTGGCCTGTCGTCCGTTGATTCTCGACCCGATCGCATGAAGCCCAACCTCCGTGTGGACGGCAAATGCGAAATCGATCGACGTCGCCCCCTTCGGCAGCTGAATGACGTCGCCGGTCGGCGTGAAGACGAAAATCTCGTCCTGATACAGATCGAGCTTGAGAAATTCGAGAAATTCGTCGGGAGTTTTTGCGTCAAGCTGAAGCTCCAGAACCTGGCGAAACCAGTGGAGCGCACGGTCGAGCTCGTCCGCACTCTGCGCGCTTTCCTTGAATCTCCAGTGCGCCGCAATTCCGTATTCAGCCGTCCTGTGCATCTCGCGAGTACGAATCTGAATTTCGAATAGCTGTTTGTTCGGTCCGAAGATCGTCGTGTGGAGCGACTGGTATCCATTCGACTTGGGCTGGCCGACGTAGTCCTTGATGCGCTCCTGGAGGGGCGTGTAACACTCGTGAATGACGCCGAGCGCGTGGTAGCAATCCGGCACGCTGTCCACGAGAACGCGGATAGCCATAAGATCGTAGATCTCTTCGTAAGGCTTATCCCACTTCGTCATCTTCTTGTAGATCGACCACAGATGCTTCGGACGGCCCGTTACATCGACACTTGATATTCCAGCTTTGGTCAGAAGCTCCTGAAGCGGCTCGCTCAGCGACGAGATCGCTGATTCGCGCTCGCCGCGCCTTTGCGACACGAGCTTCGCCAGGGACTTGTACTCTTTTGTCTCGAGATGCTTGAACGCCAGGTCTTCCAGCTCCCAGCGGATTCTGGCCATTCCGAAACGGTGGGCGAGGGGCGCGTAGAGATCGCGCGTCTCCTGCGCGATGCGCTTCCGCTTCTCCACTGGCAAATGGTCGAGCGTCCGCATGTTGTGCAGACGGTCGGCCAGCTTGATCAGGATGACTCGCGCATCCTTGGCAATCGAGAGAAGGAGCTTCCGGTAATTCTCGACCTGCCGCTCCTGTGACGAATTCAGAGGCAGGTGTCCAATCTTCGTCAACCCATCGACGATCTCGGCGATTTCTTTTCCAAACTGCGCTTCGATGTCGGGGACGGTTACGTTCGTGTCTTCGACGACATCGTGAATCAGGCCGCTGGCGACCGTTACTGTATCGAGCTGGAGATCGGCGAGGATGCGGGCGACCTCGACGCAGTGCGAAACGTAGTTCTCGCCCGACAACCGCTTCTGTCCAACATGCGCGCGCTCGCTGAACCGATAGGCGCGCATGAGTATCTCATGATCGAGACGCTCCGGCAGCGGCTCACCGTTTTCGTTCCAGCCAGGTATGACGGCGTGCGATTCTACAGCGGTCAAAGCAGTCCTGCCTCCGCAAAGCTCAGGTAGCGCCCTCTTCCAATTATAATGTGATCGTGGACCGGTATGTCGAGTAACCTGCCGGCCTGCACGAGTTGTTCAGTCGTTATGCGGTCGTCGGGTGAGGGCGTCGGGTCGCCGCTCGGATGATTATGAATGAGTATTATGGCTGCCGCGTTTTCGGCGATCGCTTCCCGAAAAACCTCGCGGGGATGAACGAGCGACGAGTTCAGCAGGCCTCGTGTAACGGTGATGTCCCGCTCGAGCCGGTGCTGCGAGTCCAGAACGGCGACGTGAAATTCTTCGACCGGGAGATCCTGGAGGCGGTGGCCAAAGATCTCGTGCACATCACGCGGCCCGCGGACCGGAATTCCGTCTTCGCGGTCTTCGGCCGCCATCCGGCGCCCGAGCTCCAAAGCGGCGTGGATCGTGACCGCCTTGGCGTTTCCGACACCTTCGAGCGAAGTGAGCGCCGCGACCGGCTGCGACGACAGTCGCCTGAGCGAACCGTGTGAGCTCGCGAGTATCTCATGCCCGATCTGCATCGCGGAATGACCTTCGGATCCGCTGCCGAGGAGAATTGCAAGGAGTTCAGACGAGCTGAGCGCCCTCGCACCGTGTGATTTGAGCCGTTCGCGTGGACGTTCGTTGCTTGGCAATTCGCGTAGTACCGATGGCATGGTGTGTACTCCGTGTTAATGGAGTACGACTCATAGCGGGCGATTCGCCCCCGAGAGTCATCGTGCCAATGCAAACGCAACGAAAAGACTTCAAAAAACCCTTGGACACAGAGACCACAGAGATCACAGAGGCAACGGGAACTACGGAAATGAATGGGGGTGTTCAATCGAGACTCGATTGGCCACCCCCCTCAAAGTTGCACCACACCCGCAGTTCCGTCGTTAACAACAAAAATGATGAAAGCGTAGGTCGGCATTGAACCAACGCCGGACATCAATCCGTCAACCGTTTGCTCTGCGGTTTCTGTGGTCTCTGTGTCAAAAAGTTGTTTTCTCTGCGATCTCTCAGAACTAGGCCGTTACACCGTGACATTTCTTGAATTTTCTCCCAGAACCGCAAGGACACGGATCATTGCGTCCCACATTTTCCCAGTCGCCTGATGCCGTGAAATTCTGTTGCGCATTCAACGACTTCACGCGACCTGCACCAGTGATGATCGGCTCAGCCCTCGCCGTTGTCTTCTTCGTCGCAGGCTGCTCGGAGGGGCCGATATCCATCACCGTATCCTCGCCACCGTTCGACTCAGTCCCGTCTGACGCGACGACATCCTCGAGCACACCCATGGCGTTGAAGCGCTTCGTCGGGCCGCGACCCTGACCGTTGCCGGTCTCCTGCGGTACCGGCTCACGATACTCCGGCGGCGGTTCAAAACTGATCTGCGCGCGAAGGAATCGCTCCGTGAACGTGTGATAGATGTCGTTCATCAAATCCACGAACATCGTATACGCTTCGTGCTTGTACTCGATGAGCGGATCCTTCTGGCCCCACGACCGATAATGGATCGCGTTTCTCAGCTGATCGAGATCGTAGAGATGATCCTTCCACTTTTCGTCGAGAACGTTGAGCATCACGAGCGACAGAAGCTGCCCCGAAAATTCGGACAGACTCTCCATCTTGTCATCGAATGCCTTTCGCGCGGCATCGACCGCATCCTGCTGGGCGGCATCGAGTGAAACCGGCTTATCGGCTTCTTCCTCGAACGTCGGGACGCTCAGCAGGTAGTGCATCAGCAGGTCCTGACGAAGCAGACCGAAATCCCAGTCCTCTTCCTTGTCGAACACGGCAAGCGTGTTCTCAACACGGCGGGCGACTCCCTTCTCGATCATCTTCACTGCTTCGCCACGCGGCTCCTCACCACCATCGAGCGCGAACGAGCGCAGCGAGTAAATCACTTCCCGCTGCTGATTCATCACATCGTCGTATTCCAGCAGCCGCTTTCTCGACTGGAAGTTCTGGAGCTCGACCCGCTTCTGAGCCTGTTCGATCGAACGCGTGATGAGAGAATGAGTCAGCATCTCGCCCTCTTCCGCTCCCATTCTGTCCATCAGCTTCGCGATGCGATCGCTGCCGAAAAGACGCATCAGATCGTCTTCCAGCGAAAGGAAGAACTGCGACGCACCCGGATCTCCCTGGCGGCCCGCACGACCACGAAGCTGGCGATCGATACGACGCGACTCGTGCCGCTCCGATCCGATGATGTGAAGTCCGCCGAGCTCCGTCACGTCAATCAGCTTGTTCTCCGGATCCTTCACCTGAGACGGCCTGGACACCGTAACGCCCTCGCCAAGTTTGATGTCGGTTCCGCGGCCGGCCATGTTGGTCGCGATTGTCACCGCGCCCGGCTGACCCGCGTTCGCCACGATCTCGGCTTCGCGCTGGTGGTACTTCGCGTTCAGGACGTTGTGCGGAAGTCCCGCGCGCTTGAACATTCGGGCGAGCGTTTCGGAAACGTCGACGCTCACCGTACCTACGAGCACCGGAAAACCGAGCTTGTGAAGACGCTGCGTCTCCTCGAGAATCGCGTTGTACTTCTCTCGGCGAGTCTTGTAGACGAGGTCCTGGCGATCGTCGCGGATTACCGGGCGGTTCGTCGGGATCACCGAGACGCCGAGTGTATAGATCTCGTGGAATTCGGTTTCTTCCGTCTCTGCCGTACCGGTCATTCCGGCCAGCTTTGAGTACATGCGGAAGTAATTCTGAATCGTGATCGTCGCGAGCGTCTGCGTTTCGCCCTTCACCTGCACGCGCTCCTTCGCCTCCACCGCCTGATGCAATCCTTCCGACCAGCGGCGACCAGGCATCGTACGGCCCGTGAACTCATCGACGATGAGTACCTGACCTTCCTGCACTACGTAATTGACGTCGATCTCGTACAGGGAATGCGCTCGAAGCAGCTGATGGACGATATTCAGCTTTTCGCTCTTCTCCGCATATTCGCGATTCACCTGTGCACGCGCCGCGAGCTTTTCCTCGGGCGTCATGTCCTCATCGTGATCGATGCGGTGAACTTCCTGTGAGATATCGGGCATCACGAACGCCTCGTGATCCTGCGGCGACATGAAATCGACGCCAAGATCTGTCAGGTGGACGGTGTGCCCCTTCTCGTCCAGCACATAGAGAAGGTTCTCCTCCATGTCGCGGTACATCTGCTTCGACGCGGGAAGCTTTCTGTCCGCGAGATGCTCCAGCTCCTTCTTGAGGATGAGCTGCTTTACGCCGGTCTCGTTGATGACCTTGAGCAGGCGCTTGTTTTTCGGCGCGCCGAGCTGGGCCTGATAGAACTTGAGACCTGCCGTCTCGGTGTCACCCGCTTCAAGCGCGCGCTCCCCTTCAGCAACGAGAGCATTCGACAAATCACCTTGGCGCTTTACAAGCCTCTCGACGTTTGAGTTGTGGAGCGCATACTCACCGTCTGACTCGTTCCCAACGGGACCCGAGATGATGAGTGGCGTACGTGCTTCGTCGATGAGCACCGAGTCGACTTCATCGACGATGGCGAATGCGTGTCCTCGCTGAACTCGCTGGTCGTTCGACACGACCATGTTGTCGCGCAGGTAGTCGAAGCCGAATTCATTGTTGGTGCCGTACGTGATGTCGTTCTCATAGATAGCACGGCGCTCGGGGCTTCCCGGCTCCGTGTCGTCGAGACAGCCGACCGTCAACCCGAGATAGCGGTAAACGTGACCCATCCACTCCGAATCTCGACGGGCGAGGTACGAGTTGACGGTAATCAGGTGCGCGCCTTTCCCAGGCAGCGCATTCAAGTAGAGCGGCAATGTAGCTACGAGAGTCTTGCCCTCTCCCGTCGCCATTTCGGAGATGCGGCCCAGGTGAAGCTGAATACCACCCATCAGCTGCACATCGTAGTGGACCATGTTCCACTGCATCTCGCGACCTGTAACCATCACGGTCGTGCCCAGGAGCCGCCGTGCAGCTTCTCTTACCGTAGCGAACGCTTCCGGAAGCAACTCGTCGAGGACCTCGCCAATTGCGTCGCGAAGGTCCCCCTCCACACCGCCCTGGCCATCCGCCCCGCCCAGCTCGAGGTCAATCTGCTCACGCTCGGCCGCGTCCGGAGTTCCCTTCTTCTGCTCCTTCAGCTCGGCTACACGCGCCTCGAGCTCGCTCGTCTCTTCGCGAATCCGGGCGCGGAACTTTTCAGTCTGCCCGCGGAGCTCTTCCTCCGATACGGACTGAAGGCGCTCGTACTCTTCGTTGACCTGATCGACGATTGGCTGAATGCGCTTCTTCTCGCGGTCATGCCGCGTCCCGAAGACATTCGTCAACACACCTTTCAACATTCCCGTTTCCTCATTCCGTTCCACTGACCTGGCCCGTCAGAGGACGAGTCAGGAGCTAGGACGTATATAGTTTCGCGGCCAGTATGTATTCCTCCACAGACTCCGCGACGAATCCCCTGATCGATTTTCCATCTGCCAGTCGGCGCCGAATCTCGGAAGACGAGACATCCACAAGTCTCGTAGTCACAAGTGTCGCTCCGTCCGGCAACTTCAAGACTTCTTTGGCGCCGTCAGCAGATCGGTTCGATCTCGTCAGAACTGCCAGTCGCGCCAGCTCCCGTATCCTGTCCGGCCGAACCCAATTGGAGAACGTGGCCAGCGAGTCCATTCCAAGCATCAGAATGAGCTCCGCACCATCGTTTTCCACGGCCAGCTCTTCCAAAGTATCAACCGTGTAAGATAACCCGCCGCGGCAAATTTCCATGTCGCTGACCTCGAACCGCGGATCACCCGCAAACGCGAGTTGGGCCATCTCGAGACGCTGAACAGGAGTTGCTCCGCTCGACGTCTTCGCCTTCAGCGGATTGGCCGAAGCTGGCATGATCATCAGCTTGTCCAGTTCCAGCGCCTCGAAAGCATCGCTCGCTACGAGAAAATGGCCGATGTGAGGCGGACTGAATGACCCGCCAAACAGTCCGAGGCGCAATGCTTAGTTCGAAGGGGGAGCGGGGGCCGCAGCTGCCGGAGGCGCCGGTCCACAGATTCGAAGCACTTCACGATCTGCGGGATACGTTTTCCGCATGGCGACGCAAAGGTCGCGGGCGTCGTCCCTGTAGTTGATCGCCGAGTACGCCTCGTGGAGGCGCATGTACGCCTCACGAGTGATCTTTGCGGCAGGATGAAGCTTGATGACATCCTTGAAATAAATAATCGCGGAGTCGTACGCCTTCCGCTTGAGATAATGGATGCCAGTCCCGTAGTCCTTTTCGGCAAACCACTCGTCGAGCTGGCTCATCTGCTTCGTAACTGCAGGAATCAGTGGCGAGTCAGGATAGAAGCCGAGGAATGTCTGATACTGAGTCAGCGCTTCCTGACCGTACTCTGAATCGAGAGCTGGGCGGCCCCACATTTTCTGATACGCGATGCCCGAAAGTAGCAGCGCGTTGTCGGCAAGCGTGTCCTGAGGAAGCAGTTCGTACACACGGCTGTATGATTTCGCCGCAAGTAGACTGCTGCCCATCTTTTCCTGCGACTTCGCCAGGAAATAGTAGGCCGATGCAATCCGTGGGTCGCGCGGTGACAACTCGGTCGTCAGTCGCTCGAACGCATGCGCAGCATTGTCCCACCGCTTCGCATTGAACTCGGCGGTAGCCACTTTATAGAGCTCGTCGGTGCTGGAAAAGGCGTTCGCGTTGAACGCGGGCTTGCATGCGGTAAAAAGCAGCGCCGACGCAAGCATGACACGTTTAAGACTCATGCGTATTCTCCTACCCGGGTTGGCGCCGCGAGTTCGACATTTGCGCGCCCAATCGAGTAGTAGCTCAATCCCAGCTCAAGCATTTTGTCCGGTTCATAAAGATTTCTGCCGTCAACGATCACCGGACGCTTGAGATTCTCCTTCACGCGGGCGAAATCGGGGTGGCGGTATTCGTTCCAGTCCGTGACGACCACGAGCGCATCGGCGCCCGCGAGGGCATCGTAGTTCGTCTCTGCGTAACTGACCCTATCACCGAGCTTGTGGCGTGCTTCGTCCATCGACGCAGGGTCATGAGCGCAGACGGTGGCCCCCGCTGCCAGCAGGTCCTCGATCAGCGTGATTGATGGAGCATCACGCATGTCGTCGGTTTGTGGCTTGAATGCGAGTCCCCAGACGGCAATGTGCATCCCGCGAAGATCGTCACCGACTGCCTCGCGAAGCTTTTCGCCGAGCCGGAGCTTCTGGCCCTGGTTTACATCCTCGACGGCGCCGAGGACTTTCATTTCCATTCCGATTTCAGCGGCGGTGCGGACCAATGCCTTCACGTCCTTCGGGAAGCACGAACCACCGTAGCCGGGCCCTGGGAACAGGAAGGAAGGTCCGATGCGGGAATCGCTTCCGATTCCACGACGGACCATGTCGACATTCGCTCCGACTTTTTCGCAGAGATTGGCGACTTCATTCATGAACGAAATGCGCGTCGCAAGCATGCCGTTGGCGGCGTACTTGGTCATCTCCGCAGATGCGATATCCATGAAGATGATCGGCTTGCCCGTGCGTACAAACGGAGCATATATCTCCGTCATCATCGCGCGGGCATGATCGCTGTCGACGCCAAGAACCACGCGGTCGGGCTTCATGAAATCATCCACAGCAGCCCCTTCCTTCAGAAACTCGGGATTGCTGCACATGTGGAACGGGAAGCGCGCTTCCCTCTTGATCTCAGCGGCAACCTTTTTTGCGGTTCCGACGGGAACGGTGGACTTCGTGACGACGACCAGCTCGCGGGTCATGTGCTTGCCGACCAGGCGGGCTACGGCAAGAACGTGCTGAAGGTCGGCAGATCCGTCTTCATCGGGCGGCGTACCGACCGCGCAGAAGAGAACGTCGGCTGAGGCGATCGCAGCGGCGACATCCGTGGTGAAAGTCAGCCGGCCCTGCTCCTGGTTGCGCTCTACGAGACTTTCGAGACCGGGCTCGTAAATCGGAAGGACGTTCCGCTTCAGCCCTTCGATCTTCGATTCGAGAACATCGGCACAGACGACATCGTTTCCGTTTTCCGCGAGACACGCGCCCACGACGAGTCCAACGTAGCCGGTGCCGATTACTGAAATATTCATTGAATTGCTTCTGTATTAGGCGAGTGCGAGATCAGGACGGGAACGAACCGAAGCTGCCGCTGAATTGCGCGACATTCCAGCCGTGGCATTGCGAGTGTCGACGACAACCCTGGAGAGATTGACGACGCGCTGGTAGTCCACCGACGAGTGGTCGGTGACGATGACGACTGCATCAGCGTTGGAAAGCTCCGCGTCAGTCAGGTCGACCGAGTGGTGCTCGTGACCGTCTTCGCGGAACGATGCAACGTGAGGATCGTGGTACACGACGTCGGCCTTCTGATCTTCGAGAAGACGAATCACGTCGAGCGCCGGACTCTCTCTCATGTCGTCGATGTCACGCTTGTATGCGACTCCTAGAACGAGAATGCGGCTTCCATTGAGCGGCTTGCGATCGGCATTTAGTGCTTGAGTCACCCGCTCGACGACGAGAGCGGGCATCTCACTGTTGATCTCGCTGGCGAGATCGATAAAGCGAGTCTTGTAGTTCAGCGTCCGCATCTTCCACGCGAGGTAGTGCGGATCGAGTGGAATGCAGTGGCCGCCGATTCCCGGCCCCGGCGTGAACTTCATGAATCCGAACGGCTTCGTTGCGGCCGCGTCGATGACTTCCCAGACGTTGACGCCGAGCTTGTCGCAGACGATCTGCATTTCGTTGACGAGCCCGATATTTACGGATCGAAACGTATTCTCCAGAAGTTTCACGAGCTCAGCCGTTTCGGTACTCGAGACGGGTACGATTGACTCGAGGCACGATGCGTAGAGCGCTGACGCGACATCAGTGCATGCAGGCGTGATTCCACCGACGACTTTCGGCGTGTTCTTGGTATTCCACTTCGGATTGCCAGGATCGACTCGCTCGGGGCTGAAAGCGAGGAACACGTCCTCGCCCACTGTAAGTCCCGCTGCTTCGAGTTTGGGTTGCATCAGCTCGCGGGTCGTTCCCGGATAAGTCGTGCTCTCCAGTACGATGAGCAGTCCCGGATGACAGTTGCGGGCGATCGCATCCGCGGCCGCAATGACGTAGGTCATGTCGGGATCGCGGGTCTTTGCGAGCGGAGTCGGGACGGCGATCGAGATCGCGTCCATCTCGCGGAGACGCGCTTCGTCGTCAGTCGCTTCGAACTTGCCGGCCTTGACGAGCGCCGCGAGCTCGGCGTCGGGCACGTCCTGAATGTGCGACTGCCCCACGTTGAGACTTTTGACCACGCGCTCACTGACGTCGTAGCCGATCACCCTGAAGCCGACCTTCGCAAATTCCAGCGCCAGCGGCAGGCCGACATAGCCAAGTCCAACTACGCCAATGCAGGCGCTCCTGCTCTCGAGCTTTTCGAGAAGCTTTTCTTTCATGCCCGACTGGGTGTCGGATTCAGCTGCCATAGAATTGTCTCACTGCTCCAATGACTTCATCGAGCTGGGATTGAACGAGCTCGGGATAGACTGGGAGAGAGATGACCTCGCGGGCCGCTTTTTCGCTCTCGGGGAAATGCCCTTCAGAGTAACCCAGGTATTTAAAGCACGGCTGAAGGTGAAGCGGTAGAGGGTAGTAAACCGAGTTACCGATCCCCTTGCCCTTGAGATGCTCCCGAAGGTCATCTCTTCGCTCTGCGCGCAATGTGTACTGATTGTAGATGGAGACGTTCGCCGGCTCGACGAACGGCGTTCGCAAACCGGCCATATCAGCGAAGGCCGCGTTGTAATATTCGGCGTTACGACGGCGCGCAGCGCTCCACGATTCGAGGTGCGGAAGCTTTGCGAGAAGAACTGCCGCCTGAAGTGCATCGAGGCGGCTGTTGTAGCCCACTTCGTCGTGATAGTACGTCTTCGTCCCGCCATGGACGCGAAGACGCCTCAGCCTGACAGCGATCTCCTCGTCCTGCGTCACGATCATTCCGCCGTCGCCGTATCCGCCGAGATTCTTCGATGGAAAGAAACTGAGCGTGCCGAGGGTCGCTGCCTGACCGGCCATGAACTTCTCGCCACCGATCGTCCGCGACGCGCCGATGGACTGCGCTGCGTCCTCAATTATTGGAAGATCCGGTATCGCGACTCGCACAGCATCGACCGCTGCAATCTGGCCAAAGAGATCAACAGGGACGACTGCTTTCGTTTTGCTGGTGACCGCAGCGGCCGCTGCCTGAGGTGAGATATTGAATGAGTCCGGCTCGATGTCGGCAAAAACGGGACGGGCACCCACATTATGGATCGCTCCGGCCGTCGCGAAAAACGTGAACGGGGTCGTGACGACCTCGTCGCCGTGCTTTACATCGAGCGCGCGAAGGGCAAGCAGAATGGCATCGGTACCGTTGGCGCAGCCAATCGCGAAACGGCTCTGAGAAAGCTCCGCAACCGCTTTTTCAAGACGCTCAACAGGCGAACCAAGAATAAATGCCTGGTCATCGACGACGCGCATCATTTCGCCGACTACTTCGTCGCGAATGGTGGCGTGCTGGGCGCGGAGATCGAGCAGAGGGACAGCCATTATTTGAACAAATCCATAGCCTGTAAAGATGCCATTTTCAAGCCTTCAGCGGGAGCGGGACCTCGCATCCCGTTTTCGCCGATTCGTAGATTCCGAGGATGAGCTCGAGCGACTTTCGGCCCGCTCGCCCATCGGTATCGGGCCTCGCCTCGCCTCTCAAAACCGCGAGCACATTTCGATAGTAGCCTTCGTGGCCGTATCCGTAGATGTTCGGCGGATTGCTGGCCAGCGCTCTGGTGGACTCGTCTTCCGGTTGAACGTCCGCGAATTCCCACCGCTCGACCTTGTTCACCGCGGTTCCGCCAATCTTTACGCTGCCTTTTTCACCAAGGAGCGTGATCGAGCCTTCCATGTTGCTCGGATACGTCAGCATTGTCACTTCGATCACGCCAAGCGCTCCCGAACGGAAACGCAGGATTGCGACGCCGGTGTCTTCGGTCTCGATGCGGCGGGCCAGCGTCGCCGTTCTCGCCATGACCCCTTCGACTGGCCCGACGACCCACTGAATCAGATCCACGTAGTGTGACGCCTGATTCATGAAAGCACCGCCGTCAAACTCCCAGGTGCCGCGCCACGGCGCCTGGTCGTAGTACGACTGGGGACGCGCCCACCGAACGGTACAGTTCGCGAGGTATAGTCGCCCAAACCGGCCTGAGTCCACCGCCTGTTTCAGTCTCTGCACCGGGGCGTTCAACCGGTTCTGCTTGACGACGAAAAGATGAACGCCAGCATCGTCGCATGCATGCAGCAGATCGTCGGCACCCTGGAGCGAGATCGCCATTGGCTTCTCAGTAACTACATGCTTCCCCGCGCGGGCGGCTGCTACACCTTGTGCCGGATGCAGCCCCGACGGCGTCGTGATCGCGACCACATCGCACTCCACTTCGGCCAGCATCTTTTCGTATGAGCTGAACCCGGGAATGTCGAGCGGCTCGGTCAGCGCTTTCGCCCGCGCAGGGTCGGAATCGCAGGCCCCGACAAGCTCCAGTCCCTCGATGCGCTTGATCGCCTCGACGTGGTTCTGGCTGATTCGTCCGCAGCCCACCAGCGCGATGCGGAAATTCCTGCCCTCAGACGAGCTCAAGGGTCGGCGACCCTCTCGATTATTTCGCCGCTGGAGCGGTATTGCGAGCCGCATGACTTGCAGAGACACGTGCCGCTGTCAGAGAGACGCTCACCGCACTGGCACATCCAGCCGATGCGCCGGCCCGGCACGCCAACGACAAGCGCGTAGGCTGGCACGTCACTGGTCACGACGCTGCCGGCGCCTATAAACGCATACTCGCCGAGCGTGGCTCCGCACACAATCGTCGCATTCGCGCCGATGCTCGCTCCGCGCTTCACGAGTGTCTTTCGATACTCATTCTTGCGTGGAACGTGGCTCCGCGGATTGATGACGTTAGTAAACACCATCGACGGGCCACAGAAAACGTCGTCCTCGAGCTCCACTGCGTCGTAGACAGACACATTGTTCTGGATTTTCACGTTGTTCCCTATCCGCACGTCGTTCATCACGACCACGTTCTGTCCGAGCGAACAGTTTTCGCCGATGACCGCGCCGCCGTTCACGTGACAGAAATGCCAGACCTTCGTTCCGGCGCCGATCTGTGCGCCTTCATCGACGTACGCTGACTCATGAATGAAAGGCTCACTTCCGCTCATGCGGTTGCTTCCTCACGCAGATCTGCGTGCCATTCCTGAATCGATTTGACTGATGGCGGTTCAGACCGAAGCGAGGCGATCGCATCGCACGCAGCCTTGGCGGCCGACAACGTCGTGGTGTACGCAACACCGTGCGCGATCGCAGCCTGTCGCAGAGTGTAGTCGTCCTGGAGCGCGTGCTTGCCGAACGGAGTGTTGATGAGCATCTGGACATCGCCGTTAACGATCATGTCGATGCCATGCGGACGGCCTTCATGCACCTTGAACACGCGAGACACTGGAATTCCCTCGGCCGCGAGATGATTGGCCGTTCCTTCGGTCGCCACGAGCGTGAATCCCATTTCATGGAATCGACGGGCAATCGGGGTCACGCCTTCCTTGTCGAACGCGTTGACCGTCAACAGGATCGTTCCGTTTTCCGGGAGCCTGTTGTCCGCCGCAAGCTGCGCCTTCGCGAATGCAGTTCCGAACGACTCGGCCACGCCCATCACCTCACCTGTCGAGCGCATCTCGGGTCCAAGGATCGGATCGAACTCCCTGAACTTCGTGAACGGGAACACCGCTTCCTTCACCGAGATGTACTTCGGAACGATCTCTTCAGTGAAGCCAATGTCGGCGAGTTTTTCGCCGAGCATCACGCGAGCGGCGAGTGCTGCGAGAGAAACACCGATCGCTTTGGAAACAAACGGCACAGTCCGGCTTCCACGCGGATTCACCTCGAGGACGTAAACCTGTCCGTTCTTGATCGCGTACTGAACGTTGAGCAACCCGACTACACCGAGCGCCCTGGCGAACGCGACTGTGTGCGTCCGCATCGTCTCCATGTCATTGGCGGTGATCAGGTAGGGCGGAAGGACGCATGCCGAATCGCCGGAATGAATTCCCGCGTCTTCGATGTGCTGCATGATTCCGCCGATGACCACGTCGTCGCCGTCCGAGATCGCATCGACGTCGGCTTCGTACGCATCTTCGAGAAACCTGTCGATAAGAACCGGGCGGTCTTCTGAAACGCGTGCTGCACGCTCGAAATAATCTTCGAGTGACGTCGCATCGTAGACGATCTCCATCGCGCGCCCGCCGAGCACGTACGATGGGCGCACGAGCACGGGATAGCCAATCTCTTCAGCGACGGCGACTGCTTCGGCAACACTCGTGGCTGTCCCGTTCGGCGGCTGCATCACGCCTAGCTTTCGGGCGATCGCATCGAAGCGTCGGCGATCTTCCGCCGTGTCGATCGAGTCCGGCGACGTGCCGAGTATGTTCACACCCGCTGCTTCGAGCCCGCGCGTCAGCTTTAGCGGGGTCTGGCCGCCGAGCTGAACAATTACGCCCAGTGGCTTTTCGCGCTCGACGATCTCCAGCACATGCTCGAGCGATAACGGCTCGAAGTACAGCTTGTCCGAAATATCGAAATCGGTCGAAACGGTTTCGGGGTTCGAGTTGATCATGATCGTCTCGTAACCCTGATCGCGCAGCGCGAGCGATGCGCGAACGCAGCAGTAGTCGAACTCAACTCCCTGCCCGATCCGGTTAGGGCCGCTGCCGAGGATGACGACGGACTTCTTGTCGGTTCTCGGAGCTTCGTCCTCTTCGTCGTAGCAGCCGTACAGATAGGGCGTTGCGGACGGAAATTCACCAGCGCACGTGTCGACCATCTTGTAGGTCGGACGTATGCCGAGCGACCAGCGTGTCGCGCGCATGTCGTTTTCGTTCGTGCCGCGCAGAACGGCAAGCTGTCGGTCAGAGAAGCCCATCCTTTTCATTCGACGGATCGCGTCCGCGTCGAGATCAGGCAGCGCCGTGAATTCCCGCTCGGCCGCGACGAGCTCGCTCATCTGTGCCAGGAACCACCTGTCTACGCCAGTGAGCTCGTTGATCTCGTCTACCGTCAGTCCGGCTTCGAGAGCGCGCTTGATCTGAAATATTCTCTCGGGCGTTGGCTGCCGAAGAGCTCCCCGCAACGACTCGATCGAATCGTCCGACAACCGGTCATCAATGAGGCGCTCCCCGACTGACCATCCCGGTCTGCCAATCTCCAGCGCGCGAAGTCCCTTCTGGAACGCTTCCTTGAACGTGCGTCCGATCGCCATCGACTCACCGACAGATTTCATCTGCGTAGTGAGCTGCGGGTTCGCAGTTGTGAATTTTTCGAACGCGAAGCGCGGGCATTTCACGACGACATAGTCGAGCACTGGCTCGAACGACGCCGGCGTCGTCTTCGTGATGTCGTTCGGTATCTCGTCGAGCCGGTAGCCAACGGCCAGCTTCGTCCCGATGCGCGCGATTGGAAAGCCAGTCGCTTTCGATGCTAGCGCCGATGATCGCGACACGCGCGGATTCATCTCGATGACGAGCACCTCTCCGTTCACTGGATTGACCGCGAACTGGATGTTGCAGCCGCCTGCTTCGACACCGATTTCCCGGATGATCGCGACGGCCGCATCACGCATCTTCTGATACTCGCGATCGGTGAGCGTCATCGCGGGAGCGACGGTGATCGAGTCGCCGGTGTGCACGCCCATTGGATCGATGTTTTCAATTGAGCAGACAATCACGACGTTGTCCGCTCCATCGCGCATAAGCTCGAGCTCGAACTCCTTCCAGCCGATGATGCTCCGTTCGACCAGAACCTGGCTGACAGGCGACAGATCGATTCCACGGCGAACGATGGACTCGAATTCTTCGCGATTGTAGGCGATGCCGCCGCCAGTTCCGCCCAGTGTGAACGCGGGACGGATGATCGCGGGAAATCCGACGAGATCGACGAGCCCGAGGGCCTCGTCGAACGTCGTTGCAATTCCGCCCTGTGGAACAGCTAGCCCGAGGCGTCTCATGGCGTCCGCAAACTGTCCGCGATCTTCTGCCATCGCGATCGCGCGCGCATCGGCGCCGATGAGCTGAACATTGTACTTCTCGAGAACTCCATTCTCATGGAGCTTCATCGCAACATTGAGCGCCGTCTGTCCGCCCATGGTGGGCAGCAACGCGTCGGGTCGTTCCTTGGCGATGACGAGCTCGACGTACTCTGGAGTTACCGGCTCGATGTACGTCCGGTCGGCAAACTCCGGATCGGTCATGATCGTGGCCGGATTCGAGTTGACGAGGATGACCTCATAGCCTTCTTCCTTCAGCGCCTTGGCGGCCTGAGTTCCGGAATAGTCGAACTCAGCCCCCTGTCCGATGACAATCGGGCCGGAGCCAATGAGAAGAATTCTGTGCAGGTCGTTTCGGCGAGGCATTCCTATTCTAGTTTGTTGCGATTCGCTAACAGCAATTTGACACAGAGACCACAGAGACCACAGAAATGCCGCGTTTTGCAATGACAGCTACTCTGTGGTCGAAGCTTTTTCTTTTTTTTTGTTTTCGGTTTTTCCCGAATTCTTATTCTACTTCGTCAACGCCAGTCATTCCTGCCGTTGTTCCGTCTTTCACACCAAAAAAAGAAGTCTTTCAGAGTGAGGAAATGGTCTTCATGTCTCGGACTTTTCGGCTTGCTCTGTGGTCTCTGTGGTCTCTGTGTCAAAAGTAGTTACAAAAAAAGGAGAGCGACAATCCGCTCTCCTTCTCGTTTGTCATGACACGAAAACTTACGCGGCTGAGACGCCGCGCGGAGCACGCTGGATCTTGCCGGCGGCAAGACAACGCGTGCAAACCTTGACCTTCGTGATCTTTCCCTCGATGACGATGCGCGCGACCTGGAGGTTCGGCTTCCACGTGCGGCGCGTCTTGTTGTTTGCGTGCGAGACGTTATTGCCGAAGGCAACGCCCTTGTCGCAGACGTAGCAGCGGCTTCTGTTGATCGGGGCCATGTTAATCCACCAGCTCGATGCGGGCCATCTCTGCACCATCACCCTTGCGGTGGCTGGTCTTCAGGATGCGCGTGTATCCACCGGCTCTCGAAGCGAACTTCGGTCCGATTTCGTTGAACAGCTTGTCGTTCAGGCCGCGGACCTGCACGTGACGGCCGGTGAGCCGGCGATCGTGCAGCGTGCCCGAGCGCGCCTTGGTGATCAGTCTCTCGACGAACGGGCGCAGCTCTTTCGCGCGCGCCTCGGTCGTCTCGATCCCGCCGCGCTCGATCAGAGCCATGGCAAGACCTCTCATGAGGGCCAGCTTCTGCTCCGCTGTGCGCTTTAGCGAACGGCCCTTCTTACGGTGACGCATTGTTCTCTACTCCTCGTCTTCGTCGGCCGCAGCCGTCGCAACGTTACGGTTGGGCGGAGTGCCCGGGTCCGTGATACGAACACCGTCGGGCGTCTCCTCGAACTTCATTCCGAAGTTCAGCTTGTGCTTCTCGAGGAGATCGACGATCTCGTTGAGAGACTTCTTGCCGAAATTCTTGACCTGAAGCACCTGGCTTTCGGTCATCTTGACGAGGTCGCCGAGGGTACGGATTCCCGAGTTTTTCAGCGAGTTGACCGACCGCACTGAGAGCTCAAAATCGTCGATCGGAGTGCGCAGGTCAGTTGCCAGGCGCTGTGCGTCTCCACCCTGCAGGTCGGCGCCCGCGGATAGCGGAGCCGACGAATGCGAGCCGAAGCTAGCGAAATACTGGAAGTGCGTCTGCGCGAGGGCTGCAGCGTAGCTCACAGCTTCCTCCGGCGAAATCGTGCCGTTGGTCTCGACCGTCAGCGTCAACCGGTCATAATCCGTGCGCTGTCCAACGCGTGTCTCCGCGACGGCAAAATTCGCGCGGCGAACCGGATTGTAGATCGAGTCGATTCGGACGACATCGACCGGCAGCGTCTTGTCGATTACATGCTGCTCGGCTTCGACGTAGCCACGACCCTTGTTCACATACAGCTCGACGTTGATGTCGCGGTCGTCCTGCATCGTGAACAGATGATGGTTCTTGTCGAGAATCGTGACGCCCGGATCCTGATGGATGTCGCCGGATGTAACCGCACCGGACTCGCCCTTGGTAATGCGAAGAATCGCATCTTCCTTTCCCTCATCGAGCGCGAGGGTGAGGTTCTTCAGGTTTCCGATGATCTGGTGGACGTCTTCGACGACGCCAGGAATGGTCTGATGCTCGTGCAGCACGCCGTCGATGCGAATGCCCCACACCGCGGAACCGCGAAGTGAAGACAGAAGCATGCGACGCATCGCATTGCCCAGCGTGTGACCGAAACCACGCTCGAGCGGCTGGAGATTGAATTCTGCTGCGTTCTGCCTGTCGTCGCGCTTCGTTGCTTCAACGAGCTGCGGGCGGACAAGTCCCTTGAGATCTATTGCGTTTGCCATTTTTGAATTAATTCCTCAACGTCCCACCCCGCCCGTGACGCGCGGTGGGTCCGTATGGAGAGTCACGGTCTCCTGAAAACCTGCTGACTGCTTACCGCTGACTGCAAAAACCGGCTGACTGCTAAAACCAGCTGTCTGCTTTTCCGTATCAAGCAGTCAGCGGTCAGCTGTTGGCAGTCAGCGCTATTTGTTACTTCGAATACAGCTCGACGACCAGCTGCTCCTGCGCCGCGATTGGAATGTTCGGACGCGTTGGACGCTCCAGCATACGGCCGCTGAACGTGTCCTTGTCGACTGCGATCCACGAAAGCGGTGCGCCTCGGCTTGACTGGTCCATCGCCACGGCAACTGAGACCTGCTCGCGCGACTTCATGCGCAGACGAACCTCTTCACCCGGGGCGACCAGGAAGCTCGGGATGTCCACCGGCTTCTGGTTGATCTCGATGTGACGGTGGCGAATGAGCTGGCGGGCTGCCTTGCGGCTGGCCGCGAAACCCATGCGGTACACAACGTTGTCGAGGCGGCTCTCGAGTGCGGCGAGAAGGTTGTGACCAGTGATTCCGGGCTGCGATGCAACGCGCTCGAAAGTGTTCCGGAACTGTTTCTCGCTCACGCCGTAGATGCGCTTGATCTTCTGCTTTTCACGAAGCTGCTTCGAGTACTCCGACATCTTGCGACGGCGGGCGGTCGAGGCTCCGTGCTGTCCCGGGGGCGTGGGACGACGCTCGACGGGGCACTTTTCGGTAAAGCATTTGGTGCCCTTGAGGAACAGCTTCGTTCCTTCGCGGCGGCACTGACGGCAGCTTGGTCCTGTATAGCGCATGGCTTAGACTCTCCGGCGCTTCGGCGGACGGCAGCCGTTGTGCGGAATCGGCGTTACATCCTTGATTGACTTGACCTGCAGTCCAGCGGCTACGAGCGCCTGGATCGCCGACTCTCGGCCAGATCCGGGTCCCTGAACGCGGACGTGCACGCGGCGAACGCCGAGCGTGACGGCTTCGCGTCCGGCCTGCTCGCCAGCGACAGTCGCGGCGAACGGGGTGGACTTCTTCGAGCCCTTGAATCCGGCCTTGCCTGACGAGCCCCACGAGATCGTGTTTCCGTGGGCGTCGGTGATCGTGATCGTGGTGTTGTTGAAGGTGGCGCTGACGTGAGCGACTCCTTCGGCCTCGATGACGCGCTTGGTCTTCTTTCCGGTAGCCATTTACTTCGTAACCTTCTTCTTGCCCGCGATCGCGCGGCGCGGCCCCTTCTTGGTGCGG